>NZ_JBMDXN010000110.1:0-100238 GCF_048595155.1 Sphingomonas sp.
GAGGGTCAGGTGCAGGTGGATGGACCCAACCGGCTGGAAACCGAGAATTATGCCGGGTTCGGGCAGATCGACTATCGGCCGTTCGACTGGCTGGGACTCACCGTCGGCGGCCGCTACACCCGTGAGAAGAAACAGTTTGAAGGCGGACAGCAGGAGCTGAACGGCTTCAATTACAAACTGTTCGGCTGTTCCGATGCCAACGGTAATATCACGCCCAACGGGCCGTTCCCGCTGGCGCCGGTCACCTGCCAGACGGGCCTCGGCTATCCCGATCCCAACAATCCGGTGCGGGTCTATGTGCCAGGCGTAAATCACAAGAAGTTCAGCGACTTCTCACCCAAATTCGGCGTGCAACTGCACCCAAATGACGATGTGATGATCTATGGCAGCTGGTCGCGCGGCTACAAGACGGGCGGATGGACCACCCGGCTGACCAACCCGCAAGGCAATGTTGCGCCTGATTTCAACGAGGAGAAAGCGAGTACCTGGGAAGCGGGCGTCAAGTCGACCTTGTTCGACCACAAATTGCAGCTGAACGCGGCCGCCTTCTCGACTGATTACAAGGATATCCAGCTTAACATTCAGATCGGGACCTCGCCCACCATCGCCAATGCGGGCAATGCGCGCATCCGCGGTTTCGAACTGGAAGCGATTGCCGCACCGGCACGTGGGCTGACGATCAATGCTTCGCTGGGCTATATCGACGCCGTTTATACCAGCGTCTCGGCCGCCGCCGCCGCCGTCGGCGGGCCCAGCCCCTTCCAGGCCGGCACGATCGTCGGTTCGTCCCTGCCCAAGACGCCGAAGTGGAAGACGAGCGTCTCGCCACGGTACGAGACCCACATCGGCAATGGCGGGTCGCTCATCTTCCTGGCCGATTGGAGTCATGCGAGCAGCGTGTGGAACGACACCCAGCGTACCTATTTGCTCCGGCGTGGGGCTGTCGATCTGCTCAACGCCAGCATCGCCTATCAGGAACCGGGGGATCATTGGACGCTGACGATCGGCGCCACCAATCTGACGAACGACCGCTACCTCACCTCGGGCGGGTCGAACATCGCGGACGGCACCTTCTTCGGCACCTATAATCGCCCGCGTGAATGGTATGCGCGCTTCGGCTTCAAGTTCTAAGGTCGCGCGGCATGGATATCCAGGCTGCCGTCGTCGAGACGGCGGGCGGCGCATTCCGCATCGAGACGCTTCGGATCGATCCGCCCGGCGGTGATCAGCTATTGGTGCGGATCGTCGCGTGCGGCGTGTGCCATACCGATATGGTGATGCGCGACGGCGCCGCACCGGTGCCGTTCCCCGCCGTCTTCGGGCATGAGGGTGCGGGCGTGGTGGAATCGGTAGGACCGGGGGTCATCGGGCTTGCTCCGGGCGATCATGTGCTCATCAGCTTCGACAGCTGTGGCATGTGCCCGGCCTGCCACGATCACGAGCCCGGTTATTGCCCGGAATTCGTCCCGCGCAACTTCCTGGGGACATTGGCACCGGACCAGGGCGGGCTGTGGCGCGGCGCGCATCGCGTCGGCAGCAACATCTTCGGCCAATCAGCCTTCGCGACCCGGGCCTTGGCCCACCAGCGTAACGTGCAGAAGGTGGATCCCGATCTGCCGCTGCATCTGCTGGCGCCACTTGGCTGCGGCATCCAGACCGGCGCCGGGACCGTACTGGCGACGCTCAAGGTCCGCCCGGGCCAGTCGATTGCGATACTGGGGGCCGGGGCGGTCGGGCTTGCGGCTGTGATGGCGGCGAAGATCTCGGGCGCGAACCGGATCGCGCTGCTGGATCGTCACACGCACCGGCTCGATCTTGGACGCGAATTGGGTGCCACCGAAACGGCGACGAGCCTCGACATGCTTGCTGGGCCGTTCGACTATATCATCGATACAACTGGCGTGCCTGCGTTGCTGGGTCCCGCGGTCGGCCTGCTTGCTGGCCGTGGGACACTGGCGCTGGCCGGGGTCTATCCGCCCGATCCTAAAGTGCCGGTGGATGCGTCGGCCATGATGAGCATGGGCCGCCGCATTATCGGCGTCGTCGAGGGCGGCATCGATCCGCAGCGCTTCATTCCCGAGTTGATCGATCATTATCGTGCCGGCCGACTGCCGATGGAAAAGCTCGTGCGCACCTATCCCTTCACCGAGATCGAGCAGGCGGTGCTGGATTCCGAGACCGGCGCGGTGATCAAGCCGGTCCTGCTGATGGAGCAAAGCGCATGAGTGCGGCAATGCCGCGCGCGGATGTCGCCGGCTTTCTCGCCTTCATCCAGGAGAGTGCCGCACCGCCGCTCTCGACCCTGCCGGTCGAGGCGGCACGGCTGGTGATGCGGGCGAATTGTGCCGTGGCCGATGCGCCGCCACTGCCGCTGGCGCGCATCCGGGATTGCCTGATGCCGGGTCCCGGCGGCGCGATCCCCGCGCGGCTCTATGATCGCCGCCACGATCGCACGGCCGGCCCGCTTATCCTTTTCTTCCATGGCGGCGGCTTCGTCATGGGCGACCTCGATACGCATCACAGCTTCTGTACGTGGCTGGCGGATACGCTCGACATGCCGCTGCTGGCAGTCGGATATCGCCTGGCGCCGGAAAGTCCTTTTCCTGCGGCGGTTGACGATGCAGAGGCGGCCGCCCGCTGGGCCGCGCAATCGCCGGACCTGTTCGGCTTCGAGGTGACGGGGCTCATCCCCTGCGGCGACAGTGCCGGCGGCAATCTGGCGATCGTCACCACCCAGCAGCTCGCGCTCCGGCCTGCAGCCGTTCCGGTAAAGGCATGCTGGGCGCTGTATCCTTATGTCGGCGGCGGCACCGATTGGCCCTCCTATCGCGCGTTCGGTGAAGGCTTCTTTCTCGGGGCGGATGACATGGCTTGGTTCGATCGTCAGTATTGCGCGCCGCCGGGCGACCCGCGCCACGACTGTCTGGATGGACCGATCCCGCCGGTGCCACTGCTGCTGCATACTGCGGGGCTGGATCCGTTGCGGGACGCCGCTCACGCCTATGCCGATCGCGTTGAGGCGGCGGGAGGTCCTGTCTATCGGTTAGAGGCTGGAGGCATGATCCACGGCTTCATCAATTTCCGGCAGGCGCTTCCTTCGCTCCATGCCGATTTCGCCGCCTTCGCTGATGCCGCCAGGGGGATGTTGAACGCATAAAGGCGGTAACCAATGGGTGTTGTCGCTTCTGTCTGCGTCCTGCATGGACAACGGGCAGTCGGCGCCCGGTTCAGCCTCTACCAGGATGTCGTTTGGAGCGACCCGACATCCCGATGACCTTGCGCTGCACTCGATTGCCCTTTGTGATGCATTCCGCTAACGGGGCGCGCTTATGTTGACCTTCCTTCTCGTCGTCCATGCCATCGTCGCCGCTTCGCTCGTGGCTGTCATTCTCATGCAGCGCTCGGAAGGGGGCGGCCTGGCCTCCAGCGGTAGCCCGGCAGGGCTGATGAGCGCACGTGGCGCGGCGGATTTCCTCACGCGGACGACCGCGATTCTGGCGACCATTTTCGTGGTTCTGTCGATCGGCCTGGCGGTGCTGGTAACCATGTCCAAGAGCCCGACCCGGATCGACACCAGCCTTGCACGCAGCCCGGCGCCTGTGTCGACCCCGGCTACACCTGCGCCGACCCCGGCGCCCGCCGACAACAACACCGTTCCGCTCGCTCAATAATCATTTCGGCACGGCAGCGGCAAATCGCCGCTTGCCCATTTGGGGTTCGGGCCGCTAAGCCTTTTCTCCCATGGCGCGGTTCATCTTCATAACCGGCGGCGTGGTCTCCTCGCTTGGCAAGGGCCTTATGGCGGCGTCGCTCGCGGCGCTCTTGCAAGCGCGTGGATACCGCGTGCGCATTCGGAAATTCGATCCTTATCTCAACGTCGATCCGGGCACGATGAGCCCGTATCAGCATGGGGAGGTCTACGTCACCGACGATGGGGCGGAGACCGATCTCGATCTTGGCCACTATGAGCGATTCACCGGCGTACCGTCGCGGCAGAGCGACAACATCACGTCCGGCAGGATCAATCAGTCGATCATCCAGCGCGAGCGGCGCGGCGACTATCTTGGCGCCACGGTCCAGGTGATCCCGCACGTAACCGACGCGATCAAGGAATTTGCCCGCGCGGAAACCGACGACCTGGATTTCGTGCTGTGCGAGATTGGCGGCACCGTCGGCGATATCGAAAGCCTGCCCTTCATGGAGGCGATCCGCCAGCTGCGGAACGATCTTGGTCGCGACAATACCTGCTTCGTCCACCTGACGCTTGTGCCTTACATTGCGGCCGCGGGCGAGCTGAAGACCAAGCCGACCCAGCATAGCGTGCGCGATCTGACGAGCCTGGGCATCCAGCCGGACGTGCTGGTGTGCCGCTGCGAGCGCGATCTGCCGGAGAGCGAGCGCGCCAAGATCGCCTTGTTCTGCAACGTTCCGCTGACAGCCGTCATCCCGGCCCTCGATGCGCCGAACATCTATGCAGTGCCGATCCAATATAGCGCCGCCGGGCTGGATGCGGCCGTGCTGCGGGCCTTCAACCTCGAACCTGGCAGCCCCCCCGATCTCACGCGCTGGCATGACATTGTCGACCGGCTCGAGAATCCGGAAGGGGAGGTCACCATCGGCGTCGTCGGCAAATATGTCGGTCTGCCGGATGCCTATAAGAGCTTGCACGAGGCACTGGTTCATGGCGGCATCGCCAATCGCGTGAAGGTCAACGTCCGCTGGCTGGATGCGGAGTTGTTCGAGCAGGACCAGCAAGAAATTGCGGCCAAGCTGGAGCCGATGAACGCCATCCTGGTACCCGGCGGCTTCGGCGAGCGTGGCAGCGAAGGCAAGATTTCGAGCGTCGCCTTCGCCCGCGAGCGCAAAGTGCCGTATTTCGGCATTTGCCTAGGCATGCAGATGGCCTGCATCGAAGGTGCACGGAATACGGCCGGGATCGAAAAGGCCTCCACGACGGAGTTCGGCGCGACCGATGAGCCCGTCGTCGGCATGATCACCGAATGGATGAGCGCCGAGGGGCTGCAGAAGCGTGAGCAGGGTGGCGATCTGGGCGGCACGATGCGGCTGGGCGCCTATGACGCGCGCCTGGCCGGCAACAGTCATGCCGCCAATATCTATGGCGGCACCGATATCTCGGAGCGCCACCGCCATCGCTACGAGGTCAATGTCCATTATCGCGAGGCCTTGGAAAAAGGCGGTCTCGTTTTCTCCGGCATGTCGCCCGATGGCGAACTTCCCGAGATCGTGGAGCGCCCCGATCATCCCTGGTTCGTCGGCGTGCAATTCCATCCAGAGCTGAAGTCGAAGCCGTTCGATCCGCACCCTCTGTTCGCGAGCTTCATCGAAGCCGCGATCAAGCAGAGCCGGCTGGTCTAGGCCGGCCGCGACTCCGGCTAGGCGCGCAACACCGCGCGCAGCATCGGCTCCAAGATCGTCTCGGCACCCTGTTCGGTATTGGCGAGCAGGGCGAGATCGATCCGCGCGTCCGGAAAATGGAACAGCCAGGCGTCGAACCCCGGCGCCTCGCCCCGCTGCCAGAAGGCGCGGTGCCCCAGGATCCGACCGCTTTCCAACCCCCAGCCAAGGCGATGCCGTTCGACGATCGACGCGAGTTCAGGGCCGGGCGTGCCTTCGCGCGACCCGTTCGTCATCAGGTCGACTGCGGCATGCGTCAGCAGCCGACCGTTCAACAACGCTCGGTTCCACAACAGCAGATCACCTGCTGTCGCGTGCAGGCCGGTGCCGATCTCGGCTACCGTCTCGAAAGCGTGCGCGCGCCCGGCGGTGAGCCGATAGCCTGTCGCGCGTCGGGGCAGAAAGCCTTCGGCATCCGCCAACACGCTTTGCGTCATACCGGCGGCAAGCAACAGGTTGGTGGTTGCGAATTGCGCGAAGCTCTCGCCCGCTACGTGCGTCACGATCTGCTCCAGCCGGTCGTAGCAATCGCGGCCGCCGTGCAGCAGGTCCTGCACGCTTGTCCCTGCAAGGCCGTCTTCGGCTCCGCCAAACCGGATAGCTCGGTCGGTCAGCCGCATTCTGTTGCCTTCCACCAGCAGCAGGATGGCGGCAGCGATGAACTGGCGCAGGCAGCTCCCGACGGGACAGCTATGGTCGACCGTCAGGGTCAAATCCTGTTCGAGATCGGCAGAGCCGATCGCAACGGCGGAAGGGCTTCGGATCGGGAGGCGGAACGCCGCCACCAGGCCCGCGCTATAGCCCCCCGCGACTGCGGTCTCCGCGATGGTGGCGGCGGTGTCGTGAAGCGGCATCCGTTCGCCCGCGGCGTGATCCGATCCGGTCCACCACCCCATCGCCGATGCGGTTCGCTGGAACAAGGTGCGGCCCGTATCGCGCATGGCATCGTCCCCCTCGACATACTGTCGTGCACGAGATGACAAAACCAAGCTGAATGATCAATTACACGTGTAGTCGTTTCGGACCGGTTCGATATCCGGCGTTGCCCCGGGAGGACAGCGCCGGATGATCAGCCGTGCCGCGCGGGGGGGCATCAGGATCTTACGGTCCTTCGATCAGGGGATTTCCGCCGGCGCCATCGATCACCGGATCGGTGGGAATGGGCGGAATGGGGTCTGTCGGGGTGGGGACCGGATCGTCGATCGGTACGTCGGTCGGGATATCCGGGCTTGGGGGTTGGCTGGCCATCACGTCTCTCCTTCACCCCTTCAACGCGCAGTTTGCCGCTTCTGTCCCTCGCGCACGCGGATCTCCATGAAAAGAAACCTTATTGGGACCAGCGGGGTTGGAATGGGCGGAGGCGGAATGATGTCGCAACGGTGGCCCGAGCGTTTATGGCTGGTCCGGCACGGGCAAAGTGCGGGCAATGTGGCGCGGGATGCCGCTCTGCGGGATGAATTGCATCGTATCACCCTCGACGGGCGCGACGTCGACGTGCCGCTCAGTCCGTTGGGCCTCCGCCAGGCGGACGCGCTCGGCGCATGGTTTGCCCGTCAGCCAGAGGCCGATCGCCCCGATGTGCTGCTCTCGTCTCCTTATAAGCGCACGCTGCAGACCGCCGCCCTGTTTCGCGATGCTGGCGGTACGGCCGGGGATGATCCGATCTGTCCCGACGAACGGTTGCGGGAGAAGGAATTCGGCATCCTCGATGGTCTGACGTCCACCGGCATCGCCCAAACCTACCCGGAGCAAGCGGAATTCCGCCGGCTGCTGGGCAAGTTCTACCATCGCCCGCCGGGCGGTGAGAGCTGGTGCGACGTCATCCTGCGGTTGCGTTCCGTCCTTGACACGGTGTCGCTCCATTATGCCGAGCGCCGGGTCATGATCATCTGCCATCAGGTCGTGATCCTCTGCCTGCGCTACATCCTGGAAAAGCTGGATGAAGAGGCGATCCTGCGCATCGATCGCACGGCCAACGTCGGCAATTGCAGCGTGACCGAATATCGCTTCGATCCTGCGGCCGGACGGAGCGGCGGACTCGTCCTGGCGCGCTACAATGACATGCTTCCGCTTGCCGACGCGCAGATGCCCCGGACCGAAGCGCCCGATCCGGTCGTGGCGGCGCGCGGATGACGCGTCTCGACCTGGCCTGGCGGACCGCCAATCCCTTGCCGCGGCGCGAGGATGGGGCCGACAAGAATGCGCGGGGACGCGTCTTTGCCGCCGGTGGCAGCCGCCGCGTGCCCGGCGCCCTGGCACTGACCGCCCAGGCCGCACTGCGGGTGGGTGCGGGCAAGGTCCGCATGGGCACGATCGAGGCGGCCGCAATCCCGCTTGGCCTTGTCATGCCCGAAGCCGGCGTGGTCGCCTTGCCGGAGGGCGCGGATGGCGAGCTCGGCGCGGATGCCGCGGCCGGCATCAACGAGCAGCTGGAGAGCTGTGACGCGTTTATCTTCGGTCCGGGGATGGGCGGGCGATCGGATGTCGACAGGTTAACCCGTCAAGTGATCGCTACACCGCGCGCGGCGCTCACGATCGTTCTCGATGCGGCACCGCTCGCCTGTGCGGCCGGGCTGGAGACCCTGATCGCCGCGCATCAGGGTCGGGTCGTCCTGACGCCGCATCACGGCGAATTGGCTTATTTGACCGGCGAGGAGGAGCGCGCGATCGGGGACGACCCCGAACGTGCCGCGCGCGCGGCGGCGGATCGGTTCGGGGCGGTGGTCGTGCTGAAGAATGCCCGTACCATCATCGCCGCGCCCGATGGCACCATGCTGGTGCATGACAGCGACGCGCCCGGCCTGGCGACCGGGGGATCGGGCGATGTGCTGGCAGGGGTGATCGGCGGCCTGCTGGCACGCGGGATGGCGCCGGTCGCGGCGGCCGGGTGGGGCGTATGGCTGCACGGCGCGGCAGGCCGGGCCGCGGCCGAGGCGATCGGGCCGATCGGCTTCCTCGCCCGCGATCTGCTGCCGCACCTGCCGCGCCTGCTGGCGATGTAACGCGGTCGGCGCGTCAGCGTTCGAGCGTTCAATTGTGCAGCCGATCGACGGGCGTCACGAATTTATAGATCGTGGTCGATCGGAACACCTGGCCGGGGCGCAAGACGGTGGTCGGCCATTCGGGATGATTGGGGCTGTCGGGCAGGTGCTGGGTTTCCAGCGCGAAGCCGCCATAGCGCACATAGGGCCGCCCGCTCGGGCCGGAATCCTTGCCGTTCAGATGATTGGCGGTGAAGACCTGCATCGACGGCTCGGTCGTATAGACCTCCATCATGCGGCCGGACGTCGGCTCGGTCACGCGCGCCACGAAGGCGGGCGTCGGGCGGGGTGCGTCCGCCAGGACATAAGGCGTGTCGTAACCACCCCGGCCTGCCGCCCGCAGCGTATCGATGCCGTCGCGCATCACGCGGGGGCTCCGCAAATCGAACGGGCCGGCCACCTCCACGATCCGGCCGGTCGGAAGCGCGAGGCCATCCGTCTCGGCGATGCTGCGGGCGTTGATCTGGATGATGTGCCCACCGACGTCGCCAGCGCCTTCACCGGCCAGATTGAAGTAGGAATGGTTGGTCAGGTTCAGCACGGTCGGCTTGGTCGTGGTTGCCCGATAGTCAATGCGCAGCTCGTTATTCTCGGTCAGCGTATAGGTCATCCGCACCCTGAGCGTGCCGGGAAAACCCTGGTCGCCATCCGGGCTGGTCAGCGACAGAACGGCCCCGTGATTGATGCCGAGCCGTTTCATCGACACGCGCCAGAAGCGCATATTGTAGCCGGGCGGCCCGCCATGGAGCAGGTGCGGCCCGGCATTGGGCGTGAAGCTGTAGGTCTTGCCGTCGAGCGTGAAGCGGGCATTGCCGATGCGGTTGGCGAACCGCCCGATCGGCGATCCGAAGCCATAGCCGCCGTTCAGCGCCTCATATTCGCCGGCGCTGCGGAAACCCAGGGCGACGTTGGCCGATTTGCCGAGCCGATCCGGCGTGTCGATCTCCGTGATCAGGCCGCCATAATCGGTGAAGCGCACGACGAGGCCGTTCTTGTTGGTCAGCGTATAAAGATGCGCGGCGTGCCCGTCCTTGGTGCGGCCGAAGCTGACGCGCCCCGCCTGCGCGGCGGGGGCAATCGCCAAGATGAGCGCTATCGTCGCGGTCGATCGCCAGAACTTCAATGGTGTTTTCCCTTATAAAGCTGGTTCACGGCCAGTACGAGGAACATGTAATTGGTCTCGCCACCGCCCAGGACATATTCCGTCTGTTGCCAGAAATAGGGCCAGACTTTCAATTCCGGCAGATCCGGGCGGATGAGGGCCGTGCCGGAAATCACGCCGCCCGGAATGTAGCTCCAATCGGCGCGATTGACCCCGTATGCCGTGGTCGCGGAGTGGGCGCCGACGCCGGAGGCAAAGGAGGCGTTATTCTCGCCCGGGTGCACGCCCAGCACGAAGTTCAGCGCGTTCACGAAATTGGCCACCGGCACCAGATCGGGCCAGCCCTTGTGCAGCATCCACTGCTTCACGCCGAATTCCTGAATGGTCCACCCAGCGCCCCAGATATCCGGCTTGTACGGCACGCCATAAGGCGAGTCCGTCCGCGCGCTCGTCGCAAGCTGGGCCTGGTAGGCGGCGACGGCGGCCCGCACATCGCGCTTGAAGCCAGCGTCCGGCACTTTGTCGATCACCGACGCGATGGCCCAGCCGGCTTTATCGATCTGCGCCACGATGTCCGGCTTCATCGCGATCAGCCGATCCATATAGCTGTGGTCGCCGGTGGTCAGGTAAAGCTCGGAGAGGGCGAAGGCCTTGGCCTCGACGCTGGTGGCGCGATCGATCGCCTTGCCGGCGACATTCCGCGCCGCCGCCAGCGTCTCGGCGGCGAGCTTGGCGTCGCGGCTCCTCATCACGCGGGCGACGGTCGCGAGCTGGCCCGCCACCTCGATCTCGCGGTTGGGATTATCTTCGGTGAAGACCAGCCGATCGTCGGACCGGATCGGCACGCTCTGGAAGTAATTGCCCAGGCCCGGGACGGGCTTGCCCACGATATTGTCGGTGGAGTTCGCGGCATCGCCGAGCAGGGTATATTGCTGCAGCGTCGCATCCTGGATGCCGCGATACAGGCGACCCAGCGCACGATAGCCTCCCATCACCGACAGCAGCCCATGTTCCACCTGCTGAACCGCGTCATTCTTGCCGTCGGGCTGATGAATCAGCACCAGCTTCTTCGTCTCGTCGATCGTCGTGGCGTCATAGTCGAGGCCGAATTCCTCGATCATCTTCGCCAACAGCCAGGTCGTACCCATCTGGCTCTCGACCCGCAGATCATAATCGCCCGCATCATGCCAGCCGCCGGCATCGAGGCCCGGCACATGTTCGAGCGGCTTATATTTGGTCAGCGTCGACGGGCCCTGCGCATAGCCATCGAAATGGTTGAGATTGACCGGCGCCATCAGTGCATCGTCGAGATGATCGAGCCCGTGCCAGATGCGGTAATTCTCCCGCACCAGCATGTGGCACATCTGAACCGGCAGGAAATATTCCAGCGTCGGCTGCCAGGCGTTACGATCATAGACATCGTCGCCGATCTTGAAGGGCTGGCTGGTCTTGTCGCGGTAGGTGATGACGTACATGCCGGGCGCCGTGACGTCGGAGAAGTCCCAGGTACGGTAGCCGTACCGCAGGAAGCGCCCCCAGGCGGCGGGCGTGCCGGTCTTCACTTCCTCCCTGCCTCCCGGCGTCAGCCGGTACAGGTGCGCGCTGTCGGCGCCGGTATCGGCCGGATCCTGTTCGATCACCAATTGCTTGGGCTGGTGGCTGGTATAGCCGAGCTGCGATACTTGCAGCACGGGCGAATATGTCCAGCCGCGAACGACGTTCGGCGTCACGACCCATTCGATCGCGCCTTTGGTGGCGCCGACCGGCACCAGCCCGCGCACGATGAACCAGGCGTTGTTGAGATTGCCGCGCCCGTCGATCAGGCTGAGAGTTCCGGTCTCGCTGCGGATGGTGAGGCGCTGCCTGTCGCTATCCGGTGCCACGACCAGCGTGCGGCCCGTACCCAGCGGCGCCGCAATCTGATCGCCCCCGGCATCCGCCGTCATCGGGCCGTTCGCCTGGCGCGGGAAAATGCCCGATTGCTGGTCGAGCAGCCAGCTCTTGCCGAACAGATCGCCCGGGAACAGCTCCAGGTTGAAGCCGACCTTGCCGACATATTTGGCCGGCAGCGGCGTATCGAGATCGACGCGGATGCGGAAGCTGTCGCCCTCCAGCGGCGTGACGCTGACGGTGTAGCCGAGCTTCAGGTCCGGATAGACGATCGGGTTGAAGCCGGTCCGATCCTTGGCGGGATCCGGGAAAGACAGCCGACGCGACACGGTCTGCGTCCTTTCATCCACAACACGCTCACCCGTGGCCGGCATGGGCGACCATTGGCCGGGCGACGCCTCCAATCGCAAATCGCCATTGGCGGCGACGCGTACGCCGTGCTGGATGATGGTGACGCCGGTCTGGTGGCCATCCGGATAATAATCGCTGAACGACATCACGTTCAGCCCAGGTTCGGCGAAATAGCCCTGATCGTTGAGCTTCAGATTGGGGGCTGCCCCGGCCGAACCCGCCAAGGCCGTTACGCACAGCAACATCATCGTCTTACGCACGCTCACTCCCCTCGATCGCCCGTCGGATCTTCTAATTGGCCGCCCCCGCAGCCTTCTTCGCATAATAATCGGCGAGCACGCCGAAGGCCTGTTTGCGCTGTCCGGTCGGGGAGATCAGGCCCTTGCGGTTCCAGCCGCTTTCGAACACGGGGTGCTGGCGCCGCGGCGAGCGGAAGTCCTTCAGCACCCAGGGGCTCATGCCCACCAGGGTCGGGATCTTGTCCGCCATCTTCAGCGTCTGGCGGAAATATGCGGCCTGATAATCTTCCGATTCCTTGCGCATGGTGACGGGATCATGGAAGCCCGCCAGCGCATCGGCGCCGAGTTCGGAGAAGACCAACGGCTTGTCCGCCGGCACCCGCCAGGTGATGCCCGGCACATCGGCCAGCGTATCGGCCGTGTACCAGCCATTATAGGTGTTGATCGCCACCACATCGACATGGCTGACGAGCGGATCGTTCAGCACCATCTCCGCATGACCATCCCGTGTCGTGCGATCGTTAAGCAGGGCGGCCGAGACCAGGCGGGTGGGATCGAGCCGGTGGGCATCGTCGGCAAGCGTTTCGAGGAAATGGGTACGCGGGGCGCTGACCGGCGTTTCGTTGGCGACCGACCAGATGATGATCGACGCGCGGTTGCGATCGCGTTCGATCTCTTCGGCGAGCATGGTGCGCGCCTTGGCCAGCACCGCATCATTGTCGAACGCCACCCGCCAGTAGATCGGGATCTCGCTCCAGACGAGCAGGCCGATCCTGTCCGCCTCCCGCGTCATCACCTCCGAATGCGGGTAATGGGCGAGACGCACATAATTGCCGTGCAGGCCGTCCTTCACGAGCGCGAGCAGATCGTGCGCGGCCTGCGGCGTGATCGTGCGGCTGGGGTTGGCGCCCATCTCTTCCTCATGCACCGAAATGCCGCGCAGATAGATCGGCTTGCCGTTGAGCAGGATCTGCGCGCCCTTCACCGCGGTGGTGCGGAAGCCGACCTGATCGGTGAGCGTGTCGCTGCCGCTCGTGACGGAGACGGTGTAGAGTTTCGGCGTCTCCGGCGACCAGCGCTGCAATTGGGAGGGCACGCCGATCGAGCCCGACCATGTGCCATTGGCATTGGTCTTGCCGCCGATCGTGGCGTGCAGTTCGGGAATGCGTACGGTGATCGGCTGGGACGCGGCCTTGGGGCCGTTCAACTGGGCGTCCGCGCTGATCCGCCCGTCCGGCGTCAGCCGCACCCACATCGTGTCGACGAAGGTGGCGGGCGTCTCGATCAGCCGCACGCTGCGGGTGATGCCGCCGTAATTTTCCCAATCGGTGACGGATGGGGGGATGGTCGTCTCGCTGGCCTGCGAATCCGCCGCAACCACTAGGCGATTTTCGCCTGGGCGCAGCACGCCGGTAACCTCGATTGCGAAGGTCGTGAAGCCGCCTTCATGGGCGCCGACCTTCTTGCCGTTGAGCCAGACGGTCGCGCGGTAATTGACCGCACCGAAGCGCAGGAACTGGCGCTTGCCCGCGGTCGGGTGCGCGTCGAATTTGCGCTCATACCAGACCAGCCCCTGATAATGGCGCATCTCCGGTGCGTGCGTCAGCCAGGAGGAGGGCAAAGTCGCGACGGGCGACTGATCCATATCATATTCGTAAAGCGCGGTCGGATCGGCCTTCATCGCCGCCTCGACATCCACGTCGGCGTAGCGGCGGCTGCTGGGGCCGGGCTCGCCGCCATGGAAGCCGGCTTCGCCGTCGCGATAGGGATCGACCGAATAATGCCAGGCGCCGTCGAGGCTGATCGCGGGGCGGAGATCGCCCGCCGCCAAGGTCGCGGCATGGCCCGCGCCGGCGAGGGAGAGGAGGACGGCGGCCAGCCCGATCGAACCCTTGCGCATCACAATCTCCCGCTCCGCGGCTCGATACGGCGCGCTTGATCCGCCTGTATCGGGGCGGGAGGGGCAATGCAATTTCGGCGGAAGGAGCTGTTGGGGAGGGTGGCGCGTGTCCGCCGGCGGGCGGGGTGCGGACCCGGCCGCAGGAAGGGGAAAACGAAAAAACACCAGAAACGAACTTAATGATTTGTGCGCCGCAGCATCAGGTGTCGTCATAGATCTGCGCCGTGGTTATATCCAACGCACCATCGTACGCTATATGCGTACGATGGTCAAGGGCACCCGTGGCCCGCTGTGCCTTGGCGGCTGAGCACTATGAACACACATTAGACGTTGGCACCTATGACCGCTTTGCGCCCCAAAAACTGTCATTCCAACCTCAAAGGCGCGATCCCGAAGGCCGCTGTTCATTCAGGCGGCAAGAGGAAGGCAGGATTTGAGACGAAGCTGCCGTGACGAGCTGAGCGCCCGCTTCGCAACCTGTCACCTGAAACGATCTGCAGCGGGTGGTGTGGTGACCGATTTTTCTCGGCAGCTGTGTCAGGCGTGTGATCCATCAGCCACCAGAGCAGGGTGTTCCGAAACATCGGCATGCCACGAAGTGGAACGGCGCGCGGCCTGAAACCAGTTCTGAGAACGGACATGCCACAACTGTTAGAGCGACGAACCTGTATAAGCGCGCGGCTTCCACCTATGTGTTGAGAATGAAAATCCACATGCTGCAATCGATCGATTTGCATCCAAATGCTTGTCGTTATCACGAGGCGCCCGGTCATGGCTGACGCTTATGCTGGCGAGCCGCCGATGCGCGCCGGAGGGCGAGCGACCGAGGGCGGCATGGACTTTCAGGCCGAGGTCGGCACCTGGCTTGCCGCGCACCTGCTCGCGCGCTTGCCGGTCGGCGGTCGCTTCGGCCTCGCCAATGTCTCGCTTCCAACAACGATCCAGCTCGAAACCGGTGACGGCTTAGACGACATCCGCCTTGATCAGGACGATGCCAGCCGCATCGATCTGCAGAGCAAAACCAGCGCAGGTCTTGCGAAAAGCCCGAAGAGTCCGCTGGGCAAAACCATCAGCCAGCTTGTGCGCCTGATAATCAATGCCCGCTATGCCGGGACCGCGATCGATCCGGCCAAGGCTCGTGCCGTGCTGGCAGTGGCAGCGGACGCACCGCGCACGCTCGATGCGCTCGAACGCGGATGTCGTGCATTCGACCTCGGCGGAACCTGGTCCACCACCAAGAACGGACGGTCGCAAGCCGAACGCGACGCGCTCGACCTGTTCGAGACACATGCCCGGACCGCATGGACGGCACTTTCCGCGACCCCGCCCACCAGCGACGATCTGGTGATGATGGCGCGGCTGTTCCGTGTGTCGCGATTCTCGATGAATGAGGGCGAGGACAATTGGCGTGAAGCGTCGCGTCTGATCGGTGCGCGGCTCTACGGCTCCGAAGCCGCCGGCGATGCGCCGCTTCGCGATCTGAAGTCCATTGTCCGAGGCATGATCGGTAACGGCGCGCCCGCGGATCGCGCGGGGCTGCTTCGCGAGCTGCGCCGCCTCGGTCACAATGACGTCGGTGCTGCCGATTATACCGCTGATCTCGGGCGATTGTCGGCGGCAACCGAAGCCGAACTTGACCGCCTCGCCGGGCACACCCGCTTGCCGATCGCCGGCGGCATCCCGATTGCTCGTGCCAGCGACGGCCCACTGAGCGCGGCGGCCAATTCTGGCTCGTTGATCGTGATCGGCGAACCCGGCGCGGGCAAGACCGGTGCGCTGGTCGCGCTCGCGCAGGCGCGCCGCTCCGCCGGCGACACGGTCGTATTTCTCTCGGTCGATCGCTTTCCCGGCGTCGCCATCGCCGCCAATCTCCAGTCAAAGCTGGGGCTGGAGCATCCGCTGGTCGAGGTGCTGGACGCGGCGCCAGGTTCGGGCGCCAAGCTGCTCATCATCGATGCGCTCGACGCCGCGCGCGGCGGACCCGCCGAAGGCGTGTTCGCAAAGCTGATCGAAACGCTCGCCGCGTCGGGCACGGACTGGACCGTTATTGCGTCGATCCGCACGTTCGACCTGCGCAACGGGCGCCGTTTCCGCGATGCAATGCCGGGAACGCCGCCCGATCCTGCTTTCGCAGAGACCGGACTGGGCAATGTCCGTCATTTCCAGGTGCCGCGCCTCGCCGACGAAGATCTCGACGCGGTCGGTATTGCTGAGTCCGATCTCGGCAGCCTGCTCGCCGCTGCACCCGACAAGCTTCGTGACCTGCTGCGCAACGTCTTCAATCTTTCGCTCGCCGCGCAGCTGCTCGCCGACGGCGCAAGCCCTGACAGCATCCGCACCGTCGCCACCCAGTCCGATCTGATCGATGCCTATGAAGACCGCCGCCTGGTCGGCACCGCCTTGCATCAGGCCGCCTCGGCGACGGTCGGCGCGATGGTCAGCCGGCGCCGGCTCGCGGTGCGCAAGGTGGTTGTTGGGCACGATCAGCTCGACGCGGTGATCCAGACTGGCGTGCTCACCGATACTGGTGACCTCGTCAGCTTCGCCCATCATGTGCTGTTCGACCATGTCGCGGGCCGCTTCTATCTTGAGTGGGACGATCCGGTTCGCCTGATCGGCCAGCTTGGCGGCGACAGTTCGATCGCGCTGATGCTCGCACCGGCGCTACGCTTCGCAATCGAACGGCTCTGGCGTCAGGATGCTGAGGGCAAGGCGCAAGTGTGGCGGCTCGTAGCAGACATCTATGCCGACACTGCAGTCGATCCGGTCCTCGCAAATGTCGCGCTGCGGACCGCGATCAAGCGCGCTGCAACCCCCGTCGATGTCGCGGGGCTGGTGGCGTTGATTGCAGCGCGGCCGAACGACGACGCGCTGGCGACGATGCTGTCGCGGCTCGCCCGGTTTGTCGGGCTTGCCGTCGATCAAGCAGGCAGCGTTGTGGCGAGCGAGGCGATTGCCTGGGCGAAGGTCGCCGACGCGGCGATCGCCACCGGATCGCGCGACCTTTCCGACGCGACGCGCTTCCTGCTCCACACGCTATTCGACAAGGGCGAGCTTGCTGATGCCGAGCTGCTCCCCGTGTTCGGCCGCGCGGCACGAGCGCTGCTTTCCTTCGCCTGGGCCGCTGATCCGCCGATGCAGGCGACAGCGGTCAGCGCGATCCGCTTCGTCGGCAAGAGCTTCGCGTCCGATCCCCCCGCATCGCGCGCGCTGCTCGACCGGATACTGCGCGAGCCGCATTTCTCGGCCAATGCTGACCGAGAAGCCCGCTGGCTGTCCGAGCAGATCTTTCCGATCGCGCGGAGCGATCCCGACTTCGCGATCGAAATCTATCGATCGCTCTATTCGCAAGACATCACCGACGACAGCACCTCCCATTTCGGCGGGCAGGTGAGTCGCATAATGCCGCTCTCGTCGAACCGTAGGCAGGACTATCAGGGCTGCCGCTATGATCTCGGCCGGCGCGTGACGTGGCTCCTCGAACAATCAGTGCCGCTCGGCACGCGCGCGATCGTCGAAGCGGCGCTCGGCGATACCGACCGGACGATGCCGCTCGGCGATGATCGCGAGCGCGTCACGGTTGAGGGGCGGACGCCATTCGATCTGTTGGGGCATGACTATAGCTTCAAGGCTTGGGACGACACCGAAGAGCGCCACGGTACACAAGATGACGATGTGTTGGCGCAGCTCGTCGCGCACCTACGCACGTGTTCGCCGGAAGCGTTTGCTGAGACGATCGAGGCCGCGGCGAGCGACTATGCCGGGCCGGCGGTGTGGACCCGCATCCTCGGCGTTGGGGCCGAGCGCGTCGATGAAGTCGGCGACCTGCTCTGGCCGTTCGCCGCCAATATCACGATTCTCCGACACGGAGATATTGTCCGAGACGCGGTGCGGCTCCTTGCTGCGGTGTATCCCTCACGGCCTCTTGAGGAGCGCGCGGCGTTCGAAGCCGAGGCATTGCGATCCGATCTGTTCACCGACGAAGCGGAGCAACGCTGGTGGCGGCGCACGCTCAGCCGCTTCCTGTCGCTGGTCGATGCGAACGCGATCGCCACAGACGCGATGTGCGCGTTACGCGCCGAGCTGGTCGCGGCCGAGGAACTGGCCGGCAATCCCCCAACCCGGTCCGGATCGATCCGCCGGGGTTCGACAGGGAGGATGACGCGCAGCATCCTCGCCAGGGAAGGCGTCGATACCGAGCAAGGTCCCGACGCCCAAATGGTCGAGCAGTCCCAGACGCTTTCCGATCTGGTGCAGAACACACCCTCGTCCAGCGACGCGGCCGCGCTTGGCGCCTTGTGGGCGGCGACACGTGCGACGATCGACATGTACGACGCGAATGCGGCCGCACTTCACGAGAAGGTCGAGCAGCCCGTCTGGGGCAATATCAGCAACGCGGTCGAGCGTATCGTCGATGCCCCGGCCTATGTCCCCGGCACCGATGGTCTGCCGTCGATCGAAGAATTGCTCGCGATGCTGGATCGTCTTTGGGCGAGCCGCTTTCCTGAGCCAAAGGACAATGATGACAGCCTGAGCTACGGAAATTGGGAAGTCCGCGTCTACGCCGCTGAGGCCTATGTCGGCCTTGCCCGGCGCTTCGGCGATACGCATCCCGAACTGGTCGGCAAATTCGACGCGATGCTCGCCGATCCAGCGCCCCAGGTCCGCCTTCAGGCGGCGGAGCGGCTGCTGGCTCTATGGGACGTTGCAAGAGACAGGATGTGGGAGCTTGCCGAACAGGTTGCGCGGGATGAGCCGCACAGTGGTGTGCTGGGGTTCTTCCTGCACTATGTAGTAGCGCGCACCACTTGGCACGACGTCGAGAAATGCAAGGCGATCATCGAGATCGTGCGCGCGCGCCGTGAGGCGATCGAGCGCGACGACCAACCGGACCGCGACAAGGTCGCCGAGCTGCTCGGCGGTCTCACCGCACAGCTCTGGTGCTGGCAGGAAGAGCAGGCAGCGCTCGACTGGCTAACCGCCTGGGCCGGCGATCCGGCCGCACACCGCGAATATTTCACATCGTTCCTGTCGATGCTGCGCGGCGCGTTCTTCACGCGCTATGCGAGCGGCGAGGAACGTAACGCCGGGCTCTCCGATCGTTCGCAGCGTGCCGCGATGATCATATTGGAGGCCTGTTCAGCGGCATCGGCCTCAAGCCATGCCGCCGTGACGCAGGAGCAGGTCGAGGGCGATGCGCGCGAGGCTGCCATCGCAATCTATCGCGCCGCGGAGTCGATCATCGGTCACCTGATGGACCAGCTCTATTTCGGCTCGGGCGCGCATGCCGACAATCGCGAGGCGGCTGTTGGTCTGATGTCGACGGACACGATGCGCCGGTTCCTCGACGATTACCGTGCCATGTTGGCGTTGCTGGCCGCGTCGCATGAACCGTCGACGCACCATCACTTGGTCGAACTCTACGAATTTCTGATCCCGAGTGATCCCCCCGGCGTCTTCGACGCACTGCGTGCGTTGCTGACCGGCTCGGCGGCGCGCCAAGGCTATCATCACGAGAGCCTGGCGGCTACCGTCATCGTACGGATGGTCACCCGCTATATCGCCGATCATCGCTCGATCTTCGAGGACGACACGCGCCGTGTCGCGCTTGTCGAAATTCTGCGCCTGTTCTCCGACGTCGGCTGGTCCGATGCGTTGAAGCTCCTCTATGACCTGCCTGACTTGCTGCGCTGATCTTTCCGCTTATCCGGGCCATCGTTTTCGCACGCTGGGCGAGGAAATGATGTCGTCATTCCGAAATGGCCAGTTCTACCGAGCATCAGCTCCTTCCGCGAAACCATGCGTAAACCGGCTCATGCGCTCCCTGCCGGGTCTGGTCGCGAGCTGCGCGCTACGTTTGTACACGCGAACGGCAACTGGGCTCAGATATTTCCCGGAACCTGCCAGTCGACAAACGGCTCAAATCCAGTCATTCAGCCTCACCGACAACGCGAAGTGCCCAACCCTAAGGCATTGCCCCGCCCCAATAATCCGCATGCTGCTCCAGCAGCGCCTTTAGCGCCGCCGCTTCCGTGCGGTCGTCCTTGGTCGACAGATGATGGTGGCAGCCGTCCATATCCAGGCCGCCGAAATGGAGCGTGACGACCGGGTTCTTCGCATCCTGATTGAGCGTGGCGGCGATTTGCTGGACCTGATCGTAGAAAAGGTCCGATCCCATCAGGATGAGGTGCGCCTGCGGTTGGCGGGCCATCACCGTGCGCGCGAAGGCGATATATTTGGCGCGATAGTCGGCGGCGAGCGCCTGCCTGTCGGCCCAGGGCTCGCCCGTATGGAGCGGGGTCGACCAATCGTTGGTGCCGAGGTTGATCACGATCACCTGCGGTTGCCAGGCGCCGCGATCGCCCTCGACATGGGTGGCGTCGTCCGGTTTCAGGCGGGGATAGATCAGGGGCAGGCTCTGCCCGGCGCTGGTGCCGTTGTAATTGCGGACCACGCCGTAGCCCGAAAAAGCATTGACGCGATAATCGGCGCCGAGCGCGCGCGCGACCAAAGGCCCGAAGGCCTGCTGGCTGTCGGTGAGGTCATGGACCTGCTGCTGCGTGCAGGTCTCGCCGTGCGACAGATTGCCATAGCCGACGGTGTAGCTGTCGCCGATAAACTCGATCTGGCGGGCACGGGGGGCGGGCGGCAAGGCGGTGCTGCCGGCGGCGGGGGTGAAGCCGAAGAAGCGGCTGCCGCCGGACTGGCTTTCGGTGACCTTTTCCAGCCGCACGACATGGTCGCCGGGGGCGAGGCCGGCGATGGTCAGGCTGGCGGATCCGGGCTGGATCAACAGCGCCTTTTGGGTGCCGTCGACGAGGAGCTGGAGGCGATCGTCCGCCGTCTCGACGCTGACGGATATGGCGGTGCCGCGAAAGCGACCTTCGACATAGACGGCGGGCCAGCCGAAGGTGAGGCTGCCGTCGGGAGCGGCGATCGCGCGGCCGCCGACGTGGACGGGCAGGGGCTGCGGGGCTTGCGCGGGGGCGGGGGCGGCGGCGAGGAAGGCTAGCAGGAGGGCGGTGGCGCGTGGGGATTTCATGTTAAGACGTTCCTCGATATGACCCGTTCGTCTCGAGTAGCGATCGAGCTCGTCGAGAGCGCGTATCGAGAGGTGGTCCCCACTATTGCCTCGATACGCGCCCTCGATACGCCCTGGCGGGCTACTCGATCGCTACTCGGCACGAACGGCTTATGTTAAGGGACGGGCCGTGTTCGCGAACGGCTCGTGTGCACGAACGGGCCGTGTGCACGAACGGGCCGTGTTCGCGGACGGGTCGTGTTCGCGAGCGGCTCGTGTTCGCGAACGGGTCGTGGGCACGAACGGGTCGTGTTGACATGGTCGCGCGCTAGATCCCCGCGAACCAGGCATAGTCGCTGGAATCTTCCCAGAAGCCGCCTTTGCCGCCGCCGATCTGGTCCAGACTTGCCACCGCCTCGATCGCGCGCAGATATTTGGCATGTTTGTAGCCAAGCTGGCGCTCGACCCGCAGCCGCACGGGCGCGCCATTGGGCACGGGCAGGGGCTGGTTGTTAAGCGACCAGGCCAGGATGGTCTGCGGGTGGAAGGCGTCGATCAGATCGATGCTCTCATAATAGGTCGCGCCGCCGAAATCGTCGTAGCAATGGAAGACGATATAGCGGGCCGCGCTCGACAGGCCGGCAAATTGCAGGATCGGGCCCAGCACCGGCCCCGTCCATTGGCCGATCGCGCTCCACCCCTCCACGCAATCGTGGCGCGTGATCTGGGTGCGTTGGGGGAGCGCCTTCAGCCGATCGAGCGAAATGGCGAGCGGGCGTGCGACGAGGCCGCCGACATGCAGCCGCCAATCGGCAAAATTGCCCGCCAGCAATTGGGCATACTCCGGCGAGCCCGGCATGGCGGTGCCGTTCGACCGGAACACGCGCGAAATGTCGGCGCCAGTGAATTGCGGGGCCAAAGCGTCGCGCGCGGTGATCAGGCGGCTGACGCGATAGGTGAGGGTCTCCGCGCCTTGGAAGGCCCCTTTCGCGGCTTTGGTCGTCGCGACGCGATCGCAGCCGGCCAGCAACAGGCCGCTGCCGACGGCGAGGCCGCCGATCGCACCGCGCCGGGACATCTCGATGCGCGAGTTTGCGCGGTTCATGCCGCGTTCCGTTCGCCCTGAGCTTGTCGAAGGGCCGTCCTGAGCGACTGCCTTGGCGGGCAGCCGAAGGGGGCCGTTCTTCTTCGGCACGAAGGGCAGGGCTTCGACAGGCTCAGCCCGAACGGGAAAAAGGCGCGATCGGTCGGGCCGGGTCTTCCGCTCAACCATGGCGCTGGTCCTCCGGGGGCGTGCGGAACCAGCCGGTGATCATGGAGCGCATCTCGTTGATCGGTCCGGCCAGGATCACCATCACCACGTGGACGATGATGAAGGCGAGCAGGCCGAATGCGGAGAGGAAATGGAGCGAGCGCGCCGATTGCCGCCCGCCGAACAGATCCAGCAATTGGGGGAAGGTGGCGTTGAAGACGGGCGCCATCGTAAGCCCGGTCAGGATCATCAGCGGGATCAGGCCGAAGATCACGCTGACATAAGCGAGCTTCTGCAGCGGATTATAGCGGCCCGCCGCATCCCCGGTCGGCAGCCGCAGGCGGGCATGATCCTTGATATCCTGCCACAGATGACGCGGCTTTAGCTCTTCGCGCGACGGCAGCACGTCCTTGCGGAAATGGCGGTTGATCAGGCTGGTGACGAAATAGGCGGTGCCACCCAGCACCAATATCCAGGCAAACAGGAAGTGCCAGCGCCGCGCGCCGGCGAGGCTGTAGCGGCTGGGGATGGTCGCCCAATAGGGGAAGGCGCGGGTCTGGATGCGACCGCTTTGGTCCGTCCAGCGGCCGAGTATGCCGGTCGTCGGGAGGAAGATCCTGTTGGCGATGACGACATGGCCGCCGCCGCTGGGCGTGGGGCCGATCTGCAGCCAGGGGCGGTCGTAATTGGCGCCGGCTTTGCCCCAATAGAGGCGGGGATGGGCGTTGAAGATCATCAGCCCGCTCATCAGCAGGATGAAGATCGTCAGCGCGTTCAACCAATGCCAGATCCGGGTCGGCAATTTGTGCCGGTACAACCATCCGGGGGAATGCTGCCGCGCCATGGCAAGGGCTTAGCATCGGCCAAGCTGAACGTCATCCCACCCAATTTTGATACAATATATCATTGCTTTTGGGGCGATCGACGTCCATCTGGGTGCCGTGATGCGCAGCCGGGCCGATCTTATCGAGGGAATCGCGATCGGCGCGACGGTCGCGTGCCTGGCCCATTGCCTCGCGCTGCCGCTCCTGTTCGCTCTGATCCCGGTCCTCTCGTCGGTGCTGCCGATCCCGGAACATTTCCATGTGATCGCGCTGCTGCTGGCGATACCGGCAACGGCCGGCGCGCTGTTCGTGGGTTACAGACGTCATCGTTTGGCGGGCCCGATGATTGCCGGTACGATCGGCCTGGCCCTGTTGGCGCTGGCGGCGCTGCACTGGGGCGAAACGCCGCTGGAGATGCCGATCACCGTGCTGGGCAGCATCGCCATCGCCGTCGCCCATCTTGCCAATTGGCGCTTCCGACGCGCCAGCCACGCCACCGCCGCTTGATCGCACGCCCGTGCAGGCGCGGATCGGGCCGCATTGCTTGCTGGCGGTCGGCGGAAGGCGGATCGACTTCGATCCTGGCCTCAACGGCTTAGCAACGCTTTTGACGATCGGATGTTATCTGTCCGGAGGTCGGTCGTTTAATGCTGTTGCGTACGAAGTCGCATGAGCGTGCCGATATTTTGGGGTCTTGGGGGCTGTGTCTTGAGCGTGCCTATCCCGTCTGCGATTCGCAGTCGGCGGAGCTGATCCGCCTACGGCTGCGTCTGGCCCGCATCCGCCGTGCACCGCATGACACTATCCGGAGCAGCGACAGTGCGATCGATCGGCCGATGGCGACGATGCCCTATCGCCTGACCGGCCATGTCGCCATGGCGGGCTGGTAAGCACCAGACCGCCAACCGGGCGGGACACCGCCTGCGTCCGGTGTCCGTGCGACGAGACCGCCGGTTACCGGCGCGCCTGCTCCGGCAATGCCGTGATATCGGACGAACTGCGCCAGATATTGATGCCGCTATCCTGGGCATGCTGATCGATCGCGCTGAGTTCTTCGCCGCTGAAATCGAGCGTCTTGAGCGCGTCGAGCGAATCGTCGAGCTGTTCGACCGTGCGCGCGCCGATCAGGGCAGAGGTGACCCGGGGATCGCGCAGCACCCAGGCGATGGCCATTTGGGCGAGGCTTTGGCCGCGCTGCTGTGCGATCCCGTTGAGCGCGCGGATATGTTCGATCGTCTCGGGCGTGATCAGCTCCGCCTTGAACGATCCCCCCTTCGCCGCGCGCGCATCCTGCGGCACACCATTGAGATAGCGGTCGCTGAGCAGCCCCTGCGCGATTGGAGAGAAGGCGATGCAGCCGGTGCCGAGTTCGTCCAGCGTGCCGAGCAATTCGTGCTCGATCCAGCGGTTCAGCATGGAATAGCTCGGCTGATGGATCAGCAGCGGCACCTTATACTCGGCCAGGATCGCGGCCGCCTTGCGCGTGAGGCCGGGTTCGTAGCTGGAGATGCCGACATAGAGCGCCTTGCCCTGGGCGTGGATCTGGGCGAGCGCGCCCATCGTCTCTTCCAGCGGGGTCTTGGGATCGACCCGGTGCGAATAGAAGATGTCGACATAGTCGACGCCCATCCGCTTGAGGCTCTGGTCGAGGCTGGCGACGAGATATTTCTTGCTGCTGCCGATATCCCCATAAGGCCCAGGCCACATGTCCCAGCCGGCCTTGGTCGAGATGATCAGTTCGTCGCGGTGGCCGGCAAAATCGGTCGCCAGGACCTTGCCGAAATTCTCCTCGGCCGAGCCGTAGGGCGGGCCATAATTGTTGGCGAGATCGAAATGGGTGACGCCGCGATCGAAGGCGCGTCGCAGGATGGCGCGCCCCGTTTCGAACACGTCCGCTCCGCCGAAATTCTGCCACAGGCCGAGCGAGATGGCGGGCAGATCCAGCCCGCTTCGCCCGCACCGCCGATAGGGCATCCGGCCATCATAACGGGACGGGTCGGCAACATAAGGGAGGGGGAAGGCCATGGGTCGCTCCAGGATGAGGGCGACGGCACTTATCGCCCCGTCGATCAATGTCTATAACCTGCGAGACAAGAGAGGGTTCGCATGACGATAAAGGTTGCGGTGATCGGATATGGCCTGGCCGGCGCGTCCTTCCACGCGCCGCTGATCGCCGCCGATCCGCGCTTCGGGCTGGCGCGGGTGGTGACCAGCCAGGCCGACGCCGTGCATCGGGCCTTTCCCGATGCCGTCGTCTCGCGCGACGTCGCCGCTGCGATCGAGGATGCGAGCGTGGATCTGGTGGTGATCGCCACGCCGAACCAGACGCATGTTCCCTTTGCCCGCCAGGCATTGGACGCGGGCAAGCATGTGGTTGTCGACAAGCCGTTCGCGCCAGATGCCGCCGCCGGAGCCGCGCTGGTCGCGCTCGCGCACGAGCGGGCGCGCATGCTGACCGTGTTCCACAACCGCCGCTGGGACAGCGATTTCCTGACCGTGTCGGATCTCGTCGCCAGCGGGCGCCTGGGCGACATCGCGCTCGCCGAATTTCGCTGGGATCGGTTTCGCCCGGCGATCAAGCCTGGCTGGAAAGAGGAGCCGGGGGAGGGGAGCGGCCTGCTCGCCGATCTCGGGCCGCACCTCATCGATCAGGCGCTGCGGCTGTTCGGGCCTCCCGAGGCGATCGCCGGCGACATTGCCTGTCAGCGCGCGGGCAGCCGGGTGGACGATTATTTCGAGATCACGCTTCATTATGGCGCGCGCCGGGTCATCCTCTCTGCCGCGACCTTGCTCGCCGCGCCGCGCCCGCGGTTCGCGCTGCACGGCACGAAGGGGAGCTTCGTCAAATATGGCATCGATCCGCAGGAAGCCGCGCTGCGGGCGGGTGCGCGCCCGGGCGACGCCGGCTTTGGCGAGGAAACGCCCGATCTTCATGGCGTGCTGACCGACGCCGACGGTGCGCATCCGATGCCGAGCGCGCGCGGCGACTGGCCCTCTTTCTATCGCGCGGTCGCCGATGCGATCCTGACCGGGGCGGCCCCGCCGGTCGACCCGATGGATGCAGTCAGGGGGCTGCAGATCATCGCCGGCGCCCGGCAGAGCGCGCACGAGGGTTCACGCGTTCGCTTCCCGACCGCGTAGCATTGTGCCAAGCAGGCGGCCGGCGCGATGAAGGGATAGACTATGGCCGAAAAGTTCGAACGGCATCGTCAGCCGTGGCGGCAGGACGAGATCCAGAAGCTGCATATGCTCGCCAAGAAAGGCATGGCTCTCAAGGCAATCGCCAAGGCACTGACCCGCAGCGAGGAATCGGTGAAGGAGCGCGCCAAGGCGGACGGCCTGAGCATCGCGAAACTGCACTAATATCTCCTCCCCGGAATATCTCCTCCCCGGCCTTTGCCGGGGAGGGGGACCGCCGCGAAGCGGGGGTGGAGGGGGATGTTCCGCCCGGAGAGATCGGTCGATTTTCCCCTCCACCACGCCTGCGGCGCGGTCCCCCTCCCCGAGCAAGCTCGGGGAGGAGAGGTTCAGGCGGCTGTTTCCAGCTTTTCGCTGGCTTCCATCCACTTGGCTTCGGCGGCTTCCAGGGCCGCTGCCACATCGGCACGCCGCTTCATCAGATCGCCCATCGCCAGCTTGGCCAAGTTGGGCTCGGCTTGCTTGGGGTCGAACATCGCAAGGTCGATCGCGCTCTTGTCGGCGGTCAGCTTGGCGACGGCCGCTTCATGTTCCTGCACTTGCTTGCGCAGCGCCGCGGCGGCCTCGCGCTCGGCAGCGGCGGCCTTCTTGTCCTTCTTGTTGAACTTGCCGCCGTCCTTCTTGGGCTGGTTCCGGCCCAGGATCAGATCGGTATAATCGTCCAGGCTGCCGGCGAATTCCTGGGCGGTGCCGTTGTCGACCAGCACCAGCCGGTCGGCCGTCAGCTCCAGCATGTGCCGATCGTGGCTGACCAGCAACACCGCGCCCGAATAACTGTTGAGCGCCTGCACCAACGCCTCGCGCGCATAGACGTCGAGGTGGTTGGTCGGTTCGTCGAGGATCAGCAGGTGCGGGGCATCCCGCGTGATCAGCGCCAGCGCCAGTCGCGCTTTCTCGCCGCCGGACATCTTGCCGACCTTGCCGGTCGCACGATCACCCGAAAAGCCGAAGCGGCCGAGCTGCGCGCGGACGGCTGCCGGCGACTTGCCGGGCATCACCCGCGTCATATGCTCCAGCGGCGTGTCGTCGCTGTCGAGTTCCTCCACCTGATATTGGGTGAAATAGCCGACCCGCATCTTGCCGGTGGCGTTCATCTCCCCGTCCATCGGCGTGAGCTGCGCCGCCAACAGGCGGGCAAGCGTGGTCTTGCCGTTGCCGTTGCGGCCGAGCAGGGCGACGCGATCGTCCGGGTCGATCCGCAGGTTCAGCCGCTGCAGGATCGGTGTGCCGGCATAGCCGACGCTCGCCAGATCGAGCGTGATCAGCGGCGGGCGCAGCTCGTCCGGATCGGGGAAGTCGAAGGACAAGGTCGGGTCTTCGGCCATCGCCGCGATCGGCTGCATCTTGGCGAGCGCCTTGACCCGCGACTGCGCCTGCTTGGCGGTCGACGCACGGGCGCTGTTGCGGGCGATGAAATCCTGCAGCTTCGCGCGCTGCGCATCCTGATTGGCCTTGGCCGCCGCCAGCTGCGCCGCACGCTCGGCGCGCTGGCGCTCGAAGGAATCGTAGCCGCCCGCGTAAAGCGTGATCTTTCCGCCCTCCAGATGGAGGATATTGTCGACCACCTTGTTGAGCAGATCGCGCTCATGGCTGATCACGACGATCATCGCCGGATAGGCCTTGAGGAAATTCTCCAGCCACAAGGTAGCTTCCAGATCGAGATGGTTGGACGGTTCGTCCAGCAGCAGCAGATCCGGCTCGGACAAGAGCAAAGCGGCGAGCGCGACGCGCATCTTCCAGCCGCCCGAATAGCTGTCGAGCGGCCGCTGCTGCATCTCATCGTCGAAGCCGAGACCGACCAGGATGCGGGCCGCCCGCGACGGCGCGCCATAGGCGTCGATCGCGATCAGCCGCTCATGCACCTCGCCCAGCCGGTCGGCATCCTCGTAACAGGTCTCGCTTTCGGCGAGCAGCGCCGCACGTTCGGTATCCGCTGCCAGCACCGTCTCGATCGGCGTCGACGTGCCGCTCGGCGCTTCCTGCGCGATATAGCCGATGCGGGTGCCGCGCGGCATCTCGACCGCGCCATCGTCCGGATCGATCTGGCCGATGATCGCCTTCATCAGTGTGGACTTGCCGGCGCCGTTGCGCCCGATCAGGCCGACGCGGCTACGCGCAGGCAGCGTCGCGCTTGCGCGATCGAGGATCGTACGTCCGCCCAGACGCACCGTGATACCATTCAGGTTAAGCATGGCCCGCGCCTATCACGACTTGCCTCTCAGCGGTAGTGCTGCATGTGCGAACAGGTCGGGTCCTGCGCTCAGACTTGGCCCGCGCGCTTCAGCCGCACGATGGCGGTATCCAGCGCCTGCAGGAAGCGCGATCGATCCGTTTTGGCGAAGGGCGCGGGGCCACCCAGTTGTTCGCCGCCGGCGCGCAGATCCGCCATGATCGCGCGCGTCGCCACCGCGGCGCCGATCCCGCTTGCGGTGAAGGGCTTGCCATTGGGCGCGATCACCGTCGCGCCGGCCTTGATGCAGCGATCGGCCAACAGGATGTCCGCCGTCACCACGATCGCGGCCCTGTCCGCCGCCGCCGCGATCCAGTCGTCCGCCGCGTCGAAGCCGTCGCTCACGACCACGCGGCGGATTAGCGGATGATCCGGCACGCGCAAATGGCTGTTGGACACGATCACGACCGCCACGCCGGTCCGGTAAGCGACCTGGTAAATCTCATCCTTGACCGGGCAGGCGTCGGCATCGACCAATATATGCGGCGTCATGCGTCCGCTGTAGGGGCGTCGCCGTCGCCGCAAAACCCCGCAATGGCGTCTGGCCTCCGGCGACAGGGGGAACGCTCCGCGACGTTTGACGCGAGATCATGATCGCTTGCCGGTTGATGTGTCGAACTGTCTCCCTGCCAACGCCAGAGTGAAAGAACCACGACTCCCTTAGCGCGGCAGGACAGACTATTATCACAAGAAGGGGCAAGAGGCCGGGATCGCGTTTGAGGCAGGCAAGGAGAAGGTAAAATGAAGCAGATCATGCTGGCGGCCGTGTTGCTCGCTTCCTGCGCCCACGCTGCCTCGGCGGGCTGGACCAAGCCCGATGCGGTGACCGGTTTTGGCGGCTGGCGGACCGAGTTGCAGCGCATCGTCAACGAGAACGAGAAGGCGCCGGTCGGTCACTTCTGCGTCGTCGTCAAGGAAGCCGACCCCGTGTCGCCCTATAGGATCGCTTACGTCTACTGGGAGGAGGGTGAAATCATCCAGGGTTATGGTGCGAGCAGGTATAATCAGATGACGCCCGACATGCGGTCAGGCGCTGGTCGCATCGACCTGCGCAACGGCCTCGTGGACACGCGGGCGCAGATCGGCACCAGCACGACGTTGGAGACTCGGTTGCACGCAAACCAGATCATCAACCAGTGCAAGCGCTACGGCGAGGCGGTGGTGCTGCGAAAGGAGCCTTCTCGTGGATCGAATTGAACTCGACGACATAGGCTCGGACGCTGGTCTGTTTGAACGCGTCATGCTGCACGAGACGCTGACGCCGGGCATGGACGGCTACGTCGAGGCGGACTCGCTTAAGGCTATGCGGCTGATGCGGCAGGTGTTCGCGAACCGGCTCAAGAACAAGGCCTATTTCGGAGGCAACGCGGTCCACACCGCGCTCGACCTTTTGCGCATCGGTGGACAGTTCGGGGAGTTCGCCGCCTACCCTAAGCTGAACGCGGAGTTCATGAAGAACGTCACCCATATTATGGAGATCGCTAACAACCCAAAGCACCCTGGCTTCGAGGACTATCGCAAGCACGTTGAGAACGCCAAGCTCGCAGCGACCGAGATTGCGCCTCCGGCTGACGCCATAATTCCGAACGTGGTCTGCTGGCGCACGCAGGGCTCCAAAGGACCCGGCGGCTACATGCGACCGTCCGCCTCTCTCCAGCACAACACCTTCTACGTGCTGACGCCCGGCGTGAAGCACAAGCCGTAGCTCGGACAGCCGGAGCCGGAAGCGCGGCTTAGGTGGTCAACTGGCACGTCGGCATCGACCAAAATGTGCGGCGTCATGCAGCTGCCGTAGGGCGGGCACCGTCCTCGCAAAACCCCGCAATCGTCTCCGCCACCCAGGCGGGTTCCTCATGATGCAGCCAGTGGGTCGCATCGTCGCGCACCATCAAGCGCGCATCGTCGCACATCGCCGCCGAAGCCCTCGCGAGCTCCACGCTCAGGAAGCGATCGCCGGCGCCCCACAGGATCAGGCTCGGCATGGCGATCCGGCCGATCGGTGCGCGTCGCACCCGCAGCGCACGATAATAGTTCAGCATCGTCGTCAGCCGCCCGCGCCAGCTTTGTACATAAGTGGCAAGTTTGACGGCGTCGAACGTGCCCGGCCGCGACGTCTTGGCAAGCGACCGCCGGAGCAGCCGATAGTCGCGTGCGCGCAGCAAGGCTTCCGGCAACCACGGCAGCTGGAAGAAGCCGATATACAGGCTGCGCACTATTTGCCGTGGATGCCGCCGCATTGCCGGGCCCATCACATCGGGATGCGGTGCCGCCATCGCCACCAGCCTGCGCACCCGATCGGGCGCTCGGCCCGCCACGGCCCAGGCGACGATCCCGCCCCAATCGTGCCCGACCAGATCGAACCGGGCGACGCCGTTCGCATCCGCCAGCGCGACGATGTCCTGCGCCAGACGATCGAGCGCGTAAGCGGCAATCCCCTGCGGTGCATCGCTGGCGCCGTAGCCGCGCAGATCGGGCGTGATCACGCGCCGCCCGCGGGCCGCCAGACGATCGGCCACTTCCGCCCAGGCGGCATGGCTTTCGGGGAAGCCGTGCAGCAACAGGATTCGCGGCCCGGCGGCAGGACCACGCTGCACGACGTTGAGCGTAAGATCGCCGATCGACTGCCGGTTCATCTTTCCAGAGGTCTGGCGTTACGCGGACTGAACCGCGATCCGCGCTAGCCCGGGCTTCAGGCCGGCGGCGGTGGCTCGCAGCGTCAGCGCGCCCGAGCGCCCTGCATCCGACTGCACGATCACCTGCGCCAGCCCATTATACAGCCGCCGTTGGCGCCCTTTCTCCGGCTCGTGGCTGTTGGCATCGCCATTGCCCAGGCCGATGATCCGCCCCCCGGCAACGTCGAAGGCGACGTCCAGATTGGCGGTCGCGATCGGCCGCTTGCGCGCATCCAATGCCTCTACGGTCACCGCTGTCGCGTCGCGCCCGTCCGCCGTCAGCACCATGCGATCCGGCGTCAGCCGCAGGGCGGCGGGTGCGCCTGTCGTCTCTACCGACGCGCGCGCCACGATCCGACCGTCACGCTTCGCCACGGCCTCCAGTCGGCCAGGCGCATAGGGCACGCGCCATTCGTTCATCTCATACGGATCGACCTTTTGTTCACCGATCAGGCGGCCATTGAGCGTCAGTGCGACACTCTCGGCATTGGACATCGCCATCACGCGGATCGGCTGGCCCTCGCGGCCGGCCCAGTTCCAATGGGGGATCAGGTGCAGGATCGGACGGTCCTCCACCCATTGCGCCTGGTGGATGAAGAAAGCCGCCTTGGGGAAGCCGCATAGATCCATGATGCCGAAGGACGAGGCTGCCGTCGGCCACTCGAACGGCTGCGGTTCACCTCGGTAATCGAAGCCAGTCCACACGAACGCGCCTGCGACGAACGGCCGCGTTGCAATCGCCTTCCAAGCCGCGCGGTGGGTCGCCCCCCAGGGCTGGGCTTCCTCATCATAGGAGGCGAGCACATGTGCGCCGGTGCGGTCGGACGTATATTCGCCGCGCGTCATAACGGCCGACGTATCTTCCGAGCTGGTCAGCGGCTTGTCGGGAAAGGCCGCATGATATTTGTCATACTGGTCGATCTGATAGTTGAAGCCGACCACATCGACGGCCTGCGACACATTGGCGGGCTCGAACATGCCGTTGTTCATCGCCGCGGTGACCGGCCTTGTATCGTCCAGCGCCTTCACCGCCGCCGCCATCCGCCGCACCATCTCATAGCCTTCGCGCGTGCCCTGCAGCGGCTCCTCGTTGAACACGGACCAAAGGATGATGCTGGGATGGTTGCGGTCGCGCCGCACCATCCATTGCAGCATCGCCATATAATCCGGGCTGCTGTTGAACAGCCGGTTCTCGTCCATGATCAGGAAGCCCAGCCGGTCGGCCGCGTCCAGCAGTTCGCGCGTCGGCGCATTGTGCGACATGCGGATCGCGTTGCAGCCGAGATCCTTCAGCCGGCGCAGGCGATAATCGATGATCGAATCCGGCAGCGCGACGCCCAGCCCGGCATGATCCTGATGGATGCACACGCCCTTCAGCTTCACCGATCGGCCGTTCAGGAAAAAGCCGCGGGCCGGATCGAAATGCTGGGTGCGGAAGCCCGCCGGCGTCTCCACCGCATGCAGCTCGCGACCCCCCACCATCACGCTGGTGCGCACGCGGTAGAGTGTCGGCGTCTCGACCGACCATAGTTTCGGCGCGTCGACGGTGATCTCCGCGCGGGCGATGCCACGCTCCAGCGGCGGCACCTTGATCGGCGCCGCCTGCGCCTGCGCCAGCGCTTTCCCGTCCGGATCGATCAGCACGGCGCGCACGACCGCGTCGGCGGTGTCGCGGCCGATATTGGCGATCGTCGCCTCGACCGGGATCGTCCAACGCCCGCCGGCGGTACCTGCGTCTGCCGGGCGTGGATGCGCATAGACGCCATCGGTCGCGATATGCACGGCCGGCCGCTTCGCCAGCCACACATGGCGATAAATGCCGCCGCCCTCATACCACCAGCCTTGCAGCGGCGAGGAATCCGCGCGCACCGCGATAACATTCGGCTCCGCGCCGAAGCGCGCGAAGGCGGTGATGTCGATATAGACGCTGTTATAGGCGCTCCACACATGCGCCACGACATTGCCGTTGAACCAGATCGTAGCGTTGGTGGCGATGCCGTCGAACTGCAGCTCCAGATATTGGTCGCGTTCGGCTTCGCTCAGCGTGAAACTATGGCGGTACCAGCCGATCCCCTTCGGTCGATAGCCCTGGCTGACATTCTCGCTCTCCAGGAACGGCCCCTCGACCACGAAGTCGTGCGGCAGATCCAGCACCGGCCAGCCGCTATCGTCATATTTGATCGCCGCCGCACCCTGTGCCGCGCCGGCCTTGGTGCTTTGATAGGTTTCGTCATGGGTGCGGGGCGGCGTCGGCACGATGTCGCCGCGATGGAAACGCCAGCCCGTGTCCAGCAATTGCCGCGACGGATCGCCTAGACCAGCCGGCGGCAAAGGCGACGCGTCCTTCGCAGCGGCCGCCAGCAGCTGCGCAGGCCCGGCACCGATCGATGCCGCCAGCCCGATCCCGCCGCTCCCAGCCAGAAAACTACGCCGCCGCAATCCGCCGCCGTGCGCATCCATCTCCGCCATGCCTGTCCTTCCGCCACTTCGGGGCGAATGGTAGGGAGCCGTCGGCACCGGCGCCAACATTTTTCAAACCAGGACGACGCAGGGGCGCTCAATCCGTCCCAAAAGGGCAGGGCGGAAAGGTCGGGACCGCATTCAGGTGCCGTCCCGACCGGTATTCAAATTGTCCTTACGAACTCTGCAATCGGCCGTCGCTGCCCACCGGATCTTGCCCGGAAATCGCCTGGAAGCCCTTGCGGATGCCATATTGCACCGCCCACCCAATCGCGAAGGTCGCCACCAACGGCACGACCGCGCGGATCGCGCTTTCGGCGACCGTGCCGATGATGGCCCCCTTGATTCCGCTATCGCCGTCCTGCCGGTCGATCGCCGCACCAATCAGTGCGCCCAGTAAATTCGCCATGCCATGTCTCCTTCGCCGGCAAGAGCGCGGGAAGGAGGGGGAGGTTCCCGCGTCGTCCACCGAGGAAGCGGCAAAAGAACGGGAGGCGAACTTCGCGTGCCGCCCGCCTTGGTACGAGCATGACGAAGCTTGTGAGCGCCGCCAGATGGCGCGTTCAGCCGCGCGTCTCGCTTTTGGCCCGTGCTGCATCGAGGCTCCATTCCCCGCCGCCGGCGAAGGCGAGGTACAGGAAGATGAAACAGAACAGGATCGCTGCGTCGCCGCCGTTCAGGCCGGGCCATGAGTTCTGCGGAAAGTGAGCGATGAAGTAGGCGAAGGCCATCTGGCCCGAGCAGATGAAGGCCGCCACGCGCGTGAACAGGCCCAGCGCGATCAGCGCCCCGCCGGCTACCTCAATGGCGCCAGCGACCAGCAGAATCGTTGGCAGAGGATCAGGCACGCCCGGTTGCGCGGCCGGGAAATGAAGCAGCTTCATCAGCCCATGCTCCATGAACAGCAGCGCCGTGATGATACGCAGCACGCTCAGGATACGCGGTGTCCAGATGCTCATGTCGGTTCTCCCCACAGTGACGAAGTCACGCGCACGCACAGCAGTGTTACAGCTGTAGCGCCCATAGACCGGCCGGCAGCGGCGTCCAGATGCTTTGCGGCGGGCTGTGGCGAGCCATCCCGTCGCGGAGCCGGCGGGCGCCGGTCGCTACGGGATCGCAATTGCTCTAATGTGGGAAGAGGCGGGTTTAGTCGTTATCGTCGTCGCTGTCCGTCTGGCCGAGCCGGTCTTCCTCGTCATCCATCATCGGTTCGCCCTGATAGGCGCCGTTGTCGATCCGGCCACTGCTGACCATCTGGTTCATCGTGTCGATCAGATCCGGCACGTCGTCCGGCATCACCGCCGCGGGATTGCTGGCGCCGCCATGGTCGCTCTCCACAAAAGGATCACGGGCCAGCGCCATTGCATCATCCGCTACGTCCTGCGCCTGATCGTCGTCCCGCTGCTCATCATTGTCATTCTCGTTCAGCGGATCCTCGTCGCGCGCGGCAATAGGATCATCTTCAGGCGGGCGGGACGACATGGATCGAGACCTTTCGTTGGAAATCGAACCACAAACCGCTCACGCCAGCAGCCGTTCCTTCGATCCTATGAGCGACGGCACATTGGCGCGTAAGGGTTCGGTACGGCATCAGACTTCCGCGCATCCCCGCGTAACATATCCAATATTACATCCAAAACGGATATAAATTGGGACCTTCCGTCAGTCGCCGCGAGGCGGAATTCGGCCGCGATGAATGATTGATCTTGATTTCACCTTCCTCGACACTCGCGACCAAGCAATGTGATGCAGATGGGTAACAGGAGGGGGAATATGACTGTCCGATGCTGCTACTACGCGGTCCGAGATTTACAACGTAATAGCAAGGTTTTATCGGTTGACGTTAAGTGGGTGGGCTCATCGTCTTCGTGAGAGCGGCTTCCGCCCTCGACAGGTGCGTAGTTGCGCTTAGCGAGGGCTGGCTGGGCAATCTAACGATGGGGCGGCACCTTGTGCGCTTGGTCGACATTTGACGTAAGTCCGCTATGAGCGCTGGAAATTGATCCCTTTCGGTGTGAAATTCGAACTTCCTGGAGTGTGTCGTGCGCCAAGACGCCAGAAGCCTTCTTAAAAGGCTCAACCTCGACGATTTTCAGTATCGGGATTTTTCAGATCCTTTCCTGACGATCGAGCCTTGGCCGCTTTTCCAGGCGCTGTTGCGGGACCCGCGAGTGCTGGGCCGGGCGGTCCTGCGCGCGCCTACGGAGCCCGCTGATGTTAGCCAGCGGCCCGCCGCGAAATCCTCGCCGGAACGGAGCCGCATTTTCGAAGCCTATGAAAAGCGGGCTGAGGCGCCTCCCGCGCCGCAAGGTACGGTCAACGTTCGGGATTTCCTGGCGGGATTGTCGGGGCATGGTGCGTGACGCTCATTATCTCCCATTCGCCCAAGGGCGGGGTCGGAACGACCTTTCTCAGTGCCTATCTCGCCGCCCAGTTCGCTGAGCGCGGACTTGATGTCACGCTGATCGACTTCACGTTCCAAGATGACATGAAGCTCTATTTCGGCATCCAGCCGGGACAAGAGCTCAGCACCTTGGGAGATCGCCACGCCGAGCCCTTGTTGGCCGCTGGCGTCGAGTTGTTGCAAGGCTATCAGGCCGCACAGGACCCCGCTATTCGGCGCGATCTGCAATCCGGTCGCGCCTTTTCGGATTCGAATAGGCTTTACATTGCCGACATTCCTTCAGGAGATCGCGATCTTAAAGCGATCCTGATGCCGCATGCCACCCTCCATATCTGTGCACTTCTTCCCCGCGCACCATCTTTGGCGGCCTTGACCAAGGTTGATCAGGATCACCCCGCGATCGGCCTCGAGAAAACGGTGTTCATCATGAATCAGGTCGATGATCGCCAACGATTGTCCGGCGATAGCCATGCCTTCGTACGCGCGATGTTCGGTGAGCAGCTGATTGGTTCGGTCCGCCGCGACGAAGCGTTGAACGAGACGCTGGCAATGTTTGAGCCGCTCACGAAATATGCACCAACCAGCGTGCTTATTCCGGACCTGGCCGTGCTGGCCGACGCGGTTCTGGTCCGCTGCGGGCTTGCGACGGAGCAGGACGATACGCTGAGAGCCGGAGCATGACGCAGGCAGCCGTCCTGCGGCGGCGCTCGATCCTCGGCATGATCGCCAACGTCTTCGTCGGGATCGGCGTCCTCATGGCCGTGTGGCTTGTGATCACCGTGCCGCTGGACCTGCGCGCGCAATGGGCGTTCGCCATCTCCACGATCGTCGGCGCGGTCCTGATCGGCCGCGACCGTTCGCGCCGATCGTCGCTCGTCATTGCCGTGCTGTCAGGCATTGTCTCGACGCGTTACATGTATTGGCGGACGACCGAGACGCTGTCGTTCAATTCGCTGCCGGAGGCGTTGCTCGGGACCGGGCTTTACCTCGCCGAAGTCTATGCATGGCTGATCCTCATTCTCGGCTTCTTCCAGACGAGCTGGCCGCTCGACCGCCCTCCGGTCGAGATTGAAGGCGAGCCTGACGAATGGCCGACGATCGACGTCTATATTCCGACCTATAACGAGTCGCTCGATATCGTCCGGAACACGGTTTATGCGGCAATGGACATGGATTATCCGGCCGATAAGTTCCGGGTGTTCATCCTGGACGACGGTCGCCGGCCCGAATTTCGTGCCTTCGCGCGGTCTGTAAAGTGCGGCTACCTCACCCGCGCGGACAATCTCCATGCCAAAGCGGGCAATCTTAACGCGGCGATGAAGCAGACCGAAGGGTCTCTGATCGCCATCTTCGATTGCGATCACGTGCCGACGCGTGCCTTCCTGCAATTTACCGCAGGCTGGTTCCAGAAGGATGCCAAGCTGGCGCTGCTGCAGACGCCGCACCATTTCTACACGCCCGATCCGGTTCAGCGGAACCTGGAAGCCGCCAAGGACATGCCGGGCGAGGGCGACCTTTTTTATGGCGCGGTCCAGAACGGCAATGATCTGTGGAACGCGACCTTCTTTTGCGGATCCTGCGCCATCATCCGCCGCACCGCGCTTGAGCAGACGAACGGTTTCGCCGGCGAGACCGTCACGGAAGACGCCCATACCGCGCTGAAGCTGCAGCGTATGGGATGGAATACCGCCTATATCGGCGCGCGGCTTTCGGCCGGATTGGCGACGGAAAGGCTCGTCCTGCATATCGGCCAGCGCATCCGCTGGGCGCGCGGAATGACGCAGATCATGCGGATCGATAACCCGCTACTGGGCCGTGGTCTGACCTGGCAGCAGCGGCTTTGCTACGCCAATGCGATGCTGCACTTTCAGTTTCCGCTGCCGCGCATCGTGTTCCTGACCTCCCCGCTGGCCTATCTGATCGCGGGCGCGAACATCATTCACGCCTCGGCCGGGCTGATTTTCGCTTACGCTTTCCCCCATCTTTTCCTGTCGATGCAGTCCAGCGATCGCACACAGGGCGGGGATCGTCGCCCGTTCTGGGGCGAGATTTACGAGACGCTGCTCGCTTTTCACCTGGTCAAGCCGACCATCTACACCCTGTTCAATCCCCGCAAAGGCAAGTTCAACGTGACCGACAAGGGGGGGATCCTCACCAAGACCTATTTCGATCTGCACACGGTCAAACCGCATCTGATCACGATCGGGCTGATGATGTTCGGCATCGCCTTCGCCTTCGGCAAGAGCTTCTTCCCCGATGTCTTCGACGTGCATCTCGATACGCTGATCCTGAACACGGTCTGGGCGACGTTCAGCCTGATCATCCTGCTGGCGGCGGTATCGGTCGCACGCGAGCAACGGCAGGTGCGCAATCACATCCGCATTCCCGTGGAATTGCCGATCACGCTCTATTTCGACGACGGTTACGTGATCGAAGGGCAGACGCGCGACATTTCGATGGGCGGACTTTCCGCTGCGATTGACGAGGATTTCAACATTCGCGGGCGCGTGGTCACGCACATTTCCATGCCGATGGGCGACGATACGTTCGCCGTACCGGTCGACACGATCAAGATGGAGCAGAGCATCGCCAACGTCAGCTTCAAGCCGCTGGGCGTCGAGCAGATCCGCCTGCTCATCCGTTCGGTGATGGGCCGCGCCGATGCCTGGCAACCGGAACGCCCGCATCCGTCGGTCTCTCCGCTCCGCTCGGTGCGGGACATCGTTGGCATCGATATCGTCACGCTGCGCGCGATCGTCACCGCGGCATTGCAGCGGCGCAAAGACCGCAAACTGGTCGCACGGGATCCGCTCGCCGCGGCCCCGGCCGGCTCCTCGATCATCAAGGCCGTCGCGATCCTGGGTGCGATCATCGGCTCATTCCTGCTGCTGCCGACCATGACCCATTCTCAGCCGGCCAAGGCTGCGCCCGCTGCAGCGGCGGCGGCGGCCGATGCCGCGCCACCGGCCGCACCAGGCGGCGCGCGGCAGCGCATGACGCTGCGCGACCTGCAGGTAAAATATCCGATCCGCCTGGCGGGTACGCGCGGGGAATATGGCATCCCGTTCGGCATGCGTCCGGATCAGGTGGTGACGCAGGCAACCTTGACCCTCAACATGGCCTATTCGCCCGCTTTGCTGGCGGATCTCAGCCAGTTGGTGGTCATCGTGAATGGCGAAACCGTGCAGACTGTACGGCTGGAGCAGGGTGGCACGGACCGCACGACCCTGTCCATCCCGATCAATCCGGCCCTGTTCCTGTCGGGCGAAAACCAGCTCAATCTGCGCTTCATCGGCCATTATGCGCGGGACTGCGAGGATCCGTTCCACTCCTCGCTCTGGGCGAATATCAGCAATACGCGCTCCTTCCTCGACATCACGACAGAGCGGGTCCCGATCGGCCCCAACCTGGCCCGCCTGCCGGCGCCCTTCTTCGATCGGGCGATGACGACGTCGCTTGTCCTGCCTTTTGTTTTCCCTGGCGCCCCCACCAATGGGGAGCTGGAGGCCGCGGGCAGCCTGGCCTCCTGGTTCGGCGGCCTCGCATCCTATCGCGGCTTCTCCTTCCCGACCTCGGTCGGCACATTCCCGCGCGGCAATGCGATCGTGTTCGTCACCAACCAGCGGCGGATCGGATCGTTTGGCGGCTCCATCTCCGGCCCGTCGGTGGCGGTGGTCGCAAATCCGAGCGATCCCAACGGCACGCTGATGCTGGTGATGGGACGCGATGAGCATGATCTGAAGCAGGCAGCAGCGGCGATTTCGCTCAACCGCGGCTTGCTCGGTGGGGCGCTTGCCTCGCTCGCCAGCGCGCGCATTCCCATCATGCCGCGCTACAGCGCGCCCCGCTGGCTGCGTACGGACCGGCCGATCCAGCTGGGCGAAATCGTCGATCCGCGCTCGCTGCAGGGCCTCGGCCTGCCGCCGGGACCGCTGACTGCGGCCTTCCGGGTGGCGCCCGATCTGTTCTTCTGGCCCCATCAGGGCGCGACGATGAACCTGCGCTATCGCTATCCCGCCGCAACCTGGCTCGATACGCGCGCATCGCGGCTCGATCTGTCGCTGAACAACCAGTATCTTCGCACGCTGCCGCTGTCGGGTCAGAGCATGTGGTCGATCTATTTCGATCGCTATTTCGGCAAGGGCGAGGGCGCTGCAACCCGCACGTCGCGCGCCAGCGTGACCCTGCCGAGCTACATCCTGTTCGGCCAGAACCAGCTGGTCTTCGACTATAACCTGATCCTCGCCGACAAGAAGCAGTGCGAGGGCACCATCCCGGACAATGTGCGCGTCGCAATCCTGCCCGACAGCACGATCGATCTGAGCAACAGCTATCATGCGATCCGCCTGCCCAACCTCGCCACCTTTGCGAGTGCCGGCTATCCCTTCACCATTCGGCCGGATTTGGGCGAAACGGCGGTCGTGCTCGGCGCTAACCCGGCGCTGTCGACCATTCAGGCCTACCTCGAACTGCTCGGACGACTGGGGGATTCTACCGGCTCTCCAGCGACGCAAGTGACGGTGATGCATCAGTTCGATCGGCAGCGAGCGGACGGCAAGCATATCCTGCTGATCGGCGGTACGGATCTCGCCGGCTCGGGCGACTTGTTCGCCGGTGCGCCGGTGCGGTTCCAGGCGGGCAAGCTGCAAGTCACCGAACGGAACGTCATCGATCAGGCGTTCGACTTCATCTCGCCGGATCGCCACGATTCCCCCAAGAAAGTGGGGGATTATATCTACAATACCAATAGCTTCACGGGCATCATCTCGTTTGAATCCCCGTTCGATCGGGGCCGCAGCGTGGTCGCGGTTCTGGCCGATGATCCGACCAATCTTCCGACGATGATCGCCGGTCTCGCGGACGTGAAGATGAACGCGCAGGTGCAAGGCGACATCTCCGTCTCCACCGGCGACGGCATGGCAAGCTTCGCCGTTGGCGACGGCTATTGGTCCGGCTCATTGCCGCTATGGATGAAGATCGCCTATTGGCTGAGCGGGCGTCCGCTGCTGCTGGCCCTTGGCGGGGTGTTCGCGGCGATGCTGATCGCGATCCCGATCTATCACATGTTGAAGCGCCAAGAGCGCAAGCGCCTGCGGGCCCTAGAGAAATGATGAGACAGAAACTCTTTCGCGCGACCTTGCTTTCAGCCGCGATCGTTGCCGTTGCCCCGACTGCCGTGCTTGCCGCCGAGGCATCGCCCATCGCCACCTTGCTGGAGCAGGGCCGCTACTGGAAGAGCAGGGGCCGGCAGGACCTGGCCAATCAGGCCTTCCGACGCGTGCTGGCGATCGATCCCAGCAATGCGGCGGCGCGCGCGGGGATGAACCCCGCCAATCCTGGAACCACGGCGGCCGCACCTGCGCCTGCCAAGCCCAAGCCGGCCGCGCCTGCCCCCGCACAGCCGACGCGAACCGCGGCACCTGCGGCCAAGCCGGCGCCGGCGAGACCGGCCGCCCCCGTTCGTTCCGCTGCGGACCAGCTGGGGGAGGAAAGGCTGGCAGCCTTCGGCGCGCTTGATCGCGGCGACCTGAAAGAAGCCGCGCGGCGATTCGAGCGTATCGTTGCGCGATCCCCCAATGATGCCGACGCCCTGGGCGGCCTTGGCGTCGTACGGCTGCGCAATGGATCCTTCGCCGAAGCGCGATCGCTGCTGGAGCGTGCCTCGCGCGGGGGGCGTGGCGATCGATGGAACCAGGCGCTTGCCGCGGCCCGCTTCTACGGCGATCTGCAAAAGGCGCGGGAGGATCTGGCGGCCGGCCGTGTTGCGCAGGCACAGGCGACCGCCGAGCAACTGGCGAAATCCAATTTCACGGATCGCGAGCCGGCGAACCAATTGCTGGCCAGCATCTATGAACGGCAGGGGCGCTATGAGGAGGCGTCCGCGCTCTACGGCAAGGCGGCACAGGCAAGCGGGCTCACGCAGCAGGCCAGCCGGAACCTTCAGGTCAGCGCCGCCCGCACGCAGGCGCGCCAGGCCGTCGCGGATGGCCGCGCGGCCGAGGCGCAGCAATTGTTCACGCGTGCGCTGGTGCTCGATCCCAGCGATCCTTGGCTCCGCTATGATTATGCGCGTTTTCTGATCCAGCAGCAGCGGCCTACGGAGGCCGCGACGGTTGCCGCGCCGCTGTTCCAGGCCACGAGCGCGGAAGGGCTATATGCAGGCGCGCTTTACAGCAGCGAATTGGGTCAGGTCGCGACGGCCGACGCGCTGATCGGCCGCATTCCGCCGCAGCAGCGGACGCCGGAGATGGTCAATTTCGCGCTTGGCGTGAAAACGGACGCCGCTATTGCCCGTGTCCGGGCGATGGCGGCGCAAGGGCAGCAGACCGCAGCCTTGCAGGGGCTTCGCCAGATCGCGGCGACGCCCGGGATCAGCGCTGCCAAGCTGGCGGCGGTCGCGTCCGCCTTCAACGATCTTGGCGATCCAGCCAGTGCCACCCAATATGCGCAACAGGCGCTCACCGCGGGCCCCGATACGGCCGAAGCCTATGAACCCATCGTTCGCATCCTTGCCGCAGCCGGCCAGGATTCCTTCGCCTTGTCGGCGGTTCAACGGGCGAGCGAATTGGCGGGCGCCTCGCCTCAGGGGCAACGCACGGTTGCCCGGCTGAACGGCGTGCTCGCCGCGGCGCAGGCCGACCGGCTGCGGCTCGCGGCCCAATATGCGCCCGCCTTCGATCTGCTGCAGAATGCATGGAACGCGGCGCCCGGCAATGTCGATATCCTCGCTGCGCTGGGGCGTCTCTACCAGAGCGGGGGCATGCAGCCGCAGGCGGCGCGCACATTCCAGATGGTGCTTGCCAGCGAGCCGACCAACCGGGGGGCGCGCCTTGGGTTGATCGATACGGCAGCTGCGGCCGGCGAATATTCGCTCGCGGAGCAGACCCTGGCGGCGGCAATGCAGGCCAATCCCAACGATTATGAAGTCTATCTCTCGGCCGCCCGGCTGGAACAGGCGCGCGGTCATAAGGGCAGCGCGCTGAAATATCTGAAGCAGGCGCAGCTTCTCTATACGGCGCAATCCGGCAATCTCGCCGGCGGCTTCGGGAGTGCGAACCCGTTCGCCGGACGGACCGCCAACAATCCGTTCGCGGCCGCGGCGGCCCCGGCGCCAGTCAATCCGTTTGCCTTGGGCAATGGCCGGAGCAATGTGGTTTACATCGCGCCTGCACTGCAGATGGCGGCGCCGCCGCCCGGCATGCCGGCGCAGGCACCCCTGGGCAACCAGATGGCGGCAAATGGCAGCGCACCCTATCCGGCTGCGAACGCAGTTCCGACTTTTGGCGCGTCGTCCTCCGGTGCCGCGGCGCAGACGCCTGGAACGTTCCAGCCGGGCGGCTTCCAGTCCGGCGCCACGGCGCAGGCCGGGCCGGGCACCGCCATCGGCGATCCCGTGCTCCGCAACATCCAGCGGGACATGCAGACGTTGGCGGAAGGTTCGGAGCCGCGTGCGGAGATGGTGACGGACTTCAGGTCGCGGTCCGGCGAAAAGGGCCTGAGCCAGCTTAAGGAAGTCGGCGCGACCGCCACGGTCTCGACCGGCTTGGCCGGCGGACGGGTATTTGCCAGCGCGCATGCCTTGGCGCTGGACGCGGGCCGCCCGACCGGTTCCGGTCTTGCGCGTTTCGGCCACAATCCGACGGCGGAGGCGCAGGCGATCGTCGCCCAGGTGCCGTCGGTTCTGACGCAGGCAACGAGCCAGCATAAATCCGGCGTTGCGCTGTCAGCCGGCTACAAGAGCGATCTGGTGAGCGTCGACGTCGGAACCACGCCGCTTGGATTTTATAAGCATCACGTGACGGGTGGCGTCGAGGTCACGCCGCAATTGTCGCAACATGTGAGCGCGCGGGTCTGGGCCAATCGCCGCCCGGTGACCGATAGCGTCATCGCCTATGCCGGCACGATCGATCCCGTCACCGGTGGCTTCTGGGGCGCCGTGATGAAGAGCGGCGGCGGTGCATCTTTGTCGTATGACAAGGACGGGACGGGTGCCTATGCCGACGGATCCTATTATCATTATGACGGCACGCTCGTGCCGGACAATCACGGCGTTCAGTTCAACGTCGGCGGCTATTTGCGGCTGATCCAGGGACGTGAATCGTCGCTGACGGTCGGTATCAACGGCAATTACCAGAAGTATAAGGATAACCAGAACTTCTTCACTTATGGCCAGGGCGGCTATTTCAGCCCGCAGAGCTTCATGAGCGTGAGCTTCCCGCTACGCTATGCGCTGCGGCGGCCGTTGTTCGATATTACCGCCGGCGTGACGCCTGGTTTCCAGAGCTATGAGCAAGGCGCATCGCCGCTCTATCCGACCGATCGCTTCGGCCAATCGGTCTTGGACTCGCTGAAGGCCAGGAATGCCGACGTGCGCGCCCGGTTCGACGATGAGAGCCAAAGCGGCTTTGGGGTCGCGGCGGAGGGTTCGGCTTATTATAGCGTCAACAATTCCATGAAGATCGGTGGCGACCTGAACTTGAACACGTTCGGCGCCTACAATGAATTGCGGGCGTCGATCGGGATCAAACAATCGCTGGGAAGCCGACCATGAGCCCGCCTTCCATGCCCAACCCTATCAACGAGTGAATTTCCGTGTCGAACGAAGCGTCCCGCCAATCCATCGCGCTGCTGCTGATCCAGGTGCTTGCCGAGATTAGGGCGTCCGCCAGCGACGAGCAGACCCTTGGTTTCATCCGGGCGGTGGGCGCGCGCATCGCCGCTTTAAACCCGGTGACGGATCTGGAGGATGATGTCGCGCTGGTGACGGCGATGAACGCCTTCTGGTCAGAGCTGCAATGGGGCCATGTGACACTCTCGTTCAGCGACGAGGGCATACGCATCAAGCATCGTGGCCTGCCGGCTACGCTGGACGGGAAAATAGAAAGCCTTTGGAACGAAATAGCGCCGACCCTGCTTGTAGGTATCTATGATCATTGGTTCCAATCGGTCGGCGGAGGGGCGGCGCTCCGCACGTGGATCCGGCAAAGCGGAGAAGACTACATCGAGCTGGTCTACGGGCCTTGATCGTCGTGGGCTGATCGTTCTGCTGGGCGTTGCCGTGGTCATGGGGCGTTCGGGCGCTTTCTCTCACGAACGACGGATCGATCGTAATATCGGTGCTGCGCCGCGGCCGAGCGCGTCCTGGGATCAATTCAAGGCCGCCTTCGTCCAACCGGATGGCCGGGTGATCGACACCGGCAATGGCGGGATCAGCCATACCGAAAGCCAGGGCTATGGGATGGTGCTGGCCGAGGCTGCGGGCGATCGCGAGACGTTCGATGCCATCCATGGCTGGACCGAACGCACGCTCGCCCGATCGGAAGACGCGCTCTTCTCCTGGCGTTATGTGCCGACCGATCCCGATCCGGTGGCGGACCGCAACAATGCCACCGATGGCGACATCCTGATCGCATGGGCGTTGACGCGTGCCGGCGCGCGGTGGGGCGATCGTCGCTACAAGACACGCGCCGCCGCTATCCGTAAATCGATCCATGATCTGATGGTACGCCCGATGGGTGACCATGTGTTCCTGCTGCCGGGGACGAGCGGCTTCGAAAATCCCGGCCGGCTGACACTGAATCCGTCTTATTACATCTGGCCGGCGCTGAGCTTGTTCCAGCAGGTCGATGGCGCGAAGATGTGGGGCCCGGTCATCGCCGGGGGCGAGGCCTTGCTGCGCGGCGCCCGCTTCGGCCCGCTGCGTCTGCCCACCGATTGGGTCGATGTCGCAGCGCCCAATGATTTTACACCCGCTTTCGGCCGGCCACCGCTGTTCGGTTTCGATGCGATCCGCGTACCGCTCTACCTGATGATGGACGGGCGGATGGATGCTGCCCGCGAACTGAGCGGTTTCTGGCGGTCCTATCAGTCCCGCGGCGCGCCGATACCTGCAACCGTGAACGTCGTTACCGGGGAGGTTGCACCTTATGCACTGTCCGATGGCGCAATGGCGGTTGCCAATCGCCTGCTCGATGTGCCTGCGGCCCCCAAGGCACCGATGAGCGATTATTATTCTGCGGTTTTGCAGGAATTATGCTCGATGGTGTAAGCCGCCACGGACGGCGCCGACGGTATTTTGAGGGGGAGACAGTGCAGATGCGCTCAACTAGTCCGGTCATTGCTTCCTGTGGCCGCGTCCCTCGTCTTCTTTGATAGCTGGACGGCTAACAAGGTTGAACAGCGCTACCCGGCTTGCCCTTGGCGAGCAGGGCATCCCCGGATGATTGCAGAAAACGGGATCATGACAACATCACCATCGGTAAGGCTTTAGATTGAAAAAGGGGCATCGTTGCTGGATCTTCGTGGCGGCGACGCTCGTCCCTTTCGCGTTGATCGCCCAACCGGCTGATCAGAAGCCGCCGGCTGGTAGCGATGATCACGAATTCGAAACGGCTCTGCCGCCGCTCGACCAGACAGCGATCACCCCTGCGCCCGCCACGGCCAGTGAGCCGGTCCCGACCCAGGACAACGAACTCAACGCGCCGCTGGCACCGCTGGCGACCTTCAACGCCGAGCCTCTGCCGGCCACGGCGACGCAGCAGGCGAAGGGCGATGCGCCACAGCAATTGCGCTACGGGCTTCGGCTGGAAGGCTTTGAGCAGGTCGGGCTGGAAGATCGCTTCCGCGCGCTCTCCGCGCTGTTGCACGATGGCAAGAAGGCGGCGAACGCCACGCAAATCCGCGCGCGGGCGGATGAGGACGTCCAGCTGGCCGAACGCCTGTTGCGCTCCGAAGGCTATTTCGACGGAACGGCGCTGGCCACCATTCCGGCGGCGGTAGCGCCCGGCGCCGCCGTGCCCGTCACGATCACCGCGACGCCCGGCAAACAATATAACCTCGCCCAGATCGCTGTCACAGGGCTTGCGGCCGAGCCGCAAGCGCTGGCGCTGCAGGCGCTTGATCTAAAGCGCGGACAGCCGATCCAGGCGCAACGGATCGAAGATGCGGAGGCGCGTGTTTCGCTGCGCCTGCCCGAGCAGGGCTATCCCTTCGTGGACGTCGGACAGCGCGACATCCTCCTCGATACGGTCGCCTTCACTGGCGACTACAGCTTGCCGGTGCAGGCCGGTCCCAAGGCGCGCTTCGGGCGATTGCGAACCGAAGGCGATCCCGTCTTCGGCGTGGACCACCTCAACGTCTTCCCGAGGTTCAAGCCCGGCCAGATCTATGACAGCCGCCAGACGGACGATCTGCGGCAAGCGTTGATCGGGACCGGTCTTCTGTCCACCGTGTCGGTCACCCCTGTTCGAACCGGCGAGGTGCTGCCCGACGGAACGGAAACGGTGGATCTGCTCGTACGGCAGGCTGAGGGCAAGGCGCGTACCTTATCCGCCAGTGCCGGTTATGGCACGGGCGAGGGCGTGAAGGTGAGCGGCGGCTGGGCGCACAACAACCTGTGGAGCCCCGAAGGCGCGTTGGTGCTGGATGCGACCGCAGGAACCCAGCAGCAGGAAGTCAGTGCGACCTTCCGCCGATCGAATGCCGGGCTGCGCGATCGCACCTTTCAAGCCGGCGTGGCGGTCAGCCGGCAACGTTTCGATGCCTATGACGCACAGTCGGTTAGCCTCACAACCAGCCTGTCACGCCAATCGACGCCGATCTGGCAGAAGAGATGGACCTATTCGCTGGGAGGCGAACTGACCGCGACCCGCGAGACACCGTTCGATCCAGCGGATCTGACGCGTCCCAAAAACACCTACTTCATCGCCGCATTGCCCCTGCAGGGCGGGTATGACCGATCCAATAGCCTGCTCGATCCGACGCGCGGCTTCCGTGTCACCGCGAAACTCAGCCCGGAGGCGCAGAAGCAAAGCGGGGGTGGCTTTGACACCTATGCCCGCATGCTGGTCGAAACGACCGGCTATATGCCGCTCGTGGCCAACAGTTTCGTACTGGCAGGCCGCGTGCGGGTCGGATCGATCGTGGGTGCGGCGCGGGACGACATCGCGCCGTCGCGGCGCCTCTATTCGGGCGGCGGCGGATCCGTCCGCGGCTATGGCTATCAACAGCTTGGTCCCAAGGATCAGAATAACGATCCGATCGGCGGGCGGTCACTCACCGAATTCTCGGTGGAAGGGCGGTATCGCTTCGGCAATTATGGGATCGTGCCGTTTTTCGACGGCGGCCGCGTCGGCGAAAGCTCCAGCCCCAGCATCAGCCACATGCGCTACGGCGTGGGCATCGGCGCGCGTTACTATACGAATTTCGGGCCGTTCCGCCTGGATGTCGCCACGCCGCTGGGACGACGTCCAGGTGAGTCCAAGCTGGGCGTCTATATCTCGATCGGGCAGGCCTTCTGATGGCGCTGCGGATCGTCAAATGGGCGGGGATCGCGGCCGCCACGCTGGTTCTGCTGATCGTCCTTGGGCTGTTGGCGGTGGACACGGGGCCGGGTCGGCGCTTCGTGGTGGATCGGCTTGCCGGATATAGCACCGCGTCCGGCCTGAACTTCCGCGCCAGCAGGATCGATGGATCGATCTACGGCAGGATGGTGCTGCACGATGTCGAAGTGCGAGATCCGCGCGGCATGTTCGCCAGCATCCCGCGTCTCACCGTCGATTGGCGGCCATTCTCCTATCTGCATTCCAAGGTGGACGTGCGGCTGTTGCAGGCGCCGACGGCGCTGCTGCTGCGCAAGCCGGAGCTGAAATCTGTTCCCGCCGATCCGGACGCCCCGTTGCTGCCGGATCTCGACATCGCGCTGGGCAAGATCGAAGTCGGGCAGCTGACGATCCTGCCGCCGGTCACCGGCCAGCGCCATGCTCTTTCCTTGCGCGGATCGGCGAACATCGCGGATCGGCGGGCGCAGATCCGCCTCGACGCGCAGGCGGTTCGCGGGAGCCATCTCGCCGGGGGTGATCGCCTTCACCTGATCCTGGATGCCGTGCCCGACGATAACCGGCTCGCGATCGATGCGGATCTGCGTGCGCCAGCCGGCGGGCTGGTGGATAGCTACGGCAAATTCGGCAAGCCGCTGATGCTGACGGTGAAGGGCAGCGGCGACTGGGCCCATTGGCGTGGCGAGGCGCGCGGTGCGCTTGGCGGTGCGTCGCTGGGGACACTGGCGCTGAACGGCACGAACGGCACGTTCGAGACGAAGGGCGTGGTGCGTCCGTCTTTGCTGTTGTCCGGCCCCTCCGCGCAGCTAACCACGCCCGCGGTGACGCTGGATCTGGTCGCCAAATTGGCGGACCGAAAGATCGACGCCCGCGTCCAGGCGAGCTCCGATTATTTCTCGCTGCATAGCGAGGGCCAGATCGATCTTGGCAATAGCCGCTTTGGCGATCTGCGCGTCGATGCGCGTTTGCTGAACGCGTCGGCACTCGCGCCCAATCTCCACGCGCGCGACCTGCGCTTGCAGGCCAAGCTGGACGGCGCGCTTGCCGCGCCCACGACGGACTATCAGCTTACGGCGGGATCGATCGGCTTCGGTGATATCCGCGTTGCCGGTCTATCGGTCCGCGGCGACGGCGTTATCGATACGAACCATATCCGCATCCCCGTACATGCCACGGCCGGCGCGATCAGCGGGCTGAACGCGGCGGCGGGGGGATTGTTGAAGAATATCCGGCTGGATGGCGATATCGCCTATCAGGATGGGAAGGTCGCCAGCGACAATCTGCACCTGCGTTCCACCCGCATCGATGCGACCGCGATCATCCTCGCGGATCTTACCAAGGGCACCTACACCGGCGCGTTGAAAGGACGCGTCAACGATTATGAGGTGAATGGGCTCGGCAAGATCAACCTGGTGACCGACGCACGGCTGGTGCCGGGCGCGGGGGGCGGTTTTGCGGTCAAGGGCCATGTCAAAATGCTGACGCGGCGCCTGGACAATGCCAGCGTACGCGAACAGTTGGGCGGCAATGCGTTCATCACCGCCGACATCGCCTATGATCTTGCCCGTGGAGCAACGGTCACCAACCTGCGGCTGCGCGCGCCGCGCTTCCAGATCGTGGGCGGCAACGGCTTCTATCGAACGGATGGCCGCATCGGCTTCCATGCGCGCGGCCGATCCGATGCCTATGGCCCGATCCGTGTCGATGTGACCGGCACGGTCGCCCGACCGTTGGCCCGGCTGCGGGCCGATCGCCCTGGCCTGGGCTTGGGCTTGAGGGATCTGGATGCAATGGCGGAGGGCACGAATGGCGGCTACCGCATTCGCGCACGCGGCCAATCCGACTATGGGCCACTTTCGGCCGATGCCGTGCTGACGGTCGGGAACGGCGCGACACGCGTCGACATCGCCTCTGCCACGATCGCCGGGATCCGTGTCAGCGGACAGGTGCAGCAGGCGCCGGCGGGCCCGTTCGTCGGCACGCTCGCGCTGGTCGGATCCGGGCTGAGCGGGAACATCCGTCTCAGTGCGGCAGGATCTATCCAGCGTGCCGATGTGGCGTTGACGGCCGCTGCGGCCCGCATTCCGGGTACCACGCCGATCACGATCGGCAGCGGTACGATGTCGGCCACCGTAATGATGGAACAAGCGGGGCCCTCGATCGAGGGACGCTTCGCCTTACAATCCGTGCGCAGCGCCACGTTGGAGATTGCGCGCGCACGCGGCCGGATCACCTATCGCGCCGGGCAAGGCCGGGTTGCGCTCGTCGCCGCAGGCGCCGCCAGCGGCACGCCGTTCGACATCGCGAGCCAGGCGGCGCTTGCGCCGACGCGGGTGGTCGCCAATCTGACCGGGCATGTTAGCGGCGTAGCGTTCCGCCTGGCGGCGCCGGCCATCGCAACCAAGGTCGGCACCGACTGGCGCCTCGCGCCGACCACCATCATCGTTCCCCAGGGTCAGATGGAGCTGACCGGCGGTTATGGCGCGCGCACCCAGATCCACGCCGTGCTGCGCAATATGGATATCGCCATTGTCAACGCGGTCGTGCCCGGCCTTGGCCTGGGCGGCAAGGCGTCAGGGACTGTCGATGCCGATGTGAGCGGCGCCGTGCCCGACGTGCGCGCCCGTATCGATGTGACCGGCTTCAACCGGACCGCCGCGCTGACCGTGTCCGATCCGGTCGACATCGCTCTGCTCGGCACGCTCAATCAGACCGGTGGCGACGTGCGGGCGCTGATCAAGCGGAGCGGCGCGGTGTTGGGCCGGATGCAGGCCCGGCTGGCGCCGCTCGGCGCCGGCGCAGGCATCAGCGAGCGCCTGTTTTCCGCGCCGCTTTCCGGCGGTATCCGTTACAATGGGCCGGCCGAGGTCTTGTGGAGCATGAGCGGCATCGCGCGCCAGGATCTGTCTGGACCGATCGCCATCGGCGCCGATTTTGGCGGGCGGCTGGATCGGCCCACCGTGACCGGCGTGATCCGCGCCAACGCGCTACGCTATGAGAACGAAGCCTTCGGCACTGTGCTCTCGCGCATGGCGATCGACGGACGGTTCACACAGTCGCAACTTTTGCTGAACCGCCTGACCGCGAGCGCGGGGGAGGGGAGCATTGCGGCGAGCGGGCAAGTGGGACTGGATGCCGCGAGCGGCTTCCCGATCGACGTGAAGGTGACGCTGGATCGCGCCCATCTCGCCCGGGGAGACGATCTGGATGCGACCGTCTCGGGCAATCTGGCGATCACCAACAGCAAGGGTGCGGGCGGCCTGATCAAGGGCGAGCTTCGCATTCCCGAGGCCCGCTACCAGATCGTGCGCGAGGGGTCGGCTGCCGTGCCTGAATTGACCGGGGTGCGCCGCAAGGGGGATGTCGCGCCCGCTGCGCAAGCCAATGGTCCGGCGCTGCCGAGCAACTGGAAGCTCGATGTTCGGCTGCGGGCGGATAACCAGATCTTCGTAAGCGGCATGGGGCTCGAGGCGGAATGGCGCACCGACATGCGCGTGCGCGGAACTTCGACCGATCCGTCCATCGTCGGGAAGCTGGAGGTCGTGCGCGGAACATATAGCTTCGCCGGTCGGCGGTTCGAGCTCGATCACGGCACGATCACGTTCCAGGGCGGCATGATGAATCCCCAGCTGGACATCGCCGCCTCTACCACGGTGGAAGGCGTCAGCGCGACGATCACGATCGGCGGCTATGCGCAGCGGCCGCAGATCAGCTTCACCTCCACGCCATCGCTTCCGCAGGATGAGGTGCTGTCACGCTTGCTCTTCGGGACGTCGATCACCTCGCTTTCGCCGACCCAGGCGATCCAGCTCGCCGCGGCGCTGAATTCGCTGCGTGGGTCGGGCGGGGGGCTCAATCCATTGGGTAAGTTGCGCGGACTGGCCGGGATCGATCGTCTGCGCGTGCTCGGCGCGGATCAGAGTGCCGGACGCGGCACGGCGCTGGCCGCCGGAAAGTACATCTCCAACAACATCTATGTGGAGATCGTCACCGACGCCCGGGGCTTTACCGCGACCCAGTTGGAAATCTCGCTCAGCCGCGCACTCAGCGTGCTGAGTCAGACCGGGTCGTTCGGCGGGTCCAATGTGAGCCTGCGCTACAAGAAGGTGTATTGAGCAAGACGGATCGAGCCGCGCGAACGGTAGCGGCCGCCCGGCGCGCCTTGGCTACCATTCGTCGTAAGAGGGCTCGTCATAACGCCGCCGATCATCGCGGTCTTCGGGGTCGTATCGCCGTCGCCGATCGGAATCGCCGCGCAGGAAGCGCGGGATCAGCGGCTCGAAGAACCGTTCGAGCGGCGACATCTCCTCGTCTTCCGCATCTTCCATGGCCGCGGCCTCACGCTCGGCAGCGGCGGCGCGCATCGCTTCCTGCCGCTCGAAGATGGCTTCCTGCAGGGTCGTCGGCAAGGGCAGATCGCTTTCGCGCAGATCGGCCTGGCTCATGAAGCGACGCCAGATTTGCGCGGGCAGGCTGCCGCCGGTGACGCCGCGCATTGGCGTGTTGTCGTCATTGCCGACCCACACGCCCGTAATCAGCCCCCCAGCGAAACCGACGAACAGGGCGTCGCGATGGTTTTGCGTGGTGCCGGTCTTGCCGAAGGTCGGGATTGCGAGAGCGGCGGCGCGGCCCGTTCCCTGGTTGGTCGCCGTCCACAGCAGGTCCAGCATCGCCTCACGCGCGCGCGGATCAAGGCGGTGCAGCGCGGTTGCCGCCGGAGCGGCTCCTGCGGGTGCCACCAGCCCGCGCGGCTTCACCGGATACGCCCCTGCGGCGATCGACGCATAGGCCGAGGTCAGCTCCAGCAAGGTCGTTCCCGATGTTCCCAGCGCCATCGACGGGCCGGACGCGATCGGGGATTCAATGCCGAGCTGCCGGGCGGCAGCGGTGACCTGCCCACGTCCGACCTTTTCGGCAATTCTAACGGCCGCGACATTGCTGGACTGCGCGAAGGCGTCACGGAGCCGCAATGGCGGCCCATAGCGGTTGCCATAATTGTGCGGAGTCCATTGATCGATCGTCAACGGACTGTTCTCCACGATCGAGTCCGGGGAAGACCCATGTTCCATCGCGGCCAGATAGACGGCGAGCTTGAACGCCGATCCCGGCTGACGGCGCGCCTGGGTGGCGCGATTGAAGGGGCTGGATTGGTGACTGCGGCCGCCCACCATAGCCACCACCTGTCCGTCCGCGCGCATCACGACGATGGCAGCCTGGGTCGCGTGAAGGGCCGCGCCTTGCGAATTCAAAACGCCGGTCAAGGCGTCGATAGCCGCTTTCTGCAAGCCGCGGTCTAACGTGGTCCGGACCTGAACCTGGCCCGCCTCCTGCTTGGCGGCGGCCTCGACCTGCGGCGCGATCCAATCCACGAAATAGGTGCCGCCGGGCAGCTCGTCATTGGCGACGTGCGGTACCGCCAGCCGGATGCCTGCCAGCCTGGCCGGCTTCACCATCCCCTCTTCGCTCATCGCGGCGAGGACGAGGCGAGAGCGCGCTTGCGCGGCGCGCAGGTCGTTGGTCGGGTTCAGCCGGCTCGGCGCCTTCACCATGCCGGCCAGCATCGCCGCCTGCGCAAGCGTGAGATCCTCCGGCGCCTTCTGGAAATAGTGGCGCGCGGCGGCGCGAAGGCCATAGGCGCCGTCACCGAAATAGATGGACGACAGATAGCGCGACAGGATCTCATCCTTGCTCAGCCAGGCATCCAGCCAGACGGCGAGGATCAGCTCCTGCACCTTCCGCCCGATCTTGCGATCGGAACTCAGGAAGGCGGTTTTCGCGAGCTGTTGCGTAATCGTGGATCCGCCCTCCACGACGCCGCCCGCACGCGCGTTGCGCCAGGTTGCGCGCAACAGCCCGCGCAGATCGACGCCGTGATGGGAGGCGAAGCGACGATCCTCGATGGCGATGAAGGCGCCGCGGACCTGAAGCGGCAGCTTCGCGGCATCGACCGGCGCATCTTGCCCGCCCCGTCGTGCAATCGGCGTGCCGTCGGCACTCAGGAAAATGAAGGTAGGCTTGCCCGCGGGCTGCATCGGCCCCCACGGCGGCGCGACCCAGGTCGCCCACGCAATCGCCGCCAGCAGTAGCGCGAGCACAGCCGCGCCGCTCCATTTGGTAATGGATCGCCAACCCGGCCGCCGTAGCCGCCGCAATCGCAGCCGCCACGTTTCCGCAAGACCTTGATCGACCGGCTCGGTCACCCGATCCGCGTCACTTTTGCGTGACCACCAAGGATTCACGAACTGCGCTCCGCCGCTGCGGGCGCAGCAGCACGTTGAGCAGCCAGCTGCGCATCATAACGGATGGTTGCCGCCACGACGCGGTGCATCAATTTCATGCGTGCGGGCAGGGGCTGACGGGTACGACCGATCATGATGGCGACGGCATAGGATTGCCCGCTCGGCGACGTCAGGACGCCGACGTCGTTATACCCGGCTTGCTCACCCTGGAAGACCTGACCGGTGCCGGTCTTGTGGGCGAGGCTCCACCCATCGGTCAGCCCGCCTTTGAGCCGCTGCGGCCCGGTACGGCTTTGCGCCATGATGGAGAGCATCCGACTGGTGGAGGCAGGAGAGAGCAGGGTGCCCTGCCGCAAGCGCGCAAGCGCGTCGGCGATGCCGAGCGGCGTGGCGCCATCGACAGGATCGGCGACGTACGCGTTGAACGCCGCACGGCGGGCCGCGGCTGGCACGGCTTCCCGCGCATCGAAGAAGCGCTGGCCGAGACTATATTCGCGTTTCCACTCCAATCCCGCGATCTGGCTCTGCATCAGCGTTTCGCCCGGCCCAAATCGCACCCCCGCTATACCCTTCTGCCCCAAAGTCGTGCGGACAACCGACGGGCCGCCGACCAGGTTCAACAACCGATCATTGGCACTGTTGTCGCTTTGCGTCAGCGCGCGCAGCACCAGATCTTCGTTGGTCGTGTGAAAGCCGCCGGGGCGGAGCGCCAGCGCACGGATCGGCTGGTGGAACACGGTCAGGTCTTCTGGCCCGACGACAATCGCGTTCGCGAGACCAAGCGCCCCCCGATCGATCTGATCGAACAGGCTCAGCGCGACCCACAATTTGCTGACACTCTGCTGCGGGAAGTAATCCAGGCCACGATAATCGGACGTCCATCCCGTCTGGACGTCACGAACGGCGATCCCGACATCGCCGGGGAACGCCTTACCCAAGCGGCCGACGTCCTGATTCAGCTGCAGGGCGGCACTGGAAAGAGGTTGGGCAGGCTGCGGCCGAGCGGGACGGTCCGGTGTAGAGGGCCGCACAGTCGGTATAGCAACCGTCTGTGGTTCGCGGTGGTCAAGAGAATCCTCGTTGTGCGACGACAGGTGAGCGATGCCGGCAAGGGCAAATCCACCCGCTGCAACAACTGCAAGCAATCGTCCTGCGGTACTCGACACAAGATTTACTTTAGGCAACACTCTCCTCGCTTTCAGAGCTGCTTATAGCAGTTACAGCTTTCTATAGCTTGAATAGCGGAACAAGAGTGTTCTTCAGAAAGATCTGGCGCGCGGCCCGGCGTGTTCGCGGTTGGCAGAGTGCATCTGCCGACAGGTTGTAGAGGGCGCGACGGGAGGCCAGCGGAATGGCGGAGCGGGAGGGATTCGAACCCTCGATACGGTTTTGCCGTATACTCACTTTCCAGGCGAGCGCCTTCGACCACTCGGCCACCGCTCCATTCCGCTGGAATGGTGCCCCCTATCGAAGGGGAAAGGCTTTCGCAAGGCGGCCAGCCTGTGGCAGGGTCCGTCCCATGAAATATCCTGGCCTGATTGCGGTGGCGGTAAGCGGCGGAGCGGCCCTGGCGTTGCTTCCTATGGCAGCGGGCGCCGCGCAAGCGCCTGCCGACATCGTGGCGGCGGCGCCACGCGCAGCCTGGATCCCAATACCGGCAGACAGCCTGATCGTGATGGATCTTTCTCCGGACCGTGGCGGCAAGGCGCGGCGGATCGTCATTCAGTTGATGCCGACTCCGTTCGCAGCCGGGCACGTCGCCAACATCAAGGCATTGGCGCGCCACCATTGGTGGGACGGTACCAGCGTGAACCGCGTCCAGGACAATTACGTGGTGCAATGGGGTGACGCGACCGAGAAGAAGCCGCTCCCGGCGGATTTGGTCAAGGTTCCCGACAGCGACTATGTGGTGCCCGCCACCGCCTTGCCTTCGGAGGCACGACCGGCGCCAGCAGCGGGCAGTAGCCCCGAAGGACAAGCGGCCATCGCGGGAACGATCACCCCCAGCGCACCGGACGGCTGGCATGAACGGGATTCCTATGCCCCCTGGGTCGGCATCCACGCCGGATGGCCGATCGCCTCCGATCGCGAGAGCGCCTGGCCTGTCCACTGCTATGGCATGGTTGGGGTAGGGCGGGATTTGTCGCCCGACACCGGTACGGGCGCCGAACTCTATGTCGTGATCGGCCAGGCCCCGCGCCAGCTCGATCGTAACATCGCCCTGGTCGGCCGCATCATCGCCGGCATCGAACATCTTTCATCCCTGCCAAGAGGGACCGGTGCGCTGGGCTTCTACAAGACGGCGGGGGAGCGCACGCCGATCCAGTCGGTCAGGCTGGCCTCCGAGCTTCCTGCGGCAACGCGCCCTCGCTTTGAATATCTGTCGGACCACAGCCAGGACTTTGCCCGCTACGTCGCCGCCCGTGCGAACCGGAAGGACAGTTTCTATTCGCGGCCGGCGGGCGCCATCGATATCTGCAACATCGTGCCGCCGGTCCGCGTTGTATCGAAACGATGAACCTGTTCCGTTGGCGTAAAAGGCCGGCTGAAGCGCCGACGCCACATCCTCCTGCTGAAATCCCGGCGGGGCAGCGCGTTTATGCGGTTGGCGACGTGCACGGCCGGTTTGATTTGCTGCAACGGCTGTTTGGCAAGATCGAGGCTGACGATCGCGCGCGGGGTGATGCCGAAACGCATGTGGTGATGCTGGGCGACCTGATTGATCGGGGGCTGCAATCGCGCGAGATCGTCGAATTTTTCCTGAAGCAGCCGCCGAATTTTGCACGTCTCCATTTCGTGATGGGCAATCACGAGGAGATGTTGCTGAAGCTGATCGACGATCCCTATCTGGACGCCATGCTCCACTATCTGCGTTACGGCGGGCGCGAGCTTTTCGAAAGCTATGGGGCGCCGCGCGCGGTGCTGGACGCACCCGATAATTTCACGCCGGATACGCTGCCATCCTATGTCCCACCGGCACATCGCGCTTTCCTCGCGGCCATGCATGACGGTGTGCAGTTCGGCGATTATTTCTTCACCCACGCCGGCATCCGCCCGGGTGTACCGCTGGCACAGCAAGAGCGGCAGGATCTGCGCTGGATCCGCGCGCCGTTCCTGGAGAGCCGCGCCCACCACGGCGTCGTCGTCGTTCATGGGCATAGCGTGTCGGATACGGCGGAACTGCTGCCCAACCGCATCGGCATCGATACCGGCGCTTATATGACCGGTGTGCTCACCGCGATCGGGCTGGAGGGCAGCGATCAGTGGCTGCTCCAGACCCGAGGGGGTGACTGAACGGGCTGGCGTGCCCGTTCAGACGTGAAGCGCGATCAGGCGGTCCAGTGAATGTCGATCGGTTGCTCGGCTTCGGCGAGGACCTGACCGATCGGAACCTTCGACCCTGCGCCGTCTTCGATCGCCTGTTCGACGATCGCGCGCTTGGCGTCGCCCGTCAGGCACAGCATCAGGGCCTTTGCCGACAAGATGGCGGCGCGCGTCATGGTCACGCGGGCCACCGGCGCTTCAGGCGGCAGGGGATCGGGCATCACGCCGATGGCGCGCCGGGTCTTCGGCGCGGTCAAGGCCGCTTCCAGGTCGGGGCCGGGGAAGATGGAGGCCGTATGCCCGTCACCGCCGACGCCGAGCACGACCAGATCCGGCGGCCAGTGCAGATCCTGCAGGCGCGCGTCGGCGGCGTTGCCGGCTGCCTTGTAGTCGGCATTATCGGCGCCCAGCGGCATCACCCGTGCGCCCTTCGGAAGAAAGATTTTGGCCAGCATGGCGACGTTGGAGAGCGGATTGTCCACCTTCACGAGACGGTCATCGACCGGGAAGATGGTGACCCTCTTCCAGTCCAGCTTCATGGTAGCCAGCTTTTCGTAAGCCTTCACCGGCGTATTGCCGCCGGACAGACCGATCACCGCGGCCGCACGGGCATCCAGGGCGCTTTCGATGATGAAGGCGATATCGCCCGCGACCGCTTCGGCGAACGCCTCTGCGTCGTCATGCTCCCACCATTCTGCTTCGATCATGCCGTATACTCACTCATCTTTGGGTTATTCATGCCAGGTCACGCCGTCGCGCTCCGTGAGCGCAATGGCGGCCGCGGGACCCCAGGTACCCGCGGGATAGGTCTTGGGCGTCATGCCATTGGCTTCCCAGCCCGCGCGGATGGCATCGATCCATTCCCACTGCGCCTCCACCTCGTCGCGGCGGACGAACAGCGTCGGATCGCCTTCGATCAGATCGAGCAGCAGCCGTTCGTAGGCAATGCGACGGCGCACGTCGGCAAAGGCATTGGCCATGCGGATGTCCAGCGGCACTTCGCGCAGGCGGATGCCGTCGCGATCCAGGCCAGGCTGTTTGGCCATGATCGTGAAGCTGATATTCTCTTCCGGCTGGATCGAGATCAGCAGGCGATTGGGCTGTAATGCAGCACCTTTGCCTGCGAACATGGAGTGCGGCACCGGCCGGAATTGGATCACGATCTCCGAGGTGCGTCGCGGCAGGCGCTTGCCGGTGCGCAGATAGAAGGGGACACCCTGCCAGCGCCAATTGTCGACATGGGCCTTCAACGCGACGAAGGTTTCCGTATCCGACGGTTTTTCCAGCTCATCCGCGTAGCCGGGCACGGGTTTGCCATCGACCGCGCCGGCCACGTACTGACCGATCACGCTTTCCTTGGCGTCGAGCTTGCGCAGCGAGCGGAGCACCTTCACCTTTTCGTCGCGTACCGCCGTCGCCGTGAATTGGGCGGGCGCTTCCATCGCAACGAGTGCGAGCAGCTGCAGCATATGGTTCTGCACCATATCGCGCAGCGAGCCCATGCCGTCGAAATAGGAGGTGCGCCCCTCCAGGCCGACCGTCTCACCGACGGTGATCTCGACATGCTCGATGGCGCTGGCATTCCAGAGCGGCTCGAACAGGATGTTGCCGAAGCGCAGTGCGAGCAGGTTCTGAACCGTCTCCTTGCCGAGATAATGGTCGATCCGGAATGTGCGTGCTTCAGGAAAGACCCGGGCGACGGCGTCATTGATCTCGCGCGACGAGGCGAGATCGTGGCCGAGCGGCTTTTCCAGCGCGAGACGGGTCTGAGGACCGGCGAGGCCGGCGGCTTCCAGTCCGGCGATCGTCGATTCAAACAGCGAGGGCGCCGTCGACAGGAAGATCGCCAGGCCGGCATTGGCACGCGGGCCGAGCGCTTCGCCCAGAGTTGCCAACGTCTCCGGCCGCGAAGCGTCCGCTGCGACATAATGAACGCGGGCAAGGAAGCGATCGAGCACATCGGGCGCCAGATCGCGATCCTTCACGATCGACTGCAGGGCATCGGCGGCGGTTTTCCGGAAGGCGTCGTCATCGATCTCGCTGCGCGCGGTGCCGTAGATTTCCAGGTCGGCCGGCAGCAGTCCATCGGCATGGAGGCCAAACAGGGATGGCAACAACATCCGCCGCGACAGATCGCCCGTCGCGCCGAACAGGAGAAGGGTCTGCGCGGGTGCTGCCATCCGATTACTTCCTTGCAGAATAGAGGGCGTCGAGCGTGCTCGGCGCCTTGGGGTCGATTTTCTCGAGGTGCGGATAGCGCAGACCGCCCGTCCAGGCGACACTCACCGTCCGGAAATAACTACCTTGCTGGATCATCAGGTTGATCGGCTTGCTGCTGCTGGCATCCTTGATCGCCTGTTTGAGATCGTCCTCGCCATAAGACTGGCCGTTGACCGCCAGGATTTTGGTGCCGATCGTGATGCCCGCATTTGCGGCGGGACTGTCCCAGTTCACCCGGCTCACGCTGCCGTCGCGGGCCACGGTGAGGCCGATCGAGAGGGTGAAATCGGCGGCCTTGCGCGCTTTCTCACGCGATTTCCACCACGAGCCCGGCTGATCGGTATAGACCAGCTTGTAACCCCCGCGGGTGATGCCCTCCAGCGGTGCGGCCGGTGCGACCGCATCCACCCGCTGGTGCAGGAAGGTTGCCCAGTCATAGGGTTCGACCTGGTTGAGCGCTGCGACGACATCGTCGAACGTGTAGGTGAGTTCGCCCCAATCGCGGTCGCGCATCCCGTAGAAGATGCGCGCAAAATCATCCAGCGACCTTTTGCCCTTCGATCGTTGGCGAATCAGGCTGTCGGCATCCACCCAGATCAGCTGGCCCTCGGAGTAATAATCTTCCGAACGCTGCCAGTTCGGCCAGGGCGCTGGCGCGCGACGGGCAATGATCGGATCTTCGGTCGTGTCCACCAGCGGCCGCCATTGTTTGCCGGCCTGCGTCGCGTAGGTCGCGGCAACGCTGGCAAGCGCGTCCAGGGCTTCTTCTTTCGAAACAACCCCCGCGCGGGCATCCAGCACATTGCCCCAGAATTGAGTCTGCCCTTCATAGACCCACAGCAAGCTGCCGCCCATGGGCTGGCGATAGTCCGGCGTCCACAGATCCGCCGGGCGGCGGAACTTGCCGTCCCAGCTGTGCACGAATTCATGCGCGACGACGTTGTGTGAGGACGCGCTGGTATCCCATTCGGTGAAGAAGCCGGTCGATGATCCGATCTCGGTCGAGCGGTGATGTTCCAGGCCTTGGCCGCCCAGCGTATCGGACAGCGTCATCAGAAAATCGTAATGATTATAATGCTGGGACCCGAACAGCTTCGTCGCCTGATCGACCATCGCCTTGAACTTGGTCAGATGCTCGGCTTTGGCGGCGAGATAATCAGGGCGATCCGCAATGATGTTCATGGTCACGTCGCGGGTCAGCGGCTCGATGCGCGCAAAACGTCCCGCGATGGTCGGCGAATCCGCCAGCGTGTCGAAGGCGACGGTTTCATATTGGATCTTGCCGCCCTTGGCTGTGGAAGCCCCCGACGGACGCAGCGCCGTGGCGGACGTCCAGCCCTCCGGATAGGTCGCACTGGGCGCGACCATGATCTGCCGCACATAATATCCGGCGGGGTAGAGAGCTGTCGCGATCCATTCCAGGTTGAGCATGACGGGCGTCATGAGGATGCGCCCCTGGTTGGCCGCAGTGGGCGTCATAAACTGGAAGTTCGCCTCGATCGTGTCCACACCGGCCGGAACATCCAGATGGAACGCGTAGACGTCGATCGGATCGCGTCGCCACGGGAGGGTCTTGCCGCCTGCCGTGATGACCAGGCCCGCAAGCTTGTTGATCTGGCCGGTGGGGGCGTGATTGCCAGGCAGCCATTTGGGGTACAGCAACACTAGGTGGCCCGCTTTTACCGGGATCGTCTCCTTGATCCGGAAGATGCGGTGGTCGATGTCGGTCGCATCGACGTCCAGCTTGATCGTCCCGGGATAGGGGGTGTCCTGCGGTGCCGGGATCGTATCCACCAGGGGCGCGGCCTGCGGCATGCTCGTGCCGGTTGGCGCATCCGACATTTGGGCGAGGCCTGGGCTAGTAGCGAGAACCAGGGCGGAGACAGCGAAGCACAGCCGCGAACGATAAGACATCATGCGAAGGCTGTTGCGCGGCCGGACCTCTCCTGTCCAGCCTCGTTTTCAGGATGAGCTTCCGCCAAGCACATTGATGGTAAACGCCACGATTCCCAGGTTGAAGACGAATGCGGCGAGGCAGTGGAACATCACCACGCGACGCATGCGGCCGCTGGTGATATCCATGTCGGACACCTGGAACGTCATGCCAAGGCAGGTCGAGAAGTACATGAAATCCCAATAATTGGGCTCGTCCGTATCGGGAAATTTGACTCCGCCGGTGTCCTTGCCGTCCTTTTCCTCATAAAAGATGTGGGCGTAATGGAGCGCGTAGATCAGGCTCGTGAACAGCCAGCACAGCGCAAGCGTGCCTACGATCAGGACCACCTCCCCGGGTGGCGGCGTCTTTGGACGGGTGAGCTCCGCCGTGACGGCGGCGAGCACGACAAGCGAAACGATCGCGGTAATAACGAGCAGGCCTGCACGGTTCGCGTCATTGGCCTTTGCGGAGCGGCGCATGCCCTCCGCCCGATCGCGGAAGATCGGTGCGATCAATATGAAGAAAACCAATGCGGCGGCATCGAACGCGGCCATCGACCCAGCGGCCCAGCCCAACCGGGTGACACCCAGCGGCAAGCCGATCAAGATGATGGCCAGAAACGTCAGAAAACGCGGCGGCGCAATGCGATTGCCAAGCCGCCAGCCATGCCCCGCCATCGATCATCCTCCCGAAAGGCGCGGCTTACCGCGACCGGGAAGTATAAGGAAGCAGATTAGCCCTTGGCGGCCTTGGCGGCGGCGATGGCCTCCAGGATGATCGTCCGCGCCTCTTCGGCGTCACCCCAATTGCCGATCCGGACCCACTTCTGAGCCTCAAGATCCTTATAGTGGGTGAAGAAATGCTCAATCTGCGCCAGCACGATCGACGGCAGATGATGCCGCTCGCCCACATCGGTATAATAAGGGAAGGTGGTGTCGACCGGAACGCAGACCAGCTTCTCGTCGCCGCCAGCCTCATCCTCAAGCTTCAGTACCGCGATGGGGCGTGCGCGAACCACGCAGCCCGGAATGAAGGGCGACCGTGCGATCACCAGCGCGTCGAGCGGATCGCCATCCGGGGACAGCGTATGCGGAACGAATCCGTAATTGGCCGGATAGCGCATCGGCGTATGCAGGATCCGGTCTACGAACAGCGCCCCCGACGCCTTGTCGAACTCATATTTGACCGGTTCGCCCCCCACCGGGACCTCGATGATCACGTTGACTTCGTGGGGCGGGTCCTTGCCCACCGGGATGAGTTCGATGTTCATAAGCCGGGTCGGATAAAGCCGTCCGGGCGGTTGTGCAACTCATTGCTGCGCCTGCGAACGATCAGCCCGGTATGTCGCCGAAATCGGCCAGCCGGTTACGCTCTGCTGGCGGGATCAAAGCTTCCAGCACGCGCCAAAATCCGGTCACCGAATCCTGGCCGGCCTGCGCGTAAGCGGCCGACAGCCGGGCGCGCATCGCTTCGAACAGCTCCTGCTCCAGCTTGGCGCCGGCCGGCGTCAGGCGCAGCAGCCGTTGGCGCCGGTCTTCGCGGCCGACGCGTGTTTCCACCATTCCACGGTCGGTCAGCTCGCTCAGCACACGACCGAGCGACTGCTTGGTGATCGCCAGTGTGCGAAGGAGCGCGCTGATGGTAAGATCGGGCTGGCGGGCGATGAAATAGAGCGCGCGGTGATGCGCGCGTCCCATGCCTTGTTTGGCAAGACATTCGTCGGTTTGACGGTAAAGATGCCCATAACCGAAGAAGAGTAGCTCGGCGCCACGCCGTATTTCGGTTTCGCGAAGGAAGAGTGGGGAAGCGGACGGGACAGCCATATTGACCTAATGTGGCATGCACCTTAGGCCCCTGCAACCGCCGACGCATAGATTTTGAATAGGTTACACACGAATATGGCGAGCGATTCCAACCTGACCTTCGCATTCGAGCAGAGCAAGGCGCCGCTGGCGCTCAACGAGCGCGCGCGCCTCCTGCAGGATCCGGGTTTTGGCCGCGTGTTTACCGATCATATGGTGACGATCCGCTACAAGGAAGGCCAGGGCTGGCATGACGCCAAGGTCCACCAGCGTCGCCCGCTCGAGATGGATCCGGCCAGCGCGGTGCTCCATTACGCCCAGGAGATCTTCGAGGGGCTGAAGGCGTATCGCACCACGGATGGCGGCGCGTCTCTGTTCCGCGCGGATGCCAATGCGCGCCGCTTCCGTGCCTCTGCGGAGCGGTTGGCGATGGCGCCGCTGCCGGATGAACTGTTCCTGGAATCCTGCCGCCAGCTGGTGAAGGCGGACCGCGACTGGATCCCGGAAGGCGAGGGCTCCGCGCTCTACCTGCGCCCGTTCATGATCGCGAGCAGCGTCTTCCTGGGTGTCCGCCCGGCTGACGAATATCTGTATATCGTGATCGCGTCGTCGGTCGGTTCCTATTTCAAGGGTGGCGCGCCTTCGGTGACCTTGTGGGTGTCCGATCATTTCAACCGCGCGGGCCCCGGGGGCACGGGGGCGGCCAAGTGCGGCGGCAATTATGCCGCGAGCTTGTTGCCCCAGAAGGAGGCGATCGCCGAGGGATGCGATCAGGTGATCTTCCTCGACACAGTCGAGAAGAAATGGATCGAAGAGCTGGGCGGAATGAACGTCTTCTTCGTCATGGACGACGGATCGATGATAACGCCGCCGCTGGGCGATACGATCCTGCCGGGCATCACGCGCGATAGCCTGATCACGCTGGCGCGCGATCGCGGCCTGACCCTGCGCGAGGAACGATATTCGATCGATCAATGGCGGGATGATGCGCACAGCGGCAAGCTGCGGGAGGCCTTTGCCTGCGGTACGGCAGCGGTCGTGACGCCGATCGGGCGCGTTCGCGGACGGGACGGACTGGACTTCACAATCGGCGACGGCGGGCCGGGATCGCAGACGGAGCAGCTCCGTACCGCGCTGGTCGATATCCAGCGCGGATTGGCGCCGGATCCATATAAGTGGGTCGAACGCGTTTTCTAAGCCTTCCCATGCGCCGCGCGCTGGCTATAAGCGCGCGGCTGTTGGGGCGTCGCCAAGTGGTAAGGCAGCGGCTTTTGGTGCCGCCATTCGCAGGTTCGAATCCTGCCGCCCCAGCCAATTTCCGGATTTGCCGGCACCTATCGTATATCGACCCAAGGCCGCGCGCCGGCGGCATCGTCTTGATGGCAAAGCCAGAGACGACAAGATGCACGACGCCGACATGAAGTTCACCCCGACTAAGACCGCTTTGGACGCAACGGGCTCATCCTTCCGGTGCCGGAGCGTCTATGGCCATGTCGGTCGGCCGTGGTGAAGGACGTGATCGTGGATGCTCGGCTGACTGCTGTGGGACATCAATCCGGTATGTTTGCGTCGTCCTTGCCGCTCACATCCGACGGTCTTTTCGGCCGGATGGAGCGATCCCCACTCACCAGCCTGTTCCTGCTGTCGATGCTCCTGGCCTTGGTTACCCGCGTCTGGCAGTTCGGTAATCCGGTGATCCAGGTCGACGAGCAGCTCTACCTGCTGATCGGCGATCGCATGCTGCATGGTGCGGTTCCCTTCGTCGATATCTGGGACCGCAAACCCCTTGGCATTTTCCTGCTCTATGCCGCTATCCGGATGCTCGGTGGCGTGGGCATCATCCAATATCAGATCGTCGCCACGATTTTCGCAGGGCTGACCGCCTTCCTGATCGGCGTCATGGCGCTCCGAATGGCAAGCTGGCGCGGGGCCGTTATCGCCGCGACCGCCTATCTCATCTGGCTGATCGTCTTCGACGGATCGGGCGGGCAGACGCCGGTCTTCTACAATCTGCCCGTGGCCGGCGCAGGGCTGCTTGTGCTGGAAGGGACGCGCGCTGGGGCGAGCAGGGGCAAATTCCTGGCCTTCGCCGCTTTGGCGATGTTCGCCATGGGCGTTGCGCTGCAGATCAAATATTCCGCGGTGTTCGAGGGCATTTTCTTCGGCGTCTTCCTGCTGTGGCGGGCGCGCGAGCGGTTCGGCCTTTTCCCTGCTCTTGCCTGGGGCGTGGTATGGATTGCGGTGGCATTGCTGCCCACCGCGGCCACCTTCGCCTGGTATGTCGCGGCCGGCTATGCCGATGCCTTCATCTACACCAACTTCATTTCCATCTTTCAACGTGGCGCCTGGCCCGCCGGCACGCTCATCGGCCGCGTGCTCACCTTCGTGAAGCTCGCAAGTCCGCTTGCGATCTGCGCCATCATCGAATGGCGTTCCCGCCGCGAGCTGGCGGCGATCGATGCGGAGGAAGCGCATGCCCGCCGCTTCGCATTCGGCTGGCTGATGTCGGCGGTGCTGGGGCTGCTGCTGTTCGGCACCTATTTCATCCACTATTTCCTGCCGGTCCTGGTTCCGCTCAGCTTGTATTGCGCGCGGATCCTCGGGCGGCCGGATTCGCACATCGCGATCCGTTCGGCCCATTTCGAACAGCGTGTCTCGATCGCGGTGGTGATCTTGCTGGTGGGCATCGCTCTGGCGGCGGGAACGTCGCTGAAGCGCCTGAAGCATCGCGGCAAGGCCGAGCCGATTACCCAATTCGCCCACGTGATCACGCGCAACCTGGACGGCTGCCTGTTGGTCTTCGATGGCGAACCCATTCTCTATCAGCTGACCGGCGCATGCATTCCGACCAAGCTGGCTTTCCCGAACCACCTCAATGATGACATTGAAAAGGGGTCGCTCGGGTTGGATCCGACGGAAGAGACGCGTCGCATCTTCCGCGATGTGCCGCCTGACATGGTCGTCACGACCGACCGTCCCGATCCTGGCTACAACGTAGCTACCCGCGCAATTGCCGAGAAGGTGCTGGCGCGCGACTATCATTTGGTCGGCGAGCAAAAGATCGGATCGCGGGTGCGCCTGGCCTATAAGCGCAATGCGACCGCGGGCGCGGTTGCAGCGGGGTCGGCGTCATGACACCCTATCTCGTCAGCGGCCAGGCGCCGGGGGAGCCCGGCAAGAGCACAGCGACGCGACCACGGCGGGTCTGCTTCCTGTTCACCGGCCAATTGCATCATGTTCCACATGGGCTGGAAACGGCTCTGGCGCTGGCGAAGATGCCTGGCATGACCGTGGCGATCCGCGTGACCAGCGAGGCGCATCTGGATCTGATCCGGCCGGTGATCCCCAAGGATGGCCCGGCGCCGGACCTGGCGATGATCGGTTCCGCGTCGCTGCGCATGCTGGGGCGCGTTCGGGGCTCCAGCGTTCCGCCCAAGAAGTTGACCCTGCTCCATGCCCGGGAGGAGCTGAACGGCTATGACGCGATCGTGGTGCCGGAAAGGACATCCACCGCCGCGCGTCGCTTGGGAATTACCGCGCCGAAGCTGATCCATATCGATCATGGCGCCGGGGATCGATCGGCCGGCTATGATCCGCGCATCGCCGACTTCGATTTCGTTCTCCTCGCAGGCGATAAGCAGCGCGAGCGCATGATCCGGCAGGGCCTGCTGAAGCCCGGCTGCTTCGAGATTGTGGGGTATCCTAAGTTCGAATCCGCCGATCGCATCCGGCCGGCCATCGCCTATCCCTTCGCCCGGCGGCGCCCCGTGTTGCTGTACAACCCGCATTTTGTGAGTGAGCTAAGCTCCTGGCACAGATGGGGTCCGGACATCATTGCCCGCATCGTCGAGACGGGCCGCTACAATCTCATCGTCGCCCCCCACGTGCGTCTGTTCGAGGGCGGCCGTGCCCGCCGGCAGGCGTTGCGCCTGTTGGAGCCATGCGTTGGCCGACCGGACATCCATATCGATCTGGGCAGCCATCGATCGATCGATATGACCTATACCGAGTTGGCGGACGTCTATCTCGGCGATGTCAGTAGCCAGGTCTATGAGTTCCTGCGCCGACCGCGGCCATGCGTATTCCTCAACCCCAATGGTGCCGATTGGCTGGGCAATGAGGATTATGCCCATTGGCGTTATGGCCGCGTGATCGGTCATCCGCAGATGCTCCTGCCGGCCCTCGAAGCTGCGCACACCGACCATCAACTGTTCGAACATGCGCAGATCCGCGCCTTTCGTCAGACGTTCGACGTTGCCGCGAAGCCCGCGTCGTTGCGGGCGGCATCGGCAATCGCCCGCTTCTGCCTGCGGCACGCCTGAGCGAGCGGAGCTAGAAGTGGCGCTCGATCGAAAGGCGGACGGTTCGTGGCCGCAGCGGCGTGATTTGCGACAATTCGCGCGCGAAGGGCGTGCCCAATGCGAAGCGGTTACCCACGACGTCGAACAGGTTGCTGACGCCAAGCGTGATGCCGAACCGGTCTTTCGCGAGCTTCGCGGACAGCCCGGTCTCGGAATATTGGCCCTGCTGGCCGCCTAGCACCGGGCCGACGCCGAGCCGGGAGCGACCGACATAGCGCGTCCACCCTTCCAATGTCAGTGTGGAGGCGTCGGATCGGATTACCTCGTAGCGGGCCGAGACGCGCGACGAGAATTTGGCGACGTTGGGAATGCGGCCGAGCGGATCGAGCGCGATCTGCTGCGCCTTCAGCAGGTCGAAGCGCGCCATCTGATTGACCAGCGACTGGAGGAAAGCCGCCGATGGCTCGGTCACGCGGCTGTCATTATAGGTGGTGGCGAGTTCCAGCACGAGGCGCGGTGTCGGCTTGATACGGAGCGAGCCGCTGACGGAATAGATTCGGCCGGTACCGATATTGCTGGTGCTGGGAAGGCCGGTATCGTCGATATAGTCGGCCTGGATGTCGTTCCAGCGTGAATAGGATGCGCTGAGCGCACCGCCGATCAGCTGCCGCGCGCCCTCCCCAAAGCGCAACCCCGTTTCGATCGAGCGGATATGATCGCCCTTGAAGCGGCGGATGATAGCGCCCTCGACGGCGAGCCCGCCGGGGCGAATGCCTTCCTGATAGCGCAGGAACGCCAGTGCCCCATTGCCGATGCGCGCCGAAAGGGCGCCCGACGGCATGATATTATCCTCCGATCGGCTGGCCGTAACGCCGCTTCGCAGCAGGTTTTGGAAGGAGGCGAAGGGTATATCCTTGGCAGAACCGGTGAGGCGATCGTGCGTCACCCGGATTCCGCCGGTGATCGTCAGAAAGGAGCGCTGCACGCTCGCCTCGGCAAAAGCGGTTATTTCATTGACGATATTGGTGACGCCGGTGGTCGGCGCAGGTGCAGCGATGCTGCCCAATCGCCTGCCCAATGTCGTACGATTATGCGTGTAACTGGCGCCCACGACCCAGCCGAAACCGTTGCGAAGCGGGCTCCAGAGGCGGTTTTCGGTGGTGAACATGGCGGTGCGGTTGCGCTGGACGAAGAGCTGCGGCCTCGTCGGATCGATCGTCGCATCATATTGTTCGGTCAGCCGGTGGCGCACCAATCCGCTGGAGGATTGGAAGCGAAGCGAGGACCATTTCTTCTCGACCGACAGGCTCGCGAGCCGATAGTCGGAATCAAATCCGCCCGGGGTCGGACTGGCGCGCTCGAGCGGCGGCAGATCGCGGTCGGCATATTGGCTGTCGCGCCCATGGTTGCTCTGAAGCACCGCGCCGGCTTGCACGCGCCAGCCATCTCCCGGCTCATAAAGGAAAGTCCCACGGCCGCCGACCGTTCTGGTACGATTGACGTTGCGCTTCTCGCGCTCGACATCGTCGATATAGCCGCCCTCGGTGATGCCATAGCCCACCAGGCGCAAGGCGGCGTCGCTGCTGACGGGAAGGTTGAGCCAGCCGCCAAGATCGCCGCCCGGCGACCCATGCGCGGTCGCGGATACGCCCGCGGAGATCGTTCCCCCGATCTGGTTCAGGACGGGCGCGTTAGGATTGGTGCGCAGGATTCCGCCGAGCGAGCCTGCGCCGTACAGGGTTCCTTGCGGTCCCTCGAGCACTTCAACCGATCCGATATCGTAGAGGCGCAGGTCGGGGTCGGGAGCATTATAGGTGAGGCGGATATCCCCCAGATATTGGCCGACGGTGCCCTGCGTCGGGCCCGTAAAGCTGGAATCCGCGATACCGCGGATGAAAAGCTTGTTGCGGCCGGCGCCGAGATAGGTGGATGACACGCTGGCGAGGCGCACGACGATCGTATCCGTGCCCCGTTCGCCCTCCGATACAAAGCGGCTGCCGTCGAGAATTTCGACCGCTGCCGGGAAGTCCAGCAGGCGAAGGTCGCGCTTGCTGGCCGTGACCACGACTTCGCCTTCGGCGACAGGTTCGGGCGGCGTGGCGGGCCGTGGCGCTCGTGCGGGAGGGGGGGATGGGCGCGTCGAGACGGCGCGATATACCGACGTGCCCAGCTTTACCGGTCGCGCACCGGCCGCCCCGAGAATGCGTCGCAACGCCGCCTCGGGCGAGCCCGCGGCCGAGAAACCAGCAACCGGCTTGGCCCAGAGGGAGGGATCCTCGATGGACACGCTGATCCCGCTTTGCGCCGACAATTGGCTCAGCGCACTCGCCACCGTTCCGCTCGCGATGATGAGCGGACGATCGCCGGCGTAAGCGGGGCTGGCGACAATGATGAAGGCGACAAAAGTGGCCAGCCGGGTCATTTCAAGATCGGGTTATCCGCCAGTGATTCCCCTCACGTACTACCCTGGCGCGGAACAATGGTGCCAGTGGCGCCAGATCTTTCGGATCGGCCACGCTGACCACACCCGTAAAGGGCTCATCGGCGAAGTCGCGATCGACCTGCACGGCTGTTCCGGAATAGCGGGCCAGATCCGCTGCCACCTTCGACAGCGGCTCATTGGAATAGACGAAGCGTCCTTGCGGCCATGTGCCGACCAAGGCCGGGGCGATGCTGCTGCGTATGGCGCTGCCATCCGCCGAATTGACGCGCAGGCGCTGGCCGGCGGCGAGATCGATCTGCTGGCCCGCTGCGACATATTGCACAGCGCCTTCCGAGACCTCTACGTCGGTTTCGGTCGCAGAGCGGGTGACATTGAAGCGTGTGCCCAGATCGACCAGCCGTGCGCCATCCAGTTGAACCGTGAACGGTCGCGCCGGATCGTGACGGACTTCGAACAAAGCCTCGCCGCGATCGAGCTTCGCGAACCGCTCGTTATCCCGATCCAGAACGAGCTTGCTGCCGCCGTTCATGCGAACAATCGTGCCGCCCGCCAGAACAAGCTGCCGCTGTTCGCCCGGCGCGGTGATGAGATCATAATGGCTGTCCGACCGCAGGAGCGGGACGGAGATCATCGCAATCAGTGCTGCCGCGACAGCAACGGCGGCGCCGCCCCAATATCGACGGCGCGGCTGCGCAGGAGGTGCCTGATCCTGCAAAAGAGGTTTTGGGCCATGTCCCGGAAGTATCGGATCCAACCGTCGATCAGCATCCGAGAGGCGCTGATAACTCTCCAGATGAAGAGGATCGGCCCCGAGCCACTGCTCGAGTTCTTCCCACGCGACGAAATCATCATCGCGCACGCGCACGAGCCACGCGAGCGCTTCATCCTCGATCTCGTCAGTTAATTTGTGGTTCATCGATATACCTCGTGAACCTTGACGGAGCCGTTAGGGTCAAGCCTCATCGAGACGCCTCCGAAGATCCAGCATGGCGCGATAGGCTTTACGGAGATCGGCTTCTACGGTGCTCAGGCTTATCTGCAATTCCTGCGCAATCTGCTTTTGCGGAATGCCGTCGATGCGGTGTCGACGAAATATATGTGCAGCACGCTCCCCAAGGCCGGCCAAGGTCTCTTCCGCCATGCGCAGATGCTCGCGCGCGATGAGTGGCCGTTCGCCGGCCGGCTCTTCGGACATGTCGCGTCCGGAGGTTGCGACGTTGGTCCAATCCGAATCCCGTTTGCTCGCCTGTCGGGTTGCCCGATAGCGATCCAGCATCAAATTGTTTGCGGCCCGATAAAGATAGGAGAGGGGCTGCGCGATCGGCCCGGAGATGCTCACGGACACGCGGATCCATAATTCCTGCAACAGATCCTCGGCAGCATCGCCCGCCCCTTGCGCGGCAAGAAAGCGCAAGAGCTTGTCGCGGTTCGCGAGGAAGACGGCTTTCAGGCCGTTGTCGAGCATCGTCGGACAGGGCCTATTCGCGGTGGCAGCATGTCAGCCGTCTAGCCGGTAGGGCCTCCAGGGCCAACTATTGCTGTGTTTCAAGACCCTATTCCCTGGAACGGGTAAAACAAAGGCCGAGGGCGACACAGTCCGTCTGCAACGTAAACGCGCGTTTCCGCGTGCGCGACAAGGATGTGGGGATGGGCGAAACGCTGTGTTGATCCGGACATGATGCTTCTCGATCTGAATGTGGCGCATGCGCACCAACTGCCGTTCAGCGATGGGCTGACACGCGTGCAGGCGGCTGTACGAGCTGCGCCTGCCGAATTCGCGGTCGTGATCCCGACCTTCAATGAGCGGGCGAATATCAGCGAGTTGGTCGATCGGATCCGATCGGTGCTGGCCGATGTGCATTGGGAGATCATCATCGTCGATGACGATTCGCCGGACGGCACGGCAGAGCAGGCGCGCGCGCTGCATCGGGAAGATGCACGCGTTCGGCTCCTTCATCGCATCGGCCGAAGAGGTCTGTCTTCCGCATGCATCGAAGGCATCCTTGCGTCGTCGGCACCCTATGTCGCGGTCATGGATGCCGACCTTCAGCATGATCCTGTCCTGCTGGGCGAGATGCTGGCCATTCTCCGGAGGGGGCAGGCCGACATCGCCTATGCAAGCCGCCATTGTGCCGGGGGTTCGACCGGCGATTGGGACGAGCATCGCATTGCGGCCAGCCGCGTCGCCACATGGGCTGCGAACCAAGCGATTTCGGTTCCGCTGAGCGACCCGATGAGCGGCTATTTCGCTATGCGACGTGGCGTGATGCAACAGGTGGCGCATCGCCTTTCCGGGGTCGGATTCAAGATCCTGCTGGATATCATCCTCGCGTCCGATCGTGTGCTGCGTGTTGCCGAGGTGCCGCTCACCTTCGCGTCGCGCACCCGCGGCACGAGCAAATTGTCGACCAAGGTCATGTGGGAGTATGCAGCAATGCTCATCGAGCATCGCAGCGGCGGCGCCATAAGGGCACAGGATGTGTCGAATGCGACGCTCGCCGCGGCCGGGTTGCTGGCCAACCTGGTGATACTCGGCACTTTGTTCGGGCTGTTGCGCTGCCCGATTGGCGCTGCCGCAGCGCTGTCGGGCCTGGCATCGTGTGGAGCGGTGTTTGCGATCAGCACGATCGTATCCAACCGTACCTGCGGCCGCTGGCGATGGTATCTTGCTCTGTTGCCGTTTGCAGGTTCCTGCACCTTCGGAATTGTTGCCGATGGGGTCGTCACCGCCTTGCTGTTCGGCGCCGGATGGCATTGGCTCGTGTCTGGTGGCTGTGGCGCCATGGCCTGTGCTGCGTTGATGCGACGCGCGATCCGGCATCATCTTTGACGATTCCCGCGCAGATCAGCGCGGGCGCGCCTTCGCAAGCGGGCATGGAATGGCGAGCGCAGTGCCTGCATCCTCCGGTCCGGCCTTTGCCGGAAAGCTTGCGTGGCGCTGGAACTGAGACGGCTGCGGTTCGCAGCTGAGAAGAAAGACAATCTCCAGAATAGCTACGACTGCAACGAGCGGCAGCAATGGGATCGATTTAGGGTTGTCCATTGGATTTCAATTCTGAAGGACACGCGCCCGCAGTGGTGCGAAACCATCGCTGCAAGTATCGCCGCAAATAGCGTGTCAATTCGGTGCAGGTTCCGATCAATAGTCCGTTAAACATCGTTATCGGGGTCGACCGTCACTCGAAAACGTGGCGAGATTTAATATTACAGTGTGGATATACGCTATGATGAGGGAGCGAGAGCTGGTGGACAGTTCGTTACAGTGGAGCCGGCGGCGAAGTCTGGCAGGCGGTGCGGCTCTGTTGGCCATTGCGGGCATCGGCCCTGTGGGCGGTGCGGCGATCCCGGTCACCGCCGCTATTCCCAGCGCAGATGGCTATGCCAACGTGCCCGGAGGGCGCATTTACTGGCGGCGCTTCGGCAATGGATCGAAGACGCCGTTGTTGACCCTGCACGGCGGCCCCGGTGCCGCGCACAATTATCTTCTGTCGATGAGCGCGCTCGCCGAGGATCGGCCGGTGATCTTCTACGATCAACTAGGCTGTGGGAAAGCGGACGCTCCCGCCGACGATGCGATCTATACCATCCAGCGTTCGGTCGAGGAGCTCGATGCGGTGCGCAAGGCGCTGCGTCTGGACCGGGTGATCCTCTACGGTCATTCCTGGGGAACGCTGCTGGCGATTGAATATCTATGCCAGAAACGAGGCGCGGGCGTCGAGAAGCTGATCCTGGCGGGCGCACTTCCCAGCGTTCCGCAGGCAAGCGCCGGCATGCGACGGCTGATCAACAGCATGCCGGGCGACTATGCCAGGAAGCTGGATATGCTGGAAACGGCCGGCAAGATGCAAACGCCCGAATATGCCGCGCTGGTGCAGCAATTTTACGATCGCTTCGTGCTTCGGGTTCCGCCGACGCCCGATGCGCTCGTGAGCTTCGATGCCTTGGCCAAATCGATCGCCTACCGCGTGCTGAACGGACCCAATGAGTTCACGATCACCGGCAAAATCAAGGATTGGGACAGGCGTGCGGATCTGGGCACCATTACCCAGCCGACCCTGCTCACGACCGGCGAGTTCGATGAGATCACGATGGACTGTCACCAGACGATCCAAAAAGGCGTTGCAGGACGCGCCAAGCTGGTGGTGATGCCGGGTTGCTCGCATCTGACGATGGTCGAGCAACCTCAGCAATATAACCGCATCGTGCGAAGCTTTCTCGAGGCAGCATGACCGCGGTGCTTTGATAGCCCGTAACGGTGGGGCGATCGTCATGATCGCCCCCCTGTATCATGCGATCGCTGGCAAATGCGCGAGATGCTTGTCCAACGTGATCGGATAGTCACGAATACGGACGCCGGTCGCATTATAGACTGCGTTCGCAACGGCCGCGCCGACCCCGCAGAGGCCGAGCTCACCCACGCCCTTTGCCTTCATGGGCGATGATTTGTCGTCCGGATAATCCAGAAACACGACGTCGAGATCCGGAATGTCGGCATGGACCGGAACCTCGTATCCCGCGAGATCATGATTGATGAACAGGCCGAAGCGCTTCTCTACCGCCAGTTCCTCCATCAGTGCTGCGCCGACCCCCATGGTCATGCCGCCAATCACCTGGCTGTGGGCGGTCTTTGCATTGAGGATGCGTCCCGCGTCGCAGACCGCCAACAGCCGGCGAATCCGCATCTCGCCCGTATAGGCGTTTACGGCTGCTTCGCAGAAATGCGCAGCGAAGGTGGATTGCTGATACTTTTTTGCCAGATCCCCATATTCCATGCCGTCTTCCGCGATGATCGGGCCGTCTTTGGCGGCGGTGCGTAGCGCGGCGCTATGAGTTCCATCGGTCACATTGCCACCGGCAAATTGCGCCTGATCGGGATTGATCTGAAGCCGTTCTGCAATGGATCTGCGTAGCGCCATCGCCGCGGCATAGACCCCCGATGTCGCGCTATTGGCACCCCATTGGCCGCCCGATCCCGACGCCTTGGGAAAGCGGGAGTCGCCCAATTTAACCGTCACGTCCTGGACATCGACGCCCAGCATCTCGGCCGCTGTTTGCGCGATGATGGTGTAGCTGCCCGTGCCGATGTCGGTCATGCTCGTTTCGACGGTGATGGCGCCAGACGGTTCAAGCGTGATGCGGGCTGCGGAAGGCTGGATCAGGTTGTTCCGGAAGCCGGACGCGACGCCCATGCCGATCAGCCATTCTCCGTCACGAACCTGGCCGGGCTTCGGGTTGCGTCGCGCCCAGCCAAACCGTTCTGCACCGGTTCTGAGGCATTCGATCAGATGGCGCTGCGAAAACGGGCGACTGGGATCGATGGGATCAACCTGGGTATCGTTCCGGATCCTCAATTCCACCGGATCCATCCCGAGTTGTTCGGCAAGCTCGTCCATCGCCATCTCGAGCGCCATCAGTCCCGGCGCCTCGCCGGGCGCGCGCATATCGGCGGCCTCCGGCAGGTCGAGCGTGGCAAGCCGCAAAGTCACTGCGCGGTTTGCTGCAGCATATAAGAGGGCGGTCTGGGCCGCGGCCGGCTCCGGCGTGGCCTTCGGCAGATTGCCGCTGGTACTGGTGTGACTGATCGCTACCAGTGTGCCGTCACGCTTGGCGCCGAGCTGGATGTGTTGGATCGTCGCCGCCCGATGCGTGCTGTTGTTGAACATGAAGGTGCGTGCCTGGGCGACCTTTACCGGACGCTTGACCGCCTTGGCGGCGAGTGCGGCGAGCACGGCGTCGCACCGCATATAGAGTTTGCTGCCGAAGCCGCCCCCGATGAACGGAGAGTCGAGGCGAAGTTGTTCCGGCTGAAGCGATAGCGCGCGGGCCACATCCGGATGCCACCAGCCGATCATCTGCGATGAAGTCCAGATCGTCAGCTTGTCACCGTCCCATGCCGCAATGCTGGCATGCGGCTCCATCGGAGAATGGCTGTGCACGGGCGTCGTATATGTGCGATCAAGCTTCACCGGGGCATCCCGGAAGGCGGCGGCGAAATCGCCCCCCTTGATCACAGGTGGTGCATCGGGACCGTGATTGCCCTTGTCCGGCGTGACCTTGGCGGAGGCGCTTGCGCTTTGGAGATCGAATGAGCCGGGCGAGCGCGCATAATCCACCACGATCAGATGCGCCGCCGCGCGCGCCTGCTCGAACGTCTCGGCGACGACGATCGCGATGGCTTGATGATAGTGAACGATATCGGGCCCACCGAACAGCGTCGCGATATTATGTTCGCCCTGCTGCAGCGGCGGCATGTCCAGCGTCGTGACCACGCCGATCACGCCGGGCGCGGTCCGTGCCTTCGCCACGTCGATATGTTCGACGCGGCCTTTGGCAATCGCGGCACCCAGGATGAAGCCATAAGCCTGATTGGGGACGACATCATGTCGCTCATACGCATATGGCGCGGCACCGCTTACCTTGAGCGGGCCGTCGACCCGCGTGATCGGCTTGCCGATGACACGCTGCTGATCGATGGGATTGAGCCCGGCGGGCGTATCGAACCTCATGCGCTGATTCCTTTCGCCTGTTGCATGACCAGACCGAGCGTCCGCTCGGCGAGGGAAAGCTTGAATTGATTCTGCTGCGTGGGGGCGGCGCCGACAAAGGCGCGTTCGACGACGCGGCGCGACCCGCTGGCGACCTCCGCTTCGGCCTCGGGAACGCGCCACGGCCGGGGCGCAACACCGCCAAAGGCGACGCGTGCGCTTCCGTCCCGTTGGATAACCGCCGCGACGGAGACAAGGGCGAAGGCGTAAGAGGCACGGTCGCGCACCTTGTGATAAAGGTGCGTACCACCGGCTGGCCTCGGCAGGATCACGGCGGTGATCAGCTCGCCCTTGGCGAGAACGTTGTCGAACTGCGGCGTTTCGTCGGGAAGTCGGTAGAATTCGTCCAGTGCAAGCATGCGTCGCTCGCCCGCGGCATTGATCGTCTCGATCGTAGCGTCCAGCGCGCGCAACGCGATTGCCATGTCCCCGGGATAGGTCGCGATGCAGCTTTCGCTGGCACCGATGATCGCCAGCGAACGGGAGAAGCCGGCGATGGCCGAGCAGCCGCTGCCCGGCACACGCTTGTTGCAGGGCAGATTGGTGTCGTAGAAATAGGGGCATCGCGTGCGCTGCAGCAAGTTTCCGCCCACGCTGGCCGCGTTGCGCAGCTGACCGGAGGCACCGGCCACGATCGCGCGGCTGACCACGCCATAATCGCGCCGGATCCGAGGATCGGTCGCCAGTGCAGCGTTGCTGACCAGCGCACCGATGCGCAGGCCGCCCTGCGGTGTCGCTTCAATCCCGTCCAGTGCCAGATCCTGGATATCGACCAGGTGGGTGGGGCGCTCAATCTGCAGTTTCATCAGATCAAGCAGGTTGGTGCCGCCGGCGATGTAGCGGGCGCCTTCGGTGCTCGAGACCGTCTCCACGGCAGCGGTGAGGGAGGATGCGCGTTCATACGTGAAAGGGATCATGACTGGGTCTCCACCACCTGGGCGATCGCCTTGTGGATGTTGGCATAGGCTCCGCAGCGGCAGATATTGCCGCTCAGCCGCTCCCGCATTTCGACGTCGGTCGGCTTCATCGGCGCCGTGATGTCGGTCGTTACATGGCTGGGTACGCCGCGCCGCACCTCGTCCAGCGCGCCCACCGTCGAACAAATCTGGCCTGGCGTGCAATATCCGCACTGATAGCCGTCATGATCGAGGAAGGCCTGTTGCAAAGGATGGAGCTTCTCGGCGGACCCGATCCCTTCGATCGTCGTGATCTCCCGCCCGCTCTGCATGACCGCGAGGGTGAGGCAGGAATTGATCCGGTGTCCGTCGGAGAGCACCGTACAGGCTCCGCATTGACCGTGATCGCAGCCTTTCTTGGTGCCGGTCAGGCGCAGATGGTCGCGTAACAGATCCAGTAGCGTCGTGCGGGGATCGATCGTGCTTTGGTAAACCTTGCCGTTCACCGTCAAGCTGACGCGCTCTGAAGGCGTGCTGTCACTCACTTTCGCAGCGTCCGGGCTTGCGGCGGCACCCGCCCTCACGGGGGCCGCCGCGGTCGCAGCAAGAACGTGGCGTCGTGACATTTCGAATGCTGCAAGAGTCATTTTAATCTCCCGACCTGATCTTAAGCATGGAGTAAATCCATCATTGGTCATTGTTGGTGCAGTTAATTCATGTTTTCTAGCGCTAACTAGAAGAGCAATTATTTGTTAAATCTATGGAAGTACCTCGATCCGCATCTGCTGATGTTTCAAGCGCCAAGTTCTGGTGATCCTTCGGCTGAAGGGTGAGACAAACCAGATCACGCTGATCGACAGGAGGAAGGACGTCATGATCAGCCGAATGGGCCACGGGATATCGGGCACGAGCAGCAGGAAGGTCCCGTTGAGAAGCAGTAAAAGCGGGAGCATCGACAGCCACGTCGTCAGCAGCACTTTCCACTTGGGCCCGGATTCGTCGCTGGGCACGGTCAGTTTGGCGACCCGATGATGGATCGTGCAGAGCTGACGCAGTGAATGATCTTCAAAAGCCTTGATCATCTGCTGGCGCTCGGCGGCAGCCTGCCATTGCTGCAGATCCTCCCTGCTTCTGAACAGGGAGATGACGAAGCTCAGCCCATTTTCTTGCTGCAGCAGCAGCGTCATGATGTGCCGGCGCTTTGCCGGCTGGCTGATGAGGGCATTCTTGAAGGCCTGGACGATCGCGTCGCCTTGGCCGCCGCGCACGATGAGCGATGTGATCGCAGCCACCGGGGTGGCGGGCGCCGCCTCGATCGTCGATTGGTTGGGAAAATCATCGGTGGCGTGTTCCAACATCTGCATTGCGCGACTCCTCGTTCGCTTCGCAGTATCGGATAAGATCAAGGATATCGCAGGTCCGATGAAATAAGGTTAAATTGCCTTACGCGTTGAGAAAATCCGCAACGGCGGCGTTGATGTGCAACATGCAGGCTGGAGCGATTATCGTGTCTTCACCTCTGAGGCGGAGCCGGGACAGCGGATATCATCGGGCTGAAGCTTATAGCGACGCCGTCTTTGCGATTATATCCACGTTGATCGCCTATGATCTGATGCAGACGGGCGCACATGCCGGCAGCGACCTGGCGACAGATCTCCTTAGGGCATGGCCTTCTTATCTGGCGTTCGGAATGAGCTTCCTGGTCGTCGGCCAGATGTGGCTGGTGCATCATAATCTTTGGCAGATGATCCGGACCGCAGATCAAGGTTTGCTGGTGCTGAACCTGATACTTCTCCTCTTCATCGCCGTGCTGCCCTGGGCTGCGAAGCTGGTGGCCGTGCATTGGGACGATCACGAGGCGAACAACCTGAGGATCGCGACGATCATCTACGCCGTGATCGCACTGGGCCAGGCTCTGACGTTCAACATGACGCTGCGATGGGCGAGGGCGCGAGGCCTGTACGATGACAGCATGACGGACGCCCGTTATCAAACGGTGCGTCGCCGTTTCCTGATCGGCCCCGCAATCTATGGATCTGCGCTGCTGGTCGGCTTCGTTTCGCCGTCCTTGAGCATCGGTGCCTACTTCCTCGCAGCGTTGGCCTATATCGACATGGGGTTCATCTCGCCTGGCAGAGCGCCCGAACGAGACGCGGCGGGCGAGTGACAAGTCGTCCCTATTAACAATTCACATCCTTTAAGACTGTGGGGTTCATCGATCTGGTATATTTAGTATTCGATACAGTCCTGGCCCGGGCCAGAAAATGGAAGTGCAACTGACCATGATGTATGTGGAGCGATGTGCTTACGCGACGATCAGGCTCGGGTCTGAGCAAGATCATGATTTCAGGGCTCCCCATCTGTGCTTCGATACCAGGCTGAACAGGTTTCCGGAACCGGTCCCGCAATGTTCGGCAGCGTCGGCCATTCGGCGATGACCGGTGTCGCTGTGCATAAATCCGTAGAACGCTGCCAGGCTCGGGCGACGCCGCGGTATCGGGCAAAGCGGCTTTGCCGACCGTGAAGGGCGCACTTTCCATCTTCCGCTTCTTGCGCGCCGCTGCCGATCAAGGGCGGCGCGTTGTCTTGGTGACGCTCACCGATGTCATTGGACGTGGGGCGCGCGCGCCCGGTGCCCATATGGGCGTGTGCGAGGACGGAACCTTCATCGGCGCGCTATCGAGCGGCTGTGTCGAGGCGGCCATCGTCGCCGAGGCCTTGGCGGTGCTTGAGGAGAGGCAGAGCAGGCAGGTCAGGTTCGGGCTCGGATCTCCGTATCTGGACATTCGCTTGCCCTGTGGCGGTGGGATTGACCTGCTGTTCACGCCCGATCCGCCGGCGGACCAGCTTGCCCGTCTGATCGACCTGTTGGAGGCGAGACGATGCGCGAGCCTGCAACTGGATCTGGGTGGCTTGGCTGCGGGGGCGTCGGACATGGTCGGGTGGAGCGATGGGATCTTCCACGTGCGCCATCATCCCGACCCACGGTTGGTCATCATCGGCCAGGGACGGGAGGCGGTATCGCTGACGCAACTGGCGTGGGCTTACACGCCCGACGTCGCGGTATTCAGCCCGGACCGTTCCGTTCTCGAAGACGTCGGCGCGGCCGGGTCGCCGCTGTTGACGCCCAGTGCGGCGCCCACCCTCGGGGCCGATGCCTATACCGCGATCGTCTTCCTCTTTCACGATCATGATTGGGAAGGTGATCTTCTGTGTCAGGCGCTCGCCACGCCATCCTTCTACATCGGCGCGATGGGCAGCGCGGCGACACGGCAGGGGCGAGCCGAGGCCTTGCTGGCGCGCGGCTGCTCGGCCCAGGCGATCGCGCGGGTCCGTGCGCCGATCGGGCTGATCCCCGCCGCAAGAGATCCGGACACGTTGGCCGTCTCGATCCTGGCGCAGATTGTTCAGGCCTATGCTGCGCATATCGATCGGACATCGGCGGAAGTGGCGGCATCCATCGCTGTCCCTGAAGCGTCATGGGAGGAGCCGCGCCGTTTGGCGGGCGCGCTATCATGACGGGCGGGGCCTCGGTTGCCGGCCTGATCGATCGATATGGCCGCACGATCGACTATTTGCGCGTCTCCGTGACAGACCGCTGCGATCTGCGCTGTCGCTATTGCATGAGCGAGCAGATGCGCTTCCTCCCCCGTACCCAGCTAATGGGGCGGGATGATATTGCCACGATCGTGGGACGCTTCATCGCGCGCGGGGTCCGGAAGGTCAGGATCACCGGTGGCGAACCGCTCGTGCGGCGCGATATCCTGGACCTGATCGAGGATCTCGGCACGCATCTTGGGCAGGGGCTGGAAGAACTGACGCTGACAACCAACGGCACGCAACTGGAACGCTGTGCGGCCCGGCTGCACAGCGCCGGCGTAAAGAGGATCAACGTCAGCCTGGACACACGCGATCCGCTTCTCTTCCGGCAGATTACGCGGCGCGGCGACCTCGACAAGGTCTTGGCCGGCCTGCATGCGGCCAAGGGCTGCGGCCTGGCCGTAAAGATCAATATGGTCGTGCTGGCGGGGCTTAACGACACGGAAGTTCCGGCAATGCTGCGCTGGTGCGGTGTGCAGGGGTTCGATCTCAGCCTGATCGAGACCATGCCGCTGGGCGCGATTGATGAGGATCGCGCGGACCGGTTCGTGCCGCTAACCGAAATCCTGGAGCGGCTGTCGGGCGAGTTCGCGCTCGAGCGTGATGCGCACCGCACGTCGGGTCCGGCGCGCTACTGGCGATCCCCTTGGGGAACGCGGCTCGGCCTGATCTCGCCGCTGACGGCGAACTTCTGCGATGGCTGCAATCGCGTCCGGCTGACGACGGACGGCAAACTTTATACGTGCCTGGGGCACGATGATGCGGTCGACCTGCGGCATGCCTTGCGCGCGGGAGGTGCCCCTGCGCTGGATGCGGCGATTGATCATGGCTTGGCACACAAGCCGGCTCGGCATCATTTCCGGATAGAACCGGGTTCAGGGCCGACGGTTGCCCGCCATATGAGTGTAACCGGCGGATAATCCATCATCTGAATTAACAGGCATAAATCACTGTACTGTCGCGCCTTATTTTGAATGGTCTGTTTAACAATAAACTATCTGATCTTTTCTCCTTCTTCGGATTTCATCATCCAGATCCGCCAAGAGGAGATATGTCATGATCGATAATGATAGTGATGGTGCCAATATTTATGAACGACGCGATCTGTTGAAGACGGCCGGCTTGGCCACCATGGCCGGCCTTGCAACCTCCGCTGTCGTGTCAGGCGGCTCCGCGTCATCCCAGCCGCCGCGCGGCAAGGTCCGGGATCGTGATCAGGCGCCGCTTGGCCTCCGTCTCCAGGGGATCCAGCATTTTGGAGTAACGGTTCAGGATCTGGATCGCGCATTCGAATTCTACACCGAAGTCTTGGGCGGTACCGAAGTCATGCGGGATGGCGACTTCAAGGGTGAGGCCGTGCAAAATACGCTGATGCTGGATCAGGAGATACTGGCACACGAGCAGAAGATCGATCCGCGCACCATCGGCGTACCGGACCTCAAGGGCGGTGCCCAGCGACTGGATGTTCGTTTCGTCCAGTTCGACAATGTCGTGGTCGAGTTGCTTCACTATCGCGATGCCGTTCAGCCCCAGGATCATGGGGACAGCTGGGCGGAGCCGCGGGATCATATGAGCCCTGCTTATCCGCGCTCGATGCACATCTGTTTCTACATTCGTGACGATGTCGACTTCAATAAATTCATCCATGATCTCGAGGCGGAATCTGCGCGTCGCGGCATGACGCAAGTGCGCGCCAATCGCATCGTCACGGTGCAGACGGAGGCCGAACGCAAGGCATTGCCCATGAGCGCGAATACCAATCCCATTCGGCAGGGGAAGTCGAACGGCTGGACGCTGATTTACTGCAAGGGGCCGGAGGGTGAGCAACTTGAATTCGTGCAGGCGCTCGATCCGGTGAAGCAGACGTTCAAGGCAGCCTATGATGCACGTCAGCGCATGCTGGCGGCTACGGCATGAACCTTTCCACCCTGCCGCGATCTGTCTGATGGCGGCGCATGGCGGGTTGCGTACGGCATGTGCCGGCGCAGCTCGCCATCAGGTGATCCAGCCGTTCACAGCGTCACAAGCAGCGTTGCTTGCGCGATATGGCGCACGCCGTTGCGGCCGGGGCGGAAGTTAGTTTGGTTGAGGTAGCCGAGCTCGGCGCTTAACCCTGGTCGCAATGGTACGCCCACGCCGACGAAGTTGAACATGGTCGAGAAGCCGGAACGGCTGGACCAGTTGGTCGCATTCACCGAGTAAAACATCTCATTCCAAGCAATCGTTTTGAGGCCATCGCTGCGGATCGGCAGGTCGATCCGCGTGAATTGCCGCAAGCGCGTCGCAACCTGATCGCCCTTTTCCGGAATCCTTTGTTCGACGCGCATGCGCAGCGTCAGCCGCGTATGATCCGAATGTTGCGAGGAGCGGTAACTGATCTCCTCAACCAGCCGGTGCTCCTTGAAGCGCGACCCTATCCCATCGTTGATGCTGAAGTAGGTGTAGCCGCCACCAGCCGACAGTTTCTCGGTTATATGATAGGACAGGATTCCGCGCAGGAGCAGTCGCCCGGCGCGCGACGCATCGTCGGTCAGGCCGGAATTCACGTCACCCCTGAAATCCCAATGCGTCGACGACGCCGTAAGGGTGACCGTCGACCAGAATTGCACATCTTCCCGTTGCGGCTGGGCATGGCTGGTCGTCGCCGCAGCAGCGCAAAGGGTGAGGACAAGGCCTGCCGAAGTGAGCGGGCGTAATACCCGTCGGCGGTCAAGCCGCTGCGGCACGGCTGCTTTCATGCGTGACCTGGTGGGCCCCGAGCTGGAGGAAATTGATCCTCAGACCGATTGGAGCGCAACCGGCATCGGTGTCGTATCGGCCAGCTCCGCCCTGATAAAGATAGATCGACATTGCGCATTTTGTACAATCAGCGCGTAAAAATCGAAAATTTATCTGCGTTAATAATATTAATTGTGTGTCGATATGAAATAGAGCCGCCGTAACAATGCCGAATTTCGCCTATATGTGAACTTGGCATATCGAGGTGGGGTCGCATAGCGAGCAGGTGTTACATCTTTTTACAGACGGCAACGAGGCTTTGAAGCCCGGATTCCGTCTATCTGCACGATTGCAGATAAGGAGTGATCGCTGAAATGCAGGCCAAACAGATAGTCCCCATTTTCCTGTCGGCGGTGGCGCTTGCCGCGGCCATACAGGGGCGCGCCCAGGCGCAGGCTGGGTCGGCGCCGGCCGCTGCGAACGCGGTGGTCGTCCGAAAGCTCTTCGAAGGCGCGACCACGAATTCGGGCGATCCGATCGTCATGCCGGCCGGGCATTTACAGGCGACTGTTTCGAAATATGTGATTCCGGTTGGGGCGTCGCTGCCCGTGCACAAGCATCTCTTTCCCCGCTATGGCTATCTGATCAGCGGGGCGCTGGAGGTCACGAACGCGGAAACCGGCCATGTGATGCAGTTCGCAAGCGGACAATTCGTGGTCGAAGATGTTCAGAAATGGCACCGCGCGCGCAACATGGGCCACGTGCCGGTCGAATTGCTCGTGATCGATTTCGCGCCGCCTGGTCAGCCCAACACGGTGTTGCAGAAGGCGCCGTAAGGGCCCCCCGGCCTGATTGGCAAGCCGGCTTCAGGTCTCGCGGGCGGCATCGTCGCCGCCCGTTTCAGCATTGGCTACCATCGCCCAACGCGCTGGCCATGGCAGCGAGGCCGGCCTGTTCCGCGCGCGACGGGGATCGACGATTGTTCAGGAATTCGGTGAGCGATGCGAAGCTCTCCACCCGCGCACCCACTCGCGCGAGCATGTGTCGGATCAGTTTGCGGTTTTCGCTGCTCGCTTCGATGATGAGGATGGGATCCTTGGAGACAGGCTCGCCGTGTTCCGGAAGAGGCGTGCTGGCCCGATAGGGATCATCATCCGCCAGCATGTAGCCGCGGCCGGGGATCGTCTTGATCCGCCACCGCTCTTCGCCAAGGGCGCGGCGCAGGCAGCTCAATTGCACCCGGAGATTGATCTCTTCCACTGTCGTGGTCGGCCACACATGCGCCATGATGACGTCCTTGGCCACGATCTGCCCGCGCCGTTCCACCAGGGTCATCAGCACGTCATAGGCGCGGCTTCCGAGCTCGACCGTTTCGCCCTTCAGGCGGACGATGCGCGCCGTCGGCAGAATCTCCAATGCGCCGATCCGGATCGGGTTGGTGCAAGCCGGAGCATCGTCGATCGCGCCGATATTCGTGATCTCGCCTCCGCTGATTTCCGCAATGAAGCCGAGGGATGTGTCGTTCTGATCCATACAGCGGTGCATGAGCCTAAACCTCTTAGCGGTTGTTCAACCACCAAGACGCACGTCATCCCAATTTCCTCATCCACGCCGCTATCGCATCGAAACGGCAGTCTGCATTCGCCGCGCCCTAAGGCTGCCGCGTGATCTCCAACCTGTTATCACCTGCCGGGGTGACGCGTACCGGATAAAGCATGCTCAGACTTTGCGCGAAGCGCGTAGCGTCTCCGGCACGAAAGGTGCCGCTTATCCGCATGGCGCCGACCTGGGGATCCCGGATGATCAACTGCTCGCGGCTATAGTGGTTCAGTTCGGCGACAGCGTCCGCAAGCGTGTCCGCATCGAAATGCACCATTCCGCGTTGCCATGCCACACTGTCTCCTGAGCTAGCCGAAACGATCCGGTCGGCCTGTCCGGCCCGCGCCGTAAGCTGCTGTCCTGGCTTCAGCATTTCCACTGCGCCCGCCGCGACATGGAGCGGATCATTGCCCTTGGTGACACCAACCGATCCCTCAAGAAGGGCGATGCGCGTTTCATAGCGGCGCTGGCGAATGTTGAACTTTGTGCCAAAGGCCGTGACCACCCGGTCGCCGGACGCCACGCGGAAAGGATGTGCCGGATCATGGGCCACATCGAACAGAGCCTGCCCGCGCAGTAGACGCACCGCCCGCGCGCCATCCACATAAGCGACGTCGATCGCGCTGTCGGCATCCAGCGACACCTTGCTCCAGTCCGGGAGCGTGACGCTGCGCCGTTGGCCGACCCCGGTGGCATAATCGGGAGCGCCGAAACCGCGCAGATCGGCTTGGCCAGTGCTTGCGATCTGAGGGGCGGGCGGGGTTCCGGCTCTCCGCAACCCGATCAGTACGGCGCTCGAGACAAGCACCACCAACAGCGCGGCAGCGGCATAGCGGATCCAGGTCGAGGCACGGGATCGCGGTGCAAAGGCCAGAGCCTCGCGACGCAGACCGTCAAACTCTGCGGTGCCCTCCGCCCCTTCGAAGCTGTCCCAAAGATCCCGCGCCCGTTCCCAGGCGGCGCGATTGGCCTCGCTCGCCGCGAGCCAGCGATGGAATTGCGCGTCGTAATGGCCAGCATCATCTCGCTGTAAGCGTTCCAGCCACAAGGCCGCTGCGCTGATAGGATCAAGTGCATCGACGTCGATCGGCGCAATCTTGTTGACAATCATGCGGGGTCTCCCCCGTTGCGCAGCAGATGTTCGATTGCACGGGCCATATGTTTCTCGACGGCGCTCACGGAAATACTGAAGCGGGCGGCGATCTCACCATAACGCAATCCTTCAATTCGCCGTAGTATGAAGATTGCACGCGTTCGTTCGGGCAATGTCATCAGAACAGCCTCGACCCGGCGAAGTTTCTCCTTCGCCAACAACTCGCGCAGGGCATCAACCTGATCGGCATCATAGCGATCCGGCTCCAGCGCCATTTGCGCCTCGGCCGCCCGAACGCCGCGGCGACGATTGCGATCTGCAAGAACGCTTTGCGCGGTTCGGTAAAGGTAATTTTCGAATTGCTGGATCGCCTCGCCGTCAGTCCGCTGTGTTACCCGCAGGAAACTTTCCTGCAGCAGATCTTCGGCCTCGCTGGGATCGGGCACACGCCTTCGGAACCACGCGAGCAGGACGCCGCGCATCGCGCGAAATTGTCGCGCAACCACATCGAAGCGTTCCGGACTGGGATTCACCTCGGGCATCGTTAAATCTTAACCATATCGGATTGAAATGCCAAAGGACTCCGTCCGCTGGACCTGCGACCCACCTTCTGCTGGGAAGATTAACCTCCGCTTACATGCGGATGTTAAAAATGGATAGTCGTGCCAAGTTCTTGGCGACCGCGCTTATGATCGACATGATGTTGCAGCCTAGGCCAAATCACGTCGCTTGATGTGCGGATCCACAGCATCCGACCGGCGATCCAACAATACCATGTTGTCAGTGATCGGCGACCGGGACCGGCAACAGATGTTGGTCGAGCCAGATCATGATCCGCGCTACGCTATCGACATATTCGGGATAGCTGCGAACATTGTGACCACTCTGCGGGTAAACGGCCGCGACGCACGTTGCCCCTGCTTCGACGAGGGCGCCATATAATTCGATCGCCTGGCCTGGCGGCGTGTTCCTGTCGAGGCCGCCTGCAAGGATCAACGTAGCCGCCGTCACTCCATTCGTTGCGAAAACGGGACTGCGGGTAAAATGCGGACCGGCCGGTTTGCGGGGATCATCCCCTAAAAATCCGGCGTCGAATGCAGGAATTTGCGAGCTGAAATGCTGGCTGTACCAGTTTGCAACGGGCGAGATGGCGACGGCCGCTGCGAAGCGGCTGTTGTGGGTTACAAGCGATGCGGCCAGAAAGCCGCCATAGCTGGAGCCCGACACCGCAATTCGCGCCGGATCGATAAGGCCGGCCGCGACGAGAGTATCGATCCCCGCGAGGCAATCGGTCGCATCCCCACCGCCAACATCGCCGATCACGCGCCGCGCAAATGCGTCTCCACGCCCCACCGAGCCGCGTGGATTGGGAAACAGGATGGCGCAGCCCTGCTGCACCAGCAGCGGTGCAGCGCGTAGCCGTGCCATCCAGCGGTTGCGATGGCACCAGATAGGGCCACCATGCAGATCGACGAGCAGGGGCATGTCCTTGCCCCCACCTTCCGGTAGAAGGAGGAATCCCTCGATCGTCAGTCCATCTCTTGACGTCCATTCACGATGGGCCATCCGGCCGGTCCCGGTGGGTGCCGCCCCGCCGTCCAGCGGGTGAACGATATGGACGCGTTGGCCGCAGACCCGTCCGATGAACGGTGGCGTTGCGAAACCTTCGAAAACGGCGATGGCGCCCTCGCCGAAGGCAAGGGCCGTCGGCAGATAGTCTCCGCACGTGAGCGTCGAGGAGGACCAGCTTTCGCGCGCGCGGCCGGTCGCGGCATCAATCGTGCCGATGGCGGTCTTCAAGCCTTTCACGCCAGCATAGAGTATGTCTGCGTTGGATCGCCAGGCGATGCTGGAAATATCGGTATCCGGCACCGGCAGCGCGCGCACCGATCGCGTGGCGATGTCCAGTATCTTGACCGTCCCGCATACCAGGCCTCGATCGCTACAAGGGGCCTCGACGAAGGCGATCGTCGCGCCGTTCGGTGCGGCCATTGGCGTGCCGATCTGATCCGTCGGCGTGTAAAGCGTTGAGATGCGTCCATCGCGGGCGTCGATCATCACCAAACGGGCGGCGTACCAGCTACTTTCACACGGTCGTTCGCTGGCCACCGCAACGATCGAGCGATCATCCACCCAGTTCGCTTCCCAGACGTTCAACCCATGCAGATCGAGTTGTTGGAACGTCGCCTGAGCTGGGGTCCAAACCCAGCAATTGCGGCGGCGATCCTTTGCCTCTGGTTGGAGAATGTCCGGTAGCCAGCAGGGGCCGAGTCCATCATCCCGAAGCTCCACACCACCGTGGATGCCGGCGACATCTGCGCATCGCCCGGGAATGAGCAGCATCAGCCGCTTACCATCGGGAGACCAGGCGAGCTGCTCGATCAGGCCCAGATCGTGGAGTGTGTATACTGTCTCGCCGGTGAGGGACTGGCAGATTACGACACGGCTGTTCAGACGATCCTCCAGCACAAGCGCTGCCTGTTGGCCGCACGGCGACAGTCGCGGCAACCGTGCGTCAGCACGCAGCAGCGTGCGTGATCGATCCTGAATGTCGTAGCGATAGACGTCGGAGACGGGGCCGGCCTCCACCCCGTGCTTGCACTGGATGCCCGAGAACAGCAGGAACCGCCCATCCGGCGCGATCGAGAGTTCGCTCGCCCCCCAGACCCCGCTGCCGAACAGATGCTCATAGAATGAAAGCGTGTTCTGGTAGGCGTCGCTGGAACGAAGATCGCGCTGCATCAGCTGGATGCATAAAGGAATGCAGACGCAGCGAAGCGGTTAAGAGATGTTAAGGTGTCGGCCCTTTCGGGATCATGCCAAGAGGTACAGCACGCCTTTTTCCAAGCTCTTTTAACCTCGATATGTTTTAAGCATCGATACATAGATCCCCATTCTCGGTCGAAAATGCCGTGTGTCTGCACTTGCCAACGCGCGGGCGGATAGGATCGCACTGGGCCTTGAGCGGAATTCCGGGCATGGCTTCCGGAACTAGCGAGGAGGTTTTCGTTGAAGCTTTGGTTGCGTCAGCTGGGTTGGCTCGCCGTCGCGGTCGTTGGCACCATTGCCCTGGCGGTTGTCGCTACGGCGCGCGGCGAGCCGATCAACGCGTTGTGGATCGTGGCTTCGGCACTGTGCGTCTATCTGATCGCCTATCGCTTCTATGCGCGGTTCATTGCCGAGCGCGTGCTTCGCGTCGATCCCGATCGACCCACGCCGGCGGTGCGGCTGGCAGACGGGCTGGATTATGTGGCGACGGATCGGAAGGTTCTGTTCGGCCACCACTTCGCCGCGATTGCCGGGGCAGGGCCGCTGGTGGGGCCGGTGCTGGCGGCGCAGATGGGATATCTTCCTGGCATGCTGTGGATCCTCGCCGGTGTTGTCCTGGCGGGCGCTGTCCAGGATCTGATGATCCTGTTCGCTTCGATGCGGCGCGATGGCCGTTCCCTGGGGGAGATCGTGCGCATGGAAATGGGCGAGGTCCCCGGCCGGATCGCCCTGTTCGGAACCTTCCTGATCATGATCATCATCCTGGCGGTGCTGGCGCTGATCGTGGTGCGTGCGCTCGCCAACAGTCCTTGGGGCACCTTCACCGTCGCGGCGACGATCCCGCTCGCGATCGTCATGGGCGTCTATATGCGCTGGTTGCGCCCCGGTCGCGTGGGTGAAGCGTCGCTGATCGGTTTCGTTGGGCTCATCCTCGCCATTGTTGGCGGGCAATATGTCGCCCAGTCGGCAATGTTCGCGGGCTGGTTCACCTTCACGCCCGTGCAATTATGCTGGATCCTCGTCGGTTATGGCGCGGTCGCTTCACTCTTGCCGGTGTGGATGCTGCTGGCACCCCGGGATTATCTTTCGACGTTCCTGAAAATCGGCGCGATCGCCGCCCTGGCGATTGGCATCGCGCTTGTCGCGCCCGTACTGCAGATGCCGCCGATCACGCGCTTCGTGGACGGCACCGGACCGGTCTGGTCGGGGCCTTTATTCCCGTTCCTTTTCATCACTATCGCATGCGGCGCCGTCTCAGGCTTCCATGCCCTGATCGCCAGCGGCACCACGCCGAAACTGATTGCCAGCGAAGCCGACGCCAAGCTGGTCGGCTATGGTGCCATGCTGATGGAAAGCTTCGTAGCGATCATGGCGCTGGTGGCGGCATCGATCATCGATCCGGGCGTCTATTTCGCGATGAACAGCCCGCCGGCGGTCGTGGGAGCGACATCCGAGACGGCCGCCGCTTCTGTCACTGCGATGGGTTTCCCGATCTCCGCCGAGACGATCGACGCCACCGCACGCGACGTGGGCGAAGCGACCATCGTCTCGCGCGCGGGCGGTGCGCCGACGCTGGCGGTCGGCATGGCGCATGTATTCAGCAGCGTGTTTGGCGGAAAGGCCGCCATGGCCTTCTGGTATCATTTCGCGATCCTGTTCGAGGCATTGTTCATCCTCACCGCGGTTGATGCCGGGACGCGGGCAGGGCGGTTCATGCTGCAGGATCTGATCGGGCTGGTCATGCCCCGCTTTGCCAACACGTCCGCGTTCGGCCCCGCTCTGATCGGGACGTTGCTGTGCGTGGGGGCCTGGGGCTTCTTCCTGTATCAGGGCGTCACCGATCCTTTGGGGGGCGTGAACACGCTGTGGCCGCTCTTTGGCGTCTCCAACCAGATGCTGGCGGCCGTCGCGTTGATGCTTGCGACGGTGATGCTGTTCCGGATGGGCCGGGCGCGATATTCGTGGGTCACGATCGTGCCGGCGACTTGGCTCGTCGCCTGCACCGTATTGGCGGGAATGCTGAAGCTGGCCTCGCCGGATCCGCATGTCGGCTTCCTCGCGCACGCCCGCAGGTTCAGCCGATCCTTGGTCGAAGGGGAGATTTTGGCGCCTGCGAAAAGCCCCGCGGAGATGCACCGGATCGTCATGAATGACTGGATCGATGGAATTCTCTGCATCCTGTTCCTCGCAATACTTCTCTCGATCCTGTGGTTCGCGATACGGTCGAGTCTTCGCGCGCTACGCGCCGGCATAGGTGATGCAGCGGAGACAGCGTCCGCTACGGCGCCGCTATGACGTCGATGCGGCAGAGGGTGGCGCGGATCGTCGAGGCACTCGGCACGATCATCGGCGTGCCCAATTATCGGGCTTATCGCGAGCATATGGCGCAATGCCATCCGGATGAGCCGGTATTGAGCGCCAGCGCCTTCTTCGCGATGCGTCAGCAGGCCCGCTATGGTGCCGGCAGTCGCGGCCGTTGCTGCTGACCGTGATGCTTATCACCTTTTAACGGTTATCGCCCAGGGGAGCGGCTATGCCGCCACCGCCGGACCGGCGGGCCAGCGGCGGAGCACGGACATGGCCTGCCAAGTATGTTTTGCCATGCGGCGTGCGACGAAGGGGAGGATGTATGCGAGTACGCGTGTTGCTTCTTTGTGCGATATTCTACCAAGGCTGTGCCGCTGCCGCTGCCGCTGCCGAGGCCGATCGAAGCTGGATCGCCACCAGCGATCGCGATACGCAGTTGCTGCTCACGGCGCAGGCTGCGTTCAATCCCGAGACGGCTTCGCAATCCGGGGCAGCGATCTATGATGGACGAGCCATCGATCTCGGCCCGAAGCTGGAAGCGCGGCGCGCGGCGGCACTGCAACCGGTGCTGCAACAACTGGAGCAGCGGCTCGCGCAGGAGCGCAATCCGCGCATTCAGGAAGATCTTCGGATCCTGATCCAGGCCGCCCAGCGCGACTTGGAGGATCAGCGGCTGCAACGTCGTTACTTCGTGGCATGGACCGATGCGCCCAACCTCATGTTCAAGGGGATTAGCGGCCTTCTCGACCAGCAGGTCTCGGCGGAGCGTCGGGGCAAAGCGTTGGAGTTGCTGCGCCGCTACGTTGGCGACTGGCCCGGCACCACCCCCTTGGTCGAGCAGGCTAAGGCGCGCTTCGTCGAAACGCGAACCCCTGGCGTGCGAGGTCCAGATCGCACCGCGCTGAACGATGCGATCACGAATGCCGGCACGTACGCCCGTGGGATCCGCAAGCTCTTCGAAACCTATCATATCGCCGGGGCCGAGCCTGCGCTTGCCAAGCTCGACGCGCAGGTCGCGGAGTACACCGCCTGGGAAGAGACTGTGGTGTTGCCGATCTCGCGGCGGGACTTTCATCTGCCGGCTGAAGTCTATGCGTTTCGCCTGAAGACGAGGGGAATCGACATCCCGCCATCTTTGCTTATGCAGCAGGCACGCGTGGAATTCGCCGAGACGCGCGCCGCGATGATCGCGCTTGCGCCACAGGTGGCGCGGGAAAAGGGCTGGACGCTGACGCGCTATCAAGATGTGATCGGCAGGATCAAGACGATGGCGATCCCGCGCGACAAGCTGGAATCGACTTATGCCGAGGTCATGGCGCGGAACGAAGCGGTTATCCGGCGGGAGCGCATCGTCGATCTGCCCGATAGACCCACGCAGATGCGCATAGCGACGGATGCCGAGGCAGCGGCCAGCCCGGCGCCGCACATGCAAGCGCCGCGCATGATCAACAACAACGGCGAGCACGGCGTATTCGTGCTGACCAGCGGGGTTGGCGGTACCGATCCCAATTCGGCGTATGACGACTTCAATTCGCTTGCCGTCGCGTGGACGGTGGCCGCGCATGAAGCCCGGCCTGGGCATGAGCTGCAATTTTCCGCCATGGCGCAGCGCGGCGTTTCGCAGGCACGCGCCATCTACGCCTTCAACAGCGTCAATGTCGAAGGCTGGGCGCTTTATGCCGAAGCGGAGGCGCTTCCCTATCATCCGCTCGATGGCCAACTGATGGCGCTGCAGGCCCGCTTGCTACGCGCTGCCCGTGCCATGCTGGATCCGATGTTGAATCTCGGCATGATCTCGATCGAGGACGCGCGGCGCGTGCTGATCGATCAGGCCTGCCAGTCACCCGCGATGGCGCGGCAAGAAATCGAACGTTACACGTCACGTGCGCCAGGACAGGCCGGAAGCTATTTCTATGGCTATACCCGCCTCCTGCAATTGCGGATGGAAGCGGAGCTTGCGCTCGGCAATCGTTTTGATCGCCTGGCCTTCAACAATTTCGTGCTCGATCAGGGATTGGTGTCGCCGGATCTTCTGGCCAAGGCCGTACGTGAGATTTTCATCCCGACAGTGCGCGCAGCGCCTGTACAGGGGGGTTAGAATGCGGGCAGAACCGCGCCCTTATAGTGGGTCCGAATGAACTGTCGGGTCGCTGGGCTGCGCAAGGCAGCGATCAGCTTGATGACGCGCGGATCGCTATCCTCGCCGGGGCGTCCCACCACGAAGTTCACGTAGGGAGAATCCCCGTCCTCGATCGCCAACGCGTCACGCGTCGGGTTGAGCTTGGCGTCCAGCGCGTAATTGGTGTTGATCAGCGCAAGATCCACCTCGCCCAGCGTGCGCGGCAATGTGGCGCCTTCCAGTTCCTTGAATTGCAGACCGCGCGGATTGGCCGTGATATCGCGGATCGTCGACAGCGGGTTGCGCGGGTCTCTCAATCGGATCAGTCCGGCCTTTTGGAGCAATAGCAAGGCGCGGCCGCCATTGCTTGGCTCGTTCGGGATTGCGACGATCGCGCCCTGCGGGACATCCTCGATCCGTTTCCACTTGCGCGAATAGGCGCCAAGCGGCTCCACATGAATCCCGGCGAACGCGACCAGGTGCGTGCCACGCGATTTGTTGAATTCATCGAGATACGGCTTGGTCTCGAAATAATTCACGTCGATCTGTTTTTGATCGACTTGCAGATTGGGCTGCACATAATCGTTGAAGACGCGGATCTTCAGATCGACGCCCTGCTTGGCCAGCTCCGGCTTCACCGATTCCAGAATTTCGGCATGCGGCACCGCGGTTGCTGCGACAGTAAGCGTCTTGCCATCATTGGCTGATCCACCGCCGCAGCCCGCAAGCGCCAGAAGGGGAAGGACCAGTATGAGGAAGCGACGGTTCATATCTCCCTCCTAGCGACGGGTGAAGTGCCGCGCCAGACGGTCGCCGATGAGCTGGATAGCTTGGACGAGCAGCACCAACAGCACCACGGTCACGACCATGACGTCGGTTTGAAAGCGCTGATAGCCGAAGCGGATGGCGAGATCGCCCAGACCGCCCGCGCCGACCACTCCGGCCATGGCGGTGAAGGAGACGAGCGCGACGGCGGTGATCGTCGCCCCCGCGATGAGCCCCGGCAGCGCTTCGGGGATCAGCGCGCGGGTGATCAGGCGCCACGTGCTGGTGCCCATCGCCTGCACGGCCTCGATGGTGGTTCGGTCCACTTCCCGCAAAGCCCCTTCCACTAGCCGCGCGTAGAAAGGCGCGGCCCCCACCACCAGGGGCGGGATTGCGCCGGCGACGCCCAGCGAGGTGCCGACCAGCGCGACGGTGAGTGGGATCATCACGATCAGCAGGATGACGAAGGGTATCGAGCGCAGGACGTTTATCACCACGCCCAGGACGCCGTTCGCGAGCTTGTTCTGCGCGATCTGCTTGTCGGCGGTGAGGTAGAGCAGCACCCCCAGCGGCAGCCCGAGCGCGATCGTGAGCAACAATGATCCGCCCAGCATCAACAGCGTATCGACACAGGCCTGGCCGATGTCGCCCCAATCCACATTGGCGAACCAGCCATTCATAGGGAAAGCGCCGCGAGCATGCGGCGGGTCGCCGGATGCGCCCCGCTTTCGAAAATATCGGCGACTGCACCGGTTTCAACGAGCCGGCCATGATCCAGCACGGCGACCCGATCGCATACCGTCCTGACCACATCCATTTCGTGGGTGATCAGCACGATCGTCAATCCCAGCTCCCGGTTCAGGTCGCGCAAAAGGCCCAACACGCTGCGCGTCGTTTCCGGATCAAGCGCGCTGGTCGCCTCGTCGCAGAGCAGAACATCAGGGTCGGTGGCCAGGGCACGGGCTATGCCGACCCGTTGCTTTTGCCCGCCCGAAAGTTGCGCCGGATAGCGATCGGCATATTCAGCAAGGCCAACGCGGCTCAGCAGCGCGGCAACCTTCGCGTTGCGATCCGTGCGCGTTGCGTCCGTCAGCTCCAGTGGGAAGGCCACGTTGCCGGCGACGGTTCGGGAGGAGAGCAGGCCGAAATTCTGGAAGATCATGCCGATGCGCCTGCGCAGGGTGCGTAGCTCGGCCGGAGAAAGGCCCGCAAGATCGACGCCATCGACTTCGACCTGCCCCTCGCTCGGGCGCTCCAACGCGTTCAACAGGCGAATGAGGGTGGATTTGCCGGCGCCGGATTGCCCGATGATGCCGAATATCTCCCCCGGGCTCACGCTCAGCGACACCTGATCGAGCGCTACCGCCGTGCTGCCGCCATAACGTTTAGACACGTTCGTCAGGCGAACGACCGGGCTCGCGTCACCGCGGACACGCTTTTGCTCCGCTGACATCATGATGCAAAAGCGTGCGCAGGATTGTGTGGCATGGGCGCGCGACGGCGCGACGGGCCGGTATCGTCACCGGGCCGCGACGGCGCGCGCAAGGACAGATGATGGTAGGGCAGTGTTGGCTCCAGCAAGTGCGGTATCTTCATCGGTCCCGTGCCATGCCCCAACGTCCGATGCGACCCAAGGCTGCTTGTCACGTATGAAGATGCTGTTGCTTGAAGGCAGCGCGGGGGTGGGGCGTACCGCTAGCGGAGCGGGATTTCCGCCCCACCGATGACGCCGACCACGCCCGTAACGATGATCTGCACGCCGACGCAGAGCAGCAGAAAGGCGATCAGACGGGATACGACCCGCGCCTGAACCGGCCCCAGCAAGTCCGTCACCGCGTCTGACCAATGGTAGAAGACCCATACGATCATCGCGATCCCGACGGCAGCGAGGCTGACTCCACCAAAAAAGCTGATAAGATGCCCATCACTCGCCGGTCGTTGGGACGCGAGAGCGATGGCCACGGATATCGTGCCGGGGCCCGTCGTGAGCGGCATCGTCAAAGGGAAGAAGGATACGTCTTCCACCGCCTCCTGGGCCGGCTCGGCCGCACTCGTCTTGCGCGCTTCGTGCGCCTCCGGCTGCATCAGCAAGCCCCAGGCCGTGAATGCGACGACCAGCCCGCCCGCAATGCGGAGCGCGCTCAATCCGACGCCAAAGAAGTTCAGCACATAGCCGCCGCACCAGAGCGACGCGAGCAGGACGATGAGGGCATAGATAGCGATCCGGGTAGCCATACGCCGCCGCTCGTCACGACTGCGCCCGCTCGTCACCTGGTGAAAGATCAAGGCCGAGCCGATCGGATTGACGATCGAAAACAGCGCGGGAAATGCCAGAAGGAAGGCGCCGACAACGCTTTCGACAGGAAGAGGGCTCATCGCCAGAGGTTGTGCCCGGCGTCGCTTGTCTGGGCAAGTAAACCATCGTTCAGGTGCAGTTGATTTTGCCAGATCACGTTCGACGTGACTGTCGGTCGAACTCCCGCTCTGCATAATCAAGCGCCTCAAACGCATCCCCGTCGGCGCCGACTGCGCTGAACCGTGCGCGCACATCATCCGCGCTGCCGTTCTTCGGGAACAGACGATCGGTCTGCGCAGCTTTGGCCAGATCGCCGATGACGCCACCGCGCTTGGCTTGAGACCGCAACCACATCGTGAAGGCAGGTAAACTCGGTCGAAGATCGGTGGGCGAGGCACCATCGGTGACAGGTGCAGCGACAGGACGCGGCAATATGATCGGTGGAGCCGCATCCTGCCTTGGCCGCGGTACCATATGCAATTCCAGTTGATTGCCGCTAGCCGCTTCATTGGCGGCGCGGCGCGGCTGACGGGCTTTCGTCGTACCGGCCGGCAGCTGGCGCACCTGAACCGGTACATCCAGCCAGAGCTGTTGGGCCAGCGTCGAGCGTCCCATCTCAGGCCTCCATCGCCAAATTCCACAATGGCTGACGCGCGCCTGTGTGCCGGATCGCGTCTGGGCGGGCGAAGGACAGTTTCAGCGGCATGGCTTACGACTCACAAGCGATATTACAGGTCGGGCAGATTAGAACATAAGAGGAACATACTAATCAAGCCGCTGCTAGTTTTGACAGCCATGGCGGGCTCCGCGCTTGCTCGATCCAGATTCGATAGGGCACAGGCTGGATCATGACCAACATCGTGCTGGGAGCGGCGGGTAAAGGCGGCTCCGGAACCATCAACCTGGAGGAGCTGCTGGCGAGCCGTCTGCTCGTTCAGGGCAATTCGGGATCCGGAAAGTCGCACCTGCTGCGGCGCTTGCTGGAGCAAAGCGCGGGTCTGGTCCAGCAGGTCGTTATCGATCCGGAAGGCGACTTCGTATCGCTGTCAGAACATTTCGGCCACGTCGCGATCGACGGGGCGAGCTATGGCGAGGCCGAAATCGCAGCTCTTGCCGCGCGCGTGCGGGAACAGCGTGCTTCGGTGGTCCTGAACCTCGAAGGCCTGGAGGTGAATGCGCAACTGTGCTGCGCCGGCACCTTCCTGAACCACCTGTTCGAGGCGCCCCGTGCCTTATGGTATCCGGCTTTGGTGGTGGTGGACGAGGCGCAATTGTTCGCGCCCGCCGCGGCCGGCGAGGTGAGCGACGACGCCCGCCGCATCAGCCTGGCGGCGATGACCAACCTGATGTGCCGGGGTCGTAAACGCGGACTTGCCGGCGTGATCGCGACACAGCGGCTTGCCAAGCTCGCCAAGAATGTCGCGGCGGAAGCATCGAATTTCCTGATGGGACGGACGTTCCTGGACATCGACATGATCCGCGCCGCGGATTTGCTGGGCATGGAAAGGCGCCAGGCGGAGCAGATCCGCGATCTGGAGCGTGGCCAATTCCTGGCGCTGGGTCCGGCTCTGTCGCGGCGTCCCGAATTGCTGCGCATCGGCGAAGTTCAGAGCGAGGTTCGGGGCGTGCCGTCCTTCGCGACGCCGCTGCCGACGCTGACGGACGAGCAACGGCAGGCGTTGCTGGTCCGAACGACGCCGGTGGTACCGGTCCCGATGCCGCCGGTCGAAGAACCCGAAGCCGTCGAGCAGCTCTTGTCGCGGCTGGATGAGGCGAGCCCGGATCCGGAACCGCCGGAGCAGCCGGACATGCTTGCGTCGCTGGATAATGCCAAGCTGGCCGATCTGGTATTGGCCGACATGATCGACGATCCGGACACGGATGGCCGGCCGGCGGGCGCACTGTACCAGGATTTCACGCTGCGCTGCCGGATGCGAGGCGCGATCAGGCCGCCGCTGGAACTGCCGGGATTTGCGCGCGCCCTGGCGCTGGCGCGTGCGGGCCTGTTTTCCGATGATCTGGCCACGCCCGAGATGGACCATGCCTTGCGGTCGGCCGCGGATGCGCCGGAAGACATGCTGGGTGTGTTCATGTTGATCGCGCGCGCAGCCCATGCAGGCGCGCCATGCCCGCCGGAAAGCGAAGTCGCGAAGGTTTATGGCACCTGTTCGCCCGGGCGCGTCCGCCGCATGCTCGGCTATATGGAGAGCCGCGGATTGCTTGCGATCCACAGCGACTTCCGCGGCAGGCGCACGGCAACAATTCCGCGGCTGGGCTGGACGACGGCGCCCGAGGCCGGCGGCGGGACCGTGACCGACCGGCTCATGCAATCCGCCGTCGAGGATTGATAGCGGGCAACAGAGTGGCTTCGGGAAATTCGGCTTTCGACTGAACAGCTTAGCCAGCCGGACGTTATGCTCCTGTGTGAACATGTTGAGGTCCACAGCAGGAGAAGAGTCATGGCCGCCCCCGACGAATCGCTACGCGTTTATGGCCAGCCCGATGGCGAGGATGATCAGGCGGTGCCGGAAGAGGGGCTGCGGGGTGAGCAGGGGGCGCCGGCCCGATTGCGGGAAGATCTTTCCCACGACGTGAAAGGCGCGGACGGCAGCCCGATAACCCTGCAGGAACAATCGGGCGTCGCTTTCGCCGAAGCTTCAGGCGCGGCGGATGGGCAGGATCCTGATCCGGCGTGACAGCTGCATCACCATATTTTCGCTAAGCTCTTGATCCTGTTGAAAATGACGCCATCTGGCAAGCATCGTCAACAACGGAAAGGAGGTGGTCGAATGTCTCATTGTCACATGCCGCTCTCGGCGCAGTCTGCAGGCGTTACCTCCATCGCGGGGGTACGCCTCGGCTGACATTGCCGCCGTTTTCGGCTGACAATGGAAGGGCCGCGCCGGTTGGTGGGGGCCGTCGTGTTTTT
>NZ_JBMDXN010000111.1:0-123860 GCF_048595155.1 Sphingomonas sp.
CAGCGTCCATCACGCCGCCGATGGAACGCGCATAATAAACGTCGTCGACATAGAAGCCGACGCCTGGATCGGAGAAGATAGCGAAATCGTTCTGGCCAACGCCACGGATGAAGACGGTGGCATTGTAATTGCCGCCGGAAAGCGCCGCGGCGCCATCGAAACGAATGTTCGGCGTGTATTTGGCGATCTGGTCGAGCGTGTCGACATTGCGGCTGGCCAAAGCGGCGCCGCCGAAGGCGGTGACAGCGACCGGCACGTCCTGCAGGCGCTCCGACGTACGCCGTGCGGTTACCACGATGTCATTGCCGGTGACGTCCTGATCGGCCGAAGCGACGGGCTGCGCCGCCGAGGCGGGCGGCGCGCCCACTTCCTGTGCATGCGCGGCTGATGTCGCTAGCAAAGCGATGCCTGATAACAGGCCCGCGCGATAAATCCCCCTCATTTGATCCTCCTCAGGATTGCCCGGGTTGTTGTATCCACGCGCTGCCCACCCGGAGCATTGAGCGCGCGTACCTTGCGGATGAGATGATCGAGCGTCGCCTTCTCCTCGGCACTCAGCACGCCGAAGAAATCCGCATCATGATCGGCCGTGACCTGCTCCACCTCGGCGCACAGCCGGCGCCCCGGCTCGGTCAGGTGCAGAGCATTGGTCCGCCGGTCTCGTCCCGGACGGCGTTCGGCCGCGCCGATCGCGACCAGTGCATTCACCGTCGCCATCGTGCTGGCGCGGTTGATGCCGAGCGCGCGGCCGAGCGCATTCTGGTCGCAGCCTTCGTGCAGACTGATGAAGATGAGGGCGGTGGCGCGGCCGGGCGTGACGCCGATGTGCGACAGCGCCTCGAACAAGGCGCTCATCGCCATGATGTCGAGCCGGCGGAGCTGATAGCCCAGCCGCTCGGCGATGACGCCGAACATGGCATCGCGCGCGTTTGGCATTGTCCTCACCCTGTTCGCGCGGCTTGGTATCGCGCTCTTATCTTCTGCTATAGTACGCGTGACATACATTTAAGCAAGCGCGACTGCGGGTGTTGCCGCCATTGCTGCGCAATTTGTCGCTTTGGGCAGGATGCTTGGCCCGCAACGCCTGCCCTAAGCCTGCTCGTGCGCATCCTTCTGGCGCGCATAAGCCTGGGTGCCACGCGTATAGACGTGGTCGCTCGTCAGGATCGTCTCGACCGGCACGTCCGGCATTGTTTCCAGTTCCGCATAAAGCGGCCCGAAATCCGTCTCCAGGGTCGCGCGCAGGAGATCGTCGAAGCTGTCGATGACGAAGTAGGTCTGTTGATAATCGTCGATGCGATACTGGGTGCGCATCAAACGCCTGAGATCGAAGCCCAGTCGATTGGGCGAAGCGTCATCGAGCGCGAATATCGATTCTCCATAGGAGGAGACGATCCCTGCCCCATAGATGCGTAGCCCTTCCGCGGAGCGGACCAAGCCGAATTCGACGGTATACCAGTAAAGTCTTGCCAGTTTGCTGATCGCTCCGGCGCCCGCGGCGCGCTGGCCGCCTTTGCCATAGGCTTGCATATAATCGGCAAAGACGGGATTCGCGAGCAGCGGCACATGGCCGAAGACGTCGTGGAAAATGTCGGGCTCCTGCAGGTAATCGAGCTGCTCCGGCGTGCGGATGAATCGACCCGCGACGAAACGCCGCTCGGCGAGGTGATTGAAGAAGACGTCATCCGGCACGAGCCCCGGCACCGCCAGCACCTGCCAGCCGGTGGCCTGCATCAGTCGTTCGTTCAGCTCGTTGAAGTCAGGAATGCCGGGCTTGGACATGCGGAGTACCTCCAGCCCTTCCAGAAACTCCGGCACCGCGCGTCCTGGCAGCATCTTTGCCTGGCGCGCGAACAGGCGATCCCATGTCGCATGTTCGACAGCCGAATAAGATGCCCAATCCTGCGGGATGGACCAATCCGCGTTGGCATGAGCGGGGCGTTGCAAATCGGTGTCTGCCATGGATACAAAATCGCATGTGGTAGCCGAATTTGCCTTTCTATCTCGTCGGATTTATGCCGGGAAACGAAATGTAGATTCAAAAAAGCCAGGAATGATGAAAAACAGTTTCGGGCTGGAGTCGCTGGACCGGCGCATTGTCGATCAGTTGCAGAAGGATGCTGCAATCAGTCATGCGGACCTAGCGGAACGGGTCGGCTCGTCCCCGGCCTCCTGTTGGCGCAGGATCCGGGCCCTGGAGCATGCGGGCGTGCTTACCGCCAATGTCCGGCTGGTGGATCCGGAAAAGGTAGGGCGCGGTGTTAACGTGATCTGCAACATCCGCGTCCGCAGCCATGCGCGCGAGGTGAGGGCGCAGTTCGAGGCGTTTGTGCGCACCCGGCCGGAGGTTATGGAATGCTATTCCATGTCGGGGGAATGGGATTATCTGCTCCGCATCGTGTCAGCTGACGTCGCCGATTATGAGCAATTCCTCATGCGGACGTTGCTGGAGCATCCCTCCGTCGGGGGCGCGGCATCCCATTTCGCGCTCTCGACCACGAAATACACCACAGCATTGCCCGTGTAAGCGTATCCCCTGGGAGCTGCACGCCAAGTGCGGAAACGCTCATTTCCCAGGCAATTGCCCCGCCACGATACGGTGATGTTCGACATGCTCCGGCTTATCGAGCAGGAAGCGATCGTCATCCGGATAGTAGCGGGCCGTTTCAATCGCATCACCGGCGAAGGCGCGGATCGCGTCCATATCGGTCCACCAACTCAGGGTCGTCACCTCGCTGGTGCCGTCGCCCAGTGTCCGCAGCAGCATCTGCGCGCCCAGGTTTCCCGGAGTGGCGCGGTAATCCGCCAACCCGGTGTCGCCGATATAGGCGATGTAGGCGGCTTCATCCTCGGTACGGATGCGCGACGCCCAACGACGCAGGATCTGAGTGGATTGCGACATTCCTAGTCTCCCTGGTGCGTTGCGATAGAAACGCGTGATCGGCTGGCGGGCAAGTAGAAGATGTGACACACGGCCGCTGTGATCCAGCCGCGTACATCCTCCCTCTTCCTGATCGTGGGCCTGCTGCTTGTCCTGGCGGGTGTTGTCAGCTGGCAGGCCGGATGGGATCTGCCGCTTCACCACTTCTTCCGCCTGCGGGGCACGGCATGGACGTCAACGGTGGTGTTCTTGTCGGCCCTAGGGGGCTTTGGCGTAATGGGGCCGGTCGGATTTCTGGCGATCGGGATCCTTCTGGTTCGCCGCCGGGCGGGCGAAGCGTTGTGGCTATTTGCGACCGTGGCCACCGGGCGGCTGGCGGTGGAAGGGCTGAAGCTCGTCGTAACGCGGCCGCGGCCGCCGCTGATCGATCGGCTCGAACTGGTGCAATCGTGGAGCTTCCCGAGCTCGCACGCCGCCGGCACGCTGATGACCTGTCTCGCGCTCGCCGTCGTCATCGGCGGTCGGCCTGCCTTTTTCCTGGCCTTTTTGGCGGCGTTAACCATCGGTTGGACGCGTCTTGCACTTGCCGTGCATTGGCCAGGCGACGTCCTTGCCGGATGGGGTGTCGGGCTGCTGTGGCTTGGCTTGGCGCTCCGGATCCATACACCGGTGCGCGTCAGGCGCGTGCCGGCCTTGTCGTCGGAAGACGGATCGAGGCCTTAAGACCCTTGGGGTGATTATCGGCGAGGATGAGGCGCCCGCCATGGCTTTCCGCCACGCTGGTGGCGATCGCCAGCCCAAGCCCGGCGCCACCCGTGTCGCGATTGCGGGAATCCTCCAGCCGCTGGAACGGGCGCATCACCCGATCGCGGGCCTCCGCCGGGATGCCGGGGCCGGTATCCGCAACGCTCAGCAGGATGCCACCGTCCGCTGCTTCGACTGTGACAGCCGCACCACCGGCATATTTGACAGCATTATCGATCAGATTGCGCAGCGCGCGTCGCACCAGATCAGGCTGCACCGATGCAACCTGGCGGGTGGATGGGCCCAAGGTGACGGGCTGACCCATCTCTCGATATTCCTCGACCACTGCCTCCGCCAAGGCTGTCAGATCCACGTCGCGGGCGCTCTCGCGTGCCCGCCCGGTCCGAGCCAGCACCAATATGTCCTCCAGCATCGCGGTCATCTCCATGACCTTTGCGATCGCCGCGTCGCGCTCCTCCGCCGGCTCCATCGTCTCGATACGGATGCGCAGCGAGGCCAGCGGCGTTCGCAGATCATGCCCGATCGCGCCGAGCATATGATCCTTCTCGTCCAGCAGCCGGGTCATACGCTGGCCCATTGCGTTGAACGCTTCGATGGCCTGCGCGACATCGCTGGGCCCACGCGAGGGCACCGAGATAGGGTCGCCGCGTCCCTGAAAGCGGATCGCCGCGCGGGTCAGGTTACGCAATGGGCGAGCGATCCGAATCGCGATCCAGATGGTGGCGCCTAATACCAACAGATAGAGCAGGACGGTTGCCGCACCCAGGCGCACGGCGAGCAGCGGATCGCGCTTTGCGGTCGCGATGCGCGCGGTCAGCCAGCTGCCATCCTGCTGACGCGTTGCGAAACGCAACAACTGAAGATCGGGGGGGAAATCGCGTCGCCGCCCGGTCCGCAGGCTGATCTGCGCATCGCCGCCACGCGCGGCGCGGATGGCTTGCGCCGGGGCGCCCGCTTTGATCAGCGCCGTGCGCAGCTGCGATTCCAGCGCCGCATCCCGATCCTTGTCCGCGATGCCGCTGGTGGCGGCTGCGGCGAAGCGGGCGCCCCGCCGGCTCTGATCCTCGATCACCGCCTTGCGGAAGATCGGCGCGGCGTCGCCATAATCGTCCGCGACCGCCGCGAAGGTTGCGATGGCCGGGCCCTCCGTCCTGGCCAGGCTGAGCTTCTGCCGCTCGTTCAGGATCAACGCGAAGTTGGCCAGCTGCGCCACCAGCAACGCAAAGCCGAGCAGCAAAGCCATTTGCCCAGCAAGGCTGGTCGGTAAAAACCGCCTCATATCCGCCGAACCTCGGCGGCGAGCATGTAGCCGCCGCCCCAGATCGTCTTGATCAATTTGGGGTCTGCCGGATCGGCCTCCACCTTGCGGCGCAGGCGGCTGATATGATTGTCGATGCTACGCTCGAACGCGGCGAGCTCCCGCCCGGCGCTCAGGTCCAGCAATTGGTCACGGGTCAGTACGCGCTTGGGATGTGTAACGAACGCGTGGAGCAGATTATATTCGCCGGTGGAGAGCGGCACGGCCACGCCGTCTGCGCCGAGCAGTTCCCGCTCGCCGGTGCGCAGGATCCAATCGGCGAAAGCGAATCCCTGCGCGTCCGGTGCGCGGACTTCGCCGCCGGCCCCGCCGGTGCGGCGCAGCACCGCTTTGATGCGGGCCACCAGTTCGCGGGGGGAAAAGGGCTTCGTCACATAATCGTCCGCGCCGATCTCCAGGCCGATGATGCGGTCCATCTCTTCCGCCTTGGCAGTGAGCAGGATCACCGGCAATTGCGTCGTCGCGCGCAGGAAGCGGGCGAGCGACAGCCCGTCTTCGCCCGGCATCATGATATCGAGCAGGACCAAGTCGATGGCATGCACCGCCAGGATCTCCCGTGCCGCCGCAGCGCTGTCCGCCTTGGTGACACGCATCTCATTCTTGGTGAGATAGGACGCCAGCGGATCGCGAATATCGCGATCATCGTCGATCAGCAGGATGTGCGGTTGATCGGTCACGGCCGGTTCCGTAGCGCAGCTACGTCGGCAAAGCGAAGGCCCCGCGGCTTCGCAGCCGCGGGGCCTTGCTGTGGCTTAGTAGATCGCATTGGCCAGAACGGACGCGATCACGCCGCTGGTGATACCGATCAGCAGCGCATCATTGCCCGACTGAACCCAACGATAGCCGCGCGGCGCGTCGTGCAGGCGATAATGACGCGGGCTGGAAATCACCCGGTAGTTGCGAGCGTAGCGATAGTCGAAGCGCTCGCCCCGGCGCCAGTTGCGATATTGAACCTGATTGCGCTTGTCGTACCGATTGAACTGACCACGATTGTCATGGCCGCGATTGTCCCAACGCTGTTCGTGGCGGCCACGATCATTATGGCCGAAAGGCTGTGCCATAACCGGACCGGCAACCACGGAAGCGGCTACGGCGGCAAGAAGGAACTTCTTCATCTCTCATCTCCTCATCGACGCCGATCATCGGCGCTGAGGACTAAATGGACCCCGCTTGTCGCAAGCCTTTGTCGGGCAGAGCACTACTTTGTCGCAAATTGTCGCAAGATCGCGCCGGTCAAGAGTGGGCCTCGATATAATCTTCGGGATCCTTGTTGACGGGCCGGACGCCGGTCAGATGATCCGCTTCGAACGCGGCGAAGCGCACCGCTAGATCATGGCTGAGACTTTGATCGGCCCGCCGGCGGAAGTCGGCCAGCCCTTGCCGTTCCTCCTCAGCCATATGATCGCCATTCGCTTTGTTGCACGCATCGAGCGCGGCGAACCATGCGTCGCTACCAACCTCCTCTTTGTCGACCGCCGCGCCGGTGTCGCGTATCTCATTATGATCTTCGATCGCGTCCTCGGTTTCATCCTCGGCGCTGTCCGCATCGGCCGCCCCATCGCCGATCTTCAGCAGATCCGGATAGAAGAAACGCTCCTCCGCCTCGGCATGGGTGTCGAGCAGCGCGCGCAGCCGGCGCCAAATCGCGCTCAATGCGGCGGTGTCCGACCGGTCGATCTCGTCCAGCATCGCGAACAAGCGACGCTGTTCGGCATGGTCGTCGAGAATAAGTTGCGTGATTTCCAAGACGATTTCTCCAGTGCGGAACGGCATGCTCCCTGCCGCTAAGCGAGACGGCGGCGGCATGGTTCCCTCGCCGCTTGCTCTAGGTTGTCGTAGCGCTGCAACAGTGCATGGCGCGATGAAGCGGCTGCACGGTTCGCAATGGCGCCCGATGCCGCGGGAGCGGTAAGGCCGCCGCATGCAAATCGGACAGCGAATAGAAGAAACGGGGCTGCTGCTGCGTGAGGGCGGCAGCTTTTACCTGCGACGCGATGTCGGTGGCCGCTTTGCGCTCGACCTGCGGCGTACGCCAATCGACGAAGTGGAAAAGCGCGTGAAGCTGATCGGAACCTATGTCGGTGCCGATCTGATCGACGTCGATGGCGTATCGCTGATCTGACATTCAGCGGAGAGCAAGCGGGCGTGTTTTAGGCCTGCTTCATGCGGACCTTGCTTGCTGCAGCGCTGGCGCTTCTGTCCACCACGGCCTTCGCGCAGGCGGAGGACGAGGATGCCGAGCATCGTGCCGATCGCCTCCGCACCGAACAGCTGAATCGCAACGCCGCCGATCGGGTCGATTCTCGCAACGCCACCAATGCCGCAGCGATGGATCGATATCGCGATGCGCAGGCCGCCTATCAGCGTGCGCGGGAGCGGTGGCGCCGCCGTGTCGAGGCCTGTCAGGACGGCGATTACCGCGCCTGCGACCCCGGCTGACGCTTTCGTCCTAAAGCTCGCGCACCAGGCGGCGGGCCACTGCCAGCCACGGCGCATCGGCGATGACGGTTTGCCGGGCGCCGCTGGTCAGCGGCAGCAGCAGCAGCTTGTTGCCATCCATGCCGATCATGCGCCCGAAAGCCAGTCGGCCGCCGGGGCGCGGCACCAGCACATCCCGATTGAGCGCCCGCGTGAAATGGTCGCGCTCCACTTGCTCGCACCAGATCGCATCGCCCGCCCGATAATCGCCGACGCCTTGTTCCACCAGGATGACGAGGCTGTCGGGGCCCGGCTGGGGCGGTGTTGCCGACAGTGTCTTGCCCGGCACCCGCGCGCCGTCCCGCGTGAGTAGCGCGCGCACCGGCAGTTCGGCCTTGGCGGGCAGCTGTACCAGATCGGCTGCCGCAACCCCCAGCGCGGCGGCGATCCGGTTGAGCCAGCCGACACTTACGGTGCGCGTTCCCGTCTCCAGCCGCCCGATCGTCTGCGCCGTGGTCGGGGGATCGCAACGCGCGGCGACATCCAGCAAGGTTAACCCCTTGGCCAGACGCACTTCGCGGATACAGGCTATCATCAGCCACTACTCCTAACCAATGAGGTTGGTTGAATCAGGTAATGATGCGCTTGGCAAGGGTGTACCGGCTGTTGACAGTATCGATGCGCAAACCGCCGCGATCGGCTAGGATCATCGCCATGAAGGTTTCCCGTCTCCGCGCGGATCAGTTGCTGGTCGATCGCGGCCTTGTCGAAAGTCGCACTCGCGCCCAGTCGTTGATCCTGGCCGGGCTCGTTTTCTCGGGCGAACGCAAGCTCGCCAAGGCCGGTGAGCAGATTGCGGTGGATGCACCGCTGGATGTTCGGGGTCGCGATCATCCCTGGGTGTCGCGGGGCGGCATCAAGCTTGATCATGCCCTTGGGCATTTCGGATGGGATGTCACCGGGGCGGTGGCGATCGACGTAGGCTCATCGACCGGAGGATTTACCGATGTCCTGCTCACGCGTGGCGCGGCCCGCGTCTATGCGGTCGATAGCGGGACCAACCAGCTCGCCTGGAAACTACGCCAGGATGATCGGGTCGTGGTGCTGGAAAAGACCAATGCACGTAACCTGACCGAGGCGGAAATCCCCGAGCCGATCGACCTTATCGTCTGCGACGCCAGTTTCATCGGGCTCGCCAAGGTGCTCGATCGTCCGATCCGGTTCGCTAAGCCGAACGGCCGGCTGATCGCGCTGATCAAACCGCAGTTCGAGGCGGGACGTGATGAAGTGGGGAAAGGCGGGGTCGTGCGCGATCCAGGCGTCCACGCCCGCGTGTGTGAGGACGTGCGCGCCTGGATCGAAGGCGAGGGCTGGGTCGTTGCGGGGATTGAACGAAGCCCGATTACGGGGCCGGAGGGGAATGTCGAATTCCTGCTCGCGGCGACCAGAGGAGAGACGCCATGAAATTGTCCGCCTGGATGATCACGGTTCCCGTGATCCTGCTGCTGGGCATGGCGTCCGGCTGGCTCAGCAATTCCGGCTATGGCAATCCGTGGTTCGATCGGCTGGCCAAGCCCAGTTTCATGCCGCCGGGTTGGGCGTTTCCCGTCGCCTGGACCACGCTCTACATTCTGATGGGCGTGGCGCTCGGCCTCGTGTTGGAAACGCAGCACCCGCTCCGCAATATCGCGATCGGCCTGTTCGTGATCCAGTTGCTGCTCAACCTGGCCTGGTCGCCGGTCTTCTTCGGCCTGCACCAGGCGCGTGCCGGCCTCGCCATCATCGTCGTCCTGTTTGGCGCAGTGGCGGCGACAAGCGTCACTTTCTGGCGGATCCAGCCGACCGCAGGCATATTGCTGTTGCCCTATCTCGGCTGGTTGCTGCTGGCATCCGCACTCAACGCGGCGATCGTGCGGCTGAACTTGCCAAACGTCTAAGCGCCACCCATTTAGCCGACTAACACACTTCGCCTTCAACCCGGTTCAGGAGTCACGGCCATGCAGAGCGAGAACAAATTTTTCGAAGATCTGGTGAAGATGGCAAATGGCTTTGCCGGCACGGTGGCGGGCATGGGCCGCGAAGCCGAGGGTAATGCCCGCGAAAAGTTCAAGCAGTGGGTCGGTGGCTTCGATTTCGTCAGCCGCGAGGAATTCGAAGCGGTCAAGGCCATGGCCGCCGCCGCGCGCGACGAAGTCGCCGCGCTCAAGGCCGAACTTGCCGCCGCCAAGGATCCAGGTGCGGCGCCGGCCAGCTATGACGCCACCTCCGGCGAGGATGGTCCGGCGGCCAAGTCTGGCGGGAAGTAAGCAAATCCTCTAGCTTAATACCGTCACCCCAGCGCAGGCTGGGGTCCACGCCCTCTCCATGGGCCGTGCGCCAGAGGTGAGGTCCGTGGATCCCAGCCTGCGCTGGGATGACGCTTCAGGAACCCCCTTACGGTCACGCGGCTAAGCTGCGTCCACGCGGCTTTCCTGGGTGACAAGGCCGGCGGCACAACGCCGGAATTCACGTCTGTGCCGGGATGATGAAAGCCGAAGAGTATCGCTACCTTTGCGGCCCGCGCGCGCGCCTGCTAGGCGCGCGCCATGACTCCCCTCGACAAGATCCGTAATTTCTCGATCATCGCGCATATCGATCATGGCAAGTCGACGCTTGCCGATCGCCTGATCCAGCGTACCGGCGGCCTCTCCGAGCGCGAAATGTCAGCGCAGGTCCTCGATAATATGGATATCGAGAAGGAGCGCGGAATCACCATCAAGGCGCAGACCGTGCGCCTCGACTGGAAGGGGCATGTCCTCAACCTGATGGACACGCCGGGCCATGTCGATTTCGCCTACGAGGTCTCGCGCAGCCTCGCCGCATGTGTAGGCGCCCTGCTGGTGGTCGATGCAGCGCAGGGCGTGGAGGCGCAAACCCTCGCCAACGTCTACCAGTCGATCGAATATGATCATGAGATCGTCCCGGTCATCAACAAGATCGATCTGCCGGCGGCCGAACCCGAAAAGGTGCGGCATGAGATCGAGGAAGTGATCGGGCTCGACGCGTCGGAGGCGGTGCTGGCCTCGGCCAAGTCGGGCATCGGCATCGACGAGATTTTGGACGCGATCGTCGCCAAGATCCCGGCGCCGAAGGGTGATGCCACCGCGCCGCTGAAGGCGATGCTCGTCGACAGCTGGTACGACCCCTATCTCGGCGTCGTCATTCTCGTGCGGGTCATGGAAGGCGTGCTCAAGAAGGGGCAGCAGATCGCCTTCATGGCGGGCGGCACCCAGCATCTGGTCGATCGCGTCGGCTGCTTCCGGCCGAAGATCGAACAATTGACGGATCTCGGGCCGGGCGAGATCGGCTTCATCACCGCGCAGATCAAGGAAATCACGGAGACGCGCGTCGGTGATACGATCACTGATGCCAAGAAGCCTGCGGCCGAGCCTTTGCCCGGCTTCAAGGAGGTCCAGCCGGTCGTCTTCTGCGGCCTGTTCCCGACCGACGCGAACGATTTCGAGAAACTGCGCGACAGCATTTCCAAACTGCGGCTGAACGACGCCAGCTTCAGTTTCGAAATGGAGACCTCGGCGGCGCTCGGTTTCGGCTTCCGCTGCGGCTTCCTCGGCCTGCTGCACCTGGAAATCATCCAGGAACGGCTGATGCGCGAATATGATCTGGATCTGATCACCACCGCGCCCTCCGTGGTCTATCACATCCATCTGTCGCATTCGAAGACCGAGGATGCGCACACGCTGGAGCTGCATAACCCCGCCGACATGCCTGACCCGAACCGGATCGAGAGCATCGAGGAGCCGTGGATCGAAGCGACGATCTATGTGCCCGACGAATATCTCGGCTCGATCCTCAAGCTCTGCCAGGACCGTCGCGGCATCCAGAAGAACCTGACCTATGTCAGCGGCCGCGCGCAGCTTACCTACGAATTGCCGCTCAACGAGGTCGTGTTCGACTTTTACGATAGGCTGAAGTCGATCAGCCGCGGCTATGCCAGCTTCGATTATCACCAGATCGGCTATCGCGAGGGTGACCTCGTCAAGATGCAGATCCTGGTAAACGAAGAGCCGGTCGATGCGCTGAGCATGATCGTCCACCGCGCCGCCGCGGAAGCGCGCGGGCGCGGCATGTGCGAGCGGCTCAAGGATCTGATCCCCCGCCATCTGTTCAAGATCCCGATCCAGGCGGCGATCGGCGGCAAGGTGATCGCACGCGAGACGATCGCGGCGATGCGTAAGGACGTGACCGCCAAATGCTATGGCGGGGACGCGAGCCGCAAGCGCAAGCTGCTCGACAAGCAGAAAGAGGGCAAGAAGCGGATGCGCGAATATGGCAATGTCAGCATCCCGCAGGAGGCTTTCATCGCCGCGCTTCGGATGGGCGAAGAGTAAAGCCACCCTCTGTCCGTGTGAGCGGAATTCAATTAAGCCGGGCCCGGAATGAGGCGCACTCACATGCGCCTCCAACGGGAGCCTGATCATGCGCGTGACCTTCTTCGCCTTAGCCCTTGCGGTTGCGACCCCGATCGTGGCGCAGATGCCGAAGGAAGTGCCCGGCAAGCCGGACGTAAAGCTGGCGCTTCCCGGTCATTACACCGTCGAACCCAAGCATACGCAGATCCATTTCAGCGTCATGCACATGGGCTTCACGCCGTATTCCGGTTCGTTCAGCGACGCGTCGGGAACGCTGGATCTTAACCCGGCCAAGCCTGCCGAAACGCGGGTCTCGATCAGCGTGCCGACGGGCACGGCCTGGACGCCCGTCCAGAAGCTGACCGACGAGCTGCGTTCGCCGATGTTCTTCGATCCCGCCAAATATCCCGCGATGACGTTCGTTTCGGACCGCGTGACCTTCCGCGGCACCCGTGCCACGATCGTCGGCAAGCTGACCATGCATGGCGTCACCCGCCCGCTCACGCTTGAAGCGAGCTTCGTTGGCGCGGGCACGATGATGGGCAAGCGCACGGTCGGCTTCACCGCGACCGGAACGCTGAAGCGCAGCGAGTTCGGTATCAACGCAGTGCTGCCGCTGGTATCCGATGAGGTGAAGATCGACATTTCGGCGGCGTTCGAGCAGCCGGCCTAGGGGGGCGCCGGCGCCCCAACGCGTCAACGGGGCACAGGCTGGCGTCTATCCCGCGCTTGTGCCTGGCCGCGGAATGGATTCCAGCCTACGCTGGGATGACGGATGGCTTGCGGGAGGGGAAGCCGTCACCCCAGCGTAGGCTGGGGTCCATATCGCTCTCCGCCACGCGACAGGCGGATTTAGCGGGTATGGCAGCAGGAGGTCGCTAACTCACCGGGTGGATTCAGGCGAATCGCTGCTTCAGGTCCAGCATCGCGATCGACGCCTTGGCCGCCTCGCCGCCTTTATCCTTCTCGGTCGGCCGCGCGCGCGCCAGCGCCTGGGCTTCGTCCTCGACGGTCAGGATGCCGTTGCCGATCGGAATGCCGTCGAGCGTCAGCGCCATCAGACCCCGCGCGCTTTCGTTGGAGACGACTTCGAAATGATAGGTCTCGCCGCGGATGATCACGCCGAGCGCGACGAACCCGTCATAGCGACCGGTCTCAGCCGCCATTGCGATCGCGGCCGGGATCTCAAGCGCGCCGGGCACGGTCACCGTCTCATGGCTATGGCCAGCCTCTTCCAGTGCGGCGCGCGCGCCTTCCAGCAGCAGGTCGTTGAGATGCGCGTAGAATCGCGCTTCGGCGATCAGGAAACGTGCCATCAGGCCTCTTTCTCGGAACAGGGGATAGGACGTTCGCCCACAATCGACAGGCCATAGCCGTCGAGCGCGACCAACGTGTGGTGCGAATTGGTCAGCAGGATCATGTCCTGAACGCCAAGCTCGGTCAGGATCTGCGCGCCGACGCCATAATCGCGCAATTCCTCCGGATCGGGGGTGCCGTTGCTGCTGCCCTTTGCGGCAACCACTTGGCTGAGAAGACCGCCGACCATCGGCTTGTTGAGCACGACGATGACGCCGCTGCCTTCTTGCCCGATAATCTCCATCGAACGCGCCAGCATGCCGGCGCGCGGCCCTTCCTCACCAAACATATCGGAGAACAAGGCCTGGGCATGCATGCGCACCAAGGTCGGCTTGCTCGGATCGACCTGGCCCTTGACCAGTGCCACCTGCTCGTCGCCCGTAGCCTTATTGTAGAAGCTGATTGCGTTCCACTCGCCGCCCCACCGGCTGGTGAACCGGGTCGTGGCGCGCTTCTCGACCAAGTGGTCATGGCGGCGGCGATAGGCGATCAGGTCTCGGATCGTGCCGATCTTGAGGCCATGGCGCTGGGCAAAGGCGACGAGGTCGTCGAGCCGCGACATGCTGCCATCGTCATTCATGATCTCGCAGATCACACCGGACGGATTGAGCCCGGCCAGACGCGAGACGTCCACCGCCGCTTCGGTATGCCCGGCGCGCACCAGCACCCCGCCTTCGCGGGCAACCAGCGGGAAGACATGGCCCGGGCTGACGATTTCTTCCGGGCCGTTCGCGGCATCGATGGCGACGGCGATGGTGCGCGCGCGATCGGCCGCGGAAATACCGGTCGTCACGCCGGTGCGCGCCTCGATCGAGACGGTGAAGGCGGTCTCGTGGCGCGTGCCGTTGTGCCGGCTCATCAGCGGCAGGCCGAGTTGCTCGACGCGGGTCTTGGCCAGCGCCAGGCAGATCAGGCCGCGGCCATGCGTCGCCATGAAATTGATCGCGTCCGGAGTCGCCATCTGCGCCGGGATGATGAGGTCGCCCTCATTTTCCCGATCCTCATCGTCGACAAGGATGAACATACGCCCGTTGCGCGCCTCTTCGATCACCTCTTCTGGGGTCGAGAGGAAAGCGTGGCGCAGACGCGCTACGTTGGGATTAGTCGACATGCGCGATCCTCGGGCGCAATTGTTCCATGCGGCCCAGATAGCGTGCCAACACGTCGATTTCGATATTGAGCTGCCGGCCCGGCGCGATGTCGCCCCAAGTCGTCATCTGCTGCGTATGCGGGATGATGTTGAGGCCGAACCGCACGCCGCCGCCGGCAAGGTCCGACACCTCGTTCACGGTCAGCGAGATGCCGTCGAGCGCAACGGAGCCCTTCGCCGCGATATAGGGGGCGAGCGCCTGTGGCGCCTCCACCACGACGCGCGTACTGTCGCCCTCGGGCAGCACCTCGACCACAGTTCCGACACCATCGACATGGCCGGTCACGATATGACCGCCGAGCTCGTCGCCAACCCGCAGGGCACGCTCCAGGTTCAGCGGGGTGCCCTCCTGCCAGGATCCGGCCGTGCGCGACAGGGTTTCGGCCGATACTTCGACGGCGAACCAGCCCGGCGCCTTGTCGACGACGGTCAGGCACACGCCGGAGCAGGCGATCGAAGCGCCCAGATCAATGCTGGCCGTATCGTAGGCGGTGGCGATCCGCAGCCGCAGGTCGCCGCGATGCTCCACGCCGGTAATCCGGCCGATATCGGTGATGATGCCCGTGAACATATCTTCCTCTGCGCCTCACCGGGGCGGAAAAGTCGAACAACCTTTCCTGATGAGGGCTAAGCGCGCTCGTAGACTTCGAGCCGGTCGATGCCAAGCATCCGGCTGTCGGTCATTTTCCATCGGCCATGCGCCTCGGCAAGCGAATTCAGCCCAATATCTCCCAGCGCCGGCCTGCCCGCGCCGATCAGGATCGGCGCACGATAGAGAAGCAGTCGGTCGACCAGGTCGGTCCGCAGGAAGGCAGCCGCCGTCTGGGCGCCACCCTCGACCATCAGGTGATCGACGCCTGCGAGCGCTGCAATTTCGGACGGGGCCGTGATCGCCTCCCACGCACTTGGACCGGATGACGATGATAAAAGTATGCGTCGGGGCGACCGTTCCTCCAGCCCCGGCAGTCGCACGTCGAGCCGCGGCGAGTCTGCCTCCACCGTGCCGCGCCCGACCAGGATCGCCTCATGGCGGCTGCGTTCGAGATGGCCGTGCGCGCGGGCCGCCGCGCCGGTGATCCAGCGGCTCTCGCCGTTCGCTCGTGCGATCATGCCGTCGAGCGACATCGCCAGCTTGAGCGTCACCCTCGGCCGACCTTGCGCCTGACGGATCAGGAAGCCGGCCATGCTCCGCCGTGCCGCCTCCGCGAGTACACCCTCGACGACCGTGATGCCGGCGCCACGCAGCCGGGCAAAGCCTGCGCCTGCGGTCCGCGGATCGGGGTCTACGATCGCGGCCACCACGCGGGCTGGTTTGGCGGCGACCAGCAGGTCGGAACATGCCGGCCCGCGGATGCTGTGATGCGCGCAGGGCTCCAGCGTTACGTAGACGGTCGCGCCCTCGACAGAAGCTCCGGCCTGCGCCAATGCCATTGCCTCGGCATGGGGGCGCCCGCCAGGCTGGGTCCAGCCGCGTCCGATGACTCTGCCGTCCCGGACGATGATGCAACCGACATTCGGATTGGGCGCGGTCCGCCCACGTCCGCGCTCAGCGAGCGCGATCGCGGCGGCCATGAACCGCGCGTCCTGGGTCAGAGGCCGAGCCTCTCGAGGCTCTTGTCCAGCTTCTGCCACTGATGGCGGCGTTCATCGGCCAACTTGCGATTTTCCATCGCATCCTTGCGCTGCTGATCCTTGATCTCCGCATCGGTGCGGCTAACCGGCCAGTCGGCGGCATAGACGATCTGCGGACCTTCCGGCATCACGCCCCACCGCGATTCCACCACGAACATGGTCACCAACAGCGACGTCACCGCGATCGCGGCTGTGCCGAAGACGAGCTTGTAGCGACGCGTACTCGTCGCCCACAGCCGGCGGACGTCGGCCAGTACGGCGCGGGGATGGGCCGGGCGGGGGAAGAAAGCCATGGACCCAAGATAATCGCAGACCGGGCTGGTTGCCAGCCCTAGGCGATGGCAGCGGCCGCCAAACGCTCGGCAGCACGCTCACGACCGATCAGCGGCAGCAACGCCTTCATGTCCGGGCCATGCTCCTGGCCGGTCAGCGCCACACGGAGCGGCAGGAACAAGGCACGGCCCTTCCGGCCGGTCTGCGCCTTCAGCAAGCCAGTCAGGGCGTGCCAGGGATCCTCGTTCCATTCGATCTTGCCGGCCGCTTCGGCGGCGGCCTGCAGATAGTCCCGATCGGCCGGATCAATCGCGGGGCAATCGATGCGATGCTCCACGACCTGCAGCCAGGCTGCGGCGTCGTCGATCTTATCCAGGTTCGGCCGGACCGCCAGCCACAAGGCTTCGCTCATCCCCAGCGGCAGGCGGTGCCGCACTGTCGCAAAATCCATCATATGGATCGTGCGCGCGTTCAGCGTGCGCAGTTCTTCCATGTCGAAGCGCGCCGGCGCCCGGCCGAAGCGGCCGAAATCGATGCCTTCGATCAAGGGCGTCATGTCGGCGACCGCCTCGACCGGATCGCTGGTCCCGATCCGTGCCAGCAGCGCATTGAGCGCCAACGGCTCGATCCCGTCTTCGCGGAACGCATCTGCGCCGAGCGAGCCGAGACGCTTCGACAATTTGCCTTCGCTGCCGACCAAAAGCGCCTCATGGGCAAAGGCGGGTGCGGGCGCGCCGAGCGCTTCAAACATCTGCAGCTGCAGGCCGGCATTGGTGACATGGTCCTCGCCGCGCACGATGTGCGTGACGCCCATGTCGATATCGTCGATCACGCTGGGCAGCATGTAGAGCCAGCTCCCGTCGGCACGCCGGATCACCGGGTCCGACTGCAATTTGGGATCCAGATGCTGCGGGCCGCGGATCAGATCGTTCCAGGTGATCGTCGCATCATGATCCAGCTTGAACCGCCAGTGCGGGCGCTTGCCATCGGCTTCCAGCGCTGCGCGATCCGCGTCGGTCAGCGCCAATGCAGCGCGATCGTAGATCGGGGGCAGACCGCGTCCCGCCAGGATCTTGCGCTTCAGCTCCAATTCCTCGCTGCTTTCATACGCCGGGTAGACCCGGCCCGCAGCGCGCAAAGCATCGAACCGCGCCTCGTATAAGGCGAACCGCTCGGACTGTTTGAAGGCAGCGTCCGGCGCCAAGCCCAGCCAGTGGAGATCGGCATGGATCGCGTCGGCATAGGCTTCGGTCGATCGTGCCAGATCGGTATCGTCGAGCCGGAGCAGGAAGCGGCCGCCATGTTTGCGGGCCCACAGCATGTTATGCAGCGCGGCGCGAATATTGCCGACATGCAGCCGTCCGGTGGGGGAGGGCGCGAAACGGGTCACAACGATGGTCATCCTGTGCCCTTAGCCGCTTCTACGCGGCCTGTGCCAGCCGTGCTTCGTGCTCAGCCGAACAGGAATCCACCCAGCGTCCGTGTGGGTATCAGCGTGAAATAGCCGGCAATTACCAAGGCCGCGTAGACGATGGTCATGGTCCGCCGATGACGGGCGATCCGGCCCGCACGCGCATCCAGGATTGCGCGAGGCAGCGCCAGCAGGGTGACGACCGACAGGATGTGGATCAGGCTGAGATGCCCCGTCAGGTGGCGCACGCCGAAGCTCGCCAGCGCGGCGATCATCATCAGCGCCACCCAGACACGGCCGATCAGTCGATGGAGGCGATCCCCTTTCGGCCGCAGCAGCATGACCGCGCCGAGCGGGACCGCCGGGATGATCGTCAGCAGATGTACGGTCATCCATGGGCCCATGGCCACTGGTGGTTGGCCGAGATGACGGCCGAACGCCGCAACCAACAACACGAGCAGCAGGCCCGCCGCCGCCAGCAGCGGATCGCGGACGCTGCGCGGATACGTCCATGTGCCGGCCGTTATCGTGGTCACTTTATGCCCCCTGAATTCCCCGCGCCCTTGGTGGCAGAGACACGCATCTGTGCCAAGCTCTCGCAGGCCATGTATACGGTTTATCCCGCCGGCTCTTCCCCGCGCGCGGACCTGCCGCTAGGAGCCCGGTTCGAAAGGAAGCCCGCGCATGAAGTTGATGACCGGCAACGCCAACCGCGTGCTTGCCACGGCGATCGCCGATTATCTGGAGATCGGCCTGACCGATGCCTCGGTACGGCGTTTTGCCGACGAGGAAGTGTTCGTCGAGATTCACGAGAATGTCCGCGGAGAGGACGTGTTCGTGCTTCAGTCGACCGGCTATCCCACCAACGACAATCTTATGGAATTGCTGATCTGCATCGATGCGCTGCGACGGGCTTCGGCCAAGCGCATCACGGCGGTCATTCCCTATTTCGGCTACGCTCGGCAGGATCGTAAGCCCGGGCCGCGCACGCCGATCTCGGCCAAGCTCGTGGCCAACCTCATCACTGTCGCCGGCGCGGATCGCGTGCTGTCAGTCGATCTTCACGCGGGCCAGATCCAGGGTTTCTTCGATATCCCGACGGACAACCTCTACGCTGCGCCCGTCATTTCGGCCGATATCCAGGCCCGCTTCGGCAAGCGCAACCTGATGGTCGTTTCGCCCGACGTCGGCGGTGTCGTCCGCGCCCGCGCCCTATCCAAGCGGCTCGCCAATGCGCCGCTGGCGATCGTCGACAAACGGCGTGAAAAGCCGGGCGAAAGCGAGGTCATGAACATTATCGGCGATGTCGAGGGGCGCTTTTGCATCCTGGTCGACGACATCGTCGATAGCGCCGGCACGTTGTGCAATGCCGCCGCCGCACTGCGTGAGGCGGGTGCGGAAGATGTGGTGGCTTACGTCACGCATGGCGTGCTTTCGGGCGGCGCGGTCGCGCGGGTCGAAGGATCGCAACTGACCGAGCTGGTTATCACCGATTCGATCCAGCCGCTGGATGCCGTGCGCGATTCCAGCAAGATCCGCCTGCTGCCGATCGCCCCGCTGCTGGCCGAGGCGATCAAGCGCATCTCCGACGAGAGCTCGGTCTCCAGCCTGTTCGACTAGGCCGCGACCTGATCACGGCCGGCGGCCTTGGCCCGGTAGAGCGAACGGTCCGCCCGGGCCATTGCCAAGGAAAGCGTCGTCTCTCCTCCGTGGACGCGGGAAAGCCCGATGCACAGCGAATAGCGGGGCAGGCCGGAGCCCGTCAGATCGGGCACGGTTCGCACCTGCTCCGCCAGCGCCAGCGCATCGGTGTCGTCGGCCGTGGGGGCGACCAGCACGAACTCGTCGCCGCCCAAGCGCACGAACATGCCGTCGCGCGCCCGTGCCACCGCCTCGATCCGCGCGGCGAAGGTGGTCAGCACGGCATCGCCCGCGGCATGGCCATAGGTATCGTTGATCGTCTTGAAATGATCGATGTCGATCAAGAACAGGCTGTTCTGCGGGAGCGCCAGCGCTGCTTCCTGCTGCTTGAATGCCGTTCTGTTCCAGGCACCGGTCAGCGGATCCCGGTAGGCGGCGTCGGTCACCTCGCGCAGCGCTCGTTCCCACGGCGTTGCCAGCAGGCCAAGGTTAAGGACCCCCAGGAGCACCTGATCCTGCAGCATGGGAAGCAGGTCGAGCATGCCGGCACCGAGCGGTCCCCGTATTTCGATCCAGATCGAAAGCAGGTAGGTCGGGCCGTAGAGCAGCATGCCGAAGGCCACGATCTTGCGCGGCGTACCGGTCTCGCGATCGCCGCTAAGCAGGATAGCGCAGGCGCAAATAACCATGCAGCCGCCCAGCGCCAGCGCGCCGGTGATGTGGCTTGTCATGAGCGCGGCCGCAGGATCGGCTATGGCCATTAGCGGCAAGGCGACGCCGATCATGGAACCGAGGATCGGCACCGTCATCCAGAGGGCGAATGGGCGTTTCCCGTCGAAGCGCCGCATGCCCATCAGCAGCAGAAAATCGGATAGGGCAACGATCCCGTAATTCAGCGCCGCGCCGATCGGCGCATAGAGCGCATTCAGCGTTTCGAAACCGAGCAGGCCGGCCGCGTACAGAGCTGAACTCATCCCCCAATAAAGCAGGTAGGTTTCGTTTCGCCGCCGCGCCCACAGCACAAGGAAGATGGTCGCGTAGGATAGCGTTGCCAGCAGGCTGCATAGTCGCAGTGTGGGGATATCGGGCGTGTGCACAAACATACAGATGGCGCGGCTATACCTTAGTTGGACGGCGGATGATCAGACTTTTGCGCCCAATTGGGTGCTAGTTGCGCAATCTGACCCAGACCGGCGCGTGGTCGCTGGTCTTCTCCCAGCCGCGGACCTGGGCATCGACCTGGGCCTCCTTCAGCCGCTCCGCCAAGGCCGGGCTTAATAGGATATGGTCGAGCCGCAGGCCGGCATTACGGCCGTAAGCGTTCCTGAAATAATCCCAGAATGTGTAGATGGTCTCGGTCGGGTGACATGTGCGTAACGCGTCGGTCCAACCCTGTTCCAGCAAGCGGAAGTAGGCCGCCCGTGCCTCCGGCGCGAACAGCGCATCATCCATCCACCGTTCAGGTTTGTAGACGTCACGCTCGGTCGGCACCACGTTGAAGTCGCCCGCCAGGATAGCGGGCAGTCCACTCGTTGCCAGCGTCTCCGCATGATCGATCAGACGATCGAACCAGCGTAGCTTATAGTCGAATTTCGGGCCCGGCTTTGGGTTGCCGTTGGGGAGATACAGCGCTGCGATCAGGATGCCGTTGACGGCCGCCTCGATATAGCGGCTCTGCTGATCGGTGGGATCGTCCGGCAAGCCGCGCATGGTTTCATGGATCGCTCCGATCCGGCTCAGAATGGCAACGCCGTTCCAGCTTTTCTGGCCGTGCCAGATCGCCTGATAGCCGGCCTCGCGGATCGCTTGCTCCGGGAACTTGTCGTCAGGCGCCTTCAGCTCCTGCAAGCAGACGACGTCCGGCTGCGCCTCGGCAAGCCAGCGCAGCAGCACGGGCAGCCGGCCGTTTACGCCGTTGACGTTATAGGTTGCGATCTTCACCGCTTGCTACGCGTCAGCGGTTACGATGATTTTCCCTGGTTCTTGCGCCGCGTGACCCAGCCCTTGCGGGCTGCGGCTGATCTTTGCTCGGGCGAACCCGACTTATTCGCACGGCCGCCGCGGGAAGAGGCCGAATGATTGTCGGGCTTGCCGCGCCCGGAGCCAGATTTGTTGCCGCCTCCGGATTCCTTGTTCACCGTTGCCCACGCGCGCGCCTCAGCGGTCTTCTTGGGGACGCCACGCTCTTCGTAACTTTCCTCGATATGTCCGGCCTTGCGCTTCTGCTTATCCGTATAAGCGTCCTTGTCGCCGCGGGGCATCGTCCATCTCCTTGCATTAATGGGATAACGCGCGGCCGCATTGCCGTTTCCGGGCTTCTGTATGTGACGCCAAAAGAAAAGGCCGCTGCGAACAGCGGCCTCCCCTTTGAACATCCGTCGCGGCGCTTCAGAATTTGAAACGCGCCCCCAGCAGATAGCGTGCCGAACCTTCCTGCAGGAAGAAGGTCTGGACCTTGTCACGCCCGTAGGTACGGATACCTTCCTCGGTCAGGTTGATCCCTTCGAAGGATATGGCCAGATGCGGGGTGATGTCATAGCTGACGTTCACATCGAGCGTGCCATAAGGGGCTGCGAAGACAGGATTGTGGCTGCCGCCGCGGTTGAGCTCCGTCAGGAACTTCTTGCGGTAATTGTAGGCAATCCGGGCCGAGATGCCGTTCTTATCATAGATGCCCGTGATGTTGTACGTGTCGCTGAGGCCGATCAGCGCGAACTGGTTGGCGGTCGGGTCCGCATTCACATCCGCCTTCACGTCGCCGCGCACGAGCGTGTAGCTCGCCGCGATACCAAAGCCCGTATTTCCGAGGAAATAGGTCCCTGCCAGTTCGAAGCCCCAGATCTTGGCATTCTTATTGTTGATGGGGGTGCTGACCAGGAAATCTGCCAACGGATCGTTGGGATCGCCCGCAATATCGACCGCCGCCAACGTGGAGTCGACGAACGCCTGATTGAGCGATCGCGTGCTTGCATTGTAATTTTGGTTGAAGATCGATGTGGCGGCCGCGGTGTTGTTGTTATTCTGCTGCAGCAGCGCGGTGTAGGTGAACAAGTTCACGTCGCTGAGATCGTAGCCCAGGCCCTGCAAGGCCGTTTTGGCAGTGCCCGAACGGCTACCGGGTGTCGCTGCGGTTGGATCGCGCAGGCCGAACAGATTTTGGCTGACCAGGCTGTTGCCGATGAAGTTCTGCACACGCTTCTCAAAGAAGCCGCCTGAGACATAGCTTCCCGGCTTGAAATACCATTCAAGTGAAAGGTCGAAATTGTCCGAAATCAGCGGTTGCAGGTCGGCATTATGTGCATTGCCGCCGGCTGTGCCGCCAAGCGTCGTCGGCCGGCCCGGAGGGGCTGCCGTGGTCGCGGCGAACAGATCGCCATAATTGGGCCGGGAGATCGTCTTGCTGAACGAGAAGCGGCCGATCAGATTGGACGTGAAGTTGAGCTGGAAATCCATCGACGGTAGCAGATTGTTATATTTGCCCTTGGCTGAAATGGGCTGTTGATCCGCTGACTGCAGGATCGTGAAGTCATTATCTGCCTGCCATACCAGGGCGGTTGGGATTGTCTGGAGCGAGGTCGAGTGGACGGTCGTGCGCTCGTAGCGTGCGCCGGCCACCAGCGTGGCGTCCATATTGCCGAACTGGCCCTTCCACGTGAACTGGCCATAGATGGCGGCGATATTCTCATTCACGCGATTATTGTTGTTCGCGTCGATGCGGATGTTGTGACCAAGTTTCTGATAGGCATCGAACAGACTGTTATACAATTTCGTCGCGTCTTCGGTACGCCAGCCGATCAGCCCCGCGCCGCTCGCCTTGGGATCGTTATGGTGGAACTGGCAGGCGGTGCAGAATTCGAAGACCTGGCCCGGCGCATATTGGATCACGTCGCGCGGATTGGCGTTGCCCCAGTCGCCCAGCGTCTGGATGGTGTTGAACTGCCGCTGGGTGACCTTCGATTTGCGATAGTCGCCGCCGAAATCGAAGCGAGCGCCGTTGCCGAAATCCCAGCCGGCATCGATCCGGCCTTCTTTCAGATTCTGGTGCTGCCACGATGCAAACTGGCGGTTCTGCTGGGTAGCGAGATCGCCTTCGTCCCAGACGCCGTTATTGTTGCCCTTGGCGGAATCGTTGAACGAGATCTGCTGCTGCGGGAAACCCGTGCTCTGATCCAGTCCATATTCCGACAGGATAGGCGAGCTGATGGCGACCGCGGTCGAGCTGACGCCGTTGGGATTGTCGGGCGAGCTCGATGCGGTGCTGACATGCGCGTCGGCGGAAATCGTGAAACGATCGGAAACGTCCCATTTTGCATTCAAGCCGAAGTCCTTCACCGTGCCTTTCTGCGCGCGATAGGCTTGCTCCGCACCGCTATCCTTGGTCGATCCCTGCTCGATCTCGTGCAGGAAGATAGCGGTGGCGACGCCGGGATTGCTGTTGAAGGTGACCTGGTCGAACGGTCGGTTGAACCAGTTGGAGGTGTCGGAACGGCGTTCCGACTGCTTGTCCTGGGCATAGAGCACGTCGCCGGTGATCAGCAGCGTATCGGTGGGCTTCCACTGGACCGATCCCTGGCCGTTGATCCGCTCACGCCGATCTTCGGAGAAGTGGTACCGGAAATCGTCGGGGATGCCGACATAGCCGCTGGTCGGCGCATTCTTCACCACAGTCGAGCTGTTGATGTAAGGCCCGCCGGTATTCATGAAGTCGGCGATCGGGACGATATTCCAGCCATTATTGGCGACGCTGGGTACCGAGAAGTTGCGTTTCTGGTAGCTGCCGAACACGGACACGCCGAAGGTTTGCTCGGTGTTCGTCCAATTGAGGACGGCCGAGACTTCGGGTGTCACCTTCGATCCGCACTTCACGCAATCGTCGGCGCTGGTGTCGTAGGACGCTTTGCCGCCGATACTGCCGGTAAGGCCGCCTTCCTGGCCGTCCAGCGGCCGCCGGCTGACGACATTGATCGTCGCGCCGATGCCGCCGGTCGGAATCGCTGCGCGACCGGTCTTATAGACTTCCAGCGTCTTCACGCCTTCGGATGCAAGATTGGAGAAGTTGAACGATCGATCGAAACCGCCCGCACTGTCGCCATTCTGGTCACCACCGACGACGGTGATGTTCGCAGCGGCCAATTGCCGCCCGTTCAGCGTCACCAGATTGTACTGTGGGCCGAAGCCGCGCACCGTGACGGTTGCACCTTCACCGTTGACTCGGTTGATCGAAACGCCGGTGATGCGCTGCAGCGATTCAGCCAGATTGGTGTCGGGAAATTTGCCGATGTCCTGGGAAGAGATCGCGTCGACGACGCCGGTCGAATTGCGCTTGATGGCAATCGATCGTTCCAGCGATGCACGGATGCCGGTGACGACGACTTCGTCGGCTGTGCCGCCACCCGCAGCTTCCGCGGGCGTCGCCTGTGCTGTCGCCGGTGCGACCGCGGTCGGCTGCGCGTCGGTCGGACTGCCGGAGGCGGTCTGCGCCTGCGCCAGGCTTGGTACAATTAGACAAGTAACGATCGCGATTGCCGAAGCCGAGCGCGCGAGCGCCGAGGTTAGCCCGAAGCCTTTCATGATACCTCCCTTTGTGCGGTGCCGTTCCCATGGCACCGGTTTCATTTTTCGAAGCAGTGTGTTCCTGCTTGCCGGCAAAATTATCACAGGCGACATCGATGTCAAAGACTGAGATGTTAGCGGTATCAAGGTTTCTCGTCCGAATTGGCAGGCCTCGAGCTGCCGATCGCGTCAAAATTTACCGACAAGCGTATAAAAAGAGGCAAAAAAACGGCCACCGGGCATTCGCCCTGGCGGCCGTCAGCTCTCTCGGCGGAATGCCGGCCGGAGAGTAGGGGTAGATCCCAGAGAGGCGGGATCTGGCACAATATCGTTCGATTTAGACATCGATGTCAAGTCAGATCGGACGGGGTTGCGTGTGGCGTCCTGTCGGCTAAGAAAAGACGGTGGCTGCCGCGGCAAATACCGATCTGATCGCTGCGCGGCTGTTCCGCCTGTCGATCGGCGTCTTCTTCGTTGGCGGGTTCCTTTCTTCGCTGATCAGCCTGTTCGTGCCGCGTATGACGCTGGTCTATGGGCTCGATTACGCCCGCGCGTTGCTGGTCCAGCTGGCCTTTCACCTGTCCTATCTGCTGTTCGCCCTCCCGATCGGCATGACGATCATCCGGATCGGTTATATGCGCTCAGCGGTGGTCGGGCTCACCATCATGACCCTGTCCTGCGGACTGTTCCTGTGGTCCCATGGTCTCCATAGTTACGCGCTACTGCTCTTCTCCCTCCTGTCCCTCTCCGCGGGCATCACTTTTCTGCAGATCGCCGCCAACACGGTCGTGGCCGTTGTCGGCGGCGCCGGCGGGGCGGCTTCGCGCCTCAATCTGCTGCAGGCGTTCAATTCGGTCGGCACCGTGGCTGCGCCGCTGGTCGGTGCGGCGTTCATCCTCAAGAGCCCGACGGCCGCCCGCCACGCCGCCTTGATGGATATCGCACCCCCGTTTCTATTCGCCATATGCGTGCTGGCGACGCTGGCGCTGGCATTCCTGCTCCATCGTAATCTGTTGGCGCCGGTCGGCTCTGCCCAACCCGCCGGTGTTCGAATGGATTGGACGACGCTCTTGGCCGATCGTCGCCTTGTTGCCGGGGCGTTGGCGATCTTCGCCTATACGGGGGCCGAGGTCGCGATCGGGGCGTTGTTGGTCAATTATCTGGTTCAGCCGCAGATATTCGGTATCGGCTCGGTTGCCGCCGCCCGGTTGGTAAGCCTCTATTGGGCAGGTGCGATGATCGGCCGTCTATGCGGTGCCTTCGCGATGCGGCGCCTTTCGCCTGCGATAATGCTGATGGGGGCGGCCGTTGGCGCGGCGCTGCTCACATTGCTGGCAGCGACGGTGCAGGGCATCGGCGCCGGCCTTGCCCTCTTGGCGGTCGGTCTGTGTAACTCGATCATGTACCCGACAATCTATGTACTGGCGTTGCCGGCCGATCCACGGCTTGCCACGCCAGGAGCGACGTTATTGTGCATGGCTGTGGTGGGCGGGGCGATCGTCCCATTGCTCACCGGGATGCTTGCCGACCAGCTGGGGCTTGCCGCATCGTTGGCGTTGCCGGCGGGATGTTATCTGGGAGTGGCCGCCTTTGCGCGGCGGTGCCGAGGAAGCGGGTTTTGACGGTAGTAACGATTAAGGATGTCGCAGCGCGGGCGGGAGTTTCCGCCAAGACCGTGTCGCGGGTCATCAATGGCGAAGCGCATGTCCGCGCCGACAAGCGCGAAGAGGTGCTGCGGATCGTGCGCGAGCTCGATTACCGGCCGAACGCCTTCGCACGCAGCCTTTCGAGTTCGCGATCCTATCTGCTGGGCTTCCTCACCGACGATCCCGGCTCCGGCTATGCCGCCGACGTGCAATTGGGGGCGCTGAAGCGCTGCCGCGAACGCAGCTATCATCTGCTCATCGAGCCGATCGATCGATCCGATCCGCATTGGGCGCGTGACCTGACCGAGAGCGTCAAAACATTGCGCCTGGACGGCGTGATGCTGACGCCGCCCTTATGCGACGATGCGAGAGTGCTCGACATTCTGGACGCCGCCCAGATCCCCTATGTCCGGATCTCCCCAAGCGGTGCCGAAGATCGTTCAGGCTATGTGCGCATGGACGAACAGGCCGCCGCGGCCGAAATGACGCGCCATCTGATCTCGCGCGGCCACAGCCGGATCGGGTTCATCAAGGGGGATCCGGCCCACAGCGCATCGCGTAAACGCTATGCCGGCTTCGTCGAGGCGATGGTGGCGGCAGACCTGCCGGTGGAAGCAAGCCTGGTCATGGAGGGGGACTTTTCGGTTCGCTCCGGTGTCGAACTGGGCGAGCAGATGCTGTCCTCGCCCGAGCCGCCGACCGCGATCTTCGCCAGTAACGACGACATGGCATTGGGCGTGTTGATGATCGCAATGAAACATCATCTCGACGTTCCCCAACAACTCGCGATCGGCGGGTTCGACGATGCGCCCACGTCGCGCCTGGCCTGGCCGCAGCTTACCACCATTCATCAGCCGAAGGCGGCGATGGCGGCAGCGGCCGTCGATATGCTGACCGATCCTTATTATCGTCAGGCCGAGCATAGCGTCGGTTTCCGCCGCTCGATGGACTATTCCCTCAAGATACGCGGCAGCACCGATCCCTCCTGCTGAACACGCTCGCATGAGGGCGACGGCGCTACGCGGCGCAGGACGCTTGGCGGGCGCGCTGCGGCGGCCTAAGCGATGCCATGGACTTTGACGATCAGCTGCGCCGCTATTTCGGCACGGACGACCTTTCGAGCGTGCCCCAATCTGCGTTGATCGCGGGGATCGATCGGATGCGTGTCGATCTCGGTATGGAGCAGGATAGCGGCCGGCGCTTTGCCATGTGGGCGTTGCTGTACATGCTGGGCGGCGCGCCGGATCTGGATGTCGCGTTCGAGGATGAGGCTGATCGGGAGGCCGCACGGACGTTCATGGAAATGACCGAGCAGGAGGATGAGGAAAGCTGACGGACACGCTTTCCCCGTCAGAGGCCCGGCGGATCGCGCTGGCGGCGCAGGGTTTCGGCCATGCGCGGCCTGAGGGCCCGATTCGTCCCGATCATCTGCGGCGCGTGCTCGATCGCGTTGCCCTGCATCAGATCGACAGCGTCAACGTGCTTGTTCGGGCACACTACCTCCCGCTCTTCTCGCGGCTCGGCGCCTATCCGCGCGACCTGCTCGATCAGGCCGCCTGGGGTGCGAAGAGCAAGCGCCGGCTGTTTGAATATTGGGCGCATGAAGCGTCCCTGCTGCCATGGGATCTGCAGCCGCTGCTGCGCTGGCGGATGGAGCGCGCGGCGCGGGGCACCGGCATATGGGCCAATCTGAAGCCCTTTGCCTCGGATCGCGCGCCGGAAGCAGCCGCCATGTTCTCCCGCATTGCGGCCGACGGACCGCTCGCAGCGTCCGACATAGCGGAGACACGCGGTCCCGGCGGATGGTGGGGCTGGAGCGAGACGAAACGAGTGCTGGAATATCTGTTCTGGTCAGGCCGCATCATGACGCAGACACGGCGCAGCAGTTTCGAGCGCGTCTATGATCTGTCGGAACGCGTATTGCCGGCGGCCGTGCGGGACACGCCGACCCCGCAAGAGGCAGAGGCGCATCGCGATCTGATCGAACGATCGGCGCGCGCGCTCGGTATCGCCACGGCAACCGATCTGCGCGACTATTTTCGGCTGAAGCCAGAGGACGCGCATCCCCGTATCGCCGAGCTGGTCGAAGCGGGGCGGCTGCAGCCGGTTCGCGTGCGTGGGTGGACCCAGCCCGCTTACCTGCACGCGGACGCGCGCAAACCCCGCCGTAGCGCCGGGCAGGCGCTGTTGGCGCCGTTCGATCCGCTCATTTGGGAGCGATCGCGCGCAGAGCGGCTGTTCGGCATTCGCTACCGCATCGAAATCTACGTGCCTGCGGAAAAGCGTATCCATGGCTATTATGTGCTGCCCTTCCTGCTGGATGGGCAGATCGCGGCCCGCGTCGATTTGAAGGCGGATCGGCAGACCGGCCGGTTGCTGGTTCAGAGCGCCCATGGCGAAGCGACCGCGCCGTCGGACATGCCGGAGCGCCTATCGTCCGAACTCGCCGTGACGGCGCAATGGCTAGGCCTGGAACGGGTCGAGAGCGCTTCTGGCGTGCCTATTGCCGATCTGCTTCGCCGGTCGCGAGCCGCCGCAGCCGACTGAGGTCGAGCCTGTCAAGTGATTACGCCAGTTGTTTAGGCGTGCCGCGGTCGTCGTCGCTTGGTCCGTCCATGCGATACCCTGCCAACTCCGGCGCCATCCGTGTCTGGTTGCGCTCGCGCAGTCTGGCGCTGGCATCGTCATAGAAGAAGGGCAGGAAGGCATAACGCTTGCCGCGCGTGACCGGCGTTGCCTCATGCAGGAGCGAACAAGAGAAGATGACGGCGCCGCCGGTGGGAGCGCGATAGGTGCTTGGGCCGAACTCCGGAAAGCGCAGCTCGCCTCCCTCATATTCGTCCGCATTCAAATTGATTGTGCAGGCGAAGCGGCGGTGCGCCGTGCCGGCGGTCGTATTATCGCGATGCGGCCGGAAGAAGCCGCCGCTCGCGCTGTCGTAACAGGCGACCATCCAGCGCTCGACCCGTGTTGCGCGGAACTGAAAGGCCTTTTCGATCTGGGGGAGCAATCGCCGGACCAATCGCTCGCGCAGCATCGCGCGAAAGCCTTCGTCGCGAATATGGTAATCGTCGCGGCGCTTGAAGGCGTCGTCGAACTTGGCGACTGTTTGGCCGTTCTCCTCGCGCATGAAGCCGGATCGGGATCCGCCATGTTGTTCATATTGCTGGATCAGCGTCCGGCACAGATCCGGCTCGAACAAGCGGGGTATGATCAACACCGGCGCGCTGGTCGGTTCGGTCGTCGACTCGATCATTTGGGCAAGCGTCGCGAATAGCGCCGGCCCATCAGCCAAGTCGGCACGCTGGACGATCCGCTGCATCGCGTCGAGCAGGAACCAGCATGGCGCCAACCGCGTGCCGCTGGGCGTCAACTCAGCCGCGCCATAGGCGCGCGATATCGCGCCATCATAATCCAGAAACCAGCGGATCCCGGGCAATTGCCGCGCAATCCGTCCGCTGCCCGCGTCGTCCGGATCGACGGTGACGCCGAAGAAGCGCGCCTGACGGTCGTCGAACGTGGCGCGATGGCGGCCGAGCAACGCCAGCGCGGCCGCGGTCTGCGCGGATCGACCGCTGCCAAGAAACAGCAGCACGGTCGGGCAGCCCGCTGCCGTGTCGAAATGAAATTTCGCATTTCCGCCAAGGGTAGCCCCCACGAACAGGGGTGCCGCCTCGCCCGCCTTGAGCGCCACCGGCGGGGTGACCATCATCGTGCTCAACGTCTAGCCAAGCCCATTGTCGGCCAAATCCTTCGCCGCCAAGTCCAGCGCGGCCGGTGCATCGACGCCGGTCAATGCATAGGCCATGTCGCCATTGCGCCAGTAGGCGACGGTCGTCCGGCCCTTCTGGATGGTGGCGGGCTGGTCAGGCGCGTGGGTGGGCGTGCGCACGGCGAAGAGCGACACGGTGGAGCCGTCCGGTATTCGTACCATGAGCTGCAGTGCTGGGCCCTCTTCCGACGGAAAGAGCTGCACGTCGGTCACGCGCCAGCCCGACGGGATGACGGGGACACGAATGCGGGTGAAGCGCTGCACATCGTGCGCATCGAAACGCGGCGTTTCGAGCTGCGAGGGCATGTCCGCGCGCAGCAGGCTGGTATGATAGGCCTGGATCGCGTCGCCGACATAGGTAGGCGGCCCGGCCCGCGCGATCGGCGCATTGGGGATCACGACCAGCGCTGCCACTGCGGCCGCCGCGGCAAACCCGCTCATCCACTTGCGGCGTCCCAGAAAGTGCGTGAGCGGCCGCGTTGGTGTGCGCATACCAACGTCGAGCTGCGCGGCTGCCGCGGCAAGATCGGCCCGGTCCGCCAAATGCGGCTGGCTCAGCCGCAGCGCCGTGCGCCGACTGAAATCGGCCATCATCCGTGCGGCGGCTTCCGGATTGCGGGAGAGATATTCCTCGACCGCAAGACAACGGCTCTGCTCCAGCTCGCCGTCCAGATAAGCGTCCAGCTCTAATGCGCTCACGGCTTCAGGATACATCCTTGCCTCCCACGATGTGCAGTCGGTTGTGCGTCACGCGGTCTGCTGCCTCGCGTAGTGTCGCCCGCGCACGGCTCAGGCGTGACATGATCGTGCCGACCGCGACATTGAGCGTGGCGGCGGCTTCCTGATAGGACAGCCCTTCGATGGCGACCAGATGAAGCGCGGATCGTTGCCCTTCGGGGAGGGCCGCAAAGCGATCCGCCGTCTCACGCAGAAGCGCCGCATGCTCGGCGCCGCTCTCGACAGCCTCTTCATTGCGGCGGGCGATCTCACTCAAGGCGCGCTGTTCCACACCGGCGCGGCGTCGGCCGCTGATGAATTGGTTGTGCAGGATGGCGAACAGCCAGGCGCGCAACGAACTGCCTGGTTTAAAGCTCGCCCGACTCTCGTAGGCGAGCAACAGCGCCTGCTGGACCAGATCGTCGGCCGCGACCGGGTCGAGCGCCAGCGAGCGTGCATAGCGCCGAAGCGCAGGCACATGCTCGGTCGCATCGCTCGAACCCCAATTGGTCATGCCCGATATACGAGCAGGCGCGACTTTTATTCCATCCCGGCGGCACCGTCGGCGAAGCTTGACCCGCGCAGGGCCACCCATGTGAACTTAATCATCCGGCATGGCGCCGTCCCAAGAGCCGTGGTGGTTTGCGATGCGATCTGTCCGCGCTATCGCCTGCGCAGTCGGGCGAAGAGGGGGCGGCTGTGAAGATCCTGATCGCGTTGATCCTTGCGCTTGCGCCGCCAGCGGTCGCCGCCGGCCCGGCCCTGTTGCTACGCCCCGATCGCGTGTTCGACGGCACCACCGTGCATGCGGGCTGGGCGGTTCTGATCGAGGGCGACCATATTGCGGCCGTTGGGCCCGCATTGGCGACCCCGGCAGGGGCGCGCGTGATCGATTTGCCGGGCGAGACGGTCATGCCCGGGATGATTGAAGGCCACAGCCACCTCTTCTTGCACCCCTATAATGAGACGAGCTGGGACGATCAGGCCCTGCACGAGCCGCTTGCGCTGCGAACGGCGCGGGCGGTGGTGCATGCACGCGCCACGCTGATGGCCGGCTTCACGAGCGAGCGCGATCTCGGCACGGAAGGCGCCGGCTACGCCGATGCCGGACTGAAGCAGGCGATCGAACAGGGGGTGGTGCCTGGACCGCGCCTCTTGATCGCCACACGCGCGATCGTGGCGCGCGGTGCCTATGGTCCCAAGGGTTTCGAACCCGGCCTGAGCATACCGCAGGGCGCGCAGGAAGTGAGCGGTGTTGAGGAGATGGTACGCGCGGCGCGCGATCAGATCGCAGCCGGGGCGGACGTCGTGAAGATGTATGCCGACTATCATTATCTGCCCAAGGAGCCGAGCCGCGCGACACTGACGCAGGCCGAACTGTCCGCGGGTGCCGCCGTGGCGCATGATGCCGGCCGGCAGGTTGCAGTCCACGCGGTTACGGCGGAGGGCATGGGGCGCGCCATCGCTGCCGGCGTCGACACGATCGAGCATGGCTATGGCGGCACGCCCGAAATCTTCCGGGCGATGCACGAGAAGAACATTGCCTTGTGTCCGACGCTCGCGGCATCCGACGCGGTCGCGCATTATCGCGGATGGACCGGGCAAGAGCCTGCACCGCCGGCGGTGGCGGAAAGCCGTCAAAGCTTTCGCCTGGCGCTTGCTGCGGCAGTACCGATCTGCGTCGGCGGCGATGTGGGCGTGTTCGCACATGGCGCGAACAGCCGCGAAATGATCCTGATGCAGCAAGCCGGCATGGCTGCGGTGCAGGTTCTGACCGCCGCGACGTCCGGCAATGCCCGCATCTTCCATCTCGCCGATGTCGGCACGATCAAGCCGGGCCTGCTGGCAGACATCATCGCCGTTGCAGGCGATCCCACCCGCGACGTCGCGGCAGTACAGGACGTACGGCTGGTGATTAAGGGTGGGGTCATCGTGCGCGAATGACAGGAGGCTGCGACATCGGGTAGGCACGGGTCATGCCGGATCATCCTCGGGATGGCCGCTCGACGGCGGAGATGGAAAGGGATCGAGTGTCGGAGCTGCGCCCGCGAGGTGACGAAGGGTTGAAGGACGCGGCGGAACGGACCGACATGCCCAGTGCAGCCCTGGTCCCGCCCCAGCCCCTGTGGATGCGGATAGGCCGGCGCCTGCAGCCGGCCGTCAATCGGGTAGTCGCCCGATCATCGCAGGTCGGCGATCAGCCGGTTCACGATCCGCGGCAATTTCCCTGGGTCCGCGCGCTGGAGGATCATTGGACCGAGATCCGGGCAGAGGCGGAAGCGGTGCTGCAGGAGATTGACGCGGTTCCCCCGCTGGCGGAGATTTCGCCCGATCACCGCGATATTGCGCCACCCCGCAAATGGCGATCCTTTTTCCTCTATGGCTACGGCTATCGGCAGGACGCCAATGTTCAGCGCTGCCCGCGGACCAACGCCCTGCTGCAACAGGTTCCGGACCTGAACTCGGCCTTCTTCTCGGTGCTGGCGCCGGGCACGCATATTCCGGCGCATGTTGGCGTGACCAAGGCGATCATGACCTGCCACCTCGGGCTGAACGTGCCGCGAGACAGCGCCAATTGCTGGATGCGGGTGGTCGATCAGAAGCTGCACTGGCAACCCGGCAAGGCGCTCGTCTTCGATGATACGTTCGAACATGAGGTGGCGAACGATACCGACGAGGTGCGCGTTGTCCTTCTGATCCAGTTTCGTCGGCCTACCGGTCGTGCCGGCCGGGTGATCGGCGGGCTCTTCCTGTGGGCCGTGAAGCGCTCTCGCTTCGTGCAGGATGCACGACGGCGTGTGCGCGATTGGAACAAGGGCGGATAGAAATACAGGTCTGCCCGTTGATAGCCCGAACCCGTCACGACGGCGGTATCAATGGGATGATAAGCGATGAATGACGATCAATTGAGCGGCGAGGGCCGGGACATCACCGGCAAGGTCAAGGAAACCGCTGGTAACGTGACGGGCAATTCTTCCCTGCAGGGGGAAGGCGTCGCCGGTCAGCTCTCCGGCAAGGCACAGAAGGCCTATGGCGCGGCAACGGAGGCGTTTTCCGGCGGGGTTGGCCCGATGGTGGAGCAGGCCAAGGGATTTGCCCGCAAGCGCCCGTTCGCGGCGGCGGCTTTGGCAGGCGTGGTTGGATTGGCCGTACTCAACACGTTGCGCGGCAAGCGCTGACCGCTTTATCGGCGGGCCGATGTCGGCCCGCCGGCTTGCGTGGCGGTGTGCCACCGTCGCGTAAGGCCTTGATCGAGGGCAATGCGGCTGCGTAACAAAGTCGCTAATCATCGCGCCATCGACAGCAGGAATAGAGATGCTGTCGTGCGGCGCTGCGTCTCGCGGGCCGCCTCACAAGGGGCGGGGCGATGCCAAATTATCGATTATACTTACTGGACGCGAGCGATCGGATTATCCGATCGGAAGTCGTATCGGTCGAGACGGACGCCGAAGCCGGCGATGAGGCAGCACGGCTCGGCCATGAGAATGCGATCGAAATTTGGGAAGGGGCGCGCAAGGTCGCGCTCATCCGCCCCGCGTCGGCGGCATAGGATCTGAAAAGCACATTTTAACGCCAGTTGGTCAAGCATGCCAATTGGATGGAACGACCCCCGGCAGATGTGTTTTTTGACGCCATGCCGCGTTTTTACATTCACCTCGAAAATGGCGAGGGCGTTCTTGAAGATGAGGTCGGCCGCGATTGCGCGGATGAGCAGGCTGCGCGCAAGGAAGCGGTCTGCGCCGGCGCAGACATTATTGCCGATGAGCTGAAAGGCGGATTTTCTTCAGTGACGGTGACGCTGGTCATCGAAGATCAGGATCATGTCCGCCTGATGCAGGTGCCGATGACGGCGTCGATAACCTAGAAAGGAAGGAAGCTAGGCGGCCGCTTCCACCGCAAACAGGGTCGCTCCCGCATATTTGGGATCGGCGCTGTTGAACAGGGGCTCGGGCTGAAATGAGCGGCTGATGATCTCCCGGATCGTCAGGCCGGCGAGCTTGAACGTGCCGAGTTTCGTCTCCTTCGGTGGGCGACCTTCCCGCTCCACCGTCACCGCATCGACGAACAGCTCACCATGTTTGGTGTACAGGATATAGGGCGCCAGCTTGATCGCCGTACGGTTATACGTCGCCTCAATGCACTTTTGGAGGGCGATCGCCTCCAGCACCATTTTGCTCGATTCCATGTCGTGATTTTGCCTGACCTAAGAGTGAATCGCAAGCGAATTTGTGCGCTGCAGCATGAGGTTAGATCAAAATGCGATAGGGAGCCGCAAGGTAGCACGCAGTCCGCGTTTGGAAACGTTCGCCAGCATCAGCGTGCCTCCATGCAACTCGGCCAGCTCCCTCGTGATCGATAATCCGAAACCATGACCGTCGCCCCGTTCGTCCAGCCGGCGACCGGGTTCGACCGCGGCGGCAAGCAAGTCCTGGGCAATGCCGGGACCGTCATCCTCGACGTGCATCGCGACCATCCGTCCTTCAGAGACGGCGGTGACCCGCACTGCAGAGGCGGCCCATTTCCATGCATTGTCGAGCAAATTGCCGACCATCTCGTCCAGATCCTGGGGATCGCAGAGCACCGCCAGACGATCTGGTATCGCAAGATGCGCCTTGATCGACCGATCGGCATGGATCCGGCCCAGCGCAGTGACCAGTCCGTCCAATTGTGGCGCCAATGCCGTCGCCGCGCTGCCGGTACTGCCGGTGCTGGCGGCACGCGCGCGGCCCAGATGATGGCGGATCTGCGCATCGATCCGGTCCACATGGCGCGCGAGCTTCCGGGCAGACGGATCGTCCAGATCGAGCCGCAATGCCGCCAGCGGCGTCTTCAAACCGTGGGCAAGATTGGCGACATGGCCCCGCGCCTGCTCCAGCGCCGTGCGATTGTTGCGGATCAGTTCGTTCAATTCCTCAATCAGCGGCAGTAGCTCACTCGGCTCGCTGGCCTCCACCTGTGTGCGTCGGCCGGCGCGGACATCGGCCAGCATGGTGCGGAGGCGGCCGATCGGGCGCAGCCCGACGCGTAGCTGAACCAGGATTGCTGCCGACAGAGCCACGCCGAGCGCGAGCAGCGACAGTATCAAAGGCGCCATAGCTTCACGCAGCGGCCGTTCGGCGACAGCCCGCGGCCCCGCCGCCAGTATCTCCACCGGCCCCTGCTTTGTCGTAATCGTCAAGGCGCGCCCGTGGATCGTCAGCCCGGATGGATCGCTGCCGTCGAACGGATGCGGCGCGGCCGGGTTCGGGCCGGGAGGCGGCGCCAGCGGCAGGGTGGGCGGGGCAGGGCGCACGATATCGGCCGCGCCTAGCGATCGCGATCGTATTGTTCCGCCAGGCGCACGCACCTGCCAAGACCAGCCGCTGCCCGGTTGATCGAACGGCGGCAGATCCACCGCGCGGCCAAGGGCGATCCTGCCGTCTGGGCGAACAGCACGTGCAAGCACGGCAATCTGCGCATCCAAGCGGTCGTCCAGGCCGCGCATTACGAAATGTTCCAGCACGTGTCCGATCGTGAAGGCTGCGAAGAGCAAAGCGGCCACGATTGCGATGATGGCCGTGCCGAGCAGGCGCCCGAACAGAGAACGCGGCATCATTCGCACGCGGATTCTCCTGTGAGACGATAGCCGCGCCCACGCACCGTTTCGATCATGTCGGGCCCAATCTTGCGGCGCAGCCTGCCGATGATGACTTCCAGCGAATTGGAATCGACGTCGGCATCCTGTTCGTACACGCGTTCCAACAGATCCATGCGATCGACCACGATCTCCTTGCGCAAGATCAGGCAGGACAGAACGCGCCATTCGAACGCGGTCAGCTTCAGTGGGAGCCCATCCTGCTCGAACTGGCCAGTCTGGGCGTCGAAGCTGACCGGCCCGCACTGGATGACACTGGCGGCGTGGCCGGCCGCACGCCGCACGAGCGCGCGCAGACGCATCACCAGTTCCTCCACCCGAAACGGCTTGACCAGATAGTCGTCGGCGCCCGCCTTGAAACCCTGCACCTTGTCGGACCAGGCATCGCGGGCGGTAAGGATCAAAACCGGTAAAGATCGACCCGCCGCACGCCATTCGGCCAGGATGGATATGCCGTCCCGCTTAGGCAGGCCCAGGTCGAGCACAGCGGCGTCATAGGCCTCGGTTGCTCCCAGGTGACCGCCGTCTTCCCCATTATCGGCGACATCCACCGCGAAATGTTCGGCGCGCAATGCGCGGGCGATGCCGTGTGCAAGATCGGCATCATCTTCGACCAGCAAGACGCGCATAGATGGAACTCCTGCCGATGAGCGATGGCGCGTAACTTTGATGACTAAACCCAATCTGAACGGCACGGTTCAGTCGGCGATAGCGGGCGCGGCGTAGACATGGACATCCAACGAAGGAGTGATGTTCATGACTGAAGCGAATCAGGAACGCCGCCAAGGGCGGTTCGCAAGCTTCCGGCGTCTGCCGGTGATCGCCGGTACGGCCGCGGTGCTCGCGGTGGGCAGCGTCGCAGGGGCCGTAGTGGCCCGCGAAATGGGGCCATCGGTCGAGATGGCACCGCTGACCCCGGTGGCGATCCGAAGCCTGCCGAACAGCAGCGGCATCGTCACCGTGCGTGGACGTGTCGCCGAGATTTTTGGCAACAAACTGGTCGTCGACGACGGCAGCGCACGCGCATTGGTCGATACCGGGCCTCAGGGCGATGACCGTTCGCTTGCCAGCGTCGGCGCACCCATAACAGCACAGGGCCAATTTGACCGTGGCGTGCTGCATGCGTCTTTCCTGGTCGATGCGGCCGGCAAGGTCACCGCGCTTGGCCCGATCGGCGGCCCTCCGGGGCCGGGCGGGCCGCTCGGGCCGGCACCACGCCCGGGTGAATCGGCCCCGCCGCCGCCCCCAGGCATGGCTCCGCCGCCGCCGCCCCCGGGCGTGGCTCCGCCGCCGCCGCCTGCGGGCGCGCCTGCGGCACTTGCCAGCACTCCTGCCGCTCCGCCGCCGCCTCCTGCGGCGACGGCCGCCGTCGCGGCGCCGGCCAAATGAACCTCGTCCGGCGGGACCAAGCGTCCCGCCGGCTTCTCGTCAGGTAACGGGAGTAGGCAGACGCCCTCCCCCAAAAAAAGCATCAAGATTGGCGCGCAGCATCGTCATCATGGTGGCGATGGCGGCATCGGTCGCGCCAGCGGTGTGCGGTGTCAGGATCGTGTTCGGTACGTTCTGCCATCGCGCCGGCGGCGTAGGCTCCTGCATGAACACATCCAGCGCCGCACCTCCCAGTCGCCCATCCTGCAGCCGCGCGATCAAGGCGTCTTCATCGATCAGCTGACCCCGCGCGATGTTCACGAGCAAGCCATCCCGACCGAGCTGATCGATGATCTCTGCCGAAATCATCTTCTCGTTGCCCGCATGCGCCCGCGCCGCGATCACGAGGATATCGCTGTCCCGCGCCAACGTGGCCAGGCTGTCCGCACGCGGCCACGGCAGATCTGGCTTCTCCGTCGGCCCCCACCAGCAGGTGTGAAGACGCAAGGCATCGGCGCGGCGCGCAATCGCCTGACCGATGCTCCCCATCCCGACGATGCCGAGCGACGTGTCGGCAAGCGAACGGGTCAGCGCTTTGCTGCCGTTGCTCCAGCCACCGCTGCGCACCTTGGCATCGCCGACGACGATCTCGCGCCGGTGCGCAAGAATGAGGCCGATCGCGTGATCCGCCGCATCCTCACTATTGGCGTCCATCGCATGGGTCACGGCAATGCCGCGTGCCCGCATCGCCGGCACGTCGATCCCGTCATAGCCGACACTGAAGCACGCGATCAGCCCCAGCTGCGGCATCGCATCGATCAAGGCAGGCTCGATCCGGAATTCGCCTGCAACGACCAGCACGCGCGCCTCGGCCAGCCGCTGCTTATTCTCCTCAACCCATAGCGGCAGCGCCTCGTAATGTTCGCTCAAAGGATCAAGTACGAACCCCAGCAGGGGGTGGGCGATGAAAATAAGCGGACGGGAATTGTACATGCCACATTTTAGGCGTGGCGAGGGCCAGGTTCCAAGCGCAGCCTTGTCCAATCCCGCGCGAGCAGCGAGAGCGAGGCGATGGCGCGGTTGCACGATCCCTGGTTCCTTGCGGCGGCCGGTCTTGCTGTCCTCCTGCTGGGGCTGAGCAAGGGGGGCTTCGTCGGCATAGGGGCGCTCGGTACGCCCTTGCTGGCACTGGTGATCTCGCCGGTCGAGGCGGCCGCCATCATGCTACCGATCCTCATTGCCCAGGATGTGGTTGGCGTTTGGGCATTTCGGCGAACTTGGGACCGATCGATCCTCGTCATCATGCTGCCGGGGGCGGCGCTGGGCGTGGCGCTTGCCTATCTGTTCGCCTCGCGCGTTCCCGAAGCCGCGATGCAGATCGCGCTCGGCGGGATCTCCATTCTCTTCGCGATCCGAAGCTTGTGGATGCAGCGTGGCGGCAGGGTCCCGGCGCCGGCAAATCCTCCAAGATGGTTCGGCTTTGCTATGGGGCTTGCGTCCGGTATCACCAGCCAGATCGCGCATGCCGGCCAGCCGCCCTTTCAAATCTACGTGCTGCCGCGCCGGTTGCCGCGCGACCTTCTGGTCGGCACTACCGCCATCTTCTTCGCCGCACTGAATTGGATCAAGGTGCCGGCCTATCTCGCGCTCGGGCAATTCACCCGCGCCCATCTGTTGGCCAGCCTGATCCTGATGCCGATCGCCATCCCCTCTACCCTGGCGGGCGTCTGGCTAGTGCGACGGGTAAACGCGGAACGTTTCTACGCGCTGATCTACTGGCTGATGCTGCTGATCGGCGTGAAGCTGGTCTATGACGGGATCTGATCCAGGGTAAATTGCGCTTCGGCCGTGTCCCGGATCGCGCGCGCGCCATGGTTCGAGGACAGGCTATGTCCCAAATGATCGGCCAGCCGTAGCGACAGGGCAACGATCGTTAGTGTCGGGTTGGCTTGGCCGGACGTCGGGAAAGTCGCGGCCCCTGCGACGTAAAGATTGCTGGTTCCATGCACCAGGCCGTTGCGATCGACGACGCCTTGGCGCGGATCGTCGGACATCCGCGCCGTGCCGATATGATGACCCCCGACGGGAACCGTCTGCGCGCGCACGTCTTCATCAAGCTGCTGATCATCGAATTCGATTGTCCCGCAGCCGCTTTCTTCCAGGGCGCGGCGGATTTCCCGGATGGTGTAGGCGAGCGTCCGGTAATCGATGTCCTGGGCGCGCCAATCGATCTTGAGCCGCGGCACTCCGTTTTGATCAACCGTATCGCCCAGCATCACGCGGCTGTCGCGGTTGGGCGCCTGTTCCCCATAAATGTTGAGCGCATAGGAGCCGTTGGCATTACGCAGCGCGATATACGGCACCTTGCGTGGCGCGATGTAGCGCTGCGCGATCCAGGATGCTCCGAACTTCGTCAGCCCGGGCAATCCCAGCGCGACATTGCGGACGTGCTGGCCGAAAAAGCCTTGCCGCTCCGTTACCGCCCGGATGACCGGGTTCGTATCCACCAGGCTATATTTGCCCGCGTCGCCGCGCCCGTTCGCGATCGAGAAATGGCGGGCATATTCCGGAATGATGAATTTGCGCGCCAGGAAAAGGGCCGACAGAACCGGGTCGCGGTGGTCGGGATCGAGAATGCTGGGATGGTGGATGCGTGCTGCCGCATTCAAGATGCCCAACTGCGCCTGACGCTGCGAACTAAGGGTGAAGCGGCGCTTCACATAGATACCGTCGCTGGATTTCTCGAAGCCATAGACGACGCCGCGATCATGCGGCACGAGCCGCAACCCCGCGAAATTGATTTCGACATGGCACATGTAATTGCGCCCAAGCCATCCTGAGCCCAGGCCCAGCTTTGAGAATTCCAGCAGCCGCACGGTTTCCAAGCCGCCGACGGCGGCGACGAAGGAGCGCGCGCTGACCGTGAAGCGGCGTCCGTCTTTTCCCACGCACTCCGCGGCCTGGACCACGGCATGATTGTCTCCGGCATCGAAGCGTATGCAGCTCGCGCCGGTCACCACAGTCACGTTGCGTGATCGGATCAGTGCCTCGCGATAGCGCGGCCAGAAACGCGTCGGTGGGCTATAGCGTTCGATATTACTGGTCTGCACATAGGCATCGCGAAAGCCTTCGATCAGCGGCTTGTCATCAAGCGCGGTGGCCGCATGATAGTCGTAGTCGCCCACCTCCACCGCATCTTGCGCGCGCGAGTAATAAGGGCTGACTTCGGATCGTGGAAAGGGCCAGCCGCTGAAGGGAACGTGATCGCGTTCCACGAAATCCAGTTCGTCCAGGGGGGTGCATCGGCCGCCCCAAATTCCGCTCGATCCGCCCAGCCGTCTCTGTCGGTACATCTGCGAAGGCGGATGCACCGGATTGACGACCTCGCCGCCGTACGCGTCCTGGGTCGATGGCTCGACCTGCGGGCCGCCTGCCTCGATCATGATGATCTGCAACCCCGATCGTTCCAGTTCTAATGCCAATGTAAGACCAGCGGGACCCGTCCCGACGATACATACGTCGCCGCGCAACTGCGCTCCCTCGGCAATCGATTGAGACGGCCTCAGCATCCACACCACCAGCCTTCATGTTGCACCTGCACAATGGCGCGTTCGACGGACTGGGCAAGGCTAGCGGAGCGACGAACTGTTGGATTAGCGACGAATGACGAATTTTGTGGGAATCTTGCGACCAATTGATGGCCAATTGGCGGTTCGGTGCCTGAGCGGTTGCATGCCCTTTGGGGAAAATGCCGGAATCTGGGATAGACGTGCACCACAACGCAAGGCAGATCACCAATTGCCACGAGATGCAAAGCATGTTGCACCCGCTCTGGTGACAGTTCGTCGGCGGCTAAGCTATTGGGGAGAAAAGATCATGGCGCATCGGGCAATGATGATCAGCGTGGCGTTGCTGGCGTCGTGCGTGGTCAACGCGCAAGATAGTCAACCGCCGCGGGCGGCGAAACGTCCCTTTCAGGTGACGTCGCCCAACGGGCCGCGCGAGGATGATTATTACTGGCTGCGCGACGATACCCGCAAGAATCCCGATATGTTGGCGTATCTGGCCGCCGAGAATGCGTATGCTGACGCGCTGCTAGGCAAGCTTAAGCCGCTGCAGAACCGGCTATATGAAGAGACGGTCGCCCACATCAAACAGGACGACAGCTCCGTCCCCTATTTGAAGAATGGCTATTATTACGGAACACGCTACCAATCCGGGGCTGACTATCCGATCATCGAACGGCGCAAGGGCAGTAACAGCGCGCCGGCCGAGGTCATGTTCGACGAGCCGGCGCTCGCCAAGGGACACAGTTTCTTCGCGCTGAGCGACTGGGTGGTGAGCCCGGACAATCGTCTCGTCGCCTGGGCGGAAGATGTGGTCGGTCGGCGGCAATATGTGCTGAAGATCAAGGATCTGGCAACGGGGAAGGTGTTCGCCGACACCATCGCGAACGTCGAGCCGAACCTGCTATGGGCCGCCGACAATCGGACGATCCTCTATATTGCCAAGGATCCGGTGACGCTGCGCGGTTACCAAGTGAAAGCGCACGTGTTGGGCACGCCGGTAGCCAGCGATCGCCTTCTCTATGAGGAGAAGGACGACACGTTCCAGATGAGCATCGCGCGGACTGCGGACGACAAGTTCCTGTGCGTGGCCGTCGAAAGCACGGTCAGCGACGAGCAGCGCTGCGCACCGGTTGCGGCGCCGGGCGCCTTCACCCTCGTCGCGCCACGCGTGCGGGAATTCCGCTACAGTGCGGACCATCTCGGCAGCCGCTGGATCATCCGTACCAACAAGGACGCCAAGAATTACAAGCTCGTCACCGTTGCTGACGCCGATCTGGGCAAGGGGCCGACCGCCTGGCGCGACCTGACCCAGGCCAGCGACACAACCTTCATCGAGGACTTCAAGCCGTTCAACGGCTTCGTCGCGATCGATCAGCGCGAAGGCGGCAATCGCATGATCCGACTGCTCGCCGATAATGGTACGTCGCTGCCGGTGAAGGCGGACGAGCCGGCCTATCGCATGTCGCTCGACGTCAACGAAGAGCCGGCGAGCCGCTGGGTGCGCTACACCTATGGCTCGCTGGTAACGCCGACCACGACCTATGAGGTCAACGCCGAGAGCGGGGAGCGGCGCGTGCTGAAGGTCGCACCCGTACCAGGCTATGATCCGCGCAACTATGTGACCGAGCGCGTCTGGGCACCGGCACGCGACGGAACGAAAATCCCCGTTTCGATCGTCTATGCCAAGGGCGTGAAGCGTGATGGAAGCGCGCCGATGCTCCAATATGCCTATGGCAGCTATGGCATCTCGATGGACCCGGCGGTGGATCCGGGGCGGATCGGGCTGCTGGATCGCGGCATGGTCTATGCGCTTGCCCATATTCGCGGCGGGCAGGAGATGGGCCGCAACTGGTATGATGCCGGTCACCTGCTCAACAAGCAGAACAGCTTCACTGATTTCATCGATGTGACCCGCTATTTGGTGGCACAGAAATATGCCGCGCGTGATCGCGTGGCGGCGATGGGCGGCAGCGCCGGTGGGCTGCTGATGGGCGCGGTCGCGAACATGGCGCCGCAGGATTATAAGGTCATCATCGCGCAGGTGCCGTTCGTGGACGTGGTGACCACGATGCTCGATGCATCGATCCCGCTCACCACCTTCGAATATGACGAATGGGGCAATCCGGCGCAGAAGCCCTTCTACGATTATATGCTGAGCTATTCGCCTTACGACAATGTCACGGCCAAGGCATATCCGTCGCTGTTCGTCCAAACCGGCCTGTGGGATAGCCAGGTCCAATATTATGAGCCGACCAAATGGGTGGCCAAGCTGCGCGAACTCAAGACCGACAGAAACCCGCTGGTATTCCGGATTAACATGGAGGCAGGCCATGGCGGAAAATCGGGCCGGTTCGAACGGTTCAGGCAGAATGCCGAATGGCAGGCCTTCATGCTGCAGCAATTGGGCGTTGCGGATCAGCCCGGACAGCAGTGACCTTGCGGTCGCCTTAGCGCGACCGCCAAGGGTGTGACGTCGATGGGGGTAGCAGTCGGATCTGGTAAGTTTCGCGAGATCGTCACCAACGCGTAACGTTACTGTCGCGCCTCGGATCGTACGCGGCGGGGCATGCCCACCGGAATTGAGACTGCCGCGACCCGCCCGCGCACCTCCGCACTGCGCCTTGCTTGGTCGCGGCTGCTGGATCAAATTGGACGTGCGAGCCGCCGCGTCGATGCGGAGGATCTTCTGCAGGACGCCTATGTTGGGCTGCTCGCGCGCTCTGCGCCGGTGCGTAATGAGGAAGCCTTTCTGGTCCGCGCGGCGGTCAATCGCGGTCGGGATACGTGGCGACGCGAACGGGTGAGGGGCGAGCATGGCGACCCCGCATTGCTGGAAACATTGGCGGACTGCGCGCCGATGCCGGACGAAGCGATGATCATGCGCGAGCGGCTGAAGCGCGTCCGCGACGGCGTGGATCGGCTCAGCCCACGCACGCGTGAGATATTCCTGATGCAGCGGCTGGAAGGCTATAGTTATCGTCAGATTGCGGACCGGCTTGCCATCAGCCCGAGCGCGGTGGAAAAGCATATGGCAAAAGCGATGACGCAGCTCGCGGGCTGGATGGAGAGTTGGTGAACGCCGTCGACAGCCGGGCCGCCGAATGGATTGCGCGTCTGCACGCCGACGATCGCAGGCCGGCAGACGATGCGGCGTTTCGTGCCTGGTTGGACCAGGATCCTGCCCATGCGCGCGCCTTCGAACGCCTCACCTTGGTGTGGGATTTGGTGCCGGGCAGCGGCGCGCAGTCCGAGGCTCCCGTGATGGCCGCGGAACGGTCTCCGGCATTGACGCGCCGCCGGCTGCTACTGGGGATGGGCGGCATGGCGGCCACCTGCGGCAGCGGCGTGGTCGGCCTCTCTGCGGCTTATGCCGGTACCACCTATCGGACCGGTATCGGCGAGCGGCGCTCGGTTCGCCTGCGCGATGGATCGCGGCTTCTGCTGGATGCCGCCAGCCGCGTGACTGCCGATGCCTGGCCGCGCTATCGCAAATTGTGGCTCGAACAGGGGCGTATCCAGCTTGTGATCGCGCCCAACGCCGTACCGTTTGAAGTGGATGCCGGCCACGGCACGTTGGTTGCGTCGACGGGCCGGTTCGATTTGCGCCGCAATCGCGGGGATGATGTAGCGCTGGTAAGCCTTGCGGGGCAGGCTCAAGCGGGCACGGGCAGTGCGCTGCGGCCGCTCAAGGCGGGAGATCGCCTCCGGACGGGCCCCCATGACATGATCGTGGATCGGCCCGACCCCCGGCTGGTGGAAGCCTGGATTGACGGGCGAGCCGCCTTTCACGAAGACACGATCGCGGCCGTGGCCGAGGAGGCTAATCGCTATGCCCGCACGCCGCTTGCGGTTGCGGATGCGGAAACCCGGGCGTTGCGGGTCAGCGGCCTCTACCGGATGGGCGATAATGTCGCGCTCGCGGACGCACTGGCGTCGCTGCATGGGCTGCAGGTCCAGCGTAGCGGAGACATGATCATCATCGGGAAAAAAAGATCGGTTTAGGGGGTGGGGTGATCGGCGGCTGGCGCGTCGGGAAGGTGTGGCCGCAGGGCCGCCAACCGTCGGGGGACCATCTTCGTGATCAGCTATCGTCGAACATCCATGCGCTGCGCCTTTGTGCTGGGCACTGCCCTTGCGTCATGCATCGCCGCGCCCGCCTTGGCGCAGGGCAAGCCTATCTCGGCTCACCTCGTGGCGCAGCCGCTGGCCGGGGCGCTGGAATCGTTGGCACGGCAGACCGGGGTGAACATTCTGTTTTCGCCCGATGCGGTGCGCGGCATGGTGGCGCCGGCGCTCGACGAACGGCTCAGCGCGCAGGGAGCGGTGGATCGGTTGATCGCCGGCCGGCCGTTGCGGGTTCAGCAGCAGGGCGATGGTACCCTGTTGATCGTGGCAAGCTCGCCCGTTCGCCCGAGTGCGCTTCCTGCCGCCGGGACAGCGCCGGCGGATGCGGGCGATGAAATCGTCGTTACCGGCTATTCGAACAGCCTGACCGGCGCGCTGGAAGAAAAGCGCAAGGCAACGAACGTTATCGACGTCGTCCGCGCGGACGATATCGGCAAATTCCCCGCGCAGAACATCGCGGAGGCGCTGCAGCGCGTGCCCGGCGTCTCGATCGTGCGCGACCGGGGCGAGGGCGTCTTCGTCCGCGTCCGTGGTCTTGGCGCTAATTTTCAAGTCGTGACGCTCAACGGCCGCTCGGTCGCGGTGAACGAGAATGTCCGCGACAGCGGCCAGAGCGGGCGTCAGTTCCGGTTCGATACGCTGCCCTCCGAACTGATGTCGGCCGTGGAGGTCGCCAAGAGCCCACGCGCGGATCTGGATGAGGGCGGCATCGGCGCCATCATCAACCTGCGCACCTTTCGCCCGATGGACCTGAAGGAGCCGCTGCTGAACCTGTCGGCCAATGCCAGCGCGCCCTTGCTAGCCGACAAGGTCAATCCGCGCCTGTCGGGTCTCGCCAGCTGGATGAACGATGCCGGCACCTTCGGAGCGCTTATCGCCGCCGTCTATGATGAGCGCACCACCCGCCAGGATCGCGTCACCAGCGTCGCCTGGGCGGACGGCAGGATCGACGCCAACGCCGACGGCGTGCTCGATCCGGAGACGATCCTGGTGCCGACCAGCACGCGCCCGACGCTGGAACGGGAAGACCGCCAACGCATCGGGCTCAATGGCGCCCTTCAATGGAAGCCCAGCGAGCGGTTTGAACTGAATGTCGACGCGCTCTGGAGCCGGCTCGACATCGACTATGACGAGCTCACCTATTCCACCGACTTTTCAAACTCTGTCGCGCGCGCTTTGCTGCCTGGCACCGCCGTGGTGACGGACGGGGTGCTGACCGCCGGGACCGTGCAGACCTCGACGCAGATCGGCCGGGAACAATCGAAGCTGCGTTACTCGAACTGGCTGGTCGGGGCCAACGCCAAGTGGCAGGCCAATGGATGGACCGCGCGCGCCGATGTGAGCGTGGGCCGCGCCGTATCGGACACGCCATGGCCCATCTATCGGTACCGTCTGCTCGGCCCGGTCGGCTATGTCAGTTTCGATTACGCCAAAGTGGGCGATCGCCTGCCCAATTTGCGCTTCCAGTCGGCCGATCTGTCGCAGCCGGAAACCCTGCCGGGTCGCCGTATCGAATATCGCGTCAACGATTCGATCGACAAGGAAAAGGCGGTGAAGTTCGATCTGGAGCGCGAGCTCAGCGGCGTCGTGACGGCCCTGCGCACCGGCGTCAAAGCGGAGCGCCGCAATCGCGATTACGATCGCCGCGACATTAACTTCACCAACGGGATCGTCGGGCAGCGGTTCGGCGCCAATTTCTTCGATCCCTTCCCGGTCGATAATTTCCTGAAGGGAGTCGGCGGGGACCTCCCGCGCAGCTGGCTGATGCCCGATGGCGACGCCTTCCTGAACGCGGCGACCGGCAAGGAGGCGCTGCTGGCCGCACCGCTCGCCCGTGGCGATCTGCGCAACAGCTATGACATCGCCGAGCGGATCTATTCCGCTTACGCGATGGCGGACTTTGCCGCGCCGCTGGCCGGCATCACGCTGCGCGGCGACCTTGGCCTGCGTTACGCCCATACCCGCCAGACGTCGTCCGGCTACGCCGATGATGGTCGCACGGCCGTGCCGGTCAGCTATCGTCGCAATTACGGCAATTGGCTGCCGTCGCTCAATCTTGTCGGCGAGCTGACGGACAAGCTTCAGCTGCGCTTCGCGGCGTCCAAGGTCATCACCCGCCCATCGCTTGCGGACCTTGCCCCGCGCCTGACGATCAATTCCAATCCGACGGTGCTGACCGCTGTCGGCGGCAATCCCGAACTCAAGCCGTTCGAGGCGTGGCAGTATGACGGCACCGCCGAATGGTATTTCGCCCCGGGTAGTGCCCTGATCGGCGCGGCTTTCTACAAGGACATCACGGCGTTCGTCTTCCAGCAGACGCGTGATTTCGTACTGGATGGCGCCAATTACCGCCTCACCGCGCCGCAGAATGGCGGCAACGCGCATGTCGCGGGTTTCGAGATCGCCTATCAGCAATTGTTCAAGATGCTGCCGGCGCCGTTCGACGGCCTCGGTACCCAGATCAATTATACCCACACGTCCAGCAAGGGGACATATGCTGCCGCCGGCGGGGGCACTTTCCGCGATGCGTTGGTGGATGTCGCGCGCGATACGTTCAACGTCACCACCTTTTACGAGAAAGGCCCTTTCGGGGCGCGGGTCAGCTACAGCTGGCGGGGCAAGGTGCTGCGCGACGTGGGCGGCGCGGGCCTGACCGCCAATAATGACAGCCCGTTCGGCAGCCTGGATTTTGACATGTCCTATGCGATCCGGCCGAACCTGACGCTGGTGGTGCAGGGGATCAACCTCGCCGGCGGCCGCCAATGGCAATATGTCCGCGACAACCGCTTTTCCGGTTATACCGATTATGGCACGACGCTGATCGCCGGCATCCGGGTACGCTTCTGATGCGGACCCTTCTCAGCTTTTGCCTCGGGCTGATCGGCGCCCTTACAGCGATACCTGCCGTCGCAGCGCCGAGCGAGCATCTCGAGCGGGTCGTGATCGTCATGCGCCACGGCGTGCGCAGCGCTATGTCCAGTCCCGAGGAACTCGGCCGTTATAGCCTCAAGCCGTGGCCTCACTTCGCGGTTCCCCCCGGGTATCTCACCGAACGGGGTAGCAAGGCGGTGACGTTGCTCGGCGCGTGGTATCGGGCGCACTATCACGCGGCCGGCCTGCTGGCGGACGGCGATTGCGCCGTCTTCTACTGGGCCAATCATACGCAGCGAACGGAGGCAACGGCCGCGGCCTTGGCCGAGGGGCTCACGCCGGGTTGCAGGGCGATCATACACCAGTCGCCGGCCGCACCCGATCCCTTGTTCGACGCACCGCTTGTGCGCCCGGCTACGCTCGATCCGGCGCGGCGGCTGGCCGCCATCTCCGGCCGGATCGGCGGCGATCTGGCGGGATGGGACCGGCGGCTGCAACCCAACACCGATCGGTTCGAGGCGTTGTTGCTGCAATGTCGTGCCATCCCGTGCACCGCGCAGGAACGACGCCGCGTGGCACGGCGGCTTGGCGACACGCCTGTCGAGATGAAGCTCGATGGTGCCGGTGGCATGATCCTGACTTCGCCTGCCTTGCAGGTCGCCGGCATCGCCGAGAGCCTGATGATGGCCTATGGAGACGGGCTTCATTTCGCCGGCTGGCGCGGGGTTGATGCATCGACGATCGAAGCCGCTCTGACCGTGCATGGCGCCGGGATCGATCTGCGGACGCGCACGCCGGAGGTCGGACGTCAGGCAAGCGGCACGCTGGCATCGCGCCTGCTGGCGACGCTGCAGCAAGGCAGCGATCGGGCGGTGACGGGCGAACCAATCGGCGGTGCGGACAAGATCGTCGTGCTGAGCGGCCATGATGGCACCGTCACGATGCTGGCAGGGCTGCTCGGCCTCAACTGGCAGGTGCCGGGCTATGCCGCCGGTCAGGCCGCGCCCGGCGGTGGTCTGGTTTTCGAACGTTGGCGCCGTGTCTCAGGCGAACAGGTGGTGCGCGTCCGGTATGTCGCACAGAATTTGGACCAGCTTCGTAATCTCACACCACTCGAAGGCAATGTGGCGCCGGGCGTGGCGGCCGTCTTCGTGCCGGGCTGCAGTCAGGCCGATATGGCGTGCCCGCTCTCGCAATTCACCGAGCATGTGCTCAGCGCCGTCCGATGATCGAGCGGGCCTCAGCCGCTCACGGCGGGGTGCGCGCAAGGCGTGACCGGCTCGATGCCGGTCACCCGTCCATCCTCGATCAGGATGCGCCGCTCTGCCAGCCGTGCCACCTCCGCGGCGTCGTGGCTGACGAGGAAGACGGGCATGGCGAGCGCGGGCAGGAGAGTGGCGAGATAGTCGGTAAGATCGGCTTTCGCGCCGCTATCGAGGGCCGACAGCGGCTCGTCGAGGAGCAGCATCCGCGGCCGGATGAGCAGAGCCCGGGCAATCGCGATGCGCTGCGCCTCGCCGCCGGACAATCGGCCGGGCATCCGATTCAGCAGCGCGCCGATCCCCGTGCGCTCGACAATGTCGCTTACCGGCAGGGGATCCGCCGCACGGCGGGCTGCATAAGCAAGATTGGCACCCACGCTGAGGTGGGGCAGCAAATTGGCGCCTTGGAACACGAAGCCGACACGCCGATGTTGCGGTGGCAGGAAGGTGCGGTCGTCCTGCCAGATGGCGCCGCTCACGCGCACCACGCCGAATGCGCGTTCAAGCCCAGCGAGACAGCGCAAGATGGTCGTCTTGCCGGATCCTGACCGACCGAACAGGCTCGTCACCCCCGTGGCCGGAACATCGAAGGCGACATCCAGCAGCAGCGTGCCCAAGGTTGCCTTGAAATGTGCTTCGATCCCGCCGCTCACAACGCGATCCGTGTGCTGCGCCGTTCGATCATCAGCAGGGCGAACAGGCTCACGAAGGCGAACAGGACGAGACCTGCAGCGATTTGATGGGCTGCGCCATATTGGAGACTTTCGACGAGCGTGTAGATGCGGGTTGACAGAACTTCGGTATGGCCCGGTATCGATCCACCGATCATGAGCACCACGCCGAATTCGCCGACGGTGTGCGCGAACACCAGGATCGCCGCCGAGACAAAGCCGCGCCGCGCCAATGGGACGGCCACGGTGAGGAAACGATCCAACGGACCCGCGCCAAGCGTGGCGGCCACCTCTAACGGTCGTTCGCCGATCGCCTCGAACGCGGTTCGTAATGGCTGCAACGCAAAAGGCAGGGAGTAGAAAAGCGATCCGATCACGAGGCCGGTGAAAGTGAAGGCGAGCGTGCGCACGCCGAACCACTGGAGCGGCACCATCAGCGGGCTGTCCGGCCCCAGCGCGATCAGAACGTAGAAGCCGATCACTGTCGGCGGCAGGACCAGGGGGAGGGCGCTCAGCGCACCTGCGACCTCCTTCCACCAGCTGCGCGAGCGCGCGAGCCACCAGGCGAGCGGCGTTGCGATCAGCAGCAGGAGAAGGGTAGTGACCAGCGCGAGTTCGACAGTTGTGGCGAGCACGACGCCGATGGGGGATTCCATAATATTAACCCGACGCCGCGTCAGCGCGTTTGGTAGCCATAGCGCCGGATGATCGCGCGCGCGGCGGGGCTGCGCAGATACTGCAGGAAAGCGGCCGCGGCGGGGTTGCCAGTGGCAACCTTGAGCTCCACCGCCTGCTGTTCGATCGGCGCGTGCAGGCCTTGTGGTACCACCCAGCGCGACCCGCCGGGCCGGGTGATGACCTGGCTAAGGGCGACGAAACCAAGCGGCGCAGCGCGGGTCGCCACGAAGTCATAGGCTTGGCCGATCGACGTCCCCTTGACGATCTTCGGCGCAATGGCGGGATAGACGCCGAGCTTGTTCAAGGTCTGGAGCGCGGCCGACCCATAAGGCGCGGTGGCCGGATCGGCGATGGCGAGCTTGTCGAAATTGCCACGATTGAGCACCGCGCCGCGCGGATCGACCAGCTTTGGATCGGCCGAATAGAGCACCAATCGTCCGACCGCGTAGGTGAAGCGACTGCCGGGCACGGTAAGCCCATCCCGCTCGGCCTGCTTCGGCCGATCGGCGTCAGCCGACAGGAACAGATCGAACGGGGCCCCCTGCCGCATCTGGGCATAGAAAGATCCGGACGATCCGAAGGACAGCACGGCGCGATGTCCGGTCGCCCTTGCAAAGGCCGCAGCGATGTCCCGGGCCGGCTCGGTGAAGTTTGCAGCGACCGCGACACGTGTTGTGGCCGCGGAGAGGCACGATCCCCACAAGGCTGCGGCGAGGCAGAGCAATAGCGGGCGAAGGGCGAGCACATGCGTCATGTAACTGGGCTCCACCCCGACGTCTATTATTAGGCGCCCGCTTTTACGTCACTCAACGCGCTGTGTGCCCTTCCGTAGACGGCATAGATGAAGATGCCGAACAGGTTCCAGGCCAGGCAGCACAGCAACGTCATCCTCGGCAGGCTCGCAAATAGGTAAAGGCAGCCCAATATGGCGCCCGTGCCGACCAGCCAGACGGCCGGTACGCGGAAGGGACGCGGGGCGTTGGGACGCCTGATCCGCATCACCAGCATGCAGGCGGCGACGGCGATGAACGCGATCAGGGTGCCGGCATTGGCGAGCGCGGCAATCTCATCGATTGGCAACAATCCCGCTAGGATTGCGACAATGACGGCGGTGAGGATCGTAATGCGGACCGGCGTGCCACGCGGCGAGATGACGGCGAGCGCCGGCGGCAAGAAGCCATCGCGCGCCATGACAAGGAAGATGCGGCTTTGTCCGTACAGGAAGCCGAGCAACACCGTCGGTAGCGCGATGATCGCGGCGATGGCGATGATCTTCGCTATTCCCCCTTGTCCCATCTCGCGCAGGATCAAGGCGAGCGGTTCGGCGCTGCCGGCGAAGCGTAGATAGGGCACCGCGCCGACGGCCGCGACGGCGACGAGAACATAGAAAAGCGTGCTGATCAGCATGGATCCGATGATCCCGATGGCCAGATCGCGTTCCGGCCGCTTGGTTTCCTCGGCAGCGGTCGAAATCGCGTCGAATCCGTAGAAGGCGAAGAAGATGATGGCGGCCGCAGCCATCACGCCGCGGGGGGCGGCATGGGGATCGAGCTGCGAAGTGGCCGTTTGCTGCGTAAGCCAGCCAAAATCCGCAAATCCGTAGGGCATGAAAGGATGCAGGTTGGCGCTGTTGAACGCCGGCAGAGCGACTCCGACGAACAACGCCAACGTCGCGATCTTGATCAACACGAGGACGCTGTTCAGACGCGCGCTCTCCCGCGTGCCGATGCACAGCATGCCGGCGACCACGGCGATGATGAAGATCGCCGGCACGTTGGCAATACCGCCGAGCGATGGGCCGAGCGTGAGTGCCTTGGGAAAGCCGTTGGCGATAAGCAATGGCGCCGCATAGCCGGACCAGCCCACCGCGACCGTAGACACGACCAGCGAATATTCGAGGATCAGGCTCCAGCCCACGACCCAGGCGATTGTCTCACCCAGCACCGAATAGGAATAGGTGTAGGCGCTGCCAGCCGCCGGCATCATCGTTGCCATTTCGGCATAGGACAGCGCGGCGCAGGCACAGATCGCGCCGGCTATAGCGAAGGACAGGAGGACTGCCGGACCGGCGCGATCCACGCCCACGCCGATCAGCGTGAGGATGCCGGTGCCGACGATCGACCCAACACCCAGCGCGATCAGATGCGGCCAGGAGAGGGAGGCCGTCAGCCGTGGGCCGGTGCGGGTCGCCGCCATCTCGATCGGCTTGCGCCTGAACAATCCCGACATACCGCCCTCCCTAATTTGTCCGCCGCCTATCTCAGTCGTGCAGCATGCCATGCAAGCTGATCGGCCATGAAGGTCGAAATGAAATAATAGCTATGGTCATAACCGGGGCGGATGTTCAGCGTCAGCGTTATCCCGGCTTCGTCGCAGGCGTGGCGCAACAGGTCCGGCCGCAACTGGTCCTCCAGAAACTGATCGTCCGCGCCCTGATCGACCAGCAGGTCCGCAACGCGCGCGCCATCTTCGATCAGGGCCACAGCATCGTGCCGCCGCCAGGCGCCATGATCCGGCCCCAGATAACCGCCGAGCGCTTTCTGGCCCCATGGCACGCGGGAGGGCGCGACGATGGGTGCGAAGGCAGAGATCGCCTTGTACCGATCGGGATAGGCCAGGCCGATCGTCAGCGCGCCATGCCCGCCCATCGAATGCCCCATGATCGACTGGCGGGCCATGTCAGCGGGGAATTCGGCGCGGATCAATTCCGGCAATTCCTCGGTCACATAGGTTTCCATGCGGTAATTGGCGGCCCAGGGGTCCTGGGTCGCGTTGACATAGAAGCCGGCGCCCAGCCCGAAATCATAGGCGCCGTCGGGATCGTCGGGCACGCCGGGTCCGCGCGGGCTGGTATCGGGCGCAACGAAGATCAGGCGATGCTCCGCGCAGGCGCGGCGATATTCACCTTTATCGGTCACATTGGCATGCGTGCAGGTGAGACCGGACAGATACCAGACGACCGGCAGCTTCTCGCCCTCGTCATGCGGCGGGGCGAACACCGAAAAGGTCATGTCGGTACCGGTCGCCGCAGAGGCATGGCGGTAGACGCCCTGAACCCCGCCATGCGCCTTGTTGGTGGAGAGTGTTTCCATCGTAACCTGATCCGTTGGCCCTGAGCCTGTCGAAGGGCTGTCCTTTGCTCTGTCCAGGAAAAGCAGGGCTTCGACAAGCTCAGCCCGAACGGATGGGGGGCGTGCGCCATCGCCACGCACTTCGGGAAAATCCCGGGGCTCCTCGTCTTCGCTTGAAAGCGCGTCTCGACGTCGCTCGACGCGAATGGGCGGTGGGGCTCGGAGGTGCGGAGGCGGGAATCGCCGAAACGGCGCGGCGGCAATCAGTAGAGGACGACGCTACGGATGCTTTCCCCGGCGTGCATCAGGTCGAATCCCTTGTTGATCTCCTCCAGGCTTAGGACGTGCGTGATCATCGGGTCGATCTCGATCTTGCCGTTCATATACCAGTCGACGATCTTGGGGACGTCGGTGCGGCCCTTGGCGCCACCGAAGGCGGTGCCGCGCCAGTTGCGGCCGGTAACGAGCTGGAAGGGGCGGGTGCTGATCTCCTTGCCCGCCTCGGCGACGCCGATGATGATCGACGTGCCCCAGCCGCGATGGCATGCCTCTAGCGCGGTGCGCATCACGTCGGTGTTACCAGTGCAGTCGAAAGTGTAATCGGCGCCGCCATCAGTCAACGCCAGAATTTCGGCGATGGTGTCTTCGCGCGATTTGCCGCGGCCGTCGATATAATCGGTCATGCCGAAGCGGCGGCCCCATTCTTCACGATCGGGATTGATATCGACGCCGATAATCTTGTTGGCGCCCGCCATCTTCGCGCCCTGCAGCACGTTGAGGCCGATCCCGCCGAGACCGAAGACCACGATATTGTCACCGACCTGAACCTTGGCGGTGTTGACCACCGCACCCACACCGGTGGTGACGCCGCAGCCGATATAACAGCTCGTCTTGAACGGCGCGTCCTCACGGATCTTCGCGACCGCGATCTCAGGCAACACGGTGAAATTCGAGAAGGTCGAGCAGCCCATATAATGGAAAATCTGCTGGCCCTTGTAGCTGAATCGGGTGGTGCCGTCCGGCATCAACCCCTTGCCCTGGGTCGCGCGGATCGCGGTGCACAGGTTGGTCTTGCCGCTGAGGCACGACTTACATTGGCGGCATTCCGGCGTGTAGAGCGGGATGACATGATCGCCGGGCTTTACGCTGATCACGCCCGCGCCGACCTCGCGCACGATCCCTGCGCCCTCGTGACCCAGCACCGACGGGAAAAGCCCTTCGCTATCGAGCCCATCGAGCGTGTAGGCGTCGGTATGGCAGATGCCTGTCGCCATGATCTCGACCAGCACTTCGCCCGCTTTCGGGCCCTCGAGATCGAGCTCAACGATTTCCAAAGGTTGCTTTGCCTGGAACGCAACGGCGGCACGGGTCTTCATGGCATGTCCTGTGCGAATGAGAAGGATTGGCGATGACGCTGGCGACGGCAAAAGGCAAGGCGATGCGCGCTTGCCGGGGGAGCAGCCCTGTGCTGCATGTGCGCACGTGATTCAGGCCGCGCTCCATCATGTCACTTCCTACCGGTACGACCGGCCGATCATGCTGGGGCCCCAGGTCATCCGCCTGCGCCCGGCACCGCATAGCCGCACTGCGGTTCCCAATTATTCGCTGACGATCCTGCCCGAACAGCATTTCATCAATTGGCAGCAGGATCCGCACGGCAATTGGCTGGCGCGCATCGTCCTGCCGGAGCCGACGCGCGAATTCCGCGTGACGGTCGACCTGATCGCCGACCTGACCGTGATCAATCCGTTCGACTTTTTTGTCGAGGAATATGCGACCGAGCGGCCGTTCGACTATCGCGCCGACCTGAAGGCAGATCTCGCGCCCTATTTTGAGCTGGAGCCGCAGGGCCCCCGCTTCGAGGCGCTGTACGAACGCTTCCGCGACGTCCGAATGGGGACGATCGACTTCCTCGTGGAGATCAACCGCGCGGTCAACGAGACGGTCGGCTACGTCATCCGGCTCGAACCCGGCGTGCAATTCCCGGAACAGACGCTCGAAATCGGCACCGGATCGTGCCGCGATTCCGGCTGGCTGCTGGTGCAATTGCTCCGTAGGCTCGGCTTCGCGGCCCGTTTCGTGTCGGGTTATTCGATCCAGCTGACACCTGATGTCGTGCCGATTGAGGGGCCGAAGGGGGTCTCCCGCGACGTGTGCGACCTGCATGCCTGGGCCGAAGTTTACATTCCCGGCGCAGGCTGGATCGGCATGGATCCGACGTCGGGCCTGTTCGCGGGCGAGGGGCATATCCCGCTCTGCGCCACCCCGCATTATCGCTCGGCCACACCGATAGAGGGAATGCTGCTGGAACCGGCGCAGACCGAATTCGGCTTCGAGATGGACGTCCAGCGCATCGCCGAGGCGGTGCGGATCACCAAACCCTTTACCGACGCGCGCTGGTCGGCGCTCGATGCGCTTGGGCGCCAGGTCGATGGCGATCTGGCGGCGCAGGACGTGCGCCTGACCATGGGCGGAGAACCCACCTTCCTGGCGGCGGACGATCCAGAGGCGCCCGAATGGAATGCCGACGCGGTCGGCCCGACAAAGGCAGGCTATGCCGACCGCCTGATCCGCCGGATGCGGGACAAATTCGCTCCGGGCGGGCTGATCCACCATGGCCAGGGCAAATGGTATCCGGGCGAAAGCCTGCCGCGCTGGGGCTATTCCGTTTATTGGCGGCTGGATGGCGTGCCCGTGTGGCGCGATACCAGTCTGATCGCGATCGACGGCGGCCATGACGTCACCCAGCTCGACGTCGACGAGGCGGAGCGGTTTCTGAAGGAAATCGCGACCCAGCTCGACGTGCCGTCCGATTTCGTCCAGCCGGCGTTCGAAGATCCGGTGCAATGGTCGATCAAGGAAGGCGAATTGCCCGCCAACACCGATCCGACCGATCCCAAGATCGACGATCCGGAAGTGCGTGCGCGCATGGTCAAGGCGTTTGAGCATGGGCTGTCGCGCCCGGTCGGCTACGTGCTGCCGATCCAGGCGTGGCAGGCGGCGGCCGCGCCCGAGCCGCGCCGGTGGAAGAGCGAGCAGTGGCGCGTACGCCGCGGCCGCCTGTTCCTGGCCCCCGGCGACAGCGCGATCGGCTACCGCCTGCCGCTGGGCTCGCTGCCCTACGTTCCGAAATCCGATTATCCGTTTCTGCATGTGCGCGACACGACCGAGCCGCGCGGACCGCTGCCAGATTTCCGCGAACAAGGCCCGGCGCCGGCGGCGGCCAGCGACGGGCACCTTCAGCGGAGCGAGGCGGTGGCGGCGCTTCCGGGTGGCCATGCCGCGCAGGAACGGACCGAGCAGGTGATCATCGAGGGCGCGGTCCGCACCGCGATGACGGTCGAGCCGCGCGGCGAATATGTCGCGGTATTCCTGCCGCCGACCGAGCGGCTGGAAGATTATCTGGAGCTGATCGCCGCGATCGAACGTACCGCCGAGGCGACCCGCATTCCTGTGCGCATCGAAGGCTATGCGCCGCCGCCGGATCCGCGGCTGCAAGTGCTTAAGGTGACGCCCGACCCGGGCGTGATCGAGGTGAATATCCAGCCGACCGCGACATGGGACGAGACGGTCGATCTTACCACCAGCCTCTACGACATGGCGCGCGCGGAGAAGCTCACCGCCGACAAGTTCCTGATCGACGGCCGTTCGATCGGCACGGGCGGCGGCAACCATATCGTGATCGGTGGGCGATCGGTGAATGACAGTCCGTTCATCCGCCGGCCGGACCTGCTCAAGAGCTTCGTCCTCTATTGGCAGCGTCATCCCTCGCTCTCCTATCTCTTCTCCGGCCTGTTCATCGGCCCGACCAGTCAGAGCCCGCGGATCGACGAAGCGCGGCATGACGGGCTCTATGAGCTGGAGATCGCGCTGGCGCAGGTCCCCAATCCCTTCGCGCCCGGCGCGGAGACGCCGCAGGCGTGGGTGGTGGATCGGCTGTTCCGCAATCTGCTGGTCGACGTCACGGGCAACACGCACCGGACCGAAATCTGCATCGACAAGCTGTTCTCGCCCGATGGCCCGACCGGCCGGCTCGGCCTGGTCGAGTTCCGCGGGTTCGAGATGCCGCCCGAGGCGAAGATGAGCCTGGCACAGCAATTGCTGATCCGCGCGCTCGTCGCCTGGTTGTGGCGCGAGCCGCAGGACGGCGGGCTGGTGCGCTGGGGCACGACCTTGCACGATCGGTTCATGCTCGGCCACTTCGTCTGGGCGGATTTCCTCGAGGTGCTGGGCGATCTGCGGGCTGCCGGCTACGACTTCGATCCCGCCTGGTTCGAAGCGCAGCGCCAGTTCCGCTTCCCTGTCCATGGCACGGTCACCGCGGGCGGCGTCAGTCTGGAGATCAGCCACGCGCTCGAGCCATGGCCGGTCCTGGGCGAAACCGGCGCGATTGGCGGTACCGTGCGCTATGTCGACAGCTCGACCGAGCGGTTACAGGTGCGTGCGACCGGCCTGGTGCCCGGCCGCCACATCGTTGCCTGCAACGGCCGGCGCGTGCCGATGACGCCGACCGGGAGCCCGGGCGAGGCGGCCGGCGGCGTGCGGTACAAAGCGTGGGAGCCGGCCAATTGTCTCCACCCGCGCCTGCCCTCCAACGCGCCTTTGACCTTCGATTTGCTCGACAGCTGGAACGAGCGCTCGCTCGGCGGCTGCGTTTACCATGTCGGTCATCCGGGCGGCCGCAATTACGATCATGTGCCCGTTAATGATTATGAGGCGGAATCCCGCCGCAAGGCGCGCTTCGTCGAACATGGCCACACGCCCGGGCAGATCGCGATGCCGCCCGAGGAGCATGCGGGCGACTTCCCGATGACGCTCGATCTGCGCCGGCCAATTGGGCTGTGATGCATCCTCACAAACCCTGTATGATCTCCGCATTCGCAGACGGGCAGGAGTGGCAGACCCCCTCCTGCAAGCAGGGGGGAAGTTAGGATATGGCGCCGGGGGGCACCAACATGGCGCAGCTGCCGGGCATGCCCTCCTGGGGGCAGGGCTGGCTGGAATCCTACGTTTCGCAGACCAATGCGGGCGATGTGGTGCGCGACGATATGGGGCGGGGCGCACGCTGGTGGCACCATCTGTTCGATGGCGTCGCCGGCCTGACCGAAGGGCGGCTGCAGCGACTGCAGGATAGGATTGGCCGCCAGGTTGACGAGATCGGCACGGCCTTTCGGCTGCCGGGGGATCCGTCGGAGCGACCCTGGCCCTTATCTGCTTTGCCTTTGCTGATCGGCGAAGATGAATGGGAAAGCATTGCGCAGGGGGTGGCCCAGCGCGCCGAGCTGCTGGAGCGCGTGCTGGCTGATGTCTATGGCTCGGGCAGTCTGGTCGCCGACGGCCACTTGCCGGCATCCCTCCTCACGGGATCACGGCATTTCTGGCGTTCGATGATCGGGATGGAGCCGCTCGGCGGCCATCGCCTGCACATCTATGCCGTGGATCTGGGCCGAGGGCCGGATGGAGAATGGCGCGTCCTGGCGGATCATGTCCGCGCGCCGGTGGGCGCGGGATATGCGCTGGAAAACAGGCTGGCGGCGAGCCGCGTGATGGGCGCCCTGCAGACACGGCTCAACCTGCAGCGGCTGGCGCCCTTCTTCGCCGGGTTCCGTGAAGGGCTTGCCGCCGCCTGCAAGCGGTCCGATCCCCGGATAGGCCTGCTGACTCCTGGCCGCTTCAACCAGAGCTATCCGGAACAGGCGCATCTCGCCCGCTATCTGGGGCTGCTGTTGGTGGAGGGCGACGATCTCGCCGTGCGCAACAACCGCCTCTACGTTCGCACCATCGAAGGCCTGAAGCGGGTGGACGCCTTGTGGCGACGAATGGATTCGCGCCTGCTCGATCCACTGGCATTCGATTCGACGTCGCAGATCGGCGTTCCGGGTTTGATGGATGCGATTGCGTCGGGAGAGGCGGTCATCGCCAACGCCCCCGGTGTCGGCGTGATCGAATCCGCCGCATTCGCCGCTTTCCTGCCCGCGCTGTCGCGAAAATTGCTGGGCGAGCGGCTGAAGCTGCCGAACATCGCGACCTGGTGGTGTGGTCAGGAAGGGCCGTGTCAGCAGATGCTGGCGAACCTGGATACGCTGCTGATCAGCCCGGCCTTCGCCGATCCGGTCCTGGGTCTGCCCGGAGGTTCGTTATTGGGGGCAAGCCTGGACGCTGCCGGCCGGGCCGCCCTGGAGGTGGCCATGAAGATCCGCCCCGAAGATTATGTAGGACGCGAGGTGGTACGCCTTTCGACCATGCCGATGGCCGTTGATGGTCGCCTGGTTGCGCGTCCCTTCACCTTGCGCGCCTTTGCGGCGCGCGATGGCGATGGGCGCTGGATCGTGATGCCGGGCGGTTTTGCCCGATTGGGCAATGTGGCCGACGAACGCGCGACGATCATGGGGGAAGGGTCTTTCTCGGCCGACGTCGGGATTGTCTCGCTCCATGCGCAGGACCCGATCTCGCTCCTGCCGCAGCATGTCGCCGTCCGGCGCAATCCGGGCACGTTGCCAAGCCGCGCTGCCGACAATCTCTTCTGGCTGGGGCGCTATCTGGAACGCGGCGAGGCGACGTTGCAGCTCGTACGCGCCACTCTGGGTGGAACGATCGACGCGGACAGCGGGGCGAGCCTGGTGCCCGTCACGCTCGACCGCCTGGCGACGATGCTCATCTCCAGCGGCGCCGCACGGATCGACGAGGATCCCGATGAAGAGGATGACGACGAGGATGAGGATCCCGGCGCGATCCGGGATCTTGCCGAGCTGGCCGAAGCTGCGCTCGATGGCCGCGGCCTGGCCAGCATCCGCACGTTGTTCCACACGGTCCACGGCATTGCCCTTGGCATCCGCGATCGCCTGTCGGCCGATGTGTGGCGGCTGATCGATATGCCGCTGCCGGCAGGGCCTGGCGGCGATGCCACGGCCATGCTCACCCGGGTCGGCCAGTTGCAGGAGCGGTTCGCCGCACTCGCGGGATTGGCGGCGGAGAATATGGGGCGGACCGCCGGCTGGCGTTTCCACGATCTCGGGCGTCGGCTGGAACGCGGCCTCGTCGCCTGCCGGCTCACGCGGATCTTCGCGAGCGAGGCCGCGACGGCCGATGATCTGACCACCCTGCTCGACTTGATGGACAGTCAGATCAGCTATCGGGCGCGCTACATGACGGGGCTGGCGCTGGTGCCCGTGCGCGACCTTGTCATGCTCGATCCCTATAATCCGCGCAGCCTGAGCTTCCAGGTCGCGCGGATGCGGGAACATCTGGCCGCCCTGCCGTCCTTGCGGGACGATGGGCTGGAGGAAGATCAGGTATCCCTCGCCAACGAGCTGGCGCTGATGGTGACTACGGTGAAACCCGAATCGCTGTCGCCGGCCACCTTGCTCGGCATCGAGAATCGGCTGGCGGCGCTGAGCGATGCGATCGCCGCGCGCTTCTTCCTGCAGGGTGCGGAAACGGTGCGCGCTGCCGCGATGACATTGGCGTAACCGGCAGGGAAGATGCGCTACGCCATCACCCATCTGACGCGCTTCCGCTATGCCTTTCCGGTGCGGTTCGCGCGATGCAACCTGCGCCTGAAACCGATCGCCTGGGATGGTCAGCGCCTGGAGGATCACGCGCTCGTGATCCATCCCGCGGCGGCCGAAGATGCGGGGCGCGGCAGCGGCTATCCGGTCAACACGACGCGGATCGTGGTGATGAAGCCCTCCACTGAATTACGGATCGAGAGTCGCGCCCGTGTCCTGGTCGATCGGGTGGCCCCAGTCGCTGTGGCCGGAGATGTCAGCGTGGCCGAGGCAGGCCGCCTGGCGCGCGACGTTCGTGATCTCAGCCCGATCGCACCGGCCAATTATCTGTTCCCGTCGCCGCTGATCGCCGCTTTTCCCGAAATCGCCGCCTGGTGTGCGGCGGAACTGCGGCCCGATCGCGGCGTGGTTGAAGCGGCTCTGGCGCTCGCCAAGGCGATCAAGGGGCAATTCCGCTATGATGGCAGTGCGACCCAGCTGGATACGAGCCCGGCCGAGGCCTTCGCCAAGAAACATGGTGTGTGCCAGGATTTCGCCCAGATCATGATCTCAGGCGCTCGCTCTGCCGGCCTCGCTGCGGCTTATGTCTCCGGCTATCTCAGGACGCTGCCGCCGCCAGGGCAGGCGCGGCTGGTCGGGGCCGATGCGACCCATGCCTGGGTGCTGATCTGGTGCGGGCCCGATCGCGGATGGATTGGCTTCGACCCTACCAACGGTGTCGCCATGGGCGCGGATCATATCGTGATGGCGATCGGTCGCGATTATGCGGACGTGGCCCCGATCGACGGCATCTTCCTTGGCCGCGACGGCCAAAAGATCGATGTCGCCGTGGATGTCGAGCCGCTCGACTAGGCGCATCTTTTCCGGCGTTCCGGCCCATCATCGGCATATGGCAACCCCGCCGCGTGCTACGCGTTGTTGCCGTTCCTAGAGAAAGGGCTGTCCATTGACTCATTCGCCGCCAGTGCCGCCGGGTAACCAGTCTCCCTATCCGTTGCAGGAGCCGCCCCACGACACGTCGTCAGCAGCACCGACCGATGTGGCAACCACGCCGACGGATAAGCAGGACGGATCTGGGGTGAGTGGTGCCGCGCTCGGCATCGGGCTTGCCATCGGTCTGGGTTCGGCCGCTCTGCTCGCCGCCTGGTTCTTTTCGGGCAGCGAAAAGGCCAAGCCGCAGCGGGCCGCCGCGCGTAAGCCGCGCGCCAAAACGACCGGCGCCAGCCGCCGTACCAAGTCATCCGGTCGAGGGTCTTCAGGCCGATCGACGGCGACGCGACGTCGCAGGACGACCACCGATAAGTCGTAAGGGGCAGCCGGCGGTGCAGCGCGCATCGCCGGTCCTATGACGTCGCTTCCGATCATCGGAACTGCCGGCTGGTCCATCCCGGCTGCAGCGCGTGACGCCTTCCCGCCAGGGGAATCCGCACTTTCCCGCTATGCCGCGAGATTTGCGGGCGTAGAGATCAATTCTTCCTTTCACCGCCGCCATCGCCCCGCGACGTGGACGAGCTGGGCGGAAAGCGTGCCCGCTGCGTTTCGCTTCACCGTCAAGCTGCCGAAGGAAATCAGCCACCAGCGCAAGCTGGTGGCATGCGACGATCTCCTGGCATCTTTTCTGGCGGAGATCGCCGGACTGGGCGAAAAGCTGGCTACTCTGCTGCTGCAATTGCCACCCAAGCTTGATTACGAGCCGACGATTGCGGTTCCTTTTCTATCCCTTCTGACGCGTAGCACCGCGGCACGCATCGCCTGTGAGCCACGTCATCCGAGCTGGTTCGGCACCGAGGCCGATCGGATGATGGCGGACCTTGGAATAGCCCGCGTCGCCGCCGATCCTGCGCCGGTCGCCGCTGCCGCGGAGCCCGGCGGGTGTCCTCATCTGCGCTATTGGCGGCTGCACGGGTCGCCCGTTATGTATCGCTCTGCCTATGGCAGCGATCGGCTCGAGCCCTATGCCGCTCGGATGCGTGCGGAGGTCGGTGCCGCGCGCACGGTTTGGTGCATGTTCGACAATACCGCCTCGTCGGCTGCGGCGAAGGACGCGCTCATCCTGCGCGGCATGATCTAACGCAGCTCCCTCGTCAGCACGGCGATAAAGTGGCAAGGAGCCGGCGATTACAGGAAGACAGATATGATACGTTCGTTCATCGCAGCCGCCTTGATGGCGGCGCTTGCCGCTCCGCTCGGCGCCCAAACCGTCGATCAGGACGTGAAGTGCGCCGTTGCCAGCAACTTCTTCATGAAGGAAGAAAAGGATCCTGGCGGTCAGCAACTCGCCAAGGCGGCGTCCTTTTACTATCTCGGCCGCCTCGACACGCGGCTCTCTGTGCAGCAGCTGAATGCGGCGCTATTGGCGCAGGGCCGGACGATGAAAACCGCGGAACTGGCCCCGACCATGACAGCATGCGCGTCGCGCTTGGCCAACAAGGTTAAGGCACTGCAAGTCTCGGCGGGGCCGGCGCCAAAGCCCGGCGCGCCGAAGACGCCCACGCCCAAGGCCAAATAGCTGATCTGGAACGATGTTACATTCTGCCGTACCCCGCTTGCATCCACCCATCAGGATCGCGGCGCTCTATCATTTCACCCGCTTCCCGGATCCTGCGGCGTTGCAGGCGCCGCTCGCGCGGCTGTGCGAGGAAGAGGGCGTGAAGGGCACGCTGTTATTGGCTGGGGAAGGGGTTAACGGTACCATTGCCGGCCGCGATGCGGCGATCGAACGGGTGCTGGATCATGTCCGCGCGCTGCCGGGGTGCGCCGACCTCGCCTATAAGGAATCGCGCGCAGAGACGCTGCCCTTCCACCGCATGAAAGTCCGCATCAAGCGGGAGATCGTGACGATGGGCGAGCCGGACATCGACCCGGTTGCCAATGCGGGCGAATATGTCGCGCCAGAAGATTGGAACGCTCTGATCGACGATCCCGGAACGATCGTCATCGATACGCGCAACGATTATGAGGTTGCCATCGGCACCTTTGCCGGCGCGATCGATCCCCACACCCGCACCTTCCGCGATTTCCCTGCATGGTTCAGGGCGCATCGTGAAACCTTGTTGGGCGACACGCCGCCGAAGGTCGCGATGTTTTGCACCGGCGGCATACGCTGCGAAAAAGCGACGGCCTTTTTGAAGAGCGAGGGCGTCGACCAGGTCTATCACCTGCAAGGCGGCATTCTGAAATATCTGGAGACGATCCCGCCGGAGCATAGCCGGTGGGAAGGCGAATGTTTCGTGTTCGATCAACGCGTCAGCGTTGTGCACGGGCTGGAGCAGGGGGAATGCGAACTGTGCCATGCCTGCCGCATGCCGATCCGGCCGGAGGATCGCGCTTCGCCTTTGTATCAGGAAGGCGTGAGCTGCCCGGCTTGTCACGCAGACCGCACGGACGAACAGCGTGCGGGTTATGCCGAGCGCGAGCGGCAGACCCGCCTTGCCGCCGCACGCGGCGAAACGCATGTCGGCGCGACGCACCCGCAGGCGCGTGGCGACTGACCCAATCCTCTATAGCTTCCGCCGCTGTCCGTTCGCGATGCGCGCGCGCATGGCGCTACTGGTCAGCGGTACCACATGCGAGATCCGCGAGATCAAGCTGCGGGACAAACCGCCCGAGCTGCTTGCCGCGTCGCCCAAGGCGACCGTACCGGTGCTGGTGGCCGCCGATGGCGGCGTGATCGATCAGAGCCTGGATATCATGCGCTGGGCACTCCGCCGGAACGATCCGGAAGATTGGCTGGCTGGCGACGACCTCCCGCTGCTGGGCGCCAATGATGGTCCGTTCAAACATCATCTCGACCGGGCGAAATATCCGGGCCGCTACGAAGAGAGCGGCGATCATCGCGGGGAAGCGCTACGCTTGCTGGAGCCGTTGGAGACGCGGCTGCAGCGTACCGCTTATCTATGCGCAGATCGGCGCACGCTGACCGATATCGCCCTACTGCCTTTCGTGCGGCAATTCGCGCAGATCGACCGGCCTTGGTTCGATGCGCAGCCATATCCGGCCCTGCAGCGTTGGCTGCAGACATTGCTGGCCTCGCCTTTGTTCGAAGCGGCGATGATACGGCTGCCGGTCTGGCGGGCCGGCGATCCGCCGACCTTGTTCCCGGCCGCGTGAGAGGAGGATACCTTGGCTGACGACACGATCATCCAGACGCCCGATGGGCCGATGACCTGGGCGGAATGGAAGAAGAAGAACCCGCTTCAGGTGCCCTCGCGCCGAACCAAGGGCAAGGACCTGCCTAACAAGATCAAGCGGCGAACCGACGAAGGGTAATCAGGCGGGTTTCTTCGCCAGCCAGATGATGTGGCGCGCACCGCGCCCGGCATTGGTGCGCACGACCTGCTCTTCCACTTCGAAGCCTGCATTTTCCAGCCGCTGCGCGAACACCGCATGGGGCGACACCGACCAGACCGCAAGTATGCCGCCCGGTTGGAGCGCGGCCAAGGCGGTGCGAACGCCGCTACGATTGTAAAGCCTGTCGTTCGAGTTCAGCGTCAGCCCATCCGGGCCATTATCGACGTCCAGAAGGATGGCGTCATATTGGCCCCCGGCTTGAGCGATCAAGGAGCCGACATCGGTCAGGCGTACGTCGACCCGCGGATCGTCGAGGCTGCCCGCAAACAGTTCGGCCAGCGGCCCGCGCGCCCATTCGATCACCGCCGGCACGACTTCGGCCACCACGATCACCGCGCCCGGCCCGACGACGTCGAGCGCCGCACGCAGGGTGAAGCCCATGCCGAGCCCCCCGATCAGGATACGTGGGCTTTGGCCGCCGGGCATCCGCGCGGCCGCAAGGGTCGCCAGCGCCTCTTCCGAGCCTTTGACGCGGCTGTTCATCAGCTCGTTGCTGCCGAGCATGATCGAATATTCATGCCCGCGCTGCATCAGCCGCAGCGTGTCGCCCCCGGGGATCTGGGCGGTGTCGATCAGGGTCCGCGCGAGCATGACGCCTTCGAGGTCAGCCGCGACCCTGGCGTGCTTTCCGTGCGGCATAGCGCGCGTCGCGGGCGGCCTTCAGCTCCGCTTCCGTCTTCTGCGGTGCGAATTTGGCGGCAAGCCGCGCGGCATCCGCCTCCGCGGCGGCGCGCGCTTTCTCGGCCGCCCGGGCGTGGCGTTCGGCCTTCTCCTGTTCGCGCGCCTCGCGCTTCAGGCGGCTCTTCTCCGCTTCCGCCGCTGCGCGCGCCTCGGCTGCCGCACGCCGTTCCGCCACAACCGCATCATCAACCGGCGCCTTCGTCCGCAGCTTTTCGAGCGCCTTCATCTTGGCGTCGCGAGCAAGCGAGGCACGTTCGTGGAAACCGGGGTCTTTGAACGGAGGCATAAACGAGCAGAATCCTTGGTAACGGTGGAGGGTTGGGAAAGACGGCGTCGCTAGCAGAAAAAATCCGTGCCTGCAGCCGCTTCGGGTAAACTCTTCCTAAACCCTACATCAAAGTCCGCAAGGAGAGGATGAAACGCCACTTGCGCCTGTCTTCATAGAAGACCGGATTGTTGAAGCCGCGCGCCGCCTCCACCTGTACCATCGTGCGGTTTAGCAGCGCGATGCGGGCGCCCCCACCCCAGGATCCCAAATGGCTTTCGCTGGCGGCGAACCCGTTGCGGCTGCGATAGCGTACGCTGCCACGATCGACGAACATGTAAAGCTCGCTGCCATTGAACAGCTGCGGAACCTTGGTGGGATGGAAAGCGAGCTCGCCGGACACGCCGTAGCCGGTATCGCCCGAGATCAGCGCGGTCTCGTAAGCGCGCCCGAATTCATCGCCGCCGAGCGTGAATTGCTCGGTGGAGGGAAGGCGGTCGCTGGTAAGCTGAGCCGAACCGTTCAGGCGCAGGATCCATGTTTTGCCGATCAGCTTGTTGTCCGACAGGCGCAGGTTCGTCTTGCGAAAGCCCAGTTGCGATATGGTCGGGTCGAGCAAGCGGGCACCCAGCGCGTCGAGCCCGAAGCTCTGGGTCGCGCTGGCCGAAAATTGATTGGTCTGGCTGCTGAGCGTCAGCGATGCCGCGAGCCGCAGCGCACGCGTGCGCTCGTTCGAGAAGGTGAAGCCCAGGAAGGCGTTGTCGCTATTCACGCCGTCGAGCCCGGCGCTGAGCACGAGATTGGTATCGTAACTGCGGATCGCGGCGTAGCTCAGCTGCGCACCGCCGCTCGTCGCGGTACCCTTGAGCGGAAGGTCGCGCGGCCGCGTGCGCAATCTGCCTGCATTCAGTTGCACTGTCAGGCCATTGGCGTTCAGTGGCACCGAATAAGCACCGCTCAAGGACTGGTAATAAGGCGCTCGTACGGGGCGCGCATAGCTCAGCCTTACCTGATCGCCGCCCAGAAGAAGGCTATTGGCGTACAGATCGAGCTGTGCCTGGGCCTTTCCCAACAGCGCCGTACCGCGATTGTTGATCCCGAAGCCGAGCTGAAAAGGCTGCGGCTTGGCAGCAATGACCAGCTTCACGGCGCCGGGGCGTCCGCCGCGCTCGAAATCCACCGTCGGATTGAGGCCTGGAATATCCCGGATAAGCGATACGTAACGCTGGAGGCTGCGCTTCTGCAGCGGCTTTTCCTGCATCAGCGGTGCCACGTAGCGGCCGACGAGCCGTCGCATCTTGGCACCGGCGCCGCGGATAACGGCACTTTCGATATGGCCCTCCACGGCCGTCAGGCGCAGCACCCCCCCGGCATAATCCTGGTCGGGCGCGAGGATCGTGTACAAGGCGACGTCGGAGCGGCCATAAATCTCGCCGATGGCATTGATGATCGCCTGCATTTGCGTGGCATCCACCGGAGTGCCGATGAACCGGGCATAAGCCGGCGCGAGCTCGGCGGCGGGCAGGGTGGACCCTTCGATCGTCACAGCGGTCAGCGTGAAGCGCTGCACGGGGGCAACTTCGCGTTGCGGCGGCAGCTGTTGGATCGCGCGGCCGTGGCCGGGCCGTGCTGTCGGGCGTCGATCGGGACGATCCGGCGGCACGATGCCGCTGCGCGGATTGTCCTGCGCATGAAGAACGGCAGGCATGAGCAAGGCTGCAATGGCGAACAGACGAAGGTGCTGCATCGGCGCCTTAGCAGCAGCGCCGGCCGAGCGCCGCGGCGATCGTGGCTAGTACGGGATTGCTGGGGGTGCGCACGGAGGCCGCGGGAGGTGGAGCGACCGAACCGAGCACGGAGGCGACGGTTGTGAGCGATTGGTTGACCGCGGTCGTTACCGGCGCGCTAACGGCCGCAGGCGCCGGTAACGTAACGGCCGTCGTCAGCGCTCCCGATGCGACCGGTGCCGCTACCGAAGCCACGGGGGCGAGCGCCGTCGTGACCGGCGCCAAGGTCGAGGTCACGGGGGCAGCGATCGCAGTAACCGGCGCGAGTGCGGAGCCCGCCTGGGCGACAGCCGTCGTAACCGGCGGTGTCAAAGCAGGGGAATTGCTAGCGGCTAACCCGGGCAGCTCGGCACCCAGCGACAATTTGATCTGACCGGCCAGGTTCGCGTTCAGTCCGAGCTGCGCGGGCGATACCGCCAATGACGCTTCGCTTGGACCTAAGCTGGCGAGATTGGACACTGCGGCGAGCGTTGGCGCGGGCTTGACCGCGGACACGGGAAGAAGCGCATTTCCGCCGAGCAAAGCATAACCCGGCACACCCGATTGGATCGTGCCGGCCTCGGCCAGCGCTTGGACCGTGCCATCCTGTGCGGCGGCAATCTCATAGGCGCCATCGTCCGTCAGCACGAAGCTCAGCGGTGCCTGGGATATCGAGAGGCTGGAACCCGTCGCGCAGCCGGACAGCGAGACCAGAGCGGCAGCGAGGAGCGCAAGGCGTGGACGGGCAAGCATGATGATCATCGAGCGTTTCTTGCCGCGGCCGGAATGGAGCACGAGCCGCTCGATCTGTCGATCGGCGGCTCGCTCAATCCATTGGCCTTAATGGGGAAGCGCACCGGGCGCATTGCCCACCCCGGACAGGATGGGACGCTGGGTGGGGTTGCGCACCGAAATGCTGTTCGGACTATTCACCCCACCGGGGCCGTCGACGCCGACGATCCGGGCATTGTTGGCAACGCTGACCGACGCGGTCGAGCCGAAATGGTCGACCTTGCCCGATCCGACGCCGACACCCACGGCGGGACGCCCCTGCGACTGGACATCGACCACGGACGCACCCTGTTTCGTACCCGTGCCGACGGCCACGCCTGCCAGATTTTGCGTTGTACGCGCCGTCACGAGATTATTGGTCGCGGAAGCAAGTTGAGCGTTAGCTGAGCCGACCATTCCCACGCCGGCTATACAGCTGAGCGCCAACATCTTGTAAGAGAGAGCTTTACGCATCGAACATCTCCAAAGATTACATGCTCAAAACCTTTGTAAGATCAGTCACGTTCCGCATTTACTCCAAAAAATATGTCCATTTTGAAGAATTGCTGCGGTGCAAACTGAACATCGCCAGATTGTCGGGCGCGGCTGTTCCCAATAGGGCGGTTCATCGAAGGAACGGATCCCTGGATGCCGTTGCGGGATGGTAGAGCCCATAGGTTGAGTCCTGTCATCCTCTGGCAGCCGGATATAGGAAGGCTCCTGCTGGTCAGTAACAACCTGCCTGCAATGTGCGATATCTAGAGCAAAAGGAACGATGCTCCCTCTGCTCTTGCGGCGACAACACGCAACACTTCACGCGTTGCTGCGGTAGGAAATGCGCGCCGCTGGCGGCTCAGGCCGCTTCTTGTTCGGCGCGCTCGCGCTCTTCCCGACGGGCTGGAACCTTCGGTGCGATGTCGCCTTGGCCCGCCCGTTGCAGCAGCCGATTGATATAGTCGATCTTGGTGATGACGGTTGGCGACAGCTGGAAGGGATAGAGATCCGGCTGGCCCATGCTGCGATTCACTGCGTTCTCGGCAAAGGCGAACGGTCCCCATTCCTGCACGAGCTGGTTCGTATCCGCGCGATAGGGATTGAAGTCGACGGACGGTTCCTCTTCCTGCCACTTCCACTTGGTCATGCGCATGCCGAAGCCGTCCAGCGTCGCCAGCGCATCGATGATGTGCATGACATGGGCGAAGGTCTCGGCGAAATCTTCCCAAGGATGCATGGTGGCATAGGCGGAGACATAATCGCCGGACCAGCCGCCGCTGCCGCCATCGCCATAATGCTGTTTCTTCGCATCCTCGTAGCTGATCCGCTCGTCGCCGAAGAGCTTCCGGAAATTCTCGACTTCGTCCGTATCCTCGATCAGGCGCGAGAAATAATAATGGCCGACTTCATGCCGGAAATGGCCGAGGATGGTACGATAAGGTTCGCCCAGGCTGGTGCGCATCCGCTCGCGCTGGACGTCATCCGCCTCCAGCAGGTTGAGGGTGATCACGCCGGCTTCGTGGCCGGTCGTGATCTGAACCGTTCCGGTCTGCTCGCCGACGGGATCATACAGGAAGTCGAACGCCAGGCCCGGCGACGTGCCCTTCTGCGCGGCCTCGGCGATCGTGTCCGCGGGGAGGTTCAGGTGGAGCAAGGTGTGGAACAGCCGGCGCTTCGCAGCTTCGATCTTGGCCCAGCGTTCCGGGACGGTAGGGCCGGTGAGGTCCGGGATCGTGCGGTTATGCTTGCAGGCAAGGCACATGGGCTGGTTGCCCACAGCCGGCACCAGCCAATTGCAGATCTTGTAGATATTGTTGTTGGCGCAGACCACGACATCATGTTCCGCTCCTGCGGCATCGCGCCACGTCGTCGCGCCGTCGCCTAGGAACAGGAACTGGTCGCTCGCCGGATCATAGCCGAGCGTGAAGCTGCAATTGGGGCAGACGCGAACCTCGAAATGGTTCGGGCGCGCGCAATTGGGGCACGGATAGGGCTTCATAGGTCTTCCTGGGATCCCGCTGTTGCCCCCACAACGCACATCGGCGGCCGCAGTGCCCTTTTTTTCCTCTTGTCGAAATGGGCGTCACTCCGCACATCGGGGCCATGGCAGATCCCTATACGACGTTGGGTGTCGCGCGCGGCGCGGACGAAAGCACGATCAAGAAGGCCTATCGTAAGCTCGCCAAGGAGCTGCACCCCGACAAGAACAAGGATAATCCGAAAGCGGCCGCCCGCTTCTCGGAGGTGACACGCGCCTATGACCTGCTGTCGGATAAGGATAAGCGCGCGCAATTTGACCGTGGCGAGATTGACGAGCAGGGCAATCCCAAGGCGCCGTTCGGCTATGGCGGCCCGGGCGGTGGCGGTTTTGGTGGCGGCCGGGGCGGCCCCGGCGGCGGGTTCGAATTCGGCGACGCCGCCGCTGCCGATTTCGGCGATATTTTCGAAGGCATCTTCGGCAGCCGCCGCGGTTCTGCGGGTCCGTCGGGCTTTGGCGCGCGTGCCCGGCCGCAGCGCGGCGCCGACGTCGCCTATCGGCTGGCCGTCGATTTCGAGGATGCGGCCGCGCTGAAGCCGCAGCGGATCACCTTGTCCTCCGGCAAGACGATCGACCTGAAGATCACCGCCGACGCCGTTTCCGGCAAGGCGATGCGCCTCGCGGGGCAGGGGGAGCAGGGCGCTGCCGGTCCAGGCGACGCGACCGTGACCCTGGAAGTGATGCCCCACCGCTTCTTCAAGCGCGAAGGGGATGATGTCCGTCTCGATCTGCCCCTCCGGCTCGACGAGGCCGTGCTGGGCGCGCGCGTGCGGTTGCCCACCGTCGAAGGGGCGGTGATGATGACGATTCCGCCGGGCTCCAGTTCTGGCAAGATCCTGCGTCTCAAGGGCCGCGGTTTCCATCGTACCAACGGTACGCGCGGCGACCAGCTCGTCACGCTCATGATCGATATTCCGTCCGACGATGCGGCGCTCAAGCAATTCGTCGAAAATTGGAGCGGCGACACGGAACGCAACCCACGGACAGCTTTGGGCGTATAGCTGGGCAGGTCGCCCGGGGAGCCCGTCATTCAGGAAGTATCGCCCGAATCGCCTGAACGGCGTTGGGACCATGAACGGGCGGATCGACGCCATTCGCGCCTGTTCAACATTCTCAAGCGGATCGCTGTCGGCGTCTATTCCGATGGCTTCATCCATGCGGGCAACCTCGCTTACCTGGCGCTGATCTCGCTCTTCCCGTTCTTCATCGTGCTGGCCGCTTTGGCCCACGCGGTCGGCCACGGCTACGATACCGAAAATGCGGTCTACAGCTTCCTGCGTACCTTGCCGCGTTCGGTACGGGCCCTGTTGAGCCAGCCGATCGAGGATGTGCTGAAGCAACGCACCGGCGCCCTGTTGTGGGCAGGCGCGCTGGTGGGATTGTGGACGACCGGCAGCTTCATCGAAACGATCCGGGACATATTGCGCCGTGCTTATGGCATGCGCTTTTCCAAGCCCTTCTGGCATTATCGCTTATGGTCGGGCGTGCTGATCGTCGGCGCGGTGATGCTGATGCTGGCAGCCTTCACCGCGCAATTGCTGCTGACCGGCATCGCCAATTTTCTCGACCGCCTCGTGCCGGGTTCCGAGGAGATTACCGGGTGGATCGGGTGGGGCCGGCTGGCGCCGCTGGCTGCCTTGTTCTTCGCTTTGTACCTGATCTTCTATTCGCTCACGCCCAGCAAATATCGCTGGAGTAAATGCCCCAAATGGCCCGGCGCGGCCTTCACCACCGTCTGGTGGGCTTTAACCAGCGCGCTTCTACCATGGCTGCTGGGGTTGCTCGGCGGCTATGGACGGACCTATGGCAGCCTCGCCGGTTTCGTCGTCGCCTTATTCTTCTTCTGGCTGGTAGGGTTCGGCCTCGTCATCGGTGCCCACTTGAACGCAGCGCTGGCATCTACCCCGCACCACAGCGTAAGGGGCGAAGAGGCAGCATCAACGGAGGAATAATGGCCGGGCTGATGGAAGGAAAGCGGGGGCTCATCATGGGTCTCGCTAACGAAAAATCCCTCGCCTGGGGCATTGCCAAGGCTTTGAGCGCCCAAGGCGCAGAATTGGCGTTCAGCTACCAGGGTGCGGCGATGGAAAAGCGGGTTCGCCCGCTCGCGCAGGAACTGGGCGTGCCGCATCTCGTCGATTGCGACGTGTCGGACCCCGCCAATCTGGACCGCGCCTTCGCGGAACTGGCGGAGCGCTGGCCGACAATCGACTTCCTCGTCCATGCGATCGGCTTTTCCGACAAGAATGAGCTGCGCGGGCTTTATGTCGACACCAGCCTCGACAATTTCCTGATGACGATGAACATCTCGGCCTACTCATTCGTGGCGGTCACACGGCGGGCGCGGGCGATGATGCCGAACGGCGGCTCGATCCTAACTCTGACATACTATGGTGCCGAGAAGGTCGTCCCGCATTACAACGTCATGGGCGTCGCCAAGGCTGCGCTGGAAACCAGCGTCAAATATCTGGCGATGGATCTCGGGCCCGAGACTATCCGCGTCAACGCGATCTCCGCCGGCCCGATCCAGACGCTGGCCGCGCGCGGGATCGGCGATTTCAATTACATCCTCAAGTGGAATCAGCTTAACAGCCCGCTTCGCCGCAACGTCACGATTGAGGAAGTCGGCGGCGCCGGCCTCTACCTTCTGTCCGATCTCGCGAGCGGCGTTACGGGCGAAATCCACCATGTCGATGCCGGCTACAACGTCATCGGCATGAAAGCCGAAGACGCCCCCGACATCGCTTTGGCTTGAAAGATCCCTCTCCTCTTGGGGGAGAGGGTGCCCCTGCAACGCAGGGGCGGGTGTGGGTGACGCCGGATGCCGCAGACCCGCTACAACGAGGGCGATCAATCCGTCGCCAGATCGCGCCAACTTCGTCGGGATTCAACCCCCGCCGAACAGAGGCTCTGGTCGGCTCTGCGTGGTGCCTCGCTTGACGGTCGCAAATTCCGGCGCCAGCAGCGGCTCGGCATCTACTTTGGCGACTTCGTCTGCCAGTCGGCAAGACTTGTAATGGAAGTCGATGGTCGTACGCATGAAGGCCCAGAAGCCGCCGCGAAGGACGAGCGTCGTACGGCCTTCTTGGAGCATGAGGGATATCGCGTGGTTCGGTTTACCAACGCCGAAGTGATGAAGAACATTGAGGGTGTGGTTGGCGCGATCCGCGCTATGCTTTTGTCCGCCGCACCCTCACCCGCCCACGCTTCGCATGGACACCCTCTCCCCCAAGCGGAGAGGGCGGAATGAGCTACAACACGTTCGGGCGCGTCTTCCGTTTCACGACTTGGGGCGAGAGCCATGGGCCGGCGCTCGGCGCGGTGGTGGACGGTTGTCCACCGGGGCTCGACCTGACGGAAGCCGACATCCAACCTTGGCTCGAAAAACGCCGGCCGGGCACGTCGCGCTTCACCACCCAGCGGCAGGAACCGGATCAGGTCCGCATCCTCTCGGGCGTGTTCGACGGGCGCACGACCGGCACGCCGATCAGCCTGATGATCGAGAATGTCGACCAGCGCTCGAAGGATTATTCCGACGTTGCCAAGGCGTATCGGCCGGGACACGCCGATTATACCTACGATGCCAAATATGGCTTCCGCGATTATCGCGGCGGCGGCCGGTCCTCTGCGCGCGAAACGGCGGCGCGGGTGGCGGCGGGTGCGGTGGCGCGCTTGGTGATCCCCGAAGTGCGGATCCTGGCCTATCTGGTCGAGCTGGGCGGCGACGCGATCGACCGCGGCGCCTTCGCCGCGGCCGAGATCGAGAATAATCCCTTCTTCTGTCCCGACGCCGCAGCCGCAGCGCGCTGGGAGGCGATCGTGGATCGCGCGCGTAAGGACGGCTCTTCGGTCGGCGCGGTCGTGGAATGCGTGGCAGAAGGCGTGCCGGTTGGCTGGGGCGCTCCGCTTTATGCCAAGCTCGATAGCGAACTGGCCGCGGCGATGATGAGCATCAATGCCGCCAAGGGGGTTGAGATCGGCGACGGCTTTGCCGCCGCGCGCGCGACCGGGGTGGAGAATGCGGATGCGATGCGGCCCGGGCCAGATGGCAAGCCGTCTTTCTTATCCAATCATGCCGGCGGCATCCTCGGCGGCATTTCCACCGGTCAGCCGGTGGTGGTGCGCGTACCGTTCAAGCCGACCTCGTCGATCCTGACGCCGGTCGAGACGATCGGCAATGACGGCGAGCCGGCCGAGATCCGCACCAAGGGGCGGCATGATCCATGCGTCGGCATTCGCGGCGCGCCGGTGGTCGAGGCAATGATGGCGCTCGTGCTCGCCGATCAGAAGCTGCTGCACCGCGCCCAGATCGGCTGACCGGTACGACAGTGGGCCGGGGTCAGCGGATCAGGCGATACAGCCGACCGCGCGCCCGGCGGCAGCGAAAATGTCGATGATCTGCCCGACCTGGGCGTCGCTATGCTCGGCGCAGAGCGAGCAGCGCAGCAGGAAGGTTCCCGCCGGGGTCGCCGGGGGACGCGCCAAATTCACGTACAGCCCGCCTTCCAGCAGCGCCTGCCACAGCGCGACGGCGGTTTCCTGATCGGGCAGCATCACCGCGATGATCGCCGACTGTGCGGTTTCCGTCGCGATTTGATACCCCAGCTCCCGCAGCCCCTGGTGCAGGCGTCTGCTATTCTTCCACAGATGCGCGCGCTTATCCCCGGCATGCATCAGCTTGCGGATAGAGGTGGCGGCGGTGGCGACCACCGACGGCGGTAGCGAGGCCGTAAACACATAGGGCCTGCAGACGAGACGCAGCACCTCGAAATCCGGATGATTGGAAACACAGAAGCCGCCCACCGTGCCGACCGATTTCGAGAAGGTGCCGACGACGAAGTCGATGTCCTTTTCGACGCCCATCTCTTCATAGACGCCGCGACCATTGGGCCCGAAAAAGCCCATGCCGTGCGCTTCGTCGCACAGGATCATGGCGCCATGCTTCTTGGCGACCGCAACCATCTCGGGCAGCGGCGCGACATCGCCGAACATCGAATAGACGCCCTCGAGCACGACCAGCTTGCCCGCATCCTTGGGCAGGCGCCCGAGCCGCTTGTCGAGATCCTCGACGCTATTGTGCCGGAAGCGGACAATCTCGGCATTGCCGAGCCAGCAACCGTCATAGATCGACGCGTGGCTGTCGGCGTCGAGGATGATGTAATCGCCCTTGCCGGCGAGCGTCGAGATCACGCCAAGATTGGCCTGGTAGCCCGTCGAAAAGACGATTGCGTGGTCGGTGCCGTAAAATTCCTTGAGCGCGTCCTCGCACTCTTTGTGGCCTTGGTACGTGCCGTTGAGCACGCGGCTGCCGGTGGTGCCCGAACCAAATTCGTCCAGGGCCTTCTTGCCGGCGGCGACCACATCGGGGTCGAACGTCATGCCCATGTAATTGTAGGTACCGAGCAGGATCGTATCCTTGCCCTGGATCACCGCCAATGTCGGCGATTTAACCTCGGTCATCACGATCGAAAATGGGTCGCGAACGCCGGTGGCGAGCAATGCCTCGCGTTCGTTGATCAGCGGCTTGAACTTACTCAGCAGATCGTGCGCGCCGGCCGGGTTCGGCAGATCGGCCAGGCTTACATCTTCGGGCGTGTCGATGGCGTCGGTCATCAGTTCGGCTTCTTCAGCTTGGCGATCGTATCGACCAGCTGGCCGATCGTCTCGATGTCGGCCTGCATGTTCATCGTGATGAGAATGTCGAACTCGTCCTCGATCGCGGCGACGAAATCCATCACCGTCAGGCTGTCCCATTCCAGGTCGCCCGCAAAGGTCGTGTCGGTGGTGAGCGAGATGCCCTTCTTGTTGAAGGGCTCGATCTGCTCGGCAACGCGTTCGAAGATTTCGTCGTGATCGTTCATGATCCGCCTTTACGGAAGGTTGCGCGGCCTTGCCAAGCGATTGCGGCATGAAGGCGGCGTTTCTAAAGCCAACCCTCGGCGCGATACCATTGCGCGGTCGCTTTCAGCCCTTCCTCCGTGGAAATGCGCGGCGTCCATAGCTCGCTCGGGGGGCGCGCATGCGGCGCGGCCGTCCAATCCGGATGGCAGAAATAAGCGACCCGGTCCGGCGTGAGCTTGGCCTTCTCACCGCGGATCAGCCGGTCGAGCCGTACGCCGATCGGCAACAGGGCCTTGGGCATGGATAAGGGCACGACGCTTTTGCCGACCGCGCGTCCGATCGCCCGCGCCAGCTCGACGGTCGTCCAGCCGCCATCACGACCATCATCAGGCTCATAGGTGCGGCAAAAGCTCGTTTCCCTGCCGAGGCAGGTCAGAATAAGTGCGCACAAGTCTTGTACGTGGATGAGGGAAAGGCGCCCACCCGGGGGTAGCGGTAAGAGGCGACGCTTGGCGAAGCGAAACAGGTCCAGCATTTCGCGATCGCGTGGCCCATAGACGGCGGGCGGGCGAATGATCGTCCAGTTGCGCCCCGCCGCGATCACCGGCTCTTCGGATTCATATTTGGAGCGGCCATAGGTCGAAAGCTGCGGCTCGCGCGCGGCCAGCGACGAAATATGGATGAAGCGTGTGATGCCGGCGCCTGCTGCCGCGGCCAGCATCGCTTCGGTCCCCATCACATTGCCGGCATGAAAGGCTTCGGGCGAGCCGTTGATCACGCCCGCGACATGAACGACCGCATCGCAGCCGCTGCACAGACGCGCGAGGCTTTGCGGTTGATCCAGTGCGCCGTCGATCCAGGTCAATCCCAGCTGGGGCGGCTGGGGGCGACGCGTGAGCGCCCGCACCTGATGACCGGCGGCCAGCGCCTGTTCGATGAGATGGGAGCCGACGAAGCCGGTTCCGCCGGTGATGGCGATCCGCATTAGAGCAGCACCAGATGATCGCGATGCACCAGCGCCGCGCGCGGCGCATAGCCGAGCAAGGCGGCATGGGCGTCGCGCCGGTGGCCCACGATGCGTGCGGCATCCACCGCATCATATTCGCTGAGGCCCCGCGCCACCTTCAGCCCGGCCGGATCGGTAATCTCGATCACGTCGCCGCGGGCAAATCGTCCGTCCACCGCCACGGCCCCTGCGGCGAGAAGGCTCGATCCCTGCCGCAACGCGGCGACCGCGCCGGCATCAACCGTTACTCTGCCATGGGCGGTCAGCCGACCCGCAAGCCAGGCTTTACGGGCGGAGGCCCCGCCGGGGCTCACGAAGACGGTGCCACGTCCGCTCTCCGTAAACGAGGCCAAAGGATGGTCGGTCTTGCCCGAGATGATCGCGAGATGCGCACCGCCGGCTTGTGCGATTCGCGCCGCTTCCAGTTTCGATACCATTCCGCCCGATCCCATCCCCGAATCGGAGCCCGAATCGGCCATGGCTCGGATCCCGGCATCGATCTCGGTGACTTCCGGGATCAATGTGGCGGCGGGATCGCGGTTGGGGTTGGCCGTATAGAGACCGTCGACATCGGATAGCAGGATAACGCCGCCGGCGCCCGCCGCCTGCGCGATCCGCGCCGCCAGTCGATCATTGTCGCCGAAGCGTATCTCTTCGGTCGCAACCGAGTCATTCTCGTTGATCACTGGGATCACGCCGAGCGCGAGAAGCCGATCCAGCGTCGCTGCTGCGTTCAGATATCGGCGCCGGTCCTCCAGGTCGCCGAGCGTGACCAGCATCTGCGCGGCCGTGAGGTCTTGGCCCCCGAGCAGTTCGGCCCAGGCATGGCTGAGCCCGATCTGACCCGTCGCTGCCGCGGCCTGCGCATCCTCCAGCGTGGCACGTCCTCCTTTTTGGAGACCCAGGCGACGTGCGCCCAAGGCAATCGCGCCGGAGGAGACGATCGCGATCTGCTGCCCGGCGCGGGATCGATCCGCGATGTCGGCTACGATCCCGGTCAGCCATTCCCGCCGGATCGTGCCGGCGGGGTCGACCAGCAACGACGAGCCGATCTTGATGATCAGCCGCTGGCACATGCCGGGCGCGAAGCGGGCCGCGCCTAGATGGGCGACCATTCTTCGGCTTCCTCGGCCTTTGGTGTGACCGGCCCCAGCTCGGCGACGATGCGATCGAGCGCGACATCCACGCCTTCGCCGCTTGCGCCGGACAGAAGGATCGGCGTCTCGCCCGCGACCTTGGCAAGTTTCTTGGCCAGCTTCGCGACGTCCTTCGGATCGAGCGCATCGATCTTGTTGAGCGCCAGGATTTCAGGTTTGTCGACCAGGCCCGCACCATAAGCTTCAAGCTCGCCCCGCACGATCCGCCAAGCCTCGATCGGATCGTCACCGCTGGCGTCCACCAGGTGCAACAACACGCGGCATCGCTCGATATGGCCCAGGAACCGATCGCCGATCCCTGCGCCCTCTGCCGCACCCTCGATCAGGCCGGGAATGTCGGCGATGACGAACTCGCGCCCGAACCGGCTGGCAACCCCCAACTGGGGATGGATCGTGGTGAACGGATAGGCGCCCACCTTGGCACCGGCATTGCTGACGGCATTGATGAAGGTCGACTTGCCGGCATTGGGCAAGCCCACCAGTCCGGCATCGGCCAGCAGCTTCAGCCGCAGCCAGACATACATTTCCTCGCCCGGCCAGCCGGGGCCATGCTGCCGGGGCGCACGATTGGTCGAGGTCTTGTAGCTGGCATTGCCGCGGCCGCCGTCGCCTCCCTTCAGGAAGACGATTCGCTGACCAACCTCTGTGAAGTCTGCCAGCACCTGTTCCTTGTCGTCCGACAGAACCTGCGTTCCGACCGGGACCTTGATGACCAGATCCTCGCCGCCGGCTCCGGTGCGATCGGTGCCGGCGCCCGGGCTGCCGCGCTGTGCCCGGAAATGTTGCGTGTAGCGAAAGTCGATCAGCGTGTTGAGGCCGGGCACCGCCTCAAAGATGATGTCCCCGCCTTTACCGCCATTGCCGCCATCGGGGCCGCCATATTCGATGAACTTCTCACGCCGGAACGACACCGCGCCCGGCCCGCCGCTCCCGGAGCGGATGAAGATCTTGGCTTGATCTAAAAAATGCATCGCTGCCGCATAGAACCAGAATGGCCTCAGGCGAAGCGCTTTGCGCGATGCCCGCCTCCGGCGCCTCGCACATATTGCGCACTGCCTGAACGGTGCTTGCCGCCGCAGATCAGAAGGGCACAGCCTTCCGGTCTGCGGGCCGGCGTGGAATATCTGCCGGGTGAGCTAGGACGGCGGGTGTCAGGCCGCCATCGCTTTCGCGCGCTGGTCGCCGTCCCGCGCCAGCAACTGCATCTCTATCGGTTCCGTCCGCGCGTGGCTGGTCGCCCAGCCCGTGGCACCGGTCGGCACGAAGCCCAGCTTGCGCAATACCTTCCCTGACGCAGGATTGTCGGTGGCGTGGCTGGCGATGAGCCGGGGCAGCCGCAAGCTTTCATCGGCAAGCGCCACGACCGCGCGGCCTGCTTCGGTGGCATAGCCCTTGCCCCAATGATCCCGCGCGATCCAATAGCCCAGGTTCGGAATATCGTCCTGGATGCTGATGACGCCAATCGGCTCCGGCCGGTCGCGCAGGCAGATAAGGAAGCGCGGACGCCGCGGCTCCTGCGGCCGCGCAAGGAAGTGTTCGGCGTCGGCCAGGCCGTAAGGCCAGGGAACTCGCGACAGGTTGCGCACGATTCGCTCGTCGCTGAGCGCGCGGGACAAGGCTGGCGCGTCTTCGGCCCAGCCCGGTCTCAACAGCAATCGTTCGGTGATCGCGAACATGAATCGTCTCCTTTGTTCGCCCTGCCGCGGAAGCATGACGCCGCCGCGACACAGGCATCAGGGAGACACGAAAAAGGGAGGCGGGGCGACCCGTCTCCCTGATGATCCAGCGTACCGGATCTTCGGGTCGCCCTGTGGACGACCCGTTTTCACGTTCGTCCGTTACTCGGCCGCTTCCGCGGTAATCACGCTTACGTACGAACGACCCAGTTTGCCCGTGTGGAAGGCGACGCGGCCCTCGCCGAGTGCAAACAGGGTATGGTCCTTGCCCATGCCGACGTTCACGCCGGGATAGACCTTCGTGCCGCGCTGGCGGACGATGATGTTGCCACCGATGACGGTTTCGCCACCGAACTTCTTGACGCCAAGGCGGCGGCCTGCCGAATCGCGGCCGTTGCGCGACGAGCCGCCTGCTTTCTTATGTGCCATTGCTCGTTAGCTCCTGCTTACGCTTCGGCGGCCGCGGGAGCGGCTTCCGGAGCGGTCTTCTTGGCCGAGGACTTCTTTGCCGCAGCCTTGTTGTCGTCAGCCTTGTGATCGCCGATCGCGGTGATCTTCAGGACCGTGTGATACTGGCGGTGGCCGTTGCGGCGCCGATAATTGTGGCGGCGGCGCTTCTTGAACACGATCACCTTGTCGCCGCGGCCCTGGGCTAGGATCTCCGCCGAAACCGTCAGACCCTCGACCGAGCGCAGCTCCGAGCCTTCGCCCGCAAGCAGAACGTCGCCCAGCGTGACGGCCGCACCGGCGTCTCCATCCAGCTTTTCGACGACAATCTTATCTCCGGCGGCGACGCGATACTGCTTGCCGCCAGTGCGCACGATAGCGAACATGGCTCTCTCTTACTTTTGAATTCCGGATCGAAGGCCGTCCCGAAGGGGCCCGCGAAAGCGCGCCAGCTATGCGCTTTGACGTCCGCTGTCAAGGTAAAGGCGCAGGAAAGCCCCTTAGCGGGCGTTCTGCTCCAGGAACTTACGGAAACACCCGGTCTGCCCGTTGGAGCCGATCGGGGAGCAGCTGTCGGGCAAGCCCTCACGGCTGATATATTCCAGCACCTTGGCCGTGCCAGCCCAGCTGCCGTCGCGGGCGGCATTATATTGGCGTCCGCGAAACTGCTTGGGAATGCGATAGCGCTCGCTCTCCGGCTGCCTGGCGCAGACAACCACCTCGTCGGCAGTGCTGCGGGGGCAGGGATCGTCGCCGAAGATGACGAGTGTGGCGATTCGCTCCGTCGTCCCGCTCGCCGGCGCGGGCTTGGCCGCCATCGCGGCAGGGGCGGCGACGAGCGCCAGCAAGGGCAGGAGGAGTGCGCGCGTCATGCCTGTTTCATCCGCCTCAATCGATGAGCGCGCCCTGAACGACTCACTTGGGCAAGGGCGATTCGGCGATGGCGGCGGCGTCCTGCTTCTTTTCGGCTCGCGCAGCCCGCATCTGCTGGCCCCAACAGCCCGTCCAGCCGCCGGCACCGGTATTGGTGCAGCTGCCTGTGCCCGCCGCGCCGACGTTGGAAACGGACGCCGCGCGCTGCGACCAAGGCTGATCCTTGGGTGCGAGGGGCCCGGACCTTAGCGATTGGGGGATGCGATAACGCTCGCTTTCCGGTGCACGCACGCAGATCGTGCCTTCCGGGCAGGGGTCGCTGCCATAGACCACCAAAGCGCGGTCATTCTGCTGGGCGAATGCCGGCGCTCCGACAAGCGTAGCGAGGATCGCAGCCCCAGGGAGCAACATGTGCTTGATCATGGCCATTCTCCTCCAGTCTCGGGTCGAACGCGCAAGGCGCCCAATCATATCCGTTCGGATAGGCGGATTGCCGCGCGGCAGCCCATCCTGATCGCAGCCGACAGCAAAGGATAGGCCGGCGCGCGCTCCGCTCCTGCCGCGAGCGCCGTTTCGCGATGCTCGACTTCCTCTGCCTGGAACTCCGTGATGATCCCGCCCAGCTCGGGATCGTCATCACCTAATTGGGCGAGCTGTGCACCATAATGAAGGTCGATCTCAGTCTCGACCGCCGCGGTGCACGCCATCGCCGCCTCGGGCCCGATCAGCGCCGTGGCCGCGCCAAGTGCGAAGCCCGCGACGTTCCAGAACGGCTCAAGCAAGGTCGGCCGCACCCGGCGCTCGACCAGCAGCGCATCCAGCCGGGCGCGATGCCGCTCTTCTTGCGCTGCCATGTGGGAAATGGCGCGTGCCGTCGGATGGCGAGCGCCCATGACCGCCAATTGGCCGGCATAGATGCGGGTCGCGCCGAATTCCCCGGCTTGATCGACCCGCACCATGGCGGCGCGCTCCTTCGCGCTGCTCATGCCGCCCTCGGCTTGGTCAAAGCGAGCACGAGAACGGCGATTCCGCCCGCGATCGAAAAGAGCGCATTCCATCCAGCCAGGCTGATCTTGAACAGCGTCCATTGCGGGACGTCGCACCGGATCAACGGCTGGGCGAGGATCGACTTCAACAGATCGGTGCCCGTGCCGCGGGCAAAGCCGGTGCAATGCTCCGGCCCCTTCCACCAGCCATATTCGGCGCCGGCATGATAGACACCCAGCCCGCCGCTCGTCAGGATCAGAAGGGCCGCCAGGATCGTCAGCGGAAGGCTGAGCGCGGTCTTGCGGAGCAGGATCGCCAGCAGCGCGGCGACGATCGCCGCATAATGCGGCCAGCGTTGCCACATGCACATTTCGCAGGGGCTAAGACCGCCAAGATATTGCGACCCGAGCGCACCCGCCATGAGGCCGAGCGGGATCAACAATGCCAGCATACGGGCAGGCGAAAGCATCAGCGTTTGCCCTTCGGCTTCGGGGTAGCGGTGGCGCTGTTCATCGCCACCTGCACGGCCGGGCTGGCGAGCCGCGCGATCGTCTTGACCGCATAATCGAGCTGAAAATCGTCCACGCCGGCTTTCTTCAGGCTTTCCGGGGTCGCCGTAAACCGCGGATCGGGCGTGGTGTCGCTCTCCAGCACGCTATTGTCGACCTTGGCCTGGTTGAGCAGGTGGCGGCGTAGATCGGCTTCGCGCAGACGCGGGCGGGCCTTGTAATCGGGATCGGAAAGCTGCGGGACAAGGATGTCCGGCTCGACGCCGCCTTCCTGCACCGACCGGCCGGATGGCGTGTAATAACGCGCTGTCGTGAGCCGCAGCGCGGTATCGTCGCTCAGCGGCAGCAGCGTCTGCACCGATCCCTTGCCGAAACTGCGTTCGCCCATGACGATCGCGCGGCGCTGATCCTGCAGGGCTGCCGCGACGATCTCCGCCGCCGACGCCGAACCCGCATCGACAAGCACCACGATCGGCAGGCCGTGGGTCAGATCGCCGCGCACCTTGGACTCGGCGAAATAACGCTCGATGTCGCCCTTTTCGCGACCGCGCTGCGAGACGATCTCGCCATGGTCGAGGAAGATATCCGATACCTCGATCGCCTGATCCAGCAATCCGCCAGGATTGTTGCGAAGGTCGATGACATAGCCCAGCGGATGCCCACCGGTCTGGCGGTTGATGTCCGCAATCGCTTTTTCGACGCCCGGGCCGGTTGGCTTCGAGAAACCATTGATGTTGATGATGCCGACGCCGTTCTTGACCTCTGACTTCACCAGCTTGATCTCGATGATCTCGCGCGTCAGCGTCACGTCGAACGGCTTGTCGCGGCCGGGACGCACGATCGTGAGCTTGATCTTGGTCCCAGGCGTGCCACGCATCTTGTCGACCGATGCGTCCAGCGAATCCCCGTAGATCAAGTTGCCATCGAGGTTGGTGATATAATCGCCCGGCTTGATTCCGGCGCGATAGGCCGGCGTGTCCTCGCTCGCCGCGACGACCTTCACCGCGCCCTCGTCCATCTGCACGGTCAGGCCTAAACCGCCATAATTTCCCTCCGTGGTGGAGCGCATGTTCTTATAGTCATGCGCATCCATGTAGGAGCTGTGCGGATCGAGGCTGGACAACATGCCGTCGATCGCGCCCTTGATCAGGGCCTTGTCGTCGACCTTGTCGACATAATCCGCCTTCACCCGCTCGAACACGGCCATGAATTGATCGAGTTCCTTATAGTCGTCGGCATCGCTCGCCGCGGGCGCAGCGACCAGCGAGGACAAGACGAGGGCCGCGGCCACGAAGCCGCCGCCGCGGATCAGGATTTTACGCATCGGGACGGGAATCTTTCATCGGTTGCTGTCGCTGTAGACGCTTCGCGCCGCACGTGAAACCGCATTGCAACAGCATCCCTGTATAGAGGCTTGCTGGCGTCATTGCAGGATCATCGCCGCGACATCCACCGGCCGCCCGGCATGATGGAGCTCGATCGTGAGCCGCGGCATCGTGCGCGCCATATGCCCGACCGGCCGGCCGGCATCGACGATGTCCCCGCCGCTGGCCGTCACCAGCTCCAGCCCCGCCAGCAGCGTCGTCCAGCCATGGCCATGATCCAGGATCACGATGTCGCCATAGCCCCGAAACGGCCCGGCATAGGCGACACGCCCGCGTGCCGGCGCCGATACGGTCGCGCCAGGTGGCGTTTGGAGCGTCAGGCCTCGCGCCCGCACCCCCACATCGGATTGTTCTCCCATTCCCACCAGCACCGTTCCCGGCGCCGGCAGGCGGTATGCGCCGACCGGGCGTGGGTACTGTATGTCGGTCGACGTTGGTCCCGGCAAAGCCTTTAGCCGGTCGATCACGGCATCATTCTGCGCCGGCGCGGCGCGGAAGCGGCTGTCGAGCAAGGCGGCAAGCATCTGCTCGGTCTCCGCCCGCAACGCAGCGGTCTTCACGATGTCGCGGCGGAGCGCTGCCGTGCGGCGGCGGATCTCCGGCGCAAGCGCCGCGATCAGGGCGCGGGTGCGCACCATCTCGTCGATCGTCTCCGGCTTGGCCAACGCCATGGCCGGCGGACGCAAGGCCAGCCGTTGCGCCGTCGCCAGCAGGGCTGCCAGCGGCGCCTGTTGTGCCGCCAGTTGCGCTTCCTGCGCCCGTACCGCGCGATCCAGGTCGCGCAGTCGCGCCTCGACCGAAGCCTGGGACAGCGGGGCGGCGGCCAGGGCAAGCGCGACCAACATCACCCCTCGCGATGATAAGGGTGGCCGGCAAGGATGCTGCTGGCGCGCCACAATTGTTCGGCCAGCATGGCGCGGGCCATCATGTGCGGCCAGGTCATCGCGCCGAAGCTGATCAGCAGATCGGCCTGGGCGCGGGCGTCGTCGTCGAATCCATCCGCCGCCCCGATCAGGAACCGCGTCTCGCGCACGCCATCATCGCGCCAGCGGCCGAGCTGATCGGCAAAGGCGATCGAGTTCAGGCTCTTGCCTTTCTCATCGAGCAGGACGGTTTTGGCGCCGGTGGGCAGGGGCGGCATCTTGCCGCCGCGATCGGGCAGCTCGGTGACCTTCGTCGGCCAGGCGACGCGCACGAGGTAGCGATCAACCAGATCCGCCTCGGCGCTGCGGCCGATGCGGCCGCGCGCCACGATATGCAGCAGCACTTAGTTCGCGACAGCCTCGGGGCGCGGCGCCTCTCCGAACGACCACATACGCTCCAGATTATAGAAGCTGCGGACTTCCGGCCGGAACAGGTGAACGATGACGTCGCCGGCATCGATCAGGACCCAATCGGCGGTCGGCATGCCTTCCACCCGAGGAGACCGGCCGGTCAGGCCCTTGATCTTCTCGACCAGCTTGGCGGCCATCGAACTGACCTGACGGCTGGAGCGGCCGGACGCCACGACCATATGATCGGCGATCGACGACTTCCCGGCGAGCGGGATAGATACGGTTTCAACTGCCTGATCGTCGTCGAGCGAGGCAAGGACCAGCTGATGGAGCGCCTCGATACTGTCGGCCGGATCGGTCGGGTTGCTTGCTGCGGGCTCGGCAGCGGAACGTGGAACGTTGGCGGGCAAAGAACCTCCTACGAGAGCAGACGGCGCGACACGCGGTCGCGCAGGCCATGGGTTTTGATGGACGAAGACCAGTCGGGACGAAGGGCGCGCAGCCGCGTCGCTGAAGATGGATCGGGGCGGAAGCGCAGCAGCACGAGCGCCGGCGGACTCCAGATCGTCCAGTTTTTCAAATGGCTTGAGCGCCGGACGTAACGCCTGAGCCAGCCCATAGCCGGAGCGTTTTGGGCGAGCCCATCATACCCCGGACGGGCGATCACCGCAATCGGCATCGTGCGCGCAATGGTCCGCCAGTCGCGCCACCGGTGAAACTGGGCGAGATTGTCCGCGCCCATCAGCCATATGAAACGGCGATGCGGGTAACGTTTTACCAGCTTGCGCAACGTGTCGGCGGTATAGCGCGTGCCGAGTTGCGCCTCGATCGTGGTTGGGACGATGCGCGTGCCCCGCGCCATGCGGTTGGCCGATGCCAGGCGCACCGCCAGCGGCGCCATATCGCTTTTGCCCTCCTTCAACGGATTGCCCGGCGACACCAGCCACCACAGCGCGTCCAGGCCAAGTGCCTCCATCGCATGCAGGCTGATCCGGCGGTGGCCGGAATGGGCGGGATTGAACGATCCGCCGAGAATGCCGGTCGGTATCAAGGTCGGACTTGGCCTGTGCCTTTCACGCGCCATTTGTAGGTTGTGAGCCCCTCCAGCGCCACTGGGCCCCGGGCGTGCAGGCGGCCGGTCGCGATCCCGATCTCCGCGCCCAACCCGAACTCGCCGCCGTCGGCGAACTGGGTTGAGGCATTCCAGGCAACGATGGCGCTATCCACTTCGTTGAGGAAGCGTTCCGCAGTCGCCTCATCCTGCGTCACGATCGCGTCCGTGTGATGCGATCCATGCGTCGCGATGTGCGTCATGGCGCCCTCCACCCCATCGACCAACGTCGCCGACAGGATCGCGTCGAGATATTCCGTGTCCCAATCCTCGGCCGTAGCGGCCACCGCCCGCGGCTCGATCGCGCGAATTTCCTCCGTGCCGCGCAGTTCGCATCCGGCGTCGACGATCGCCGACAGGATGGGGGCTGGGTCGGCAAAGGCGCGGTCGATCAGCAATGTCTCGGTTGCTCCGCAAATGCCGGTTCGGCGCATCTTGGCGTTGAGCGCGATCGTACGCGCCATTTCGGGCTCCGCCGCCTTGTCGATATACAGATGCACGATGCCGTCGAGATGCGCCAGAACCGGCACCTTCGCCTCCGCCTGAACGCGTGCGACCAGGCTCTTGCCGCCGCGCGGCACGATGATGTCGATCAGCCCGGATGCAGCGAGCATCGCGCCGACGGCCGCGCGATCGGAGACGGGAACGAGCTGGATGGCGTCCTCCGGCAGGCCCGACGCGGCAAGCCCCTGTTGCAGCGCCTGGTGGATGGCGCGATTGCTCGATCGTGCTTCGGAGCCGCCACGCAGGATCGCGGCGTTGCCCGCCATCATCGCCAGCCCGCCGGCATCGGCCGTAACGTTCGGCCGGCTCTCATAGATGATACCTACCACACCCAGCGGCACCCGCACGCGCGAGAGGATCAGCCCATTGGGACGGGTATCGCGGTCGATTTCCTGGCCGACCGGATCGCGCAGGCGAGACACGGCTTCGAGACCGGCCGCAATGCCTTCGATCCGTTCGGGCGTCAGCTTCAGCCGATCGAGCATCGCGGCGGACAGGCCGTTCGCCGTGCCGCGCGCCATATCCTCGCCATTGGCGGAAAGGATGGCGTCGGTACTTTCCCGGATCGCCGCCGCCGCCGCCGCTAAAGCGGCCGCCTTGATCTCCGTGGGCGCCAGCGCAAGCTTGGCGGCGGCGCTACGCGCGCGCCGCCCCATCTCGATGATGAGCGCTTCGGGATCGATGGGAGCAGCCTCGGTCATGGCCAACTCCTAGCAGAATTCGTCCTGACGTCGAGCAAGAGCCTCTCGACGTGCGTCGCTCGCTGGGCAACAAGGACGCTCCAGCGGGGGCGGGGAACAGCAACATAATGGCAGGCACGGCAAGTATTGCGCATGGCGAGGGCGGACCTTGCGCCAATTGCGGGACCGAGCGGATCGGCCCTTATTGTCATGTGTGCGGACAATCCGGCCATCTTCACCGTAATCTGAACGCGCTGGTGCACGATATCGCGCACGGCGTCTTTCACTTCGAAGGGAAGGTCTGGCGCACCTTGCCCTTGCTCGCCTGGCATCCCGGCCGGCTGACGCGCCGCTACGTCGATGGCGAACGCGCCAAGTTCGTGTCCCCGATGGCGCTGTTCTTATTCTCGGTATTCCTGATGTTCGCCGTCGTCTCGAACCTGTCGAGCCATCGTGTCTCGCCTGGCGCGGCGGGCGCCCACATCAACAAGCCCGTGGCGGAAGAGCTTGCAAAGCAGAAGGCGGTGCTCGCGACCTTGCAAGGGGAGCGCGCCAAAACGGCGAACCCGGCGGAACGTGCCATATTGGACCGCCGGATCCAGGCGATCTCGGATGACATGCCGGGGCTGGAACGCGCGGCGCAGGTGGGCGCGATGATCCAGGATCCCCTGCATCCCGGCGAACATGGCATCCATATCAACACCGGCTGGTCGTGGTTTGACCAGAGCGTGCGTCACATGTCCGAAAATCCGGCGCTTACCATCTATAAATTCAAGACCTACGGCTACAAATATAGCTGGGCGCTTATCCCGATCTCGCTGCCGTTCATCTGGCTGCTCTTTGCGTTTCGGCGCGATGTTGGCCTGTATGATCATGCGATCTTCGCGATCTATTCGATCAGTTTCATGTCGCTCGGTGTCGTGCTCCTCACGCTGCTAGGGCGGCTGGGCCTCACGGCCCAATATATCGCCTTCCTCGCGATGCTCGTGCCGCCGATCCACATGTACCGGCAGCTGAAAGGCGCGTATCGGCTTGGTCGGTTCGGCGCCGCCTGGCGTACCTTCGCACTGCTGGTCATCACGACTATAACCCTGACGCTGTTCGTGGCGTTCCTGTTCTGGATGGGTAGTGATTAGGTGCCGGCGCGATGCTGGCGCCGCGAGCCTCTTGGCGCTAGGTGCCTAGAATCATGACGAATTTCCCCACGGATGGACAGGAGCCGGCGAGCGAATTGAGCGGCGATCGGCGATTTGAGCTGCTGGTCAATGCCGTTACCGATTACGCCATCTACCTCCTCGATACGCAGGGGCGCGTCGCCAGCTGGAATAGCGGCGCGCAGCGCTTCAAGGGCTATTGCGCCGACGAAATTATCGGCCGGCATTTCAGCCTGTTCTACACGCCGGAGGACCGCGCATCGGGGCTGCCCGCACGCGCGCTGCGGGCTGCGGCGGAAGAGGGCAAGTTCGAACAGGAAGGCTGGCGTGTCCGCAAGGACGGCACCCGCTTCTGGACCAGCGTCGTCATCGATCCGGTTCGGGATGCGGCAGGGTGCCTGATCGGCTATGCCAAGGTCACGCGCGACATCACCGATAAGCTGCAAGCGGCGCAGGCCCTGCACGCCAGCGAGCAGCGCTTCCGCCTGCTCGTGCAGGGCGTGCGCGATTACGCCATCTACATGCTCGATCCGGACGGGAATGTTTCAAACTGGAATGCCGGCGCGGCGCTGATCAAGGGCTATTCCGCCGACGAGGTGATCGGCACGCATTTCTCGCGTTTCTACACCGAAGAGGATCGCGCCGCGGGGGAGCCTGCGCGGGCGATCGCGACGGCGTTGTCCGACGGCAAATATGAAACCGAATCCTGGCGCGTCCGCAAGGATGGCACCCGTTTCCGCGCCAGCGTCCTGATCGATCCGATCCATGACGAGACCGGCACGCTGATCGGCTTTGCCAAGGTGACGCGCGATCTGACCGAACGGTGGAAGGCGCAGCAAGAGGTTCAGTCCGCGCGGGAGGCGCTGGCCCAATCGCAGAAGATGGAGGCGATCGGTCGCCTCACCGGCGGGGTGGCGCATGATTTCAACAATCTGCTCACCGTGATCCGCGCCTCGGCCGATCTTCTGGCGCGCCCTGATCTGCCGGAGGAGAAGCGCCAGCGTTACCTGCAGGCTATTTCCGAAACGGCGGAACGGGCCGCGCATCTGACCGGGCAATTGCTTGCCTTCGCGCGCCGTCAGCCGCTCCGGCCGGAGCAGTTCGATGTCGCCGCCCGGCTGCGCGGCATGGGGCAACTCATCCAGACGACGCTCGGCTCACCGATATCCGTGCAGTATGAGATTGACGATCAGGTCGGCGCCGTCGAAGCCGATCCTAATCAGTTTGAGACCGCCATCCTCAATATGGCGATCAACGCGCGTGACGCCATGCCCGCCGGGGGGGCGCTCCGGATCGGGGCAAAACGGGTCGATGGTGTGCCCGCGCTACGCCGTCACGCCGCCGTCAAGGGCCCCTTCGTGGGGGTCTGGATCGAGGATAACGGCACCGGCATCGATGATGCCACCCTGCTGCGGATCTTCGAGCCTTTCTTCACCACCAAGGACATCAACAAGGGAACCGGACTGGGGCTCAGCCAGGTCTATGGCTTCGCCAAGCAATCCGGCGGCGACATTGCGGTGGACAGCATGGTGGGGCGCGGCACGCGCTTCACCCTCTATCTGCCGCGCCTCCATAGCTTCTATGAGGAACTGATCCCCCCCATTGCGGAGCCGGAGCCGGCAACCATACAGCGTCGTGTCCTGCTGGTGGAGGATAATGAGGCGGTGGGCGGCTTTGCCCGCAGCCTGCTGGAAGAACTGGGCCAGCAGGTCACCTGGGCCACCGGCGGTGAACAGGCCCTGCGCATTTTGGAAGAGCGCCGCGATGCCTTCGACCTTGTCTTCTCGGACGTCGTCATGCCGGGCATGAACGGCGTCGACCTAGGCCGCGAAGTCCGCCGCCGCTGGCCCGATCTGCCGATCGTCCTGACCAGCGGCTACAGCCACGTCCTCGCCGAAGAAGGCAGCCACGGCTTCGACCTGCTGCAAAAACCCTACACAGTGGACGGCTTGCTGGGCGTGATCCGCGGCAAGGCGGGTGGCTGACCTTAGAGCGGCGCCGCGCCGGAATTCGGCTGAGATAATCAATAAGGCGTAATTGTTTATCTCTAGAATCGTAGATAACGCGGCAAGGTATAGGTTCATCTATATGAGAAATAGCTTAATGTAAGGCGATGCCTCACGCGAAATTGCTGTATTGTCATTAGCTATCTTTCCAATGTTGCGAGCTTGGAAGGCGCGTTAACAATCCATCATGACTAACAAATATCGGTCCATTACCAACCAGGGAATCAACCACATTACCAGAAAGGAAGAAATCGCGAGTATTATAAAAAAATAGCCATCCATTATTTTTTTCAATTGTCAAATTATCCAAGATGATAAAATCATCATTGTTTTCTTTGCCGAGGCGCTTCACCTCTTCGTCTGCTAGAATTCTCGCTTTTTCTAAAGAAATTTTCATCAATTTGTCCTTAGCAATCTAAAGCTGTCGAATCCACTTACATCGGCGGCTTTACCGGTTTGACCGTCTAAAAAGCGTACGATTCCTTTCTGATTTGTAACATTGAATACATGACCGACGTTAGTCCCGCGAGACCCAAAAACAATTCCTCGTGATCCTGGGCCTGATTCTTGCATGGCGGATGAAATATTTTGGATAGATGTTTCGGGTCCAAACTTATTTCCAAACTCTTTTTCTAAAACTGTTAGTCGAAACGGGCCTCCGCCGAGCGCTGAAGCTGGCCTACCGGCGAGGGTCGCATCTGTAGCTATTGCGCAATTGACGCAGTTCATGTCGCCGCCGACAGCATTTATGTTCCGGATCGTTCCTGCCTCTTGCTCTGCCGCAAGTACGTTGTTCGCGGGCCCCGCTCTGCCACCTCGGGCCGCTCCCCGCCCAGCAAGACCAACCATCATCGCGGATAGAGTAAGCTCTGCCGCAATTTGCTTGTCCGTTCCCTCCCCAAAGGCTGTGCCGCTGAGCTTATGCACAGCCTTGCCGATCGGCCCGCTCGCATACCAGCCGACCAGTGCAACTGCGGGACCAAAGAGAACTGCCGCACTACAAAGCCCGATGAGCTGCACCGTCTTGTGCATCCTGTCGGACACCTCGGGGGAGATGGTGTCCGTTGTCTTCGTCGGACCGCCGATAAAAACATTGGGTGAGCCTTCCAGGATCACCGCATCGCAGGCGGTGCGGTCGCCTTTCCGAGCGGCCGGCATGCCGTTGATGAATACCGTGAAGCTGCCTTGAGCCACCGGAGGATGGGCGGGATGCCATCGGCAATCGACCAAGTCCAAATGCGCACGGGCTGCTGGGCGGCCGTTTATGAACACATTGGGTGAACCGGGCATGGCAATCTCGCCCGTTACCACTTTCATAAAGGAGAAATGGCCCGCCAATTCTCCCATGCCTGCGCCGGTGGCGACGCCTAATCCGGCCGCACCCAGGAGGACGGGAATGGAAACCGGTGCGGTCACTATTGTCACCGCCCCTGCCACCACGCCGCCGACCACCGCGCCCACGATCAACATGCTGCGCGATCGCGTATGCTGGATCGGATCGCGCAGGCGGGCGGCGGCTTCTGCCATCAGTCGGACGAATCGTCTGGGGCGCGAAAACGCAGCGTCGCCAGCAGCTCGGTGAAACCCGCGACATGCCGTGGGCGGGCGTCGCTGGTTGCGGTTGCCGCAATCTGATGCAGTAAACGCCCGGAAAGGCCCTCATGTATCAGCGCTGCCTGCCGCTGAAACAGCTGCCGTCCTTCCTGAACCCATTCGAACTGCAGGATGACAGCGTCTTCGCCGGCGACCTTGTCCGGCTTGCGCAAGTTCAGCGTGAATGCGTCGAGCGACTGTTGAAGATCGTGGACGATGCGATCGACCATCTCGTCCAAGGTCTCGTCTTCGATCGGCACTTTCGAGACGACGACGCTGAAGGGACTGGGGCCCTCGGGCGCCACCGTGAACAGGTGGTAAGTGCGATCGAAAAGCCAGTCCGGCCGTTCGAAACCCAATTCGTTGGTTCGATGCCGCACACTTTGCTCCCCCCGGTGTCTCCGCCGCAATGCGCTGTGCAGCTTTCCGGGAAATGCGTAGCCGTCATATTGGTGGCAAGAAGACCAGGGGGTCATCAACCGTTTCGGATGAAATAGCCGAAGCGGGCGCAATCTCCGCTTCGATTTTACCTGGAATCAGTTCGGATTATCCTCGGCTCGGTCCCAGTGAACGAACAACGCCCGAGGCCTGAAGCCCCGGGCGTCGTTGGTTCATTCGTTCGGTATCTGCCAACGGAAGCGATCGACCCGACGTGCCGTCACGGCGTTACCGTCCGCGTCGAGCGCCGGCGTGAAGTGGGCGCGGCGGGCGTAGAGGCGGCAGGTTGTGTCATCCAGCATCTGGCTACCGCTCGATTGCGTGACCTCGCAGGATTGCACCTTGCCGTCCGCCCCGATGGTGGCGGCGATCACGACTGTGCCGCTGATGCCCTGGCGCAGTGCGGCGCTGGGATAATCCTGGGTCGTGATCCAGCGCAGGCGATCGGCGCCCGGCACCGCCGCGCGGCTTAGGTTTGGCTTGGGTGGATTTACGGGCAGCACGACGGGGCCACTCGTTGGGCCGGCGCCCAGGTCCACGGTGGTCACCGTCGGGACGATCGTTTCTTGCGGCCGCAGGACCTCTTCGTTGCGCACGGGAGGAAGGGTCGTTGGTTGAGGAGTGCGCGTCGTCTTCTGCACGGGCATGTCACGCGGTGGCGGTGGCGGGGGATCATCCGGCAATATTTGGCCGACGGTCACAATCGGGATATCCCGAATTACTTTCATCGCTAGGCCGCTTATAAGACCATAGGCGATGGCGACGTGAACGCCGATGACGGCGGCGATGGATGCTGGGCTGCTCCTCTTGGTCTGATCCGTATAGGACATGGCGCATTCCTCTCACGCGGGGCGCCGTGGGCGGATTACAGTGTCCGTCTTGCGGCACTCACCATGGAAGAAGCTCTGCCTGATGCAGGAACTTGTCAACTAACATTATCTGGCGTCTTCGACCCGGCCGGAAGCGTCAGGAAGCCGACGCAACCGGCAGCGATGGCCAGCCCCGCACCGATTAGCGCGGCGGCGTGGAACGCCGCGATCAGCCCCGTGCCGGATTGCGCGATCACGGCGCCGGCAAGCGCGGTCGCGATCAACCCGCCCGTGCGTGCGATGGCGCTGTTGAAGCCGGAAGCCGTGCCCGTATGGGCATCGTCGACCGACGAAAGCACGGCGGTCGTCAACGGCGCGACCGCACCCGCAAGGCCCAGGGCAAGCACCGCCATGCCGGGCAATATGCTGGTCCAATAGCTGGCCTGCGGTTCGACCCGCACCAGCAGCGCGAAGCCAAGCCCCGCCACGATCGGCCCGAGCGTGAGCGGCAGGCGCGGCCCCACGCGCTCGGCAATCCGCCCCATCAGTCGCGATCCGAAGCCGATCCCGATCGAGAAGGGCAGCAGCGCCGCACCCGCCTGCAAGGGCGAATAACCGCCCCCCACGATCAGGACGTAAGGCAGCAACAGGATGAGACCGCCGAGCGCGGCATATAACAGGAAGGTCAGTAGCGTGAGCCCGCCAAAGGCGCGCGAACCGAACAGCTGCAGCGGCATCATCGCACGTTCGCCACGCCGATGCTCGGTCCAGAGGAACAGCGCCATTGCGCTTAGGCCCGCCGCGATTCCGATCCACACGTTTGCCGAGAGCGCATGTGTGCTGGACCACAAGGTCAATGCCCAGGTGAGCGCGAACAAGGCGGCGGTGGCGAGGGCGGCGCCGGCCCAATCGAGCGGTTGACGGCCTTCACCGCTCTCGCGAACCGCCAGCAGTGCGATTGCGATCGCGGCCGTTGCCATGGGTACGTTGAGCAGGAAGATCGGCCGCCACCCGATCGTCCCGACCAGCCATCCGCCGAGCGCGGGTCCGATCGCGCCGGCAATGGCGCCTGCGGCCGCCCATGTGCCGATGGCGCGCCCTTTCGCTTCGCCGGTGAAGGCATTGCCCAGGATTGCGAGGCTGTTGGGCAGCAGGATGGCCGCGCCGATGCCCTGCACCGCGCGTGCGGCGAGGAGCAGGTTCAGCTCGCGCGCCAGGGCGCAGCCGATCGAGGCCAGCGTGAACAGGGTGATGCCGATCACCAGCAGCCGACGGCGCCCGAAATGGTCGCCCGCAGCGCCGCCCATCAGCAGCAAGGCGGACAGGGGCAGCATATAGGCGTTGATCGTCCACTGCAGCCCCGATGCATCGCCGCCCAGACTATGTCCGATCGCGGGGAGGGCGACGTTGACGACCGATCCGTCGATGAACGCCAGGCTGGATGCCAGGATCGTGGCCGCCAAGGTCCAATTGGGATGCCGCAAAGGCGGCGACCTGTGGCGACTGCTCGACGCTGGTGGCGCCATTCGTCTTTCCTCCTGTAACCAAGCCGCGCTAGCACGCATCATGCCTCTTTACAGCGCCACCCTGCCCGCCGCTGCCGATCTTTACGGAGACATTGAGCCCGCGCCCAAGGTGCGCTGGGTAAATTACCTCCCCGGTCTTTTCGTGGCGGCCCTGGCCTCGCTTGCCTCCGCCTATCTGGCCGAACATTACGGCGCGCCCCTTACGCTGATGGCGCTGCTGGTGGGGCTCGCGCTCAACTTCCTCAGCGCCGACGCGCGGCTACTGCCGGGTCTGGCCTTCGCATCCCGTACCTTGCTGCGTATCGGCATCGTGCTGGTCGGCGCGCGGATCACGCTGGAACAGGTGGCAGGGCTCGGCTGGACCGCGCTGGCCGCGATCGTCGCGATCGTGGCGGCCACTATGGCCGCCGGCATACTAATGGCGCGGCGTGGTGGACACGGCGCCGCTTTCGGGGCCTTGGCAGGTGGCGCGGTGGCCATCTGCGGTGCATCGGCGGCAATGGCACTCGCGACCGTGCTCGGCGAAAAGCGCGTCAGCCAGGCGCAACTCGCGCTGGTGCTGGTCGGCATATCCGCCATGAGCGCGGCGGCGATGGTTGCTTATCCGATCCTGTGCCATCTGCTCGGTTTCGATGATCGGCAGGCCGGCTTTGTGCTCGGCGCCGCCATTCACGACGTCGCCCAGTCGCTGGGTGCGGGCTATGCCTTCTCTCCGGTGGCGGGGGAGAATGCGACGATCGTCAAGCTGACGCGGGTCGCGTTGCTCGCGCCGGCGCTCGCCGTGACCGGCTATATCTTCCCGCAACAGGGCGGGAAGGGACCCAGCGCCTTCCGCATACCCTGGTTCGTGGTGGGTTTCTTCCTGTTGGCTGCCGTGAATTCCACCGGCATCGTGCCGGTCTCGGTCGGGCGGGGGGCGACCAATGTGGCGACGGCGTTGCTGATATGTGCGGTGACGGCGACCGGTATCCGGTCCCCGATGCAGTCCTTGCTGAAGAGCGGTCCGAAGCCGCTGCTCGTCATCGTTGCCGCGAGCCTGCTTGCACTCGGGCTTGCCTGCACGGCCGCGGCCACCTTGTTGTAAGTCTTCGGGCTACGGCCAATCGGGCCCGCCGCAGGGTAGGTTGCCGCCTAAAAAAGGCGGCCAGTGCGGCCGCCCTTTCTCTTCTGCTTCTGATCAGGCGTTGGCGGGGCGAGGCTCGCCCCAGCCGCCGGGGCGACGGCTCTTGGGAATGGCGGAAGCGCCAGCCGACAGCGCCCGGGGCGGCCGCTTGCTGGTATCCTCGCGGCCGATGTCATCGCCCTTGATGGCACGCTTGGCCTCGTCGCCATTCAGCGTCTCATATTCCAGCAGGGCTGCCGCCAGATGATGCAACTCATCGAGATGGTCAGTCAGGACCTGGCGGGCGGTCGCCTCGCCTTCCTCGACGATGCGGCGCACCTCCTGGTCGATCATGCGGGCCGTATCCTCGGACACGGTCTGGTTGCGCGAAACGGAATGGCCCAGGAACACCTCGTCCTGGTTGTCGCGATAGCGCAGCCAGCCGAGCTTTTCGCTCATGCCATATTCCATCACCATCGCGCGGGCCATGTCGGTCGCCTGCTGGATGTCGTTCGACGCGCCCGTATTGAGCTCGTCGGCGCCATAGATCAGCTGCTCGGCGATACGGCCGCCGAAGCAGAGCGCGAGGCGCGCCTTCATCTGCTTCATCGTCATCGAATAGCGATCGCGTTCCGGCAGGTTCCAGGTCACGCCCAGCGCACGGCCGCGCGGGATGATCGTCACCTTGTGGAGCGGATCGCAGCCGGGGACGTGCAGCGAAACCAGCGCATGGCCGGCCTCATGATAGGCGGTCGCGCGCTTCTCATCCTCGGTCATGACCATGGATTTGCGCTCGGCGCCCATCATGACCTTGTCCTTGGCTTCCTCGAACTCCTTCATCGCGATCAGGCGCTTGCCCTTGCGCGCGGCAAGCAGGGCCGCCTCATTGGCAAGGTTGGCAAGATCGGCGCCGGAGAAGCCCGGCGTACCGCGCGCGATCGTGCGCGGCTCGACGTCGGGTGCCAGCGGCAGCTTCTTCATGTGAACGGCCAGGATCTTCTCGCGGCCTTCAATGTCGGGACGCGGCACCACGACCTGGCGGTCGAAGCGGCCCGGACGCAGCAGGGCGGGGTCGAGCACGTCGGGACGGTTGGTCGCGGCGATGATGATGATGCCTTCGTTCGCCTCGAAGCCGTCCATCTCGACCAGCAGCTGGTTCAGGGTCTGCTCGCGCTCGTCATTGCCGTTGCCCAGGCCTGCGCCGCGATGGCGGCCGACCGCATCGATTTCGTCGATGAAGACGATGCAGGGCGCGGATTTCTTCGCCTGCTCGAACATGTCGCGCACGCGGCTCGCGCCGACGCCGACGAACATCTCGACGAAATCCGAACCGGAAATGGTGAAGAAGGGCACCTTGGCCTCACCCGCGATCGCGCGGGCGAGCAAGGTCTTGCCGGTACCGGGCGAACCGACCAGCAGCGCACCCTTCGGAATCTTGCCGCCCAGGCGCGCAAATTTGGTCGGATCCTTCAGGAAATCGACGATCTCCTGCAGCTCCTCACGGGCCTCATCGATGCCGGCGACGTCGTCAAAGGTGACGCGGCCATGCTTTTCGGTCAGCATCTTGGCCCGGCTCTTGCCGAACCCCATCGCGCCCGACCCTGCATTTTTCTGCATCTGGCGCATCACGATCCACCCGATCGTCACCAGGATCAGGATCGGCATCGCCTGGACGAGGATATACTGCCACAGGCTGGCCTGCTCCTGCGGCCGCCCACGCACCGTCACACCCTTGTTGGTCAGGCGCTGCGTCAGCGTGGCATCGGGGATGGAATAGGTCTTGAAGGCCGTGTCGTTGGTATATTTGCCGGTGATGACGCCGTCTGCGACCTCGGCTTCCTTGACCGTGCCGTTATCGACCGCCTTCAGGAAGTCGGAATAGGCCACGCTCTCGCCGGCACCGCCCTTGCTGCTGCCTTCGAACAGCGACACGACGAGGACGATCGCCAGCAATATACCCAGCCATACGGCCAGATTTTTCACCAGCGGATTGCCGGTCTGCGGTTCCTTGTCGTCCTTCATGGTCGCATCAGCCTTTCGTAGACCGCTAAAATAGGCATGCGCGGGTTAATGGCACTGGAACAGCGCAGATCAGTGCGATCGGCGCGGCGGCGCCTCACGGAAATGCCAGATCGTGCCCTTCGCCGAAGCGAGCACAATCGACTGCGTCGCCGAGCCGCCAGCCTCGAGCGCGTCCAGCAAGGGCTCGATATTGCTGGAATAACTCCAGCTTCCGGCACCGCGACCGCTCCCTTCAACGATGGCGTCGATCGCCAGGCGCGCAATATAGCGTTTCACGCCGCGCGGCAGCCCTGCCACGTCGAATCGCGATTCGCGATCCGGCGCCTCGAGGGCGCGGCTTTGCCAGAGCCAGCGGCTGATCTCGAAGACGTCACGATCGACCGCCGCCATATTCTCGGCCGTGCGGCCGATCTGGGCGGGATCGATCCAAGGGGCTTCCTGCAACCAGGTACGGAAACGGGCGCGATCGAAACGCGGGTCGTTGTTGCTGGGATCGTCGACCCACGGCAGTCCCATCGCTGCGGCCGCCGTGCGCAAGTCCGCGCGACGCCAGTGCAGCAGCGGGCGCAGGATGGTGAGCGGACGATGTTGCTCGGTGGCGGACGCGCCTTTTTTTTGCGCCTCCTCGCTATCGACCCGGGCACGGATGGCCGCCAGGCCCGAAAGGCCGGAGGCGCGAGCGGCACGCATGAGGAAGGTTTCGGCCTGATCATCGGCGTGATGCGCCGTGCACAATACGGCCGCATCGGCATCCATCGCCCATCTTTTCAGCAGTGAATAGCGCGCCTGCCGCGCCCAGGACTGGACATTATCGCGCGTCGCCGGGGGCGATTCGATGCGGAGAATGGCGTGTGGAACGCCGATTTCGGCGCATGCGCGCGCCACCATGGCGGATTCTTGCGCGGATTCAGGGCGCAAACCATGGTCGACGGTGGCGGCAATGACGCGGCCGGGAAAGGCCTTGGCGGCCAAACCCAGCATCGCCATGCTGTCTGGACCGCCCGAAACCGCGAGCGCGATCCGGTGCTCGGGCGGCTTATCGGCGCCGATAAGCTGGCAATAATCTGCCTGAAACCGCGCAATCAGTGCGTCGAGCGCGGCGTCCATCGTGTCATTTGCACTTGGCTTCGGTGCGTGCGGTCGCGACCTTTGCCTTCAACGAGGCGTCGATCTTGTCGCCATAGGCCGAGTTAAGCTCGGTATAAACGCGGCACGCGTCGGCCGGCTTCTTGAGTGCGACCAGCGACTGGCCCAGGAAATAGAGGCTGTCCGGGGCACGCTCGCCGCGTGGATTGGTCGTGTAATTGGCAGCGAAAGCCTCCGCCGCGCGGGCAGGCTGGCCGTCGTCCAGGTAGGCGCGGCCGAGCAGGTTTTGCGCGTAGCTGGCACGCCGATGCTTGGGATATTTCTTGGCGACCGCCGCCAGCATGGCCTCCGCCTGCGGATATTTCTTCTGCGTCCACAGCCGGTAGCCGGCCATATAGGCATCCTCGGCCGGGTCACCGCTGGCGGACGGGGTGGTGCTGGCCGTATCGGTGCTGTCGTCGGCCGCCGCCGGTGCAGGCTTGGCCGGCTTGGTGGTGCTCGGCGCCGGGCGGTCCGTCATGGTCGTGGTATCGGGCTTGGGCCGCGTCGATCCGGTAGCGCGCGGCGGCGCGACGGGGGCGCTATCCTCGTCGCTGGCTGGAGGCGTGGTGCCGACCGCGGGCGGCGGGGCGGCCGCGGTTTCCAGCGTCTTCAGGCGAACGCTGAATTCCTGCCGGTCCTGCGCCGCCTGCTGCGACAGCAGGTCGAGTCGGTGTTCATCCTGCTCCACCTGGCCGGTCAGCTGTGCCACTGATCGCTCCAGCGCATCGAGCCGCGCCGTCAATTCGTTGATGGGCGTTCCGGCGGGATTGCCCACGGTCGTGCGCACGTCCGGCGCTGCGATTTCGGGCTGCTGGAAAGCGGCGTCGCCGCCTGGGAAGACCTTGCGCTGGACGGCTTTCAGCTGCCGTTCGACGCGATCGACGCGCTGATCGAGCGATTGTGCGCTCTCGGCAGCCAGAGCGGGCACGGCTGCGGTCGCGAGCAGGGCGGCGAAAACGATACGAAGGCGGGTCATGCAAGCTCCGGAGATGGCTATGCCGCCCAGCATAGCGCAGGCAGCGCAGAGGAGAAGCGGGTTACGATCTTCAGACCGGACCCGCGGCATTTTCAACCGGCGCGGGCGCGTTTCCGGCGGGAGGCGGCGCGGCCCCGGCGGGCGCCATCCGCGCCAGCAGATCGGACGCCTTCAGCGAGACATTCTTGGCCATCCGATCCGGATCGCCCACCGGCGGGATCGTGGTCTGACCGACCAGGATGGAGGTCGCACCCGGGCGGCCTGTGGTCAATAACGGCGCAACGGCATCGGCGGGAACCTGAAAGCGATCGCCCGGATGCAGCATGCCGAGGAACAGCGTTTTGCCGCCATCGGCGACCTTGACCCACACATCCTGGGTGGCGCCGATCACGACCGGGCCGTCTGCCGTCGGTGCGGCCGCTACCGGCGCCGGGGCCGCAGCCGAGGGGCTGGGCTGTGCAGCGGCCGGTGCGGACGGCGAAGAGAGATCCGATGTGGCGGCCGCGATCTGTGCCGGCTGTTCGGCGCTGCCACGCCAGTAGAGATAGCCCAGCGCCAGGACGATTGCGGCCACGAGCCCCAGGATTGCGAGGCCGACCGGGGGCGTACGGCGCGGGTCGGCCGGCTCATAGGGCAACGTCTGCGTATGCTCGGTCTTCGTCCTGCCGATTTCCGAGCGGAATTGCGCCGCAAGCTGTGTGCCGTCCAGGTTCAGACGGCGCGCAAGCGTCTTGATGAAGCCGACGCTATACGTCGCGGCAGGCAGGCCTTCATATTCGCCGGCCTCAATCGTCCGCAGATGTCGCAGCGGAATGCTGGTCGCTGCGGCCATCTCCTCGATGGTCAGGCCCTGAGCTTCCCGCGCACTGCGCAATTGCTCGCCCACCGGTCGCAGAGGCCCATTTGCGGGAAAATCGTCTTCGCCGTTCACCCAATCTCCCCCGGCTGGCGGACGAAATAATCTCGTAAAGTCGTCACATAGTGGCGGCAAATGCCCATTTTGCAACGCGTTTTAGCTGATGCGCACGCCATTTGCCTTGGCCCATTGCTGCAGGGCCTCACGCATGTCGCGTCGAGGTGCGGCGAGCAGTTCTCCCATTGCGGTGCGCAGAGCCGAAAGGTCGAGCGACCGCACCATCGCCTTGACCGGCCCGATCGCGGCGGGGGTGATCGACAATCGTTCGATCCCGATCCCCATCAACGCCATCGCCTCCAACGGCTTCCCGCCCATCTCACCGCAAATGCCGACCGGCACATTGGCGGCCTTACCCTGGGCAACGACCCGCGCGATGAAGCGCAGGATGGCGGGTGAGAGCCAGTCATAGCGTTCCGCCAACTTGGGGTGCGCGCGATCCGCGGCGAACAGAAACTGGGTGAGATCGTTGGTTCCGATCGACAGGAAGTCGAGCCGCGGGAGCAGCATGTCCAAGACCTCTGCAAGCGCCGGCACTTCCAGCATCGTACCGTAGCGGATCGCCAGCGGGAGCGGCTTCCCCTTGGCAGCTGCCGCGGTGCGCTGCTTTTCGAACAGAGCGTGCGCTTCATCGAATTCCCACGGTTCGGATACCATCGGGAACATTACGTTGAGCGTCTTGCCGGCGGCGGCGGCGATCAGCGCGCCGGCCTGCGCCTTCATCAGCGCGTCGCGTTCCAGCGCAAGCCGGAGCGCGCGCCACCCCATCGCCGGATTTTCCTCATCAGCGCTGTCCGAATCGGAATTCATGTAGGGCAGCACCTTGTCGCCACCGACATCGACCGTGCGGAAGATGACGGGCTTCTCGCCGGCGGCTTCCATAACGTCTCGATACAGGCGCTGCTGACGCTCGCGCTTCGGCAATTCCGCGGAGACCAGGAATTCGAACTCCGTGCGGAACAGGCCGATGCCGTCGGCGCCGGTCGTGTCGAGCGCCGCGACATCGTCGCGCAGGCCGGCATTGACCATCAAGGTGATGCGTGTTCCGTCGGTGGTGACCGGCGGCAGATCGCGCATCGCGGCGAACTCGGCACGCCTTTTCTGGCCCAGGGCGAGCTTGGTATCGAACGCCTCTTCCATCGCCGCGGACGGGCGGACGGAAATGGTACCCTGCACCGCGTCGAGGAGCACCATGTCGCCCTCACCGATCGCGCGGCGTGCGTCACGGACGCGTCCGAGCACGGGGACGCCCATGGCGCGCGCCACAATCACGACATGGCTGGTGAGCGAGCCTTCCTGAAGGATCACCCCCTTCAGGCGGCGGCGATCATATTCCAGCAATTCGGCCGGGCCGAGGTTGCGGGCGATCAGGATGGAATCGTGGCGCAAGCCGATCTGCGCGGCGGTGCCGAGCTGGCCGGAGACGATCCGCAGGAGCCGATTGGAGAGATCCTCCAGGTCGTGCATGCGATCTGCGAGCAGCGGATCGTTGATCTCGCGCATCCGCATGCGGGTGCGTTGCTGGACGCGTTCGATCGCCGCTTCGGCCGTCAGGCCGCTGTCGATCGCCGCATTGATGCGGCGCGACCAGCCTTCGTCATAGGCGAACATCTTATAGGTCGCGAGAATGTCCTGATGCTCGCCGCCGGCGCCGAACTCTGCCTGGCTCATCATGCGATCGATCTGATCGCGCATCTTGTCGAAGGCAGAATAGACGCGGTGCCGTTCCGCCTCGATATCCTCGGCGACCGTATGTTCGACAACCACGCGCGGCTGATGAAATACGGCGAGTCCAGCGCCCATGCCATCGACCAGCCGCAATCCGGTCAGCCGCGCGGATCCTGTATCGCGCGTGTCGGCACCGCGCACGGTTGCCTCGTCGATCAGACCGGCACCGGCGATCAGCTCGGCTAGCACCATCGCCACCGTCTGCAGCGCCTCGATCTCGACATCGTCATAGCGGCGCGCGGATTCGTGCTGGACCGACAGGACACCCACCGCACGTTCGGCACGCACGATCGGGACGCCCGCAAAGCTATGATATAATTCTTCGCCCGTTTCCGGCTTGTAGGCGAAATCGGGATGGCTGGTGGCTTCGGCGAGGTTCAGCGTCTCGTTATGCTCGGCAATGGTGCCGACCAGGCCTTCCCCCAATGCGAGTTTGGTGACGTGGACGGCCGCCTTGTTGAGGCCGCGCGTTGCGAACAGTTCCAGCTCGCCCTCCCGCAGCAGGTAGATCGAGCAGACTTCGCTGTTCAATGCCTTGGCGATGATATCGACCACTTGGTCGAGCTTGGCCTGCGCTTGCCCGCGCGATGCCATGACGTCGTGTAGCCGCGTCAGTATCTCGCGCGCGGCGGAGGTGGGAGAAGAGGTACCCATTGGGATGCGTGGCTACCAGATCACAGGACGAGGTCCAATATGGCGTGCGTCGTATCGGTACTTTCCGTACGCCCTGTCTAAACCGCATGGTTTTTCAAAACGGTGCGAAGTCACCGAAATGGCGCAGCAGCGGCGTTCGTCCGCGTGCCGCCTGCACATGGCGCGCTCGGGATCGGCTGATGGCGCGATACTGCCGCCTCTATCGGCGACCCAGCGCCGCTTCCGCCTCGTCCAGCAGCGTCGCGATGATGTCGACGACGGGTTCCTCGCGGGTCACCATACCGACCGATTGTCCGGCCATGACAGAGCCATGTTCGACATCGCCGTCGATCACTGCACGGCGCAACGCGCCCGCCCAATAATGTTCGATCTGCAATTGGGCTTCCGCCATCTCCACCTTGCCCTCGTCGAGGAGGCGCGCAACTTCGCGCTGCTTGGCCGTGAACAATTCCCCACCGGCATTCTTCAATGCGCGAACCGGAATGACCGGAAGACGTGGATCGATCTGCACGCTGGCGGTCGCGTCGCGCGCAGAGGCACGGATGAAGGCCTTCTTGAAATTGGCGTGGGCGATGGACTCGTTGGCGCAGACGAAGCGCGTGCCGAGCTGCACGCCGGCCGCACCCATTTCGAGATAGCCCGCAATCGCTTCGCCGCGGCCGATGCCCCCGGCGATGAAGACCGGCAGCTGTTCCGCAATGGTCGGCAGCATTTCCTGCGCAAGCACGCTGGTGGATACGGGGCCGATATGGCCGCCCGCTTCCATCCCTTCGATGACGAGCGCGTCGACGCCGGAGCGGATCAGCTTCTTTGCCAGGGCCAGGGCCGGGGCGAAGCATAAGAGCTTGGCGCCAGAGCCTTTGATCCGCTCGATCGATCCCGCCGGCGGCAGACCGCCGGCCAGCACGACATGTCCCACCTTATGGCGCGCGCAGACGTCGATCAGCTCCGACAGGGCCGGATGCATGGTGATCAGGTTCACACCGAAGGGCTTGTCGGTCATCGACTGCGTCGCGGTGATTTCGGCATCGAGAAGGTCTGGCGTCATGGCGCCGCAGGCGATCACGCCGAATCCGCCAGCATTGGAGATAGCCGAAACGAGATGTCGTTCGCTCACCCACGACATGGCGCCCGCCATGATCGCATAATCGGTGCCGAGGAATTCCGCGCCGCGGCGCATGAGCGCCTCGGTCCGTGGATGCGATGCTGTCGGCGCACGGGCAGCGGGCGCGGCAGAGGAAAGAGTGTCGAGGGTCTGGGCCATTTCGGTCATCGCGCCGCTGTGCCCTGCGCAGGCCGCGCCCGCAAGCGGTCAGCCGCTTGCGCGCCGTGCCCGGATGTTGCCGACGTAGCCGTCGAACGCAATTTCTAGGGCCGCGTGGCAGGATCCCAATGCTCGTCCGCCTTGCCGTCGACGAAACGCCACATGTCGAACCAGGTCGTCATGTAGCGCTTGGTCGGGTCGCCGGCATTCTCCACCCGTGGATAGGCGACGATCACCAGGTCACCTTCCGCGACCACCGAGACAACGGGCGTCGTCAGCTTGGTGGGAATGGGCTTGGGCGAGACCTTCAAGGTCTTCGTGAAGAAATCGACGACGCCGGCGCGGCCCGATTTGGCGAGCGGATTATGCTGAATATAGCGTTCGGTCAGATAGCGGTCGGCCAGTTCCCAATGGCCCGCCTCCAGCAGGTCCTTAACGATATGATAGGCCGCCTGCTTGTTGATTTCGAGCTTAGGGTCAGCACTGTGGAAGAGGGCTTCCGCATCGGCTGCGGGAACCACCGGCGCCTGGGCGGCAGCTCCACCAGCGGCCAAGAGCGCCAGTGTCGAAGCAAGGGTCAAGCAAAATGGCTTCTTCACGCGCATTCCTTTCCCTGCCGCCATCGGCTCAGGCCGCCTCGTCCTCCGCATCCAGCCCATAGGCAGTGTGCAGCACGCGTACAGCCAGTTCGGTATAATCCTCATGGATCAGCACCGAAACCTTGATCTCGCTGGTGGTGATGGCGAGCACGTTGATGCCGCGATCGGCCAACGCCTTGAACATCTGGGCCGCGACACCGGCATGGCTGCGCATGCCGACACCCACGACCGAGATCTTGGCGACCGTGCTGTCGCGCACGAGGTCCTTGAAGCCGATAATCTCCCGCGCCTTTTCCAGCACATCGGTAGCCCGCGCCAGTTCGGCGGCCGGCACGGTGAAGGTGACGTCGGTCGACGCGCTTTCGTGCGCGACGTTCTGGACGATCATGTCGACGTTGATGTTGGCGTCGGCCAAGGGGGTGAAGATGGCCGCCACGGCACCCGGCCGATCCGGAACCGCCGTCAGGGTAACCTTGGCTTCATTCTTGTCGTGCGCGATGCCCGTGATGAGCTGGCGTTCCATCTTCTGTCCTTCGATTTCGTTTTCGTCCACGATCATCGTGCCGGGGGTCGGATCGTCGCCAGGCGCGTCGAACGACGACAATACCTGAACGCGAACCTTTTCCTTCATGGCGAGCCCAACCGACCGCGTCTGCAGTACCTTGGCACCGACCGAGGCAAGCTCCAGCATTTCCTCATAGGTCACATATTTGAGCTTGCGGGCCTTGGGCACGATCCGCGGATCGGTCGTGTAGACGCCATCGACGTCCGTGTAGATGTCGCAGCGGTCCGCCTTCATCGCGGCTGCGACCGCAACCGCGGACGTGTCCGATCCGCCGCGGCCAAGGGTGGAAACGCGCCCGTCGTCGGTCACACCCTGAAAGCCCGGAATCACAGCCACCTCGCCGCCCGACATGGCCTGCCCGATCTTTTCGCTGTCGATGGTGGCGATGCGTGCCGAGGCGTGGGCAGCCGACGTCGCGATCGGCAATTGCCAGCCGAGCCAGGATCGCGCCTTGACCCCCATCGCCTGCAGCGTGATCGCCAGCAAACCGCTCGTCACCTGCTCGCCCGAGGCGACGACGACGTCATATTCGCGCGGATCGTAGAGTGGGCTTGCCTCCCGGCAGAAGTTTACCAGCCGATCCGTTTCGCCGGCCATGGCGGACACGACCACGGCAACTTCGTGGCCCTGTTCGACTTCATGCTTCACGCGTGCCGCGACATTTCGGATGCGTTCGATACCGGCCATCGACGTGCCGCCGAACTTCATCACAATACGTGCCATCGAAAGTGATTTCTCGTAATTAAATTGCGGGAAAACGCGGGTTCGCGCTCGGCGCGCCTGCTAGCGGCGCAATTTCGTTAAAGCAAGCGGAGCCGTGGATCGCCGCGTTCATTCCGGCCTGAGCGGAGGTTCCGTCATGCGGCCAATCCATGCCGATTGGCTTTTGTGCCCCCGCCGCAGTCTGGTAGAGCCTTTGCATGTCCGCGCCCGCACCGACAATCAATCCGCTCGAAGCCGCCCATTTCGGAAAGCTGGCTGCCGAATGGTGGGATCCGAAAGGATCGTCCGCCATGCTGCACCGGCTCAACCCGGTACGGCTGGCCTATCTTCGCACCCGATTGGATCAGGCGTGGGATCTGGACCCTCGTGCGCTCCGTCCGCTGGCAGGCAAACGGGCACTGGATGTCGGCTGTGGGGCAGGGCTTTTGTCCGAGCCCCTGGCCCGATTGGGGGCGCAGGTGACCGGCATCGATGCCGCGCCCGAAAATGTCGACGTGGCACGCGCGCATGCAGCCGAGCAGGGGCTGACGATCGATTATCGCAGCGGCGAGGTCGAACAGCTTTCGGGCGAGCGGTTCGATCTGGTCGTTTCGATGGAAGTGATTGAGCATGTGGCCGACCCGGCGGGCTTCATCGCTGCCCTAGGCAGTGCGCTTGCCGACGACGGCTTGCTGATCATGTCGACCCCCAATCGGACGCCCCTGTCCAGGCTTGCGCTGATCACCATCGGCGAAGGCTTTGGCATGGTCCCGCGCGGGACCCATGACCATGATAAATTCCTGACACCCGACGAGCTGACAAAGCTGCTCGAAGACGCCGGCTTCGAAGTGATCGACACAAGCGGGCTGTCGTTCGATCCGCGCAAGGGGTTCGTTCTGTCGTCAGATCTGACGCTGAATTATTTGCTGACCGCACGGCGTCGCTGAAGGCGTTCCCAAAACTCTGCGCAGGCATCCGCCGGAACAGGAGCGGTATGCCGAGACCGTTCGCTTCCAGTAAATACGGCTCGATTGATTTCAGCTCATCTTTCGATGAGGAAATATGATCTCGGTTCAATGGCAGTGACGCGGCACAGGGGCCTCAACGAACCCCGGCCGCGGCCGTCATTGAGGACGCTCATCATGTTCCGAACCGCTCTTGTCGTTGCATCCTTCTGCCTGACGTCCGTCGGCGGCGCGGCTCTGGCCGCCCATCCGAACGCCGCGACCGATGGCATGGACGTGGCCGTCGAACATGTGTCCCTCGCTGGTCTGGATCTGAACACGGCTGCGGGACAAAAAGCGGGGCTGGCACGCCTGCTCCACGCCAGCGTGCGCGTCTGTTCCCGCGAGGTGGGTCTATCCGCCTATGGACAGTGTCAAAGCGACAGCGCGGCGCGGGCGGAAGATCGCCTGTCCGCGCTGATCCACCGTAACCAGGGGTAACAGGATGCGAGGCGGCGCGCCGGTCGCCCGTTCTCCGGCGCACAAAGTGACAATGCCGGCACCGGCTCGAGCCGCTTCATTACAGGCGTAGCGTGAGAAGGGGCGCGTACCTGCCGATCGGAGCGGGCGGCCGGTCGCGCGATGCTTGAGGGCGTAACGATCGTAGGATATCTGCTGCAGTGCAGCAGAAGGTCCGCATCATGAACCGAATTGAGTGCCTTGACGGCTTGCGCGGACTCGCGGCTTTGTGGGTGCTGGTCGGCCATTGCATGATCTTGACCGGCTTCTTCCTGCCGATCCTGGGCCAGCCCGATCTGGGCGTGGACCTTTTCATCTATCTTTCCGGTTTTCTGATGGTATTTCAATATCATCAACGGAAGGCGCGGGAGGATTGGAGCCTACCGAGGGTGTGGGCGACCTTTTGGGCGCGGCGCTTTTTCCGGCTGTCGCCGGTTTATTTCGTTCTGCTCGCCATCGCGCTGATGGTCGGCAAGGCAATTTATGCCGACCGGCTTCTGATCGACAGCTTCGTGGGCGGCGCGGTCCAGGCGCCGGAGCGCTACACCGACGGCAGCGCCACCAACGTCTTCATGCACCTCACCTATCTGTTCGGGCTGGTACCGAGCTATGCTTATCGAACGCCCTTGCCCGATTGGAGTCTGGGGCTGGAAATGCAATTCTACCTGGCCTTCCCGTTCGTCGTGCTGTTCGCGGCCCGGATCGGCTGGATGCGCGCGGCGGTGGGCACGGCAATCATCGCCGCCAGCATCGCGCTCGCGCTGAAGGTGGCTCATGTCGCTTTCCCGATGCCCGCCTTCCTTGCACTCAAGATGCACATGTTCCTGGCCGGCATGCTGATCGCCGCCGCGGGGGAGCGGAAGGGTGCCTATCTGCTGCTGGCAATGTTGCTGGCCGCCATTCCGATCGGCGGCGACCGCGATGTCGTGCACCTCGCTACGCGCGAACTGCTGCTCGTCCTGCTGTTTGGGCTGATCCACTGGCGCCATGTCAGCCTGATCGATCGCGTGTCGAGGCTGCTCGGCGCGCCGCCCTTCCACTGGCTGGGCGAACTATCCTACGGCGTCTACCTGATCCATCTGCTCCTTCTGCACGCCATTGCCGCATGGGCGATCGAGCGGTGGGGCCACGGCATTTCCGATGCAGTGCGATTCTGCATAGCCCTCGGGATCGCCGCGCCTTTGGCATACGGCAGCGCGCTCCTAAGCTATTTCGTGGTCGAGCGGCCCGGTCAGAAGCTGGGCAAGACCGTGATCCGTCTGTTCGCCGAGCGCCGCTATGGCGGGCAGACCCCGGCCGAGGAGATTGCCGCCCCCTGAGGGGGTATGGCCGCGCAGGGTGACAAACCCCATCTTCAGCCGACACAAAAATCGCTGTTCTTGTAATTCCTACCACTTCGGTGGGAAATTCACCTGGAATTAACCAGGGGGAATCGCGTGAAGGCCAAGACTGTTTTGCTCGTCGGTGCGGCGCTGTTCCCGCTGACGGCGTTGGTTGCGGCGCCAGCGCATGCTGCCGCGGCATCCGGTGCGGAGACCGCCGCTTCGGACGCGGCTGTGGCGGATGCCGCCGCTCCGGTCGCCGCGGCACCGGCAGATAGCGGCGCTTCGGCCGATGAAGTCGTCGTCACGGCCCGTCGCCGGACGGAGAATGTGCAGGATGTCCCGATCGCCATCTCGGTCGTGTCGGGCAAAACGCTGGATGCGCAGGGCACGTATAATATCGGCCGGCTGACGCAGCTGCAGCCGACGCTGCAATTCTACACGCAGAATCCGCGCAACACCTTCATCAACATTCGCGGCATCGGCGCGCCCTTCGGCCTGACCAATGACGGGTTCGAACAGGGCGTCGGCATCTATATCGACGACGTCTATTATAACCGCATCGCCTCTGCGACGCTCGACTTCGTCGATGTCGAGCGGATCGAGACGCTGCGCGGGCCCCAGGGGACGCTGTACGGCAAGAACACGACGGCAGGTGCGATCAACATCACCACGCGCGCGCCGAGCTTCGACTTCGAAGCACGGGCGGAAGCCTCGCTCGGCAATCTGAATTTCAAGCAGGCCAAGGCCTCCATTTCGGGGCCGCTGTCGGAGAATGTCGCCGCGCGGATCAGCGTGACCGGAACGAGCCGGCGGGGCACCTTGTACGACACGGCCAAGAGCCAGTGGATCCAGTCGCAGGACAATATCGGTATCCGCGGGTCGATCCTGTGGCGCGCCACGCCCAGCCTGGACGTCACCCTGTCGGGCGATTTCAACCTGCAGGACCCGATCTGCTGCGCTTTCGCGTATGGCGGCTATGGCCCGACGCAGCGGCCCGCCAACCGGCAATATCCGGCGCTCATCTCCTACTTTCCCGGCTATCAGGTGCCGAGCACAAACCCTTATGACCGCCTGACCGACGCCGATGCCCCGCTTGCCGCCCGCAACGAACATGGCGGTTTATCCGCCCGCGCGGTGTGGAACCTGTCGGATCGGGATACGCTGACGTCCATCACGGCGTGGCGCTATTGGGATTGGGCGCCCGGCAACGATCGCGATTATACCGGTTTGCCGATCTACGTGAAGGTCAACAACCCGACGAAGCAGAACCAATATACGCAGGAATTCCGCTTCAATCATCAAAGCGACACGATCGGTTTCACCGCCGGCCTGTTCGCCTTCCATCAGGATATTCACACCAGCGGCATCCAGCAGACCGGCACGGCCGCCAGCAAGTGGCTCCTGTCACCGACCAGCGCATTGTCCAACAACCCGGCGGTGCTGGACAATGTGACGGCGGTCAACGACATCCGGCTGAACAATACGAGCCTTGCCGCTTATGCAAAGGTCAATTGGAACATCGTCGAAGGGCTGACGCTCTCCCCCGGCATTCGGGTCAATTACGACCGGAAGAAGGGCCTGTACGACTCGGTCGTCACCGGCACGGCATCGGACGGAACGCGGCAGATCGTCTCGCCGGTCCCAGGCTCGCCTTATTATAACGATCCCTGGACCGCGGCGCAGCGTGGCATTCAGGCGTCGCAATTCTTCGAGCCGCGGTTCAGCGCCTGGAACGTCTCCTACGACGTCAACCTCAGCTACAAGGTCACGCAGGACGTGAACCTGTACGCCACCTATGCACGCGCCTTCAAAACCGGTGGCATCAACCTGAACGGCGTGCCGGCCGATGCGAATGGGGCACCGATCCTGGCAGCCTCGACGATCAAGCCGGAGAAGGTCGACCATTTCGAAGCGGGCCTGAAGACGCAATTCTGGGATCGCCGCGCCACCTTCAACCTCACCGGTTTCTGGACCGAGATCCGCGATTTCCAGGCCAACGTCACCAACGGCCAGTTCGGGACGGTGCGCGGCTATCTCGCCAATGCGCAGAAGGTGCGCAGCCGCGGCGTCGAGGCGGACTTCTCGATCCGGCCGAGCGACCGGTTCACCGCTTATGCCAGCGGCGCCTATACGGACGCCAAATATACCAAGTTCGTCGATGCGCCCTGTCCGCCGGAATTATCGGGCGGCACGACGGTGACGGGGAACCAGCAGCCGGGCGCGCCGGGCGTCCCCGGTGCGCTGAGCCCGGCCAATTGCGACGTCTCCGGCCAGGTCTTGCCGGGAGTGTCGAAGTGGGCGGGTTCGTGGGGGGCGGAGGCCAATGTACCGGGCGGCCTGTTCGACCAGGATGGTCAATTCTATGTCGGCTATGACGCCAGCTATCGTTCGCGGTGGTCGTCCAACCCCTCACCGTCGATCTACACCTGGGTCAAAGGCTATTCGCTGCACAATTTCCGTGCCGGCTTTCGCACGGCGAAGTTCGATGTCTATGGCTGGGTGCGCAACGCCTTCGACCGCAATTATATCGATCTGCTGCTGGCCGGCACGGGCGGCAATACCGGCCTCATCGCGGCGCAGGTGGGGGACCCCAGGACGTGGGGCGGGACGATCAAGCTGACCTTCTGACGAAGCGTGTCCCGGGCGCCCATACTGCGCCCGGGACGGCGCGAACGCGGTTGGGGCGGGCGCCGAAGAGGGTGAGAGTTTAGCGCGAAATCAGCATGTTAGATGCTTGACCGGCGGGCGGATTTGGGCTGATCGAGCGTTCGTGTCCAGGTTGGTCCCTCAAGCGGCTGCGTTGCTATTGCTGGCCGTATCGGCGGGCTGCGCGCGCGAATCGCGCACGATGGGGCCCGATCAGCCGCAAACGCCGCCCGACCGGGCCGACGATCCACGAGCCTCGCGCTATCAGGATAATCTCTATCAGGTCGCACAGGGCGGCCGTTATTTCACCTGGTATGGATGCGGCGTCTGCCATGGGGCGGATGCGAAAGCGCGCCTCGATCTTGCCCATAGCGCGTCGGCACGGACGTGGCCGATCGATCGCATCTACGCAAAGATTGCGGGGCACGCGCCCGGATTGCCGCGCTACGGCGATCGCATTCCGCCAGAGCAGCTCTGGCAGATTACCGCTTATGTGCGCAGTCTGCCGGATCTGCCGCCAGAACGCCGTCGCCGGCAAGCGCTGGACCAGATTGGCGAACCGCAGGGATCAGCATGGCCTGGACCGGTCGAATGATCCGGCGCGGCCTTCTTATGGCGATCCCTTTGGCGGGCTTGGCGGGTTGCGGCGTCCAGTCGCCGCTTGCCCCGGCGGGCGAGCAGGCGCGGGGCATCGCATCCTTGTTTTGGCTGATGATCGGCGTCTGCGGGCTGATGTATCTGCTCGTCCTCGTCTTCCTGAGCCTGGGCCTGTGGCGTTCGTGGCGGCGGGGGCGTCAGAACGCCGAGCCGGCGGTCATGCCGGCCGATCGTGGCCTCAATCGTACCTTGCTGGTGTGGGTCGTATTGGTTGTTATCGGCCTGACGGTGCTGATCACGGCAAGCTTCCTTGTCGATCGCGGGATTGGCCAGGCGCGCGCCAGGAAGGCGCTGGAGGTGCGCGTTACCGGGCATCAATGGTGGTGGCGTATCCAGTATCGCGATCCCGGCACGGGTGCGTGGATCGAGACGGCGAACGAGCTCCATCTGCCGGTCGGGCAGACGACGCGCGTCACCTTGGCCTCGGCCGATGTCGTGCACAGCTTCTGGGTGCCGAATGTAGCGCAGAAGCTGGACGTGGTGCCGGGGTTGCGCAACGTGGTCGATCTCACGCCGATCCGCATCGGCTGGTTCCGAGGGCAATGCGCCGAGTTTTGCGGCGTCCAGCATGCGCACATGGCGTTCGATGTGAAGATCGAGAGCAAAGCCGCGTTCGACCGCTGGCTGGGTAATCAGGCAAAGCCGGCCGCACCCGCGGGCGACGAGACCGCTGCGCGCGGGCTGCGCATCCTGTCGGCCGGATCGTGCGGGTCCTGTCATACTATCCGCGGCACGACGGCCGTCGGGAAAGCGGGGCCCGACCTGACCCATTTCGCCACGCGCCGATCGATCGCGGCCGGCACGCTGCCGATGAGCCGGGGGGCGGTGCAGGGCTGGATCGTCCAGCCGCAGGCGATCAAGCCGGGGACGATGATGCCGCCGACACCGCTCGCCCCGGCCGACGCGGACGCGGTGTCACGCTACCTGACGGGGCTGCAATGACGGGATCGACGGAGCAGGCCGGCTTGGCGCTGGCGGATCGGTCGGCGCGGCTTGCGCGAACCTGGGGCGACGCGCCCGGTTTGTGGGGCTTTCTCACGACCGTCGATCATAAGCGTATCGCGGCCCGCTATATCCTGACGGTGGTCGCGCTGATGTTCCTGGCGGGCATGCTGGCGCTCGACATGCGGTTGCAGCTGATGCAGCCGAACATGAACCGGATGGGGCCGCAGCTCTATAATGAGAGCTTTTCCCTGCACGGTTCGACCATGTTGTTCCTGGTCTCGGTCCCCGTCATGGAAGCGATGGCAATCTGGCTGGTGCCGCTGATGCTGGGGCAGCGTGCACTCGCTTTCCCGCGGCTCGCGGCGTTCAGCTACTGGCTGTACCTTGGTGGGGTGATGATGCTGTGGGTGCCTCACGCGCTCGGCATCACGCCCGACCTGGGCTGGTTCGAATATCCGCCGCTGTCCGGTCCCGGTTATTCGCCGGGGCACAGGGCCGACATCTGGGCGCAGATGATCACCTTTACCGAGGTTGCGGCCCTCGCCGCCTCGGTCAACATCGTCGTCACCATTCTCAAGATGCGGCCGCCCGGAATGACGCTGCCGCGCATGCCGCTCTTCCTGTGGGCGATGTTGATCGCGTCGCTGATGACAATCTTTGCACTGCCGGCCGTCATGCTGGTCACGAGCATGCTGATCGCGGACCGGATGGTTTCTACGCTCTTCTTTGCTCCGGCGGGCGGTGGCGACGTGTTGTTGTTCCAGCACCTGTTCTGGTGGTTCGGCCATCCCGAGGTGTACATCATCTTCCTGCCCGCGACCGGCTTCGTTTCCATGATCGTGGAAACCTTCGCGCGCCGGACGATCTTTGGGCATGTCGCCATGGTCCTGTCGATGCTGGGCATTGCGGCGCTCGCCTTCGGATTGTGGGTCCACCATATGTTCGCCGTCGGCCTGCCCCGACTGGGGAATGACTTTTACACGGCGGCGAGCATGGCGGTCGCGCTGCCGGCAGGCATTCAGATCTTTTGCTGGATCGCGACCTTGTGGAGCGGGCGCACGCAGTACCAGACGCCGTTGCTATGGGTGATCGGGTTCGTCGCAACCTTCGTGATCGGCGGCTTGTCCGGCATCATGACCGCGTCGGCGCCGTTGGATCAGCAGCTGACCGATACCTACTTTGTCGTGGCGCACTTCCATTATGTGCTGGTGGGGGGCGCGATGTTCCCGCTCTTCGGCGCCTTCAGCTATTGGTATCCCAAAGCCACGGGCCGCATGTTGTCCGAATTTTGGGGCAAGATCAGCTTCTGGCTGATCGTAGGCGGCTTCAACCTGGGCTTCTTTCCCATGCATGTGCTGGGCCTGGAAGGCATGCCGCGCCGCATCTACACCTATGGCGAGGACATGGGGTGGGGCACGCTCAATCTGGTGGCGACGCTGGGATCCGGCATCGCGATCCTGGGCGGGCTGGTGTTCGTCGCCAACGCCTGGATCAGCTTCTACCGGGGCCGGCCGGCCGGTGCCAATCCATGGGGCGCCTCGACGCTGGAATGGGCCACGGCCTCGCCGCCGGCGGTCCAGAATTTCGATCATGTGCCGGTGGTCGACAGCCTCACGCCCTTGTGGACGGCCAAGCAGGGGCTGGCGGTGATGGATGGACTGACGCTCGACACGCGTCAGGTGCTCGTCACCTCGCTGGTCGATGCCGAACCCGAATATCGTCACAAAAGCCCGGCGCCGTCGATCACGCCGCTGTTGGCAGGACTTGCCGTCACGGCCTTGTTCATCGGCAGCATCTTCTCGCCATGGGCATTGGTGTGGGGCGCCATCCCGGTCGCGATCACGCTGACGCTCTGGTTCTGGCCGCAACGCGCCCGCGCCAATACCGGCCCGCTGAGAAAGCGCACGTCATGAACGATGTCACGCCGACGCGGATCGTGGGCGATCTGTCGCACCTGCCTGAAAGCGCGATGGGCGCACGGAACATCGTCTGGTGGGGCAATATCGGGTTCATGGCGATCGAGGGAACCGCCTTCCTGCTCGCCATCGGCACCTATTTCTATCTGATGAGCCAGAGCCCGGCCTGGCCGCCCTCCGGCGATCGGCCGCCCGACCTGATCTGGGGCATCGTGTTCACGGCCGGCCTCGCGTTCAGCATGATGCCTAATATCTGGGTTCTGCGGGCGGCGCGGCGCAAGGACGCAGGCGCGGTCCGCGTCGGCGTGTTGCTGATGGCGATCATAGGGGCCGCATTGTTTGTGCCGCGCGCATTCGAATTGGCGCACCTCAACGTGCCCTGGCATCAGGATGCCTATGGGTCCGTGCTGTGGATGCTGATGGTGCTCCACACCAGCCACATCGTCACCGACTGGGGCGACACCTGTGTTCAGGCGCTGTGGCTTTATACCCATGAAATCGGCGACGATCAGTTCGCCGACGTGGAAGACAATTCGAACTACTGGACCTTCGTGGTGCTGACGTGGATCCCGATCGCGGCGATCGTCTATCTCGCGCCGCGGCTGGGATGAACCGGGCAGCCTCACCGGCCTCCAGAGGCGCGCGTATCCGGCCTTGGCTGGCGTTAAGCCTGCCGCCGATCGCCTGGTATGCATTCGAGGTCGGGCTGGCGAGCGTGCTGAAAACGTCCTGCGCCTTGGCGGGTGGATGGCTGGGCATCGCCTGGGGCGGAGCCAGCCTGCTGGCCTGCCTGATCGCGGCGGCATTGGCCTGGCCTTATGCGTGGCCCGCCGGAGAGCGGACGGCCGCGCGGCCATGGATTGCGCGCATCGCCTTGCTCCTGTCTGGTATCTTCGTGCTGGCTATCGGCTTCCAGACCCTTGGTGTCATGATCGTGCCGGCATGCGTGCGCTGACACGGGGCGCCGCCCCGCTTGGGTTGATGCTGGCCGCGCCCGCCCTGGCGCATGCCGGCCATGACCATTTCGCCAGCCCGGGTTGGACCTGGGATCCCTGGATCATCGTGCCGATCGTGAGCACCGGCATGCTGTTCATGCGCGGATGGTGGATCTTGTCCACGCGTTCGACGCACGGGCGTAGGCGGCTGGTGCTGCGCGGCCTGTGCTTTGCTGCCGGGTGGCTGACGATGGCAGGTGCCCTGATCTCCCCCCTCCATGCCGCCGGCGAGAGATCCTTCACCGCGCATATGGTGGAGCATGAGCTGCTGATGCTGGTGGCTGCACCCTTGATCGTCGCCGCACATCCGCTGTCGGCGATGCTCTGGGCTTTCCCAGCCGGGGCGCGACGGGCGATCGGCGCCGTGTCCGCCAGTGTGCCGGTGTCGGCCACTTTCCGGTTCCTGAGCGGCGCAGCGGCCGCCACGGTGCTCCAGGCGGCGACATTGTGGGTGTGGCACATGCCGGCCTTGTTCGATCTGGCGCTCGCGCATGACGGCTGGCATGCCGCCCAGCATCTTTCCTTCATCGTCAGCGCGCTGCTGTTCTGGACGGCCATGCTGGGTCGCCGTGGGGCTGGATCCGGTGCGCCAGGAGCGCGCGCTCTGGCGGCGTTTTGCCTGCTCCTCACCTCGATCGTTACCGGCGCCCTCGGCGCGCTGATGGCCTTCTCGCAAAGTCCCTGGTATTCCGGCTATGCGCGCCTGGCGGAGCGGTCCTTTGGATTGGGACCTGCCGAGGATCAGCAAATAGCCGGCCTGATCATGTGGATACCAGGCGGCCTGGTGCATGCCGTGGCGGCACTCCTTCTCTTTCGCACCGTGCTGGTGCCACGGAGCGCGCGCCATGCCTGCTAGTCTGCGCTTCGTGCTGGCCTTGCTGGCCCTCGCGACGGTTGCCGGTATCGCCTCGGTGATCGTCCTGTACCGACAGGATGCCGTGCAGGCGCGCACGACGGCGGAGCAACTGGCCGGCGGCACCGTCGCCAAGGGGCGGCAGGCGATCGGTCGCTATGGCTGCGGCGCCTGCCACCAGATACCGGGCGTAGCCGGTGCGGACGGCCGGGTCGGACCACCGCTTTCCGCGATGGGCGTGCGCAGCGAGATTGCAGGCGTGCTCCCGAACACACCGGATAATATGGTGCGCTGGTTACGCACCCCGCAACAGGTGGTCCCCGGCAACGGTATGCCGGATCAAGGCATCAGCGAGCGCGACGCGCGCGATATTGCCGCCTACCTATATTCGTTGAAGCGTTAGCGCGACGGCGCTGCTCATCCGATTCGATGGAGTTCAATTCCGGGCCACATTGGGGGATCCCGGAAATTACTGGTCGGGGCGACAGGATTCGAACCTGCGACCCTCAGACCCCCAGTCTGATGCGCTACCAGGCTGCGCCACGCCCCGACCTAAGCGCCGGCCAACTAGAGATAGACGACGCGCTTGGCAAGCACGGCATTGCTCGCCGCGGCGGGCCGTGATAGTCGCCCGGCCTTCCTGCAGCCGACACGCGATTTCCGCGCGGCGCACCAGCAGTTTCGGGGCCTTTTTTCCATGTTCGCATCGCCCGCTTACGCCCAGGCAGCCGGCGCAGCGCCGTCCGGCACGCTTCAGGGTCTATTGAGTTCGCCTCTGCCGATCATGATCGTCATCATGGCGATCTGGTGGGTGTTGATCATCAATCCGCAGCGTAAGGCGCAAAAAGCCCAGCGCGCAAAGATCGAGGCGGCCAAAAAGGGCGACACGGTCGTCACCGGCGGTGGCTTGATCGGCAAAGTCATCAAGGCCGATGGCGATGAGGTGGAGCTGGAGCTTGGCCCCAATGTTCGCGTCCGCGCGCTGCGGTCGACGCTCAGCGACATTCGCCCGCTCGGCGCCCCCGCAAACGATTAAGCGCGGAACCGCACGATGCTTGATTTTCCGCGCTGGAAGGTGATCTCGATCTGGCTGGTTCTGCTGGTCGGTGTTGCGCTTGCCATCCCCAGCTTGATGCCCGCAAGCCTGTCCAATCGCATAGGCCTGGGCGGCATGCCGCGCATCAACCTGGGGCTTGACCTCTCGGGCGGCAGCCATCTGTTGCTGGAAGCGGACACGACCGATCTCGCCAAGCAGAATCTCCAGCGGATGGAAGATACGATCCGTACCGAGATGCGGCGCGGCTCGACCAAGATCGCGATCGGGGACATTTCGACCGCAAACGGCCGTCTCTCCTTCTTCGTGCGCGATGTCGGCCAGCTGGATGCGGCGGTCGAACGGGCCCGCGCCCAGACCCAGGCGGTCGGCGTGACCGGTCAGCGCGACTGGAACGTCAATGTGGTCGATTCGACGCGGATCGTGATGACCCCGACGCAGGCCGGCCTGTCGGATAGCGCGGACCGAGCGATGCAGACCGCGACCGAAGTCGTCCGCAAGCGCATCGACGCAATGGGCACGCGCGAGCCGACGATCGTGCGCGAGGGTTCTACCCGCATTCTGGTACAGGTGCCGGGCTTGCAGGATCCTGCGGGCCTCAAGGCGCTGATCGGCAAGACGGCCAAACTCGAATTCAAGATGGTCGACATGAATGCCGATCCTGCGCAAGTGCAGGCGGGCCGTGCTCCGCCCGGCAGTGAGATCTTGCCATTCGTTAAGGATGCAGGTGAGCCGGCCAGTGCCGCTCCACGGCTCTTGGCCGTCCAGCGGCGCGCTATCCTGTCGGGCGACGACCTGATCGACGCGGAACTCAGCCGCGACGACAATCAACAGCCGGCGGTGGCGCTGAAGTTCAATGCGGCGGGCGGTCGTAAGTTCGCCCGTGCGACGCAGGAAAATTCCGGCAAGCTGTTCGCGATGATCCTCGACAACCAGGTCTTGTCGGCGCCGCGCATCGATGAACCGATCTTGGGCGGCAACGCGATCATCCATGGCAGCTTCACGGTCGACAGTGCCAATCAGCTTGCCATTGCGCTTCGCTCGGGCAAGCTGCCGGTCGATCTCAAGGTGATCGAAGAGCGCACGGTCGGCCCGCAGCTCGGCGCGGATTCGATCCACGCCGGCGTCGTCGCTTCCGTTATCGCCAGCGTCGCGGTGATCGTGTTCATGCTCGTCACCTATGGCCGCTTCGGCGTCTACGCGAACCTTGCCGTGATCTTTAATATCTTCGTGATCCTGGCGGTGATGGCGTTGTTCACGGCAACGCTGACATTGCCCGGCATCGCGGGCTTCGTGCTGACCATCGGCACCGCCGTTGATGCCAACGTGCTGATAAACGAGCGTATTCGCGAAGAACGGCGACGAGGCCGGGGCGTCGTCCAGGCGGTGGAGCTTGGCTATAAGGAAGCAAGCCGGACCATCTTCGAGGCGAATACCGTCCACTTCATCTCTGGCATCATCATGCTGTTGCTCGGTTCCGGACCGATCAAAGGCTTCGCGGTGGTGCTGCTGATCGGTATCTTCATCTCCTATTTCACCGCGGTCGTCTTCACCCGCATGCTTACTGCCGGTTGGATCAGGCGTAATCGCCCGACGGAGATCCACATCTGATGCGCCTGCTCAAACTCGTTCCCGACAATACGAATATCGGCTTTGTCCGCCTACGCTATTGGGCGTTCGGACTGACTGCCCTGCTGACCATTGCCGCGGCCGTTCTGGTCGGCGTGCGGGGGCTCAACCTGGGCGTCGACTTTGTCGGTGGTGTCTTGATCGAAGCGCGCTTTCCGACGCCGCCGAGTGTCGACGCGGTTCGCAGCGAGGTCGACGGCCTGCACGTCGGCGAAGCGGGCGTGACCACCTTCGGTGGATCTAACACCTTGTCTATTCGCCTGCCTTTGCCTGAATCCAAGGATGAAGGTGCGACCAACCGGCTGGTGAAGAATGTCCAGTCGACGCTGGAAGCGAAGCATCCCGGGGTCACCTTCAACCGCGCCGAAACGGTTTCGGGCAAGGTTTCCAATGAGTTGATCCGTAACGGATTGCTGGCTGTATTTCTGGCCGTATTGGGAATCGCGGTCTTTTCCTGGCTGCGCTACGAATGGCAGTTCGGAGTTTCGACCTTCGTCGCGATCGTTCACGACGTGCTGGTGACGCTTGGTTTCTTCGCACTGACGCGGCTGGAATTCGATCTCAATATCGTCGCGGCGGTGCTGACCATCATTGGTTATTCGATCAACGACAAGATCGTGATCGACGACCGCATCCGCGAGAATATGCGCAAATATCGCCAGATGGATATGCGGGCCCTGGTCGACCTTTCGGTGAATGAGACGCTGCCGCGTACGGTGATGACGTCGCTGACGATCCTGCTCGCGCTGGGGGCTCTGTTGATCTTCGGCGGACCGGTGCTGCGTGGCTTCACGGCGGCGATGATGCTGGGCGTGATCGTCGGCACCTACAGCTCGATCTACGTGTCGAGTTCGCTGCTGATCTCGCTGGGTTTGACGCCGCATGCCGCGCCCGTTGAGAAAAAGGGCAAGAGCGGCCCATCGTCGGGTGCGGAGCGGATTCGCTGACCGGGCGCGTCTTGCTTCATGGGGGCGCAATCTGTGCGCCTCTATCGTACCGCCTCATAACGCTTCCCGCGCTTCGGGTGCTGGTCTAAAGGGTCGCCTCTATGCGTCTTTCCCGTCTTCGCTTCGCGCTTGCCGCAAGCCTCGTCTCCGCGCTGCTCCTGACCGGGAGCGCGAGCCAAGCCGCCGACAAGAAGTCGAGCAAGGAGAATAATCGCTACGTCGCGCGCGACGTGGAGACGCTGTACAATGCGGCCAAGAACCAGCTCGATCGGAAGCGTTACAAGGTCGCCGCCGTTCTCTTCGACGAAGTCGAACGCCAGCACCCTTATTCGATCTGGGCACGCCGCGCCGAGCTGATGAGCGCGTTCAGCCATTATCTGGCGCAGGATTATCCGGAATCGATCGAAAGCGCGCGGCGGTTCCTGTCGATCCACCCGGGTAACAAGGATGCGCCTTACGCAATGTATCTGATCGCGGTCGCTTATTATGAGCAGATTGGCGATGTGAACCGCGATCAGAAGATCAGCGCCCAGGCGCTGGATGCGATGGGCGATCTGATCCGCCGCTATCCTGATTCTCCTTACGCGTCCGATGCGCGTCTGAAGATCGACCTGATCAACGACCATCTTGCCGGCCGCGAGATGGATATCGGTCGTTTCTACCAACGCCGTCACGAATGGCTGGCGTCGGTGTATCGCTTTCGGAAGGTGGTCGATTCCTACCAGACCACCAGCCACGTTCCCGAGGCCCTGCTGCGCTTGACTGAAAGCTATTTGGAGCTTGGCATTCCGGAGCAGGCGCATCGCACGGCGGCGGTGCTCGGCGCCAACTTCCCCGGTAGCGACTGGTACCAGCGCGCATATGAGATTATCCAGAAGACCGAGGGCAGCGCACCCAAGGGCAAGAGCAAGGCATAAGCTGAACTGCCCTGATCCGCGCGGAAAGGGCAGATTTCATGGCAGGCTTCGATCCGGGTGCGGCAACGGCGGCCTATATGGCGACCTTGTCGCCGGCCGCACATGCCAAGGCGATCGCATATACCCACGGCAGCGAATGGCTGATCTTGTGGTCCTGCCTGGTCTCCATAGTCGCGTCCTGGCTGATCCTGAAAAGCGGCCTTCTGCGGAGTCTGCGGGAGAGGCTGGATCCTGACGGCCGCCGGCCGAAGCGCACGGTGCTCGCTGTGAGCGTGACCTTCGTGCTGCTCACATTCCTCCTGGAACTGCCCTGGTCGAT
>NZ_JBMDXN010000112.1:0-17942 GCF_048595155.1 Sphingomonas sp.
GATGCCGGGACGAAGATCTTCCGCCCGACGAAAGATGTCGAGGATGGAGCTGGCGCCGACATGATGCGCGACGGTGAGGCTGAGGCCCAGGACCAGCACGATCATCAACACGTCCTTCACACCGGCCGCGAAGGCGGCGGACCGCAGGCCGGCGAGAAAGACAAAGGCGAGCATCAGGATGGCGGCCACAATGACGCTGGCGCTGTGACCGAGCACGGCGCCCCCGGTAAGCTGCAAGATCAGGCTGAGCGCGGTGAGCTGGACTTCAACATAGACCACGGTGGCGAACAGGCCGGCGATGGCGACCAGAATGCCAAGCCAGGGAGCGTTGTACGCGCGCGTAAAGAAGTCCGCTTGCGTGACGAGCCCATGTCGTCGGCCGGCCTCCCATATCCGCGGGGTCAGCCAATACGCGACCGCCGAGGCAAGCGAAACCGAGGTGAATGCAAGATATGCCGGAGCGCCGTAGGCCCAGGCAAATCCGGATATGCCGAGAACCGCAAAGGTCGTGTAAATCTCTCCGGCATTGACGAACCAGAAGATCAGCAGGCCAAGCTGGCGGCCGCCGATCGCCCATTCCTCGACGGTTTTGACCCGCGCCTGACGGCGTCCATACAAAGCGGATGCGGCAACCGTCGCAAGTAACAACGCAAGCGCAATTGCTCCGATCATGACTTATCGATCTTCCGCTTGGCCTCGTCCCGCAGGAACACCCATGCGATGGCCGCCGAGGCGACCGGCACGCCCATCATCTGCCAGACCATTTGAAACGGCAGGCCAAATGGTCGCCACGTCACGTCATTGGCGAAGCCGGCAAGTCCCAGTTGCCAAATGAAGGGCAGCAGCAATGCCAGGCGATGCCAGCCCAGGTCACCGCTGCTGCGCGGCTCGTCACGCTGTTCGGTCATTCTTAAAATCCTGAGCCGTCGGAACCACCGCCCGCGGCGATCCAATGGTCGATCTTCGCCTCCAATACCTGCAAGGGCAGGGCGCCCGTGCCCAGTACCTGATCATGGAAGTCGCGGATCGTATAAGCGGAGCCCAGGCCCTTTTCCGCTTTGGCTCGCAGCGCCTGGAAGCGAAGTTCCCCTGTCTTATAAGCACAGGCCTGCCCAGGTGCCGCTATGTAGCGATCGATTTCGACCTCCACGTCATGCTGCGCCATAGATGTGTTCGTCAGCATATAGTCAATCGCCCGCTGCCGATCCCAGCGTTGCGCATGGAGGCCGGTGTCGACGACCAGCCGGACCGCCCTGAGCATCTCCATGTCGAGATGACCGAACCATTGATAGGGGTCCTCGAACATTCCCAAGTCGCGGCCGAGCGATTCCGCATAGAGACCCCAGCCTTCGGTGAAGGCAGTGAAATGCTCATCGCCGTGAAGCCGCAGCAGGGGCGGGAGCTTATCGTTCTCACGCGCGAGCGTGATCTGAAAATGATGGCCCGGTATACCCTCGTGCAGCGTCAGCGTTTCCAGCGTCGGGATCGGGCGGGTCCCCAGCATCGCCATATTGAAGTAAAGTACGCCGGGCGTTTTGCCGTCCGGTGGGCCCGGCCGGTAATAGCCGGTGCCCCGCTGGGCCCCGAGTACGGGAAGCGCCTGCACGCTGAACGGCGCCTTCGGCCGACGCGAGAACAGCTTGGGGATTGATTTCCAAATCCTCGCTTCGATCGCTGCAAAGCGGGCGAGAAGCTCTTCCGGTGTCTTGCAATAGAAGCGTTTATCGACCCGGATATAGTTGAAGAAGGCCTTCAGGTCGCCGGTGAACCCTGTGGCGACCCGGGCTGCCTCCATTTCCTGCCGGATCCGCGTCACCTCCGCCACGCCAAGATCGTGCAGCGCATCGGCGGTCATCGTCGTGGTCGTGTGCCGCTCCAGTTCGGCCGCGTAAAGCGCGTCACCGCCCTTCATCGCCCATCGTCCCGGTGCCGTACCGGCACGCGGCGCATAGGTGTCGGTAAGAAATTCCTTCCACAATCGATAGGCCGGATAGACCCGCATCGCGATCAGCTGGCGGTAGGCAGCTGCCAATCGCCTGTGCGCGGAGGCATCGATGGTGGGCGGCGCTGCTTTGATGGCGGTGTAGAAGGGGCTGTCCTCGATAGGCAAAGCCAGCATGGCGTCGACTTCCGCCAACACATTCGCGACGATGATGGCGGGCTGGACCTGGCCGTTCGCAAGCCCCTCTTTCAGGCGATCGACCACCGAATGCATGTAGCCGGCAAACCCGTCCAGCCGGCGAAGACCAGCCTCATAATCGGCGATCGTGGCGAAGGGCGCGGCACCCGACACGAAGTCGGCCATCTCGACATGGAGGCCGAACGAGGGATCGAGGGGGGCACGACGCGCCGTCTCGAAAACGCCGCTCTCGAAAGAGGCGATCGTCTGCCGTGCTTGATAGCCCAGCACATCGTACGCGATGCGATCGCCGACCGACAGCGCGTCTCGCCGGATCGATGCCAGTCCGGCCAGGTTACGCCGCTGGTCTGCCGACAGGGCGCTCGCATAGGCATCGCTGAGGGGATCTACAAAGGGGATCGCCCGCGGGGCGGCGGATAGGGGGAGGCGGCGTTCATCCGCGTCCGCACTTGCCTGCAGGAGAGTCCGCAGGGCGGCCGCATCCTGTCTTCCCGGCTGCGCAAGCGCGCCGCCTGCGACCAGCGCTATTCCTGCGACGCCGACCGCCTGCCGGCGTGTGATACCGCTTTCCATAATGTCGTACGTCCCCCCGATGCTGTTGCCATCGTGCAGGCTTGCCGCGCCCAAACACAATAAGCGGGATTTCACGCGTACGACCGCGCCTGGAGCCTCTGGTCGCCCGATCGACGCGACATTATGATGCGGAAACAAGCAGTTAGGAGACCTTTTCGCACTTCCTGATAGCCGTTTGTGTCACTTATCTTGCATAGAACGCAAAGATGTCCTTCCCGTTCGCGCATTGCGCCAGCCAGGCGAAGTCCGCAGTCTTCTCCCGAACGATATGTAGTCAAAGGGGTGTGTGGATGACGTTCCGTAAGCGGCTGTTTTGCCTCCTTGCCGGCATCGCGTCTCCCGCGAGCATCGCAGCACAGCCACCCGTGCCGGTGACCGCACTTACAGGCGGCATAATGGTGGACGTGGATACCGGTCGCGAAACCAATGACGCGACCATCGTGATCAAAGGTGAGCGCATTGTCGCTGCCGGTCCTTCCGCCGCTGTCGCAATTCCCGCCGGCGCCAAGATCGTGTCGGTCAAAGGCAAATGGCTGATCCCGGGCCTGATGAACATGCATGTCCATCTTGGCCTGAAGCTGCCGGGCGCAGCTGGCGCCGCACTCGTCGGCGAAACCGATCCTCAGGAAGTGCTGCGGATGGCAGGCAACGCGCGTAAGTCGCTCCTTTCAGGCGTCACCACCGTTCGCCTTGTCGGTGAGGACCATGGCACCGATTTCGCGCTGCGCGCCGCGATCGAGAGCGGAGATGTCTTGGGCCCGCGCATCAAGACCGCCGGCGAGATCATCGTACCAACCGGCGGGCATGGTTCGCTGGAAGGGGATGGACCCTATGTCCTTGCCAAGCTGGTGCGTGAGCAGATCAAGCAGGGCGCCGATCTCATCAAGATCGCGATATCAGGCGGCATCGCCGATATGCACGGCAGTATATCGGCGGCCCCTATGACCGATGAGGAAATGTCGGTGCTGATCGACGTGGCGCACCGCAATGGCGTGCCTGTGACCGCCCACAATGGCTCGGTGGCTGCCGCACAGCAGGCGCTGCGTTTCGGCATCAACGGCTTTGAACATGGTTATCATCTCGACGTGCCGACCCTCAAGGCTATGAAGGAAAAGGGGGTCTGGCTCGTGCCGACGATGGTCGTGAGCCAACCGGGTGCGCGCGAATTCTACAAGAAGATCGGGTCACCCGATTGGTACCTCGCGCGTGTCGACAGCACCGGCAAGGATCATTGGGCGATGCTGCAAAATGCGATCCGCATCGGCGTCAAGATCGCGCTTGGGACCGATCAATTTCCGTACGAGCCCAATGGCGGGACCACGGCGACCGTCGCCGAGGCCGAGCTCTACGAGCAGGCCGGCATGACGCCGCTCCAGGCGCTGCAGGCGGCGACGATCCGCCCAGCCGAGATGCTCAAGATCGAAGACGATGCGGGCAGGATCGCACCCGGCAAATATGCCGACATCGTCGCGCTCAAGGCCGATCCGGTTCACGACATCAGCGCGTTACGCTCGCTCGACTTCGTCATGAAGGGCGGGCGGGTCGTGCGCGACGATGGCGCCGGTATCCTTGAATGAGGACAATCTTTCCGCACATCACGCTAATTTGCGTTTTGCGCAACGAAGTAGAGGCTGACGCAGAGTTGTAACAATACGGCAACTGTCGGAAACATTGAGACACAGAGGCTCGATCGCGACAAGCGATACTCTGTGGGGGTATTTACAATGGGCCGAGCAGTATCTTTAGCATTTGCCGTATCATTAACAATTTCTGCTGGCACATCGACGCAGGCCGCCGTCCCAGCGACGGATGTTCTTTCTCGCATGTTCGTCTGGTGGAACCAGGCCTTCAAGCAGCCGGACGGCTACACGCCCCAGGCATTTCGCCGCTTCTTCACAGAGGATGCCACGCTGACGCTGGAGGGGCGCACCGCCATCCGGGGCATTCCGGAATGGGTCGATCACTTTCGCAAGATCCAGAGCGCGGGCGGGGACGTCGAGATTGTTGTGCCGTTCAAGGACGTGTTCCGGTCCGGGAACCGCATCTTCACCTATCACGTGATCCGGTCGCGCGGCCGTGGCGAGCCGACCTGCGCGCTCGCGGCGGGAGACGCCGTTCTGCGGAACGGAAAGATTGCCTCGATCATGCTCGTGAGGACCAATCTCGACGGCGAGGCGATGAAAAAAGAACCGGATTGCTGGACCAAATAACCAAACAAAAACCGCGCCGAGAGTCTCGGAGAGGCAGGGTCAATTCATATCGTCTCAGGCGATAAAAAAGGGGTTTTATCATGCGAGTTCGTTCAAACAAGGCGCATGCCTTACGCGTTCAGCCTGCTCTGGCAGCGATCGCTCTGGGTCTGCTCTCTACGTCTGCCTATGCCCAGAGTGGTGCAACCGTGCCGGCAGAGCCCGCAGCCAACACCGACGACGCAAGTTCCGATATCATCGTGACAGCGCAGCGCCGTCGCGAAACGATCCAGAGTGTGCCGATCGCGATCACCGCGATTACGGGCCAGACGCTGAAGACACAGAATATCCAGAGCGTGCAGGATTACTTCGCGCTGACGCCGAATGTGAGCTTTCAGTCCAATGGATCGCGCGACCGTAAAGACCTGATCATTCGCGGCATTTCCAATCAGCTCAGCCCTTATTCGGATGTCCGGCAAGCGTCCTATGCTTTCTACATCGACGAGTTCAACGTCGCGGCTGGCACGAGTAACCCTGAGATCGTCGATCTTGACCGCATCGAGGTGCTGCGTGGGCCGCAGGGAACCTATTTCGGGCGCAACTCGGTCGGCGGCGCGATCAACATCATCACGAAAAAGCCCGTCAACCAGTTCGAAGGCGAGATTGGCGGGAGCTATAGCTCATTCGACACGCGCCGGGTGCAAGGTGTGCTGAACGTGCCGATCGTGAACGACCTGTTGGCCGTTCGCGCCTCTGGCCAGTTCGAGAAATCGGACGGCAACATCAAGAACATCAATCCGATCGGCGGCGGCAACAATCACAAATTCTATACCGGCCGGATCGAAGCGCGCCTCACTCCCGCCAGCAATCTCACCTGGGATTTCAACTATAGTTACTCCCATGAGACCGACGGCATGCGCGACGGCGTGCCGACCGGCTTCGTGACGTCGACCTGGGCATCCATCTATTATGGCGGCACGCCCGGTTTCATCGCCAATCCGGATGGCGTCGGCTTCTATCCCGATAACGACAACCGCGTGAATTTCGATCGTCCGCAAAAGGTCGGCAGCAAATATCAGTATGAGAGCACCCACCTGGTGTGGGACCTTGGCGGCGTCTCAGTGACCGGTGTGTTGGGACATATCTCGTCGAACCTGTTCAATTATGGCGATGTCGACGGCGGGAGCCACGATTATTTCTATGAAAATCTGCTCCTGAAGCGGGGATCGACCAGCGGCGAACTGCGCCTCCAGTCCAATGGATCGCACTTCCTCGACTGGAGCATCGGTACATCGTTGGGACGCGACACCGGCCACCTCAACCAGTTCACCTATAACGGAACGGAAAGCCCGTTTGGGCCCGATGGTTCGCAAATCACCGGGGCTCTTTCCAACAGCTCGACACGCTATTTCGCCGTTTTTGCTCAAGGGACGCTCAATTTCACCGATAAGTTCTCGGCGGTGGTTGGCGGCCGTTACTCCCATGAGCGGACCAAGAATTATTCTTATGATTCGTCCGGCGGCATCATCACCGACGTGAATGACCGCTCGGCATCGTTCAACGATTTCTCGCCGAAATTGACGCTCGACTACAAGGCGAACCCCAACCTGCTCTTCTATGCGACGGTGTCGCGCGGGTTCAAATCCGGTGGCACCCAGACCACGAACGACGTAAATCTCCGCAACGACTTCAAGCCGGAGACGCTGTGGAATTATGAAGCAGGAACGAAGTTCGATCTGCTCAATCACCGTCTGCGCCTCGACGTGGCGGCCTTTTATATGGACTGGCGCAATATCCAGGAGAATATCCAGTTCCAATATGTCGATCCGGCCACAGGCCTGCTGAAGGGCGTCGGTGGCATTGCCAATGCGGCGCGCGCGCGCAGCTATGGCGTGGAAGGAAGCTTCGACTTCCAGGTCACCAAAGCCTTCAAGCTGAGCGGCCAGGTGGGCTACAACAACGCGCGCTATCGGAAATATGACAATGCTTTGATCGACGGTACGGTGGTCGACGCCAGTGGCCGGCCGCTTATCGGCGCACCCAAGTGGACGCTTGGTGCGCAAGGGCAATATACCTATCCTATCGGAGACAAGGATGATATCTTCCTGCGGGCCGAGTGGAACCATCGCAGCAAGATGCTGTCGTCGGCCTACGCCCTCAAATATTATCAATATCCGTTTATATCGCCCAGTTATAACAACGTGAACCTGCGTCTGGGCACCGACATTGGCCCAATCCAGGCAATCGTCTACGTACAGAACCTGTTTAAAGCTCATTATTATGCGAATGCCTATGAAAAGGCGTTCTACAGCGGCGTGCAGGTTGAGCCGTCGTTCCGCACGATAGGCCTGTCACTCAATTATAAGTTCTAGTATTTTACCGGGGGGCGTCTCAGGGCGCCCCCTCTATCATCAGGAGCACGGGATGATCGATCGGCGCAGCGTCCTCATGGCGGGAGCGGTGTCGTCTCTCGTCCTTCCCGGCATCGCGCCGGCCGCTGCCGGCGGCGGCGGCGCTGCCGATGGCGCCTTGGCAGCGATGCTGCAACGCCATGCCGAGCTGTTTCTGCGTCGCAGCCCCGAGCAGGCGACGAATTTTGGCTGGGACATCGGCGCACATGCCAATTTGCGCAGCCAACTGGATGATCGTTCGCAGGCTGCCATGATGCACGACAAGGCGGCCATCGCTGCTGCCCAGGCACAATTGCGCACCATTGATCGACAGATGCTTTCGCCAGCGGCGGCGCTGGATTACGATGTCGCGGCCTTCGTCTACGAACAATTTGCGACGATCTTCGATCGCTACGGCTATATCGACATAGACCTGCGCCCCAGTCCCTACGTCGTCAGTCAGATGAATGGTGCTTATTACTGGCTGCCGGATTTCATCGGCAACAATCATCCGCTGGAAACAAAGGCGGACGTTGCGGCCTGGTATGAACGTTTGGGCGCGCTTGCGACGGCGCTGGATCAGGAGACGGATCGGATGAGGCGCGATGCTGCCATCGGTGTCGTTCCTCCGCACTTCGTCATCCTCAGCACGGTGGCGCAGATACGACAGCTACGCGATGCTCCACCACGACAATCGGCGCTGATGATCCACGCCATCGCCCGCGCTCAGGCGCGAGGGCTTGGCGATATCGGCGTTAGCGGCGAGCAGATTTTTCGCGATCGGATCGCGCCTGCTCTGTCGCGCCAAGCGGCCGCGCTCGAGGCGCTCCTGCCGCACGCGGTCGACGTGGCCGGCGTGTGGCGCCTGCCTGACGGCGACGCTTATTATGCGGCCGCGCTCCGGTCCAACACGACCGTGACGACGTCGCCCGAGGATATGCACCGCCAAGCGCTTGCGGAATGTGCGGAGCTCACCGCGGAGATTGCGTCCAGCTTCGCCGCGCAAGGGATGCGCGAGGGGACCGTTCCGCAACGGCTTGCCGCGCTGGATCGCGATCCCCGCTTCATCGTGTCCGATGACGACGCGGGGCGCGCCCGTCTGCTTGCCGAGGCGAAACGCGAGCTGGATGACATCCGCGCGCGTCTGCCGCGCGCCTTCAACGATCCTATCGTGGATCCGATTGAGGTGCGTCCCGTCCCCGCTGCCGTTCAAGACGGGGCACCGACCGCCTTCTACAATGAGGGTGTCGGTGGCTCTCCCGGGATCTATTCAATCAACCTCAAGCGGGTCCGCGACAATGCGCTGTGGCGGCTTCCCACGCTGACGCATCACGAAGGCATACCGGGACACCATTTCCAGTTCAGCATGTTGCGGCATGCGCCGAATCTCTCGCTGTTCAGGCGGATCGTCAGGTTCTCGGCCTATACCGAGGGCTATGCTCTCTATGCGCAGCAGGTCGCGGCGGAAATCGGCGCATTCGACGCTAATCCGTTCGGCCGGATCGGCTATCTTCAGTCCGAATTGTGGCGCGCCGCGCGGATCGTTGTCGATACCGGCATCCACCATAAACGCTGGACGCGCGAGCAGGCGGTGGCCTGGATGGTCGACAATGCAGGGGAACAGCAGCTTGCCACGGAACGCGAAGTCCTGCGCTACTGCGTTTACCCCGGTCAGGCCTGCAGCTTCAAGATCGGCGCGAACAGTATCGTCGCGGCACGCGAGGCGGCCCGCAAGCGGCTTGGTACGCGCTTCGATGTGCGCAACTTCCATGACATCGTGCTACGCTCAGGACCGATGCCGATGAAGGCCCTGACCGCTGCCGCGGAGCGGATGGTTTGAACGATCGAGGCTGAAGCAGATCCTAATGGTCTACTTCACCCCAGCTTTTGAGCTTTGCTTCCAGTTGACCCAGCAAACGTGACGGCGCGCCATCGAGCTGGCGGGCAAGCCGATGGATAAGGCTGACGGTCGCGTGCTCCAGCTCGGCTTCGCGAAGAGGGCGCGCGACGAGCGTTCCCTCCTCCAACTCCGAGATGACCGACACACGCGGCAGTAGGGTGACCATTCTGCCAGCGCGCGCCAGTTCGCGCATCACTTGCAGCGAGCTGCTGACGATGTTCGGCTCCAGCCACGTCTGCGCCCGCTTTTCGGCATCATTGAGCAGATGGCGGATACGAAATCCCTTAGGCGGCAGACAAAGATGATGCTGCTGCAAGTCAGCCAGCGTCAGCGCGGGCATGGCCGCGGCGGGATGGTCGGGGGAGCAAATGACCATGAGCGGCTGGGCTACCGCGGTGCGTGTCCGGATCTTCGGCTCATCCGAGGTGTGCAGGATCATACCGATATGGGCTTCGTCCTCCAGCACCATGCGGACGATCTCGCTGGTCGTGCCGCTGGTAATCGATACCGTGATGCCCGGATTGCGTCGCTGGAAAGCGTCGATCAATCCGATGAAGGATCGGCCGATGAAACCTTCACCAACCGCCATGTCGATGCGCCCGGTCTTCATTTCGCGCAGATCGCGCAGCCGGTTCATCAGCGCCTCGCGGTCGGCAAGCTGATCCCGGTAATAATCGAGCGCCATGCGGCCAGCTTCGGTCAGGCGGATCGAACGGCGTCCGCGCTCGATCAGCGGGGTACCCAAATCCTGCTCGAGCTGCGCAATCTGCCTGCTGATCGATGAAACCGCGACGCCGATCTTCTCGCTGGCAAGCCGCATCGAGCCCAGGTTGGCAGCCTCATAGAAGTAACCGAACGCGTTTTCGAGCAAGCCGCACCTTCCTTTTCGGCGCCATCGTGTCGCTTATTTGCAGGGAGCGCAATGATCTTGGCCAACGCTCGCGCTTGATGCGCGGGAACGGAAATCGCAACACCTTGGGGGAAGGCGGACCTATGTCCGTCGAACGAGGGGACACGGATTGAGCGATAAACGTGCGCGCGTCGGCTGGCGTGGCTACCTGCCCGCGATCGTGACGCCTTTTGCTGCGGACGGCGCGCTGGACCTCCCGGGCTTGGGAGCGATGCTCGAATGGCTTCACGGCGAAGGCATGCACGGGCTGGTTGTCGCCGGCACCACTGGAGAGTGGACGAGCCTGAGCGCCGATGAGCGCGCCACGCTGTTCCGCGCGGCCGGCAGCCAGATGTCGGGCAAGCTGCCTTTGCTGGCGGGCTGCAGCAGCTTCACGGCCTCAGAAAGCCTGCAGTTCGCAGGGCATGCGGCGGAGAGCGGGTTTGACGGCATCTTAGTGACACCACCGCCTTATCTGCGACCCAACGAAGATGAGATATTCGGCTTTTACGCCGATATCTCAAAGGCGACGCCGCTGCCGATCTGCGTTTATAACTGGCCGCCCGGCACGGGCATCGACATGTCCGTCGAACTGCTCGAGCGTCTCGCGGGGCTCGACAATGTCGTCGCGATCAAGCAGTCCACGAGCAATCTGCGCCGCTTTCTGCAGACCTTCTTCCAGCTCGGGGACCAGGTTCTGGTGTTCGGACACAGTATGGATGAGCACGGGCTTACCATTCTTCAGGCGCACGGCGGCGATGGCACGATGGGCGCGGGCGGCGCATTGGGGCGTATTCATGCCGACTTCTACAACCATCTTTGGCGGGGGGAGATTGCTGCCGCGCGGGAGTGCGGTCGCAAGGATCGGGTGCTGCTGGATGAATGGTACACGCAGGACCTCGTCGGTCGGTTCGGCTCGGGTCCGGCAGTGCTGAAAGCCGCGCTGAAATTGCGCGGTGTGCCGGCCGGCTTCGTAAGACCGCCTCTGCGGGACGTGTCGCCGGACGCCACCGCCGTCATTCGTCACACGCTGATCAGCCTGGGCGTTGCCGCATGATGTGCAAGGCCGGCTGGTTCCTGCGCACCTTGTGCTTACTTCAAGCGGGCTTGCCGATCGCGGCCCGAGCCGATGTAACGCCGACCGAGCTTACAGAAACGGTCAAGACGATCGCATCCGATCCGTTTCAGGGACGCTCGCCAGGCACCGTCGGTGAACAGAAGACGGTTGTGTATCTCACGGAGCGCCTGAAAGCATTGGGGCTGATGCCGGCGGGGCCGAACGGGTCATGGACGCAAGATGTCCCAATGATCCACAATGTGCTGGGCACGCCGGAAAAGCTTGAGGCCACGGTCGCTGGGACGATTGTCCCGCTGGTGGCAGGGCGTGATATCGTGCCGATGACAACGCGCGCGACCGATCGCGTCAGCATCGATAAGGCGCCGCTTGTGTTCGTCGGCTACGGCGTCTCCGCGCCGGAGCGAGATTGGGACGATTACAAGGGCGTCGATCTGCGCGGCAAAATCGCGGTGTATCTGGTCAACGATCCGGACTTCGAAGCCAAGCCGCAAGACGACGCTTATGGCCGTTTCGGCAACAAGGCGATGACCTATTACGGCCGTTGGGTTTACAAATATGAGGAGGCGACCCGCCGCGGCGCGCTCGGTGCGCTTATCATCCACGAAACTGGCCCCGCAGGTTATGGGTGGAACGTTGCCAGCAACACTGTTGTCGGCGGCGTTTATGCCTTGCCGACCGATCGAGGCCAGCCGCAGCCGCCAGCGCTCGAGGGTTGGATCAGCACCGCGTTCGCATCCGACCTGTTCAAGCGGGCGGGGCTGGATCTGAATGCGCTGAAGACGCAGGCCCGCTCGACGGGCTTCTACCCCACTCCCATCGGGGACGCACGCCTCTCATTCGACATGCCCGTCAAGAGCGCGCGCATTGTCAGCCGTAACGTGCTCGCGAAGATACCAGGGCGGCTGCACCCCGACGAGACGATCCTCTACGGGGCGCATTGGGATGCGATCGGCATTGGTGCAGCCGATGCCCAGGGGCGCACGATCCATTCGGGCGCAAACGACGACGGCCTGGGTGTCGCGGGTCTGCTGGCCCTGGCCCGCGCGTTTGCGCAACAGCCGTCCCCTGAGCGCACGATTGCCTTTGCATTTTGGACTGCGGAGGAGCGGGGGCTGCTGGGATCGGAATATTATGCCGCCCATCCTGTTCTGCCGCTCGCGAAAACAGTGGCGAACCTGACGATCGACACGATGCAGACCGCCGGCTTGGCGCGAGACGTCATCCAGATCGGCGCCGGGCATAGCAACCTGGACGCCGACCTGGCCGTCGCCGCGGCGGCGCAAGATCGCACCGTTACGCCGGATGCAAAGCCGGAACGGGGGCTCGCCTATCGTGCCGATCATTTCTCCTTTGCCAAGCGCGGTGTTCCGACACTGCTGCTGATGGGCATCGGTGGGGGCGCCGACCTGGTGAAGGGCGGACGTGCGGCGGGCGACGCATGGGTGAGCAATTACACCGCGCATTGCTATCATCAGACCTGCGATCGGTGGGACCCTTCCTGGGACCTGCATGGCGCAGCGCAGGACGTCGAATTGTTCCGAGTGATCGGCAACAAACTCGCCAACAGCCGCCAATGGCCGACCTGGAATCCAGGAACGGAGTTTAAGGCTGCGGGCGACACACTGGCCGCCCTTCGCCAACGATGATGTGGTGAGATCGGGGGCGCCTTATGTGGGCGCCCCCGCCTTGGGGGTCACTTCGCTGTTTCGCGTCCGACCGGATATAGCAGATAGCGCTGATCATAATAGCGGGTGTGCGCATAGAGCCAGGTCAGCCGTGCATCGGGGCTGGCGGCAAACGCAGGGTCGGACTTTACCTTCTGATCAAATTCGGCCTTCAGCGCGGGGGAACGGGCCAGCATCGCCGCGCCCATCGGCTCGACGACATAGCCTTCGATATATTCGGTACGTTCCAGCATCGCCGGAAAAAAGCCCCAGCTGAAGAATGACTCTTCCGTCTCAGGCTCGAGCAACTCGGCGGCCAAGCGGCCCAGCGGTTGATCGGTAGGCACACGTACCGACCCGGCGGGATAGGTTTCTTCATGCCGCTCATGCTGGAACGCGCCAGCCGTTACCGGCACACGGTTTTCCACTGGCATTGTAGCAAGCTTGGGATCCGAGATACGGATCATGTCGACCGATACGGTGCGTGGCTGATCCAGCGTCTCCATCCGGATGCCATGGCGCCGCAATCGATCGATCACGGCGACGTCGACCGCAGAAACCCAATATGCAGCCGGAAGATCGACGGTCTTGTCAGCTTGCGAGCCGAAAAGTGGGATATCGACCGCCGGAGCCGGCTGGCCCAGCCAGCGGACCTCATATCCGCCCGATACGTCCGACAGAAAGCGCTCGCTCTTCATGGGTAGGAAGTGAACGTTCCGCACCGGATCGGTGCGCGGCTTCCATGTGATCGTCATCGGGCCACGTCGTGCCCGATCTTCAGCGATATCCCGCTTGAGCAAGGCACCATCGCTGCCGAGCGTTCTGAGCGTCGCCTCCAGCAGTACATATTCTCCGAGCACGCGCCGGCGATAGGGCTTCAGGGCATGGTCTTCGACCAGCACTGCCGGCATATGCCGCAGATCGCCATATCCATGCGAGAAATTCGCTGGAAAATGAGGAAGGGAGAGCCCGTCGGTGGGCTTGCGGTCATCTACCGCCAGAACAAGTGGACCTGGAACATGACCCCTTGCCTTCAGCGCGGCATCCACCTGGGGGCGGTAGACCTGCTCGAGCCAGCGATTGGCGGCAGGCGATTGCGCATAGGGCGCATCCTGGAAACCGTAGGTAATGTCATATTGGAAATCGAGCCCGTCGGAGACGTGCAGATCAAGATATAGGGCGGGATCGTAGCGGTTGATCAACCCCAGCATGGCCTGCATCTCGGGCGTATCCGCCTTCATATAATCCCGGTTGAGATTGATGTTCTGCGCAGTCGTACGCCATCCCTGCGAGACCGGACCTCGCTGGTTCGGCCGATTGTAGGGCGAGGTGCGCTCATGCCCGTCGATGTTGAAAACGGGGACGAACAGGAAGTTCACGCGGTCGAGCAAACTCGACTTCCCACGCACGACTATGTCGCGCAGCAGCATCAACCCTGCGTCCTTGCCGTCGATCTCGCCTGGATGAATTCCGGACTGGACCAGCAAGACCGGCTTGGCGGGATCCAAAGAGGCGCCATCCTTGCTGGCGACGACAACGATCATGTCACGCCCCTGCGCAGTGCGGCCGAACGTCTCGACGCGCAGAAGGGGGGACGCCTGAACGAGCCGGTCGAGATAGGCGCGCGTCTCCGCATAGGAGGGCGTGGCGGTTAAGCCCGTCTTCTCGGACGGGGTGATCCACGGATCAGTGGGTCGCGCCGCCAAAGCCTCGCTCGCGCCGTGCCACGGTTGTTCGGGTGGCAGGATCGAACGATCAGGGTCGATCGCTGCGCTGACATGCGTGGCCAGAGCAAGCGAGACGGCCGGGAGACCCCAGCGGCCGATCTTCATGGCTTTCTTGGTCATTGGCTGCTTCACTTCATGAACGGGCCCGGTATGCCCTCCAGGCTGATGAAATCGATCTTCGAGATTTTCCCACCTCGCAGCGTGGCATATCCCATGACCATCTCATGACCGGCCTTACCGTTCTCCACGGCGTCGATCAGATGGTAAGTAAAGATCTTTGAGCCGTCCGGAGAGGAAAAGGCTTCGACGAAGGGCAGCTTGATCTCGACCGCGCTGGCACGGGTCTGAATAACGCGAAAATGCTCCGCGAGCGACACGACGCCCTTGGCACGATCGACGCCGTTGATGCGCATCACGGCGTCGTCGGGGGAATATTGAAGGAACGCTTCGGGCGTGAACCCCTTCGGATCCTTGAACGCGCTGTTCCACCATCCGAACATGCGGGAAAGAACATCGTTGGAAACGGGGGCAGAGAAGGTCGCTGGAGACTGTGCCAACGCCGCCGGCGCGGCGCTCAAGGATGCGATCCCCGCCAGCCCGATCAAAATCATCTTCATGTCACATGCCCCTGTTGAATGCCGCTGTATCGATGGTCGTCCAGATATGTGCCGTCATCAACGGGTGAGAGCGCCAAAGTCGTTGCGCAGACTGCAACGCTGCCGCACCGTCTGCCTCCTCCTTTGCCAACAGGCGCGGTCAGGCCGCTCGACGGACCGCTGCCAGTGCTTCGGCGAAAGCCGTCCCGGACTCATCGGCGAGCGCCGCATCGCGCAAAAGGGCCACCTGTGCCGCACCGTCGGGTCGACCCAATAGCGATCGAGCCTCTGCGACGACCGCTTCGAACCGTGCGAGACCGCGATCGAACGTGTCCGAATAACCTTTGATCAGCCGCTGAGCCTCGACAATCTCCGCGGCAAAGCGGGAGTCGCGCGCCGCCGCATCGCTGATGAAGTCCAGCCATGCGGCAATACGAGCCTGTTCGTCGCGATAGCGCCGGGTCGAGCGCCGCCTCCCGCGCAAAGCGGCAACAAGCCACAACGCGACGTACCAGCGCAGGCTGGTCGTGCGAACATGCCGCCCTTTCGCGAACATCGGTTGCACGAGCTTGGACAGCCAGGATCGGGCGAGGATGAAATCGCCCATCGCAGCGGGCATCACGTCGCACAGCTCCTGCAGCCGCGGGTGCATATATTCGGTGACGGTCATGACCTGCCCCTGGCCGAGTCTAACCTCCTGCTGGACCCGCGCCGTGCGTGCGCCGCGGATCTTGAGGTCGGCGACGCGGATCGTGTCCTCATAGGCCATCCACAATGCGAGGTGCCGTGCGGTTTGCCGAGTCAGGCGCCAGTCGTCGGCGCCGTCATCGCGCGCAAGGATTTCTGCGATCCGATCGAGATAGAGCTCGGCATAGGCCCGGTCCTGATAATCCATCAGCTTTCGTACGCCCTCGATGGCGAGGGGCTGGATCGACGCGGGGAGCGTGGCGACGATGCGCGATTTCAGCGCGTGACCGGCCGGACTGGTGGGGCCCGCCGCAGCGAAAGTTTGGTTGGTCTCATGATGGGCGATCGTCGCCTGAGCCGCACCGCTCTCGAGCCCTCGCAGATTGGCTTGTACGGCCTTGCCGCCGTGCCTGACGGCCTGCTCGAACATCGCACGTGAGAAGGGGAGGGCTCCACTACCTGCCAACGCGCCGAACATGATCGAACTGATCACGCTCCCCGCGCTCACGGCTGTCGCTTCCATGTCGAAGCCGATGAAACGTGCCGAACGGCGACGCGCTGCGTCCAGGATCCGCTGACTGCTGCCGATGCCGTCCCCCAGTGCCGCTTTCTCCGAGATCGCATAGACGCGATGGGTGGAGCCGATCAGCGTGGTCCGGTCCCCCGACACGAACCCGCGCAGGATCGCACGGCCCGCCTCCATCAGTTCCGACGCGATAACGATATCAACGTCCCCAGGGACGGGCATCATCGCCAAGACAGGCGCCGGACGATTGGCATAGGCGGCGGCCCGGCGTACCATCTCGATATAATAGATGGTCGAGCCGGTGCGTTGGGCCACGCCGGGCACCGACGTACCCTGCGCGATAAAGCCGTTACTGTTCGCCAGATCGAGGATCCAGTCGGCGAGCACGCCGCCCCCCTGGCCGCCAAGGGCCATAATGGCGATTGTGATACGATCACGCTCTGCCGTCGCTCCGGCCTCCATCAATAGGATCTCGCGGCGATAGTCCTCGTCTGGCGCTCCTGCAGCCAACCGATGACGGCCTATCTGATGCGGTCGCCGACCCGGTCCCAAAAGGACGGGTTGGTCACCACGCTGACCTTGTAAAAGGACGGGCACAGGATCGCGGCATGGGCCACTTCGCCGCAATTGCCGCAGCCAACGCAGCTATCGTCGATCTGCGTGACCGGATCGGTCCTGAGCGGATCGGGATTGGCTTTGACGCTGAGAGAGGGGCAACCCGACAGCCGGATACAGGCATGGTCGCCGGTGCAGGTGTCAGGATCGACCCCGAACCGATCGCGCACCACGCGTTTCCCGTCCTTTACCGCCTGGGCGAGGAGCGGCTTCACGCGACGCTGCTTGTTGAGCATGCATTCGGACTGCGCAACGATCACCTTGGGCCCCTTTTCGGGCGAGGTGAGCGCTTCCTTGAGCGTATCGCGCATGCGGGCGACGTCATAGGTTCGCGTCAATGTGCGGGCCCAGGTAACGCCCAGTCCGCGCGCTGCTTTTTCGATCGGGTTGTTGGTTTTGCGGGTCGGATTGACGGCCTGCGACGACAGGATGTCCTGTCCCCCGGTCGCGGCAGAATAACCGTTGTCGACGATGATGGTGACGTTGTCGTCCTGGTTGAAGACGGCATTGCCAATCCCGGAGGTAAGGCCGTTATGCCAGAAGCCGCCATCTCCCATCATCGCGATGGCGCGCCTGGAGCCTTCGCCGTCCTGCGGCCTGAAGGCCGCTGCCCCCGCCGTGCCCAGACCATAACCCATCGTCGTGTTGCCGATGTGAAACGGCGGCAGGATCGAGAAGAGATGGCACCCAATGTCGGCTGAAACATGGAAATCCCCCAGCTCACGCTGCACCAGCTTCATCGCGGAAAAGATCGGGCGCTCGGGACAACCGGTACAGAAGCCGGCCGGACGCGGCGGAACTTCCTTCGCCAGTTCAGGCTCAGGCGGCACCGGCAGCCCAGGCGCAGCAGCGCGCGAAGGTGCCCACGCCTCCAAAAAGGCCATCACGCCATCGCGCAGCACCACACCCGAATATTCACCAGCGCGTGGCAGAACGTCCTTCCCAACGATACGCGTTTGCAGGTCGGC
>NZ_JBMDXN010000113.1:0-20391 GCF_048595155.1 Sphingomonas sp.
GAGGAGATCGCGGCGCGCATCGCGGCGCATGAGGCGGAAAATGGCAAGCGCCCAACCGCTCACTGACCGGGAATACCTGGCGCTGCTGGACGAGCGCGCCCGACGCGCACGGGCGCGGCGTGAGGAGGAGGAGCGACGCGAGCTCGCCCACAACCTCGAAAGTATACGCAACCGCTGCTCCACGCTGGTGGGCTTTATCCGCGAAGCCTGGCACATCCTCGAGCCGACGCAGCGCTACGTCCACAATTGGCACATCGATGCGATCTGCCAGCATCTTGAGGCGGTGACTGACGGCCGGATCAACCGACTGCTGATCAACGTGCCGCCGGGTTCTTCCAAGTCGCTGATCGTGTCCGTGCTGTGGCCGGCATGGGAGTGGGGGCCGAAGGGACGCCGCTCGCTTCGCTACCTCACGACGTCGTTCAACGATGGCCCGGTGAAGCGCGACACCCGTAAGACGCGCGACCTGATGCTGTCGGATTGGTACCGCGCGCTCTGGCCTGAGGTGGTGCTGACCAGGACCGGCGAGACCAGCTTTGCGAACAGCAGCACCGGCACGCGCGAGGGTGTCGCGTTCGGATCGCTGACGTCGCAGCGCGGCGACCGTCTGATCATCGACGATCCGCACTCGACCGAGACGGCGGAATCAGAAGCGGAACGGACGGCGACCACGCGCAAATTCCGGGAGGGCGCAACCAACCGCCTCAATGATCAGGATAAGTCCGCGATCGTCGTCGTGATGCAGCGGCTGCACGAAGAGGATATCTCGGGCGTTATCGAGAAGTTCGGCATGGGCTACGTCCACCTGATGCTGCCGATGGAGTTCGAGCCGGAGCGCGCGCGAGAGACAGCGATAGGCTTCATTGATCCCCGCCGCGACGATGGCGAGCTGCTGGATCCTGAACGCTTCCCGAGGCACGTCATCGACGGGCTTAAGCGCGACATGGGCTCGTATGCGTGGGCGGGCCAGTACCAGCAGCGCCCGACGGCGCGCGAAGGCGGGCTGTTTAAGCGGTCATGGTTCAAGTTGGTGGGCGCTATCCCGGCCGGGAGTCGCAAGCGCTGCCGTGCCTGGGATTGGGCGGCGACCAAGAAAACAACGACGAACAAGCCGGACTGGACCGCCGGCGTGAAGGTCAGCCGCGGTGAGGATGGCACCTTCCTGATCGAGAACGTAAATAGGTTTCAGGGCTCACCCATGGAGGTGCAGGCCACTACGAAGGCCGTCGCGATGCTGGACGGTGTCGCTACGACGATCCGGATCACTCAGGATCCCGGGCAAGCCGGTAAGGCGCAGGTCGAGACGTCGATACGAGCTCTGGCTGGATTTCAGGTCGTGTCCAAACCTGCGACGGGCGACAAGGCCACGCGCGCGACGCCGGCGGCGGTGCAGTGTGAGGCTGGCAACGTATCGATCCTGAAGACCGGCGATGCAGATCGTGATTCGTGGATCGAGCCGTTCCTTGCCGAGGTGACCACCTTCCCGGCGTCGGCACACGACGATCAGGTTGACGCCTTCGCTGATGCGATCAATGAACTCGCACTGGGGAGCAGCTACACCCTGGCAAATCTCTAGGCCACGACAGGCCCGGGCGGTTCTGATCCGAAATAAAGGTTGCGCGGATAGTCGACTCCCGTGGAATCAAACCCGATTAGCCTATCAAGTGCATCATTCGCTTTTCTGGTCGCGATAGCGATTTGATCAGCGATGTGGGTGATGTCCTCGCCCTTGATAGGCTGGCCGGGAGCCTTGTGCGAATGTGCTGCTGCAGGCCTGCCTTGGAGGTTCAAATGCCAGCCCCAGAAGCCATGGGTGGCGTGGTTCCGCATAGATGCCAGGTCGTCGATTTGGTCGCAAAACTCTCCGATCTCCCGTCGGGCGTCGTCATTCCCGACTTCGGGTGCCAATTCCCGAAGCATTCTGATCTTTGGCACAATCATCTGCTTGACCACATTTTCGCGGTCGTTGCCTCTGATCATCAGGATCAGCGCCTCTGCGAATAGGTCGACCAGCCCCCAATTGACCGTCGCGCGGCCAAGCTCGGCTAATTCATGCTCGGTGAGCGGCGATCGAAAAGCGGCAACTTCCACTGGTTTGCTCTCCTCGCTGACGGCGGTAACAACTGTGGAGCCCACTCGGCACCTTCAGCACCTATGGGCCAGGTAATCCGCTTCGTTGACCGCCTGGTCAACCTCATGACCGGCGCGGGCACGTCGAACGATGCGAACCGCTACAACTTTCATACTCTGAACCGGCTCACACAGCAGCAGATCGAAGCGAGCTATCGCTCCTCCTGGTTAATGCGCAATGCTGTGGACATCCCCGCGTACGACATGACGCGGGCTTGGCGCGACTGGCAGGCCGAAGACGCTCAGATCGAGAAGCTCGAAGCCGAGGAACGTCGGCTTGGCCTCCGCGAGAAGGTAAGGCGTGCACTGATCCTTGGCCGATTGGGTGGCGGTGCGTTGATCCTGAGCCTTGGCGACGACGCATCACGAGCCTTGCCGAGCAAGGTCCCGACGGGCGCGCTCAAGTTCGTGCATGTGATGAGTCGCCATCAGCTCACCTTGGGCGACATCATCCGCGATCCGGCGGCGCCGTTCTTCGGTGAGCCCGCTTACTTCGAGATCGCGAGCGCGAACGGATCCTTCAGGATTCATCCCTCGCGCGTTATTGCATTCAAGGGCCTGCAGGTGCCGGACATGGGGATGGCGCAGCAGGATGAGGCGTATTGGGGCGATCCCGTTGCGCAGGCGATCTCCGAGGCCGTTAGCAATGCAGATCTTGCCCAATCGGGCTTCGCCTCTCTGATCAGCAAGGCGCGGCTCGACATCATCAAGATGCCGGACCTGATGCAGAATGCGGCCACCGCGGAATACGAGAAGCGCTTCATGGAGCGCATGCGTCTCGCCAACATGGGGGCATCCACGCATCAGGCGCTCATCATCGATAGCTTGGAAGATTGGCAGCAGCGCCAGGTGAATTGGGCCGGCATGCCGGACATCATTAAGACCTATCTCTCGATCGTGGCCGGCGCGACAGGCATCCCGGCGACACGGCTCCTCGGCAAGGCGCCCGACGGCATGAACGCCACGGGGGAGGGCGACGAGCGCAACTACAACACGATGGTCAGCGGTCGGCAGGAGAATGAGCTTCGGCCGCTTCTCGAGCGGCTGGACGCGGTCATGCTACCATCGCTCGGCATCAGCGACCCCAACGCAGTCTTTTCCTTCGCGCCATTGTCGGTGCTGTCGGAGAAGGAGCTAGCCGACATCGGCAAGACCAAGGCCGAGACGACGCAAATCTATGCCAGCACGGGGCTGTTACCGGATCGGGCGCTTTCGAAGGGCGTCCAGAATCAATTGGTAGAGGATGGTCTTTATCCCGGCCTCGATGGTGCATTGGCCGAGATACCAAAAGACGAGCGCTTCCCCTCCCTCAGCGCCGACAATGACGATGAGGACGAGGATGTGTTGAACCCCGAACCGAGAGGAGGTGATCAAGGGACTGGCGGCAATGGGGTGCCGCTACGCCGAGCTGCCAACGATGCGTTGATCTCTTTCATGTCCGCGCACGGTATTCCCGTGAACCTGGCCGACCAGCTGAGCGCATTGATTGAGGGGGGTAGGTCAACGGCCGAGCCCCCTTTCGCCGATAGCCGCAAGCGCGGCGGCGGCCACGGCTATTCCGAAGCTGAGCATCCGCGCGGCGAGGGCGGGCGGTGGACCAACAAGAATGTGGTTCAGGAGCATGTCACCCGGGCGCTGGGGTCAGGCAAGGAGCATTCCACCACCTCACTGGGCAAGGTTTCGGAAGCCAATGCGGCAAAGGTGCGTGAGCAGACCGGCATCGATATCAGCGGCCACGACCGCGTGCTTCAGAGCAGCGATATTCGACACGTCATGCGCTCGCACGGCGACCCTGACGGTGAAACAGCGCGGGGACAGGTTGCCGTCAAGAAAGGCGATTTCGCACGCATCCCCCAGATCGTGGAAGAGGCTCACACGGTCAACGCGATCGGCAAGCCTGGCGCCCGGAAGCATCAGCGCCTGGAGTATGTCGCTGCGATCGAGGGACACGAATATCGCTACGTCGAGGAGTTGCGGGGCGACAAGGTGGTCGCGCTCAAATCGATGCTGAAGAAGCTGTGATGAGGTGGAGCCCGAGGCGAGTGATGTCGAACCGGCTTACGGGTTACCCCACTCTATACGGCTTTCCCATGACGACGGGCTCCGCCCACTATGTAGCGGTTTCTAGGGGCGGCTTCAACTGATGGCGTCGCAGCCTGACGATCGCCGGGAAGAGGCCGCCGCCGCGCTGGCGCTGCTGCTGATCGGGCGGCGCTATGACCTGCCCACCCTGATCCGGCAGAACAAGATCAAGCCGCGCCCTTTCCGCCAGATCGCGCCAACCGAAGCGCTGCGCTCGACCATGGCAGCGCCCTATTTCGATGTTGTGCGGGCATGGGCGGGGGAGCGTGACGCCTTGATGCGAGCCTATGCCGTGGCTCGCGCGGAAGGATCGGCCGCCAGCATCACGGCCGAGGTCGATCGCGCGGCAATCAGGATCCTGCACAACCGGCCGATGATCATCACCAGGATCAACGCCGCGCTGGCCCGGTTCGAGCAATGGCACCGCGTCCAATGGGCCGGCAGGATCAGCGCTGCGACCGGCCTCGACGTGTCTACGCTCACCAGCCCGTCAGAGGTGCGAAACGATCTCGCCAACGCCTCCGTATGGGGCCAGCAGCTCGCCCAGTCGGTACATCAGGACACGCATGGCAAGATCGCGGCGGCGTTCGTGGCGGCGGCTATCGCGATGAAGCCGGCGCGTGAGGTGCAGGGCGAGTTCAATGCCATCATCGCCAAAGCAAGGAAGAGGGCGGCGCGGATCGGCGTTGATCAGACCGAGAAGGCCTCGCGGGCATTCGATCGGGCGCGGCGCGTGGCGGCTGGGCTTGCCCGGTTCAGGTGGCGCCACACGCCGCAGAAGCATCCGAGGGATGATCACAAGGCGCGCGATCGGCGGATCTATCGCGAGGATCGCGCGCCCAATGATCGAGCCGGCACTCTGCCGGGGTGCAAGTGCTGGGAAGAGCCGCTGTATGAATAAATGAGAGGGGGGCAGAGCGCCTCTGCCAGAGTCCTTCTTGACTCTTTTGCCGATTGTCGACAGATCGGTGCTTGCCGGAGTCGCACTCACCCGAAGACAAGCGGGAGTGCAGTACCCACCGGCTTAGATAGCCCCCAAATGGGCCCCCCAGACATACGCTCTTCTTATGGAGTGCCGCCGCCCGTGCACGGGCAAATTACAATCGACGACGTCGTCGTTGTGAAAGGTTGCGCTATGCGCCGTCCTTCCTTCGACATCGATCCGTCAGCATTCGTGCTGCTTCTGATCGAAATATGGAAGCTGGTCCACTAATCCCAGCGGGTCGGGCCTTCGGGTCCGGCCCAACTGGGCAAGCATTGCCGGCAGCATCAATGCGACCGAAGTCTTGCAAAGCAGCATTCCCGTGAGTCAGATATGTGATCGCGCACCCGTGTTCGGCGTGGCAGATAATCGGGCCGCGGTTTGGAGAGCCAGAGATGCAGTTCAACTACCAGGGTATTTCGATCGGTGCTGACGGTGTCGATGCGATGATGACATGGCAAGTCAAGGACGATGACAACATTATTGTGGGCGAGCACTCAATAAGGTTTGATATACCCGAAAGCGGGCGCGTGGAAGACGCCGTGGTATTCGGTTACAGGCTTCTGCGGGCAGAACTGCAAGAAAAGGTTGACTGGATCAGTGCGTTTCTCTCCGCAGTGGAGAAGGAAGGCTTGACCTCCGACCAAGCCCGGCATCTCTGACGACGGTAACGTCAGGACCTGAGTGGCGGCATCTGATGCCGCCATGCAATTTAACGATCGCGCCTTCATCGACGGCCCGGCCCGCATCACGCGGGAAGGGCACTTCGTCGCGCGCGCTCGGGTGGCCCGCGCCAACAACATCCAGGATTACCAGCCGCACGAGCTAGGCCTGCCGCCCAAGGCGGATGGCACGCCCTACCGGATCTTCCGCCCGGAAGCCTCGATCTTCGCCAAGGATTCGCTGCACACCGCGCTGCACCGGCCGATCGTCATGGACCATCCCAAGGAGGATGTGACCGCGGCGAATTGGAAGGAGCTGTCGGTCGGCGACACGGGCGGCGAGATCATGCGCGACGGCGACACCATGGTCGTGCCGATCATGATCATGGACGCGAAGGGCGTGGCCGCGGTTCAGACCACGCACCCCGAGTTCTCGTGGGGCTACGGCGCCGACCTCGAGATGACGCCGGGGAAGTTCGGCGATGAAGCTTTCGACGGCTCGATCACGCCACCCCGCTACAATCATCTCGCCATGTGCGGCCGGGCCCGGGGCGGCTCCGATCTGCGCGTCACTGACTCCCTCGTCATAATCGACGAGCGCCCCGCACACCTTCGCGACCAGGAGAAACCCACCATGAAGATCAAGATCGGCGACGCCGAGGTCGACCTGAGCGACGGCGCCGCCGTGGCTCTGGCGGTCGGTTCGCTCAACACCACGCTGTCGGATGCGCTCAACCGCGCCACGCCGGCAGAATCCACGGTGGCGGCTCACGTCACCACCATCGCGGCCAAGGATGCCGAGATCGCCACGCTGACGCAGGCGGTCAAGGATGCGACCCTCACGCCGCAGCAGAAGGTGGAGGCCGGCAAGGCCTTCGCCAAGCTGGTGACCGATGCCCAGCGCATCGCGCCCACCGCCGGCATCACCGATGCCATGGACGAGGCCACGATCCGCAAGACGGCCGTGATGGCCCGCTTGGGCGACGCTGCCAAGGGCTGGACCGACGCGCAGTACGAGACGTCGTTCGCGACCTCGCTCGCGCTCATCGGCGACGCGGGAACGGACACGATCCGCGACGGCCTGATCCAGCAGCCCGCCAACATCGGTGACGCGCGCGCCAATGTCGCGTCGGCTCGCAAGACCTGGCTGGCGGGCAAGGAAAACGCCCACGCCGCCACGGCCGCTTAATAGGAGACCACGAACATGGCCGTTCTTCAGAACACCTTCGGCGAGGATATCCCGGTCGGCATGCCCGGCATGGAAGCCGACGGCGAGATTTCCAACATCATCAGCGCCACGCTGGAAGGCGCCACCGCCTGCGCCTTTGGCCGTGCTCTGTTCAAGGGTGCGGCCGACCGCGGCTGCAGCCTGACACCCAACGCGAACATTCGCGGGTTCGCCATCGCTCGCAAAGGCTTGGTGGTCACCCCGAACCGCGCGGCCGATACCTTCGCGCCGGGCGACACCATCCCGATCAAGAACCGCGGCAAGATCTGGGTCACCGCCTCGGTTGCCGTCGCGGCTGACGATCAGGTCTACATCACACCGGCTGGCCTGATCACCAACGTCGCGACGAGCAACCAGATCGCGACGGGCTGGACCTTCCACGACACCATCACGGCCGCGGGCATCGTCCGCGTCGTGCGCCGCTAACGGGGGCCATCATGACGAAGCCTATCTTTTTCGACTCCGTCGCCGCCGCAGTTGCGCACCTGGTTGCGCAGCCCGGTTGCAACGTTCCGGCCTTTGCCGATGCCATTCGGGGCGTGAACCTCGATGACGCGCAGCAAGTCATGTCCTTCCTCTCGCCGCAGCTGCTGACGGTCGAGCAGGGCGTCTACATGGTGAAGTATCCGGCCGCAGATTATGCCGAGTTTATGCCCGTCGATACGGCTGGCTCGATCTGGACTGCCGGCTCGCTGTTCTACTCGGGCGACATCGCGGGCAAGCCGGAATGGTTCGACGTGGCGGCGGACGACATGCCCTATGCCGACACCAGCCGGACCCAGTTCCTGCAGGAAAACCACATGGCCGCGATCGGCTACAAGTGGAACCGCGGCGACCTGGAGCGTTCGCAGCAGCTCGGCGGCAATCTCCTCGCCGACAAGGCGGGTGCGGCGACCAGCACGGCCGAGCGCTTCATCCACAAGGTCGGCATGAAGGGCGACGGCCTCAAGTTCGCGACCGGGTTCATCAACAACCCGCAGGCGACCACGGTGACCGCGTCGGCGGCCATCTCGGTATCGAACCCGGATGCAGCGGCTGGCATCGTCAACGACGCCCTTACGTCGATCGAGGTCAACACGGGCGAAACCTATCTTGCCACCACACTGGCGCTGCCGACGTCCACCTACAACAATCTTGCGTCCAAGCGGATGACCGACACCGGCATGTCGGTCCTGGCGTATATCCAGGCCAACTCGGTGGTGCCGAACCTCGTCATCAAGAAGAGCCGCCACCTCGAGACGGCCGGCGCGGGCGGCACCAAGCGTCTGATCGCCTACGCTAACACCCGCGAGGTGCATCGCTTCCACCTGCCCGGTGGCGGCCATCAGTTCTTTCCGGAATGGCAGAAGGGGCCGTTCTCGTGGGAAAAGCCGGGGATCATGTCGATCGGCGGCTACGAGAACCGCATCCCCAAGGCCATCACCTTCGTGGATGGGATCTAAGACATGGCGCAGTTCACCAACACCGCACCGGGCGCGCGCGGCGTCAACATGAAGGATGGCACCACCGTCCTGATCGACGCGGGCAAGTCGATAGATCTCGACAAGGATAAGATCGATAAGCTGCATCCCGACATCCGCGCCGGCGGGCCGAAGGAGGCCGAAGGTGGGGCCGAGCTCAACGCCGCGAACGAGGAGCTGACCGGGCAGGTGAAAGCCCTGACCGAGCAGGTCGCCGATCTGCAGAGCAAGCTCGACACCGCGAACGAGGAGCTGAAGCCGCACCGGATCCGCGATGCGGTCGCAGGCTTGGATCACAAGAACGACGCGCACTGGACGAAGGCTGGCGAGCCCAACGTTGATGCCGTCGCTGCTGTGGTCGGCTCCCCGCTGACCCGCGCCGCGATCACCGAGGTCGCGCCGGACGCCAAGCGCAAAGTCGCGTAAACTCTGTCCTCCCTGAGCCTTACAGGGCCGTCGCTCTCCGGAGTGGCGGCCCTTTTTCTTTGTCTGACGGCGGTAACGGCGTGCTCTCGGGAGCGGCAGTAACGGCCCACACCTCACGACGGTCTCGGCCGAAACGGGGGTGCCGGGCGGCAACCCGGCAACCGACGAGACAGAACCTCGCCACGCGCGGCTGGCCTAGCCGCAAACGCCCCGCACCCGTCGACCGGGCGGGGCCATGTGAGGGATTTTTTCTATGTTGTCTCTAGATTTTCAAGGAGGCCCGACGCCAGGTCGGGAAGCGCCTCCCATCTACCGCGCGATTGCGTGCTTCTTCGCCTTACTCGCACTGCTCCTTTCGGCGCAGTCAGCGACGGCTCAGAACATCAACAGCTCGTACACCCAATTTGCCCCTGTCACGATCCCGGCAGGCGGCGGCGGCACCACCACCGTGACACCGCCGACGCACTCGGCATTAGCCCGCGCTCAAGAGGGCACCATGGCCACAGATTTTTGCACTGCGTCTCAGGCGAGCGGTACCGGGGATGCGAGCGACTGCCTGCAAGCGGCACTTAATTACATGTGCAACAAGACTACGAACGGTGGCGGGCTCCTCTACATCCCCGCGGGCGTTTACAACGTCTCCAAGACGCTCAGCGTCCCTTGCCCGGGCATCGAAATCGTTGGCGCAGGTATCGGGGCGCGGCGTTCGCTCAACGCTAGTCCCCCGGTTAAGGGCACGGTGATCCACGCACTGGTTGGGAGTGATGCAAACCTGCCCGTTATTAGCGCGAATTATGCCGGAACCGAAGACTACGGCTTCGGCTTCTCGATACGAGACCTCGAAATTTTCAATCAGCCCGGCACGCGCCTGGGGGCCTTCATAGCGCTCGAGCACTATTCGGTTGTCACTATCGCTAACGTCGCTCTGGAAGGTGCCTGCACAGGCATCAGTATCAAGGGCGGCAACACGATCAACATCTTAAATTCGAGGATCGACAGCTACGATCTGGCTGCCTGTGACGGGGTCGTTATGACGGGCCGTCCGAGCCAATCGTACCGCCAATTGGATACAGTCACGTTCGATCACGTTGTCGTGAGCGTCGGCACCGGCGGGAATTGCTATCGCGCCACTGAATTTGTGCAAACTGTCCAATGGAACAATACGATCTGCGAGACGAAGGGTCGCGCGATCAAGGCGTCTTGCGACATCGAAACACAGAATAACTGCCCAGGGTTCTTCACCCTGTTAGATTTTGAGGTCGAGAGCCATGAGCCGGGTGGATACAAGATCATCGAGCTGACCGATCTGATCGACGGCTTTAAGATGACCGATTCCTGGATCCGCGGTGGCTCGCCCGATTTTCCCGCCGACAATGGGTTGTACATCGCTCCTAAGCGCTTCCCAGCTTCTGCAACCAACGCAATCACCGTCACCCTGGCTAATAACTGGTTCAAGTATGCCGGCGGCCCCTGCATTTATGTGGAAGCCAGCCATTTCTCCGCAGTCGGCAATCACATCTATGGCTGCAATAGGTTCAACATCGGTGCTGCCGGCATCCAGCTCGGCAGCAGCTTTGCTACGGTCACGGGCAATATCTTCTGCGGAGACGATACCCTCGGGGATATCGGTTGGACTATGGCAGCCGGGGGCATGATCAACGCTGGCGTGAGCTATACAAACTGGACGGGAAACGTTTTCTCGAAGTCCGTCCCCGGGCCGCAAAATCATGTTAACGCATGTCAGGCAGGCGTGATCAACAACAGCACCACTGCAAATAACAACACCTCGAACAACGTCGGGCCGTAAGCCTTATCGACTTGGAAACGTTGAACGGGCCGGGGGAAACCTCGGCCCGTTTTCTCGCGCAAGTGGGCTGACGGCGGTAGCGATTGGCGACCCAGATCCGGACATTGCGGCATGCCTTATGAAGCGCCGACGCCCGTAGACCTAAAGGCGCGCTATCCCGCGTTCGCGGCGGTGTCCGACGCCACGATCCAGATCTATCTCGACCAGGCGAATGGCGGCGACGCTGATCAGAGCTGGTCCGAGCGAGACTTCTCGCCGGCCGTGCAAGCCGCCGCAGCGCACCGCATGGCTCGCGCGGGCGTGCTGGGCACCAGCGGGACGGTCGACGCCTCCGCCGGGATCACCAGCTTCAAATCCGCCAGCGTCTCGATCGAGTTCAGCGCCGATGCGGTGAAGGCGGCGGTCAAGGGCGGCTGGGCGTCGACGCCGTACGGTCAGGATTACGCCGACCTGCTGGCGCGCAACAAAGGCGGGGCGCGCGTGCTGGGCGGGGGCGGGATCGACTGCAACCCGGGCTTCAACGGATTTGCCGGGCCTCTGCCGCCCTGGCACATCTGATGGACCTCGCCGCCACCTTCGCCAACGTTGCGGCCGGCGTCAGCGCCCGCTTTGGCGGGCCATACGTCGCTGGCAAAGTGCTGGGCGAGACCGATCCGGTCTATGATGATGGCGGGTCAATTATCGTCCCGGGCGGCCCCACAGAGCGCGCCTGCATGGTGCAGATCGACAAGGCGACGTGGGATATGCAGCAATCAGCCGGCTACGTGCGTGGCGACATGCTGTTCCTGATCCTCACGGCCAGCCTGGAAGGCGATCTGACGGCCGATGAGCGGGTTCAGGTCATCACCGGGCCTAACGCTGGCCTGTGGCAAGTCTCAGGGCTCCAGCGCGACGCCATGGGCATCTATTGGGCCGGCACAGGTCGCGAGGCGGCGTGATCAAGGTTACCGACAAGCACGGCGACCGGCTGCTGCGGATGGCGCCTGCGCTTGTGCGCCCCGCGCTAGCAGAGGAGCTGGAATACGGCGCGCGGGTCATCGCTGACGATGCGGCGAAATCGATCCGCGCCGGTGGCAGTAGTGGACGCGCCCACGTGCCGTCCGCCCCCGGTCAGCCACCGAACGCCGACACGGGCGATCTGGACAGCTCGATCCGCCCGATCGAGACGATCGACCTCCCCGGAGAGGTGCGCAGCGGCGTGATCGCTGACAGCGACCATGCCCTCTATCAGGAGCGGGGTACGTCCAAGATGGAGGCCCGCCCGTTCCTCGAGCCGGCCGCAGAGCGCCACCGCGCCGAGATCTTTGAGGCGCTGGTGGGCCGCTTCCGCGAGATGAGGGGCCGCTGATGGCTCAGGATTTCATCCTCCCCGTACGGCGCGCGATCCTGCCCCGCATGAAGGGATTCGCTGCACTGACCGCGCTGATCCCGCCCGGCTCGATGTGGCCCAGCACCGTGCCGGCGTCTCGCACTTTCCCGTTCACCCGCTTCGGCAGCATCTCGGCCACGCCGTTCCGGGCATCCGGCCTCAACAGCTCTGCGCTGCGGATCAGCATTCAGGCCTTCAGTCAGGCCCTGCTCAACGCCGGCGGCGCGACGATCGCCACGGCCGAGGATCAGATCCTGAAGATCGGGTCCGCGATCAAGGATGCGCTCGACGGCGCCACGCTCACGCTGGAGGGCAATGCGGGCAAGGTACGGCTGACGTGGATCGGCTCATCCCCTCAGCGCGACGGCGACGAGGCGAGCGCCTGGATGACCACCGTCACCTTCTTAGCCGAAGTTGCAGGCTGACGGCGGTAACTCGGGGCGCGGCCGCTCCTTAATTCGACGGCTACGATATTCACCAGCGTGAGCTGAAGGAGCATTTCGATGTCCGATCCGTCGATCGTCAAAGGTCAGTATTTCGACGTCGCGGTCTTCAAGCCGGCCATCGGCAGCGGCTCGGCCGACACCACGACGCCGACCATCCTCTGCGGTCTGACCACCCGCAACTTCACGCATCAGTTCAACACCACCGACGACTTCATTCGCGACTGCGAGGACAAGGAAAAGGCTCCGGTCCGCGTTGTGAACGTCAACGGCGAGCAGTTCGATATCTCTGGCAGCGGCCTCTACAATCGCGCGCAGGCTCCGATCGTCCGCGCGATCGTCGGCAAGCGCCTCAAGTATCGCTTCATTGTCGGCGAGCCTGCCGACGATGAGGTGGATGCTGGATATTACGAAGGTTACTTCGTCCTGACCAACCGCCAGGTCGGCGGGGCAGACGGTGCCAACGTCACCGACCAGTTCACCTGGATCTCCGACGGGCAGGTTCTCTGGCACGACGCGGCGTAAGCCATGCAGACCTGGGCGGCGTTCCCGTTCGCCAACGGCACGTACAAATTCGCGCTCGGTCTCGAGCAAATCAAAGAGATCGAGCGCGCCGCCGGCGCGGGGCTCGGCGCGATCTATGCCCGCACGTCCAAGGGCCGCTACGGCTTTGCCGATGGTGAGATCTTCCCCGACCTCGCGGAATATCGCTTTCCTGAGCTGGTCGAGGTCATCCGCCAGGCGCTGATCGGCGGCGGGGAGGGCATGGTCGATGGTGAGGACGTCAAGGTCAGCGCCGTGCGCGCGAACGACCTGGTGCAAGCCTATCTGATCGGCATCAGCGACCAACGCATGGCGATGACGCAGATCTGGGCGCTGGCCTATGCGATCCTGCACGCTCTGGTCCACGGGTATTCCCCGCCAAAAAAAGGCAAGCCGGCGGCAGGGCCGGCGACCCCGAAGAAAAGCTCGACTGGGCAGCGGCGCTCACCAACGGCGCCATGATGAACATCCCGCCGTCCGAGCTGAAGCGGCTCGCATGGTGGGAATATCAGGCGCTGCTCTGGACCTGGGGCGCGCGACACAACCAAGACACTGAGGAAGAGGCGGAGGCGCCCGATCCCGACTTCGTCGCACGCCGCCAGCAGCGCATCGCTGATCGCGGCCTAGCAAGGATGCCCGACTGATGGCCGAGGTTGTCGACAGCATCATCGCCGAGCTTATCGCGCGTGATCAAGGCTACGTGGAGACGTTCGACCGCGCCACCGCGGCGCACGGCCGGTTCAAGGCGTCGATCGATAAGCTGAAGGTGCAGACCTTCGACCTTGGCGCGGAAGGACGCAAGTACAAGGCGGGCGTCGCCGACATGGCGCAGGCCGAGGAGCAATCCAGCGCTCGAATGACACGAGCGAAGAAGGCCGTCTCTGATGCTGACAGGGCCGCTGCGGCTGCGGCGAAGGCGGCGGCGAAGGAGAAGGCGGACGCAGAGCGGGCCTCGGCTCGCGCGGTGGCGGAAGCGGCCAAGGCCGAGCAGAAAGCCAAGGAAGCGGCGGAGCGCGCCGCCGCCAAGGCCACGGCTGCGGCCCAGCGGGAGGCGGAAAAGCGCGCTGCGGCGGCCAAGGTCGCAGCCGACGCCGTCGTGGCTGCAGCGGCCCGGGAAGAAGCTGCACGGACACGGATCGCGGCCATGGTTGACCGCTCCCTGACGTCCGGCGGCATCCAGCCAGGCACCGGAGCCAACTTCGGACGGGTGATACCTGCTGGCGGCTCCAAGATCCCCAACAGCCCGGTAGCGCCTGCCGCGACTGAGGATGTGGCGGTCGAGAAGGAGATCAACCACCTGCTTGCGGATCGGTTCGACCTGCAGGCGCGGGTCCGCGTGCTCCAAGGTGATGAGAAGCGCGAGCTACAGGATCAGATTTCCTATCTGGCCCGCATCAACGCCTACAAGCGCGCCGGGCTGAGCGATGACCAGGCTACGCTCCGCGCCGAGGCCGAGATCGCCGCAATCGAGGTGGCGCGGGCCCGCAACGTCGGCAGAACGGCTGGAGGCAAATCGGGGCTGGGACAGTTCGCAGGCGGCGCGACGCTGGGCTACAATCCGGGCCTCGGGGCCGGGGCCGGCATTGCGACCGCGGGCGCCGTAGCCGTCACGATCGCCCTCGCCAAAAGCGGTCTGGATTATGCGCAGAGCCTGAAACAGCAGTCGGATCAGCTCGGCCTCACCACTCACGATCTGCAGGTCTACCAGACTGCGGCGCAGCAGGCGGGCGTCACAACAGAGCAATTCCGCGAAAGCGTGGGCCAGCTCGCCGGCAACCTCGGCCGGGCCCAGCAGGGCGGGGAGGAACAGCAGAAGCTATTCGCTGCGCTCAACATTGACGTCGGCAATGCACGCGACGGGTATAAGTCGCTCAGCGACATCTTGCCGACGATCGTGGACCGGCTCTCGAAGATCCCGGATCAGGCGCGCCGCTTCGCGATCGAGACAGCGTTGGGCGGGGAGCAGCTGCGCCGGCTTGACCCGATCCTCTCCGGCGGCACCGCCAGCTTTGAAGCGCTTGCCGCATCGATCGAGAAGACGGGCGGGCTGCTGTCCGACGAGCAGATCCAGAATGCGGATCAGACCGCACGCAAGCTCGAGCTGCTGGGCAACCAGCTACAGCGCGACATCGCCGGTACCGTGGCGAACAATGCGGGCGCGATCGAGACGCTGGCCACGGCCTTCTTCCATGCCGCCGAGGGCGCGTTGAAGTTCTTCAGCGCGATGACCAACCGGGGCAATCTGGACATCCTCAACAGCTCCGGACTGACCAACTTCGCGTCCGGTCTGCTCGGCAACGATCCGAACAAGACGCGGTCGCAGGCCTTCTCGGACCTATTGGGCAACGCGGAGGGGCGTCGCGCGCTCGCGCAGCGCAATGCCGCAGCGCTGAACGAGCTGAACCGCATCGATCAGATCCGCAAGGTTAACGCGGCCGGTCTCAGTGCAAGCAGCTCCGGCGGCGTAACGACGCTGTCGGGCGGCAGCGCGATCCGTGCCAACCTCAACACCGCGATCCCAGGGCTGGAAAACGTCGCCGACACCGCGAGTGGCCGATACGCGGCCTATGTACGGCTAAACGCCGAACGCCAGCGGATCCTCGCGGCTGATCGGGCCTCCAAGGCGCAAAGCGGCGTGACGGCGCCACAGCCAGGATCTCCCGGCGACACATCCAACCTGTTCGCGCCCAAGCCCCCGAAGCGCAAATCGGCGCAGTCGCTGGAAAACGAGCGGCTGCAGCGTGAGCGCCAATATAACGATCAGCTCGCCCGGCTGCAGGAAGACGAGCTGCGCGCGAAGGAACAGCAGACCGGTGACATCAACGCGCAGGCCGAGATCGAGCGCCAGCTGCTGGAACGCAGCTATCAGCGCCAGCTCGACGACATCCGGCTTGAGCAGGAGCGCAACGTCAACCGCGGCGCCGATGCCAAGCTGGAAGAGGCGCGGGCAACCCAGCTGAAGGCAGCGGCGAAGGCTGCGCATGATGCCGAGCTCGCCGGGATCGAGCAGACCCGCCAAGTCGGCGTTCTACAGGCGCAGACACAGCACCTGCAGACCACGCTCGATATCGACGCCGATCTGCTGTCCTCCCGCCTGTCGCTTGCCCGCACCGCCGCCAAACGTCGCGATATCGAGCTGCAGCTTTTGGAGAACGCCCGCCGGCAGAAGGAAGCCCAGCTCGACGGCGTGATCAACAATCCGCGATCGTCACCGGATGAGGTGCAGGATGCAAAGGCTCGTCGTGCGGCCCTGCCCGGGCAGACAGCGGCCGAGAGGGAAAACATCGAGCGGCGCGACGCCGGTCCGCTGAAGCAATATCTCGACACGCTGCCCCGCACCGCTCAGGAGGTGAACGAGGCGGTGGAGCAGGCGGCAGCGAACGGGCTGACCAACCTCAACGACAAGCTGGCTGAGACAGTAGGCCAGTTCCTCAAGCTACATGGCATTGCGGGACAGTTCGTCCAGGATCTGATCAAGATCGGGCTGCAGCGGGCGGCGCTTTCCATCTTCAGTAGCGCGACGGGCGGGGGCGGTGGCATCCTCTCCGCGATCGGCAAGGCGTTCGGGGTGCGCGGAGCGCGCGCTGCCGGCGGCAACGTCGTGGCGGGCGTGCCCTATGTGGTCGGGGAGCATCGGGCGGAGGTGTTCGTGCCGCCGGTCTCGGGCAGCATCTCGCCCAACACAGCTGTCAAAGGCGGCGGTGGGAGCGGAGCGATGACCGTAAAGCACGTCATCGCCGTAGAGCCGTCGCCCATGTTCGTGACCTCCGTGCGTGAACAGGCCCAGGGCGCGGCGATTACCGTTGTGGCGCAAATTGCCCCATCGATCGTGCAAGCATCGAAAACGGCTACTTTAACATCCGCAGCCCGGCCGGGTCTTCCCCGCGGCGTGGGGTGAAATTAGTTCAGAGGCAATCCGCCTCGTTCCATAATGCTCGCCATATCGTCGATCTTTACGGCGATGCCCTCGCCAACGTTGTGCGAAGATTGCCGCGGATCGCGGAGTGCCTTGCTAATATTGCGCATCCGATCCGCTGCCTCGGGAAGGGTCAGCAGATTTGCGGCAGCAAGTTCCACAAACGTGTATGTGATCGCGTAACATATCCCCTGGCACAGCGTGTCAATCGCTGGCCCGATTTCAGTACTTCCGCTGCTGCGGATCGGCGGCTTATCCATAGGGCCAATCTGCACACGCATCTTGGGCGCATGCAAGGCGAAAACATGGGGAGCAGCCTTAGAGGCGATGCGTTAGGCGAGCCGGCGTGGGCTTCCGCGGGCAGTAGGGTTAAATCAGAGGAAAACACTATGTTCTTCGCCTTGCGGTTTGCGGACGGCTCCAGCGTTCGCAGTTAGTTGTGTGAAGCGGCAAAAAGCCTTGTCAGAGTACGCGCAGCTTCTGTGTAGTCCAAGCTCGTTCCGCAACTTTCGTGACAAGCACCCAAGCACCAGGCCTCACCGAGTCCGCGAGAACCTTAACCTGATCGCGAACCGCGGCAGCTGACGCGTCGCTGACATAGTTGTACTCGCCGGCCGGAAGTCGCCATGCTGCTCGAGCGCGTGAGTTGTCGACCCCGACTATCTCGCGCTGAAAGCCATGGGCGAGCATAAAGGAGTGCAGCAACTCGTAATGATGGTCGCTTCCTCCATGTAGTTCGACCCGTACTGTGAACTCAGCCATGGCTAATCCTCAACCTGTGGTGAGCAGTGACATACCGGAAGTCCCTATATCTGCTTGGCGTCTGACAAAATCGGCCATCAAAGGTACCGCGAACATATACTTTCCATGGCGATTTCTATAAATAAGGCCGGCATTAGCTAAGGCAGACAGAATTTGGTTGGCGTGACTGCTAGTAAATGGCTTTGAAATCATAACTGATGATTTCAAGACAATTTCTTGTACTGAAAATTCGCTATCGCAATTTTCAAGCTCTGAAATCACCCACATGAGCTCACGCTGGCGGTCGGTAGCGTTCGCCCATCTGCCAGCAAAGAAATCAGTATCCAGCTTCCGTATGATTTCGGCGACTGGGATAGGAGATTCTTCCTGTCCTGCCCCGATCTGCTGTATCCACACGTCGTAGACTTCTCGACATATAAACTGAATAAAATATGGGTAACCTCCCGATAGTTCAGTGATTACCTCCACCGAGACATCCGAGAACGAGATAGGGCAATTGGAAGCCTCGATGGGTTTGGTGATCGCTAGCGCGGAGTCGGGCCCCGAGAGCTGACCCAAGTTTACGACGCGAAACATGCGCTCAGCGAACGTTCTCGCATCTACGAGCTTTGGGAAAAGCGTGGGTAATCCAGAGAGTGCTAACATGAACGGGATTTTCTTGCGCTGCAAAGACTGAAACACATCAAGCAAAACCGATAGAGGGTATTGCTCCTTTCCAGCATTGTCGGATAGATTCTGAGCTTCATCGTACGCGAAGACAATGCCCTTACGGTCCGTTTGTTGAACCAGCGTCCATACAAACTCTAGCACGGCCTTCAGCTTATCCGTTATAAGGCCAGGCTGTTGTTCGTACATATTTGCAAGAAAAGCGTAGTTAACTTGCTGAACGATTGGAGAGTCTGGAACTCCAAAACCGGCCTGAGGTCGCGTGCCAGCATTCAAGGTGAATACCGATGTCACGACCGCGAGGTCTGTGATCAGGCGCAAGGCAAGGTTCTGCTCGCTGACGCTGATAGCTTCGGAAAAATCGGTGCCGACCCAAAGCCACCCCTCTTGGATAGCCATTGGCTTAAAGGTTTCGAGCAACACTGTTTTCCCTACCCCACGAAGGCCGGTAAGGATCAGGTTTTCGAGAATCTCTGATTGCGAAAGCAATTTCCGGAACTGGCGCTCCTCATCCTCCCTGCCGGCTAGATAGGGTGGCATGTGGCCTGCCCCAGGCTTGAACGGGTTGGGAAAAACGTTGTCCATCGGAAAACCTAAATTTAGCTCCTGGGCTCATTAAAGCCATTAGACTCAATTTTCAATAGACACTAACGCCTGCCATGCAGCTCGGATCCTCTTTTCTGTAAACTGCCGTGATGTCCGGCTAAACGGCTTGCCCGGACTGACGGCGGTAACATGGCGCCCGCGCTCGTCACACCTTCGCGGGCGCTATGGCGATCCTCACTTGGCCGACATGTGCCTTCCTAACGTCGGTCGAGTGGACACCGCCGGACCCTGACACGCAAGCGAGCCGCTCTGAGTGGACCAAGCGCGAGCAAATCGCCATCCTGTCCCTCTCGGGTCGCTGGATGGCTAAGGTCTCGATCGAGCCGAAGATGTCCGAGGATGCCGCGCTCGACCTGGAGGCGTTCCGGGTAGAGCTGAAGGGGCGGGTCAACAGCTTCCGCATGCCGGCGACGCTGCGGCCGCAGTTCCCGATCCCCCGCGCGGTTAGCGTGAGCGGCGGCGGCGGTTATGCGCTGATCGTCAGCGGCCCAGCCGGAATGACCCTTAAGCGCGGCCACAAGCTGACCGTGGCTGATCAGCTGCTGATGAACATGGACACGGCGACCCTTAACGGGTCCGGCCTGGCCACGCTCCGGCTCAGCAATCCGCTACGCAATTCGGCCATCAACGGGCTGGCGGTCGAGGTGGTGAACCCGACCTGCCTGGTGAAGCTCGCCAACCCCGGCGCCGGTTGGACCGGCAGCTATCCCGACCGGATCGATTTCGCGCAGTTCGACGTGGAAGAGAGCTTCTAATGGCGGGTCCGGACGATCTCGCCAAGGCGGCGCTGCGGTCTTACTCGGCTCCGGTCATCCCGATCTATTGCGGGTTCCTGGACATCCTGGGCGACCCAATCCGGGTCACGACAGCGCCCTACAGCATCGACTTTTCCGGAACCGGTGACGAGGATCTGGACGGCTTCCGGTTCTCGGCCGTCGATCCCGAGTTAATCTCGATCAGCACGATCACGATGAAAGAGGGCGGGGCGGATACCGTCACCTGCACTCTGTCCGGCCTGATCGGTGTCGACGGCCAGCTGCTCAACCAAATCGGCAACAAGGCCAACTGGCAGGGCAGGGTAGCCCGCCTGTGGCAGTTGCAGATCAACGAGGCGCTGCAGCAGGTCGGGGCGGTCTGGCCGTGGTTTACCGGCTACATGACGGTGCCGAAGATCATCGGCGACGCGACGCAACAGATCATCCAGCTCGACATCGAAAGCTATCTGGCCTTCATCCGGCAGGCGTCGGGCCGCACCTATCTGAGCCAAGCCGAGTTCGATCCGGGCGATCAATCCGCCGCGGCATCCATC
>NZ_JBMDXN010000114.1:0-48190 GCF_048595155.1 Sphingomonas sp.
AAGCTGTTCCGCAAGGGGAGGGGCGCTCCGGCGCGTCGCGCCACCACGCTACCGCCGATGAGGGATCGGCGCCGGCTACGGCCTGCAAGGCGGCAAGGCTGGTCTATCTCCCCATTGACTCTCCCTCTATGTTCGCTATATGTTCCACGAAGGACGTCTCCCGCCATCGGGCAAATCATCTAGTTCGTTTCTGGTGTTTTTTCGTTTTTAGCCATGTTTTGGGCTCTTTGAACCGTCGTCAGGCCAGCCGGGCCCGGACGATCTAAAAAAAATTGCGCGGAGGCGGGCGATGGCCCGAAGCCTCCTCGATGCGCCACCGCGCCGCGCTCTCGTGGGTCAGGCTCCGTTGATGACGCGCGGCTACCGCCGCCGTTCGCACCCGCGCAGCGATGTCGTCGATAATGCCGCGCCGCAGCAAACCCCTTGATAAACTCGCTCCGGTCTGCGACCTGAGGGCCCGTTATTCCGGGGGGAATGAAATTGACGGAACGTAAGGTCGCCTTGATTACCGGCGTGACGGGCCAGGACGGTGCCTATCTCGCCCATCTCTTATTGTCGAAGGGCTATGAGGTTCACGGCATCAAGCGCCGCTCCTCGTCGTTCAACACCGGCCGGATCGAGGATATCTATCAGGATCCGCATGTCGAAGGCGCCCGGTTCAAGCTCCATTATGGCGATCTGACCGATTCGACCAACCTGATCCGCATCGTCCAGGAAACCCAGCCGGACGAGATCTACAATCTCGCCGCGATGAGCCACGTCCATGTGAGCTTCGAGACGCCGGAATATACCGCCAATGCCGACGGCACCGGCACGCTGCGCCTGCTGGAGGCGATCCGCATCCTCGGGCTGGAGAAGAAGACGCGCTTCTATCAGGCGTCGACCTCCGAATTGTACGGCCTGGTGCAGGAAGTGCCCCAGTCGGAAAAGACCCCCTTCTACCCGCGCTCGCCTTATGCCGTCGCGAAAATGTATTCCTACTGGATCGTGGTGAACTATCGCGAAGCCTATGGCATGCACGCTTCCAACGGCATCCTGTTCAACCATGAAAGCCCACTGCGCGGCGAGACCTTCGTCACGCGCAAGATCACGCGCGCGGCCGCCGCGATCAAGCTGGGTCGCCAGGGCAAGCTGTATCTCGGCAATCTCGATGCCCAGCGCGATTGGGGGCATGCGCGCGAATATGTCCGCGGCATGTGGCTGATGCTGCAGCAGGATACGCCGGACGATTATGTCCTCGCCACCGGCCAGACGACGCCCGTGCGCACCTTCGTCGAATGGGCCTTCCAGGATGTCGGCATCACGCTGCGCTGGGACGGCGAGGGCGTGGAGGAGAAGGGCTATTGCACCGAGACCGGCGCCTGCCTGGTCGAGGTCGATCCGCGCTATTTCCGCCCGACCGAGGTCGATCTGCTGATCGGCGATCCGGCCAAGGCCAAGGCCCAGCTCGGCTGGACCCACGACACGCCGGTGCGCGAGCTGGCGCGCGAGATGGTGCTGGCCGACCTAGAGGTGATGAAGCTCGCGCCGATCGACAAGGGCGCCTAAGATGGCCCCGGGTGGCTCCTACGATCTGCGCGGCTCCTACGATCTGCGCGGCAAGACCGTCTACGTCGCGGGCCATCGCGGCATGGTCGGCTCGGCGATCGTGCGGCGCCTGGCGGCGGAGGATTGCACGATCCTCACCGCCACCCATGCCGAGCTGGATCTCAAGGATCAGGCGGCGGTGCGCGGCTGGTTCGCGGCCCACCGGCCCGACGCGGTCTTCCTGGCCGCGGCCAAGGTCGGCGGCATCCTCGCCAATGACAGTTTCCCCGCCGACTTCCTCTACGACAATCTGATGATCGAGGCGAACATCATCGAGGCAGCCCATGCCCAGGATGTCGAGAAGCTGATGTTCCTCGGCTCGTCCTGCATCTATCCCAAGATGGCGCCGCAGCCGATCGGTGAGGACGCGCTGCTGACCGGCCCGCTCGAGCCCACCAACGAATGGTATGCGATCGCCAAGATTGCAGGGATCAAGCTGTGCCAGGCCTATCGCCGCCAGCACGGCCGCGACTTCATCTCGGCCATGCCCACCAATCTCTACGGCCCCGGCGACAATTTCGATCTGCAGTCGAGCCATGTCATGCCGGCTTTGCTGCGCAAGGCGCATGAGGCGAAGCAGCGCGGCGCGCCCAGCATCGAAATCTGGGGCACGGGCACGCCGCGCCGCGAATTCCTCCACGTCGACGATCTCGCCGACGCCTGCGTCTTCCTGATGAAGACCTATTCGGGGGATGAGCATGTCAACGTCGGCTCAGGCTCCGATGTGACCATCCTCGAGCTTACCGAGATGGTCAGCCGCGCCGTCGGCTATGAGGGCACGATCGAGCGCGATCTGACCAAGCCGGACGGCACGCCGCGCAAGCTGATGAGCGCTGATCGCTTGCGGGCGCTGGGGTGGAGCCCCAGCATCGCGCTGCAAGACGGCATCGCCGCGACCTACCAATGGTTTCTGGACCACCGCGCCTGACGCATGCGCATTCTCGTCCTGGGAATCAATTACGCACCTGAAGCCATCGGGATCGCGATCTATACGACGGGGCTGTGCGAAAAACTGGTCGAGCTCGGGCACGAGGTTCAGGTCGTCACCGCCAAGCCTTATTATCCCCAATGGCAAGTCCATGAGGGCTTCCGGGGCAGGGGATGGCGAACGACCGTCGAACATGGCGTGACGGTGACGCGCTGTCCGCTCTACGTGCCGGCCCGGCCCGGCGGCGCCAAACGCCTTGTCCATCATGCGAGCTTCGCCGCATCGGCCTATCGGCCCATGATGAAGGCCGCGCGGTCCTTCAAACCCGATGTCGTACTGACGATCGCACCCTCGCTGGCCTCGGCACCTTTGGCCTTGCGCGCCGCGCGCGTCGCCGGCGCTAAAAGCTGGCTGCACATCCAGGATTTCGAGGTGGATGCGGCCGTCGCAACCGGCCTGCTTCCGAAAGACGGCGCCGCCGCGCGCGCCGCGCGCTCGCTGGAGCAAAGGGCGCTGCGCGGCTTTGATCGCGTGAGCAGTATCAGTGCCGAAATGTGTCGGAAGCTGGCGACCTCAGGTGTCGCGCCGGCGCAGATTGTGGAGTTTCGCAACTGGGCCGACATCGCCGCGATCACGCCGCTTGCGGCACCGTCGGCGTATCGGCTTGAATGGAGCATCGAAACGCCGCACGTGGCGCTTTACTCAGGGAATATCGCCAACAAACAAGGTATTGAGATCGTCCTCGACGCGGCAAATCTGCTCCGCCATCGCGAGGACCTTACCTTCGTGATCTGTGGGGAGGGGCCCAATCGCGCCACGCTGGAGGCACAGGCGGCGGAGCAGGGAATATCCCGGATCTTATTCCACGACCTTCAGCCCAAATCGCGCTTGAGTGAATTGCTTGGATTGGCGACGGTGCACCTGCTGCCGCAGAAGGCAGAAGCAGCCGATCTCGTCCTCCCCTCCAAGCTTACCAACATGCTCGCGTCGGGCCGCCCGGTCATCGCGACGGCGGATCCGGACACCGGCCTGGCGCGGGAGGTAGACGGTTGCGGCGTCCTCACCGCGCCAGGCGACGCGCGTGGTTTTGCGGATGCCATCCAGCATCTTCTCGACGCGCCTGCCGAGCGTCAGGCGTTTGGCACAGCCGCGCGCCGCCGTGCGGAAACGTCTTGGGATTACGACGCTATCGTGCGCGCGTTCGAACGCGAGCTGAACCAGCTTGTCGCAGTGTAAGGATCCGAGCGCTTGCCAGGCGCTACCTTCGATCGAACAGGCCGACTCCGGCGTGCATGCGGGCCGGGGTGTCGATCTCCCGCTTTAGTTCGTAGCCTCGCGGTACCAGCATCACGATCGTCGAACCATGTTCGAACCAGCCCATGTCAGCCCCTTTAGTCAGCTCTGTAGCCAATTTGACCTTCCGCGGCCCCCCGATCCGTAGCGCACGCTCCGTATCCATGAAGGTCAGCCGGATACTCGCCACCAGCACCGCTGCCACCGCCACCAGCATGATCGGTGTGCCGTCGTTCAGCCGACAGCGTATCGCCGCGCGCTCATTCTTGCAGAATAGACGCTCCACCCGCTTCAGCGCGATCGGGTTCACGTTCCAGCAGTCACCCGAAATATAGGTCACCTGTTCCACCGTCAGGTCATGCGGCGCGTGGAAACGATGATACATGCCGGCCGTCAGGCGCAGCGTCACATAGGTGCCGCCCTCAAAATCGCGCGCGGCATCCGCGTCGCCCAGCAATTCGCTGAGGCGATAGGGTGCGCCTTTGATCTGGTGTACTTCGTCCCCCTCGATGCGGCCATGCGCGCCGACGATCGCATCGCAGGGGCTGACGATCACGTCCGGATCGGGGTCTATCGGGCGTGCGCCCGGCCGCAGGGTACGTGTGAAGCAGGCGTGCATGCTCTTGAACCGCATCTCTTTGGCATCGGCCAGATCGACATCGGAGAAGAAGCGCCACACCGCGATCGACGTACGAGCCACCAGCGGCTGCTCGATCTTGCTGAACCAGCCGATGAAGTTCGTCGCCAGCCGCCGCGGCAGGCGGTTGGTCAGCAGGAAGTTCAGATCCTCGTTGGCAACGAGACGGCCGATCGCCTTACGCATTGTCATATTCCCGTTGCCGAAGCGCGGTAGCAAAAGTCATGAACTGGTCTCTCGCCTTCCTTGCGGCTGGATCGGTCGGCCTCGGCGCCACCGCCGGCCGGCGTCGCCTGTTGCTGTCGCAAGCCAAACACCCGTCGCTGGCCGGCCATTCCAAATGGTCGCGCCGCATCGCCCGGCTCATTCCGGCGGTCGAATATGATCGTGATCGCTTGTTCCGCTGCGATGGCGCCCCCGACGACATCGTCGTGAAGCGGGAGCAGGGCTTTGATCGCCTCGCCGCATTGTTCGCGGCCCGCTTCCCCAAGGGGCGGGCGCTGACGGCGGAGACGCGGACCGGACTGTCCGACCTTCAGTTCACAGGCAGCTATCGCGTGCCCTTCCAATTCGCGCGGATGGTGCGCGAGCATCTCGCCGTGAGCGCCTTCGTCGAGACGTCCGCCGGCGTCACCGTGACCGACCTCGACGGCAATGATTTCTACGATCTCACCGGATCCTACGGCGTCAACCTGCTCGGCTACGATGCCTACAAGACGATGATTGCCGACGCAGTCACGCAGGTGCGGGATCTGGGGCCGGTCCTGGGTGCGCTTCACCCTATTGTCGCCGACAATGTCGCGCGCCTGCGGGCGCTCACCGGACTCGACGAAGTCTCCTTCCACATGTCGGGCACCGAAGCCGTCATGCAGGCGGTGCGGCTCGCGCGCTATCATACCCGGCGCAGCCATGTGGTCCGCTTCTGCGGCGCCTATCATGGCTGGTGGGGCGATGTGCAGCCCGGCATCGGCAATCCGGTCTCGGCGGATCGCACCTTCACGCTCGCGGAAATGTCGGAGAAGGCGCTGCGCACGCTCGCGACGCGGCGCGATATTGCCTGCGTGCTGATCAATCCGCTGCAATCGCTTCACCCGAACGCCGCCGCCCCGTCCGATAACACCCTGGTTGATGGCAGCCGCAATGCCGGCTTCGATCGGGCTGCCTATGCGGAATGGCTGGCACGGCTGGCGGACGTCTGCCGCGATCGCGGGATCGTACTGATCCTGGACGATGTCTTCACCGGCTTTCGCCTCGCGCGCGGTGGAGCCGCCGAATATTTCGGGATCCGCCCCGATATGGTGACCTATGGCAAGACGCTCGGCGGGGGGCTGCCGATCGGCGTCCTGGTCGGCAAGGCAGCGCTGATGAAGCGCTTCCGCGACGATCGCCCGGTCGACATCTGCTTCGCGCGCGGGACCTTCAACGCGCATCCGTACGTGATGGCGACGACCAATGCCTTCCTGCGCACGCTCGACCTTCCGGAAACGCAAGCGCTCTACGCCGGGTTGGACGAGCTTTGGAGTGGTCGCGCGGCACGGATGAATGCCAGCCTGGAAGCGGCGGGCGTGCCGGTGCGGGTCGCCAACCTGTCCTCGATCTGGACGGTGCTGTACACCGCGCCGTCGCGCTTCAACTGGATGCTGCAATATTATCTGCGCGAGGAAGGGCTTCTGTTGAGCTGGGTCGGAACCGGCCGCATCATCTTCAGCCTGAACTATACGGATGCCGATTTCGACCAAGTCGTCGATCGTTTCACCCGCGCCGCGTTGCGCATGGCCGCGAACGGCTGGTGGTGGCACGCGCCGGACGCCACCAACAAGGCCGTTCGTCGCGGCATTCTGCGCGAACTGATCGCACGGCGGCTGGGTCGGTAAGGCAACGCCGCGTCCGCCCTGAGCCTGTCCAAGCGGCATTTTTCCGTCTGCACCGCCCCAACGAACAGGGCGGTGCTTCGACAAGCTCAGCACGAACGGATGTCTCAGATGCGCTTAACGGGTCGCAATCCCGGCATCGAGCCGCTCGCCCTTCAACAGCCGTACCGGCGCGTGGCGGTACTGCATGAAGTCGTTGAACGGATCGGTCACGATCTTGGCCGCCCATACCAACCCGGTCGGCACGTCGCGGATGAAGAAGAGCTGGAAGGTCCGGAATAATAGTCCGCCAATGCCCAGCACCAGCCACATCAGGCCGACATGGCGCAGGAAGCCCATCGGCCCGGGGATCGGCGCGAACACACCGAACAGCGTCGGGTTGATCAGCAGGACCAGCGGCATCAGCGCCCACATCGTCATGAAGACGACCTTGCGGGCCAGATTATAGCCGACCTTGATCTCTTCCTTATATGCGTGAGTCGCATCGTTGACCGCATCATAGCCCTTGGGCTCGAAGAAGAAGTGGCCCGCCTGGCGGCTCGTCATCGCCACGCACCAGCCGAGCAGGCTCGCCAGCGCCGGATCGTGGAACATCAGGATGTAAGCGCCGATGAAGGTGCTTGCGCTCAGGAAGTGCAGGCTCTGATTGATCAGGCTGTGATGATAATAACGGTGATCGTCCCAACGCTGCTCATCGAGTTGTGCGCGGAAGGCGGCGATCTTGCCGGTCGGTTGTTCCAACATTTCGCTCATGTGCGGTCCGTTCAGTTCTTGCGGAAGCGGAGGAGCTCGAAATGGCCGAGCGGGGGGAGGGGGCTGCGTTCGACCAGCTCGACGCTGCCATTGGCAGACGCCCAGTCGGCATAGCGTTCGAACGGGAATTCGGTGCGGAACCCCAATCGGCTGGTGATGGGCATCAGCAGCTTTTCGACCCGTCCCCGCAGGCCCTTGCCGGCGCCGATCCGCGTCGTGATGATGATCTCGCCGCCGCGGCGCACCGTGCGGGCAAATTCATCGAGCGCGCGTTCCGGGTTCGGGACGGCGGTGATGACATATTGCGCGACGACGACGTCGAATGCGCCATCGTCGAAACGCAGATCCTCCGCGTCCATCACGGCGATCGCCTCGACATTATCGAGCGTCTGCGCGCGCATGCGCGCCTTGCCGAGAATACCGTCCGAAATGTCGATGCCGTAGAGCGTGCAGCGTTTGCTGTAATGCGGCAGCGATATACCCGTGCCCACGCCGACTTCCAGCACGCGGCCGCCGATGCGGTTGGCCGCATCGATCGCGATGCTGCGCCCCTGGCGGAAGACTGCGCCGAATACCAAATCGTAAATCGGCGCCCAGCGGTCATAGGCCGCTGCTACCGATCGCGTCTGCATTGCTGTCGCCACGCCAACTTCTCCCGTGATCCGGAGAGCTATCGGTCAGTTCCGCGACAGACGCGCTACGGGTTGATCACGCTTTTGTGACAGTCGGCGGTGAAATGGCCGCGCGCGTTCATCAATCTGCCACGGGACTGACCCGCAGCTTTCATCAGTCTGCCGTACAAGGCCATCATTGAAACGGCGCGAGGAGCGAAAGCTTGGCCTCTCTCCCAGACCTTCCCGTGGCGCTACGCGTCAAGCCGGGTGGCCCCAAGAAGCCGTTTTCGGCGCCCACGAACTTGCCCGCCTGGTTCGATGAACCCGACGCGAAGCCGGCCCCACGCCAGCGCACGCACTATCGCACGATCTGGATCTCGGATATTCATCTCGGCACGCCCGGCTGCAATGCCGAATTGCTGTTGGATTTCCTGAAGTCCGTCGAGTGCGAGACGCTCTATCTGGTCGGCGACATCATCGATGCCTGGCGTTTGCGCAAAGGCTGGTACTGGCCGCCACAGCATAACGATGTCGTGCGCTGCATCCTCAAGATGGCCAAGCGCGGGACTCATGTCGTCTACGTGCCCGGCAACCATGACGAGGTGCTGCGCGATTATACCGGCCTCGCCTTCGGCGATGTGACGGTCGTCAGCGAGGCCATCCACGAAACCGCCGATGGTCGACGCTTGCTGGTGCTGCACGGCGATCAGTTCGACAGCATCGTGCTCTACGCCAAATGGCTCGCCTTCCTCGGCGATAGTGCCTACGAATTCCTGCTGAAGGCGAATTCGGTGGTGAACTTCGTGCGTCGCCGTTTCGGATTGCCGTATTGGTCGCTCGCCGCGCATCTGAAGAAGCGCGTCAAGAATGCGGTCCAGTTCATTTCCAAGTTTGAGGAAGTGGTGGCGCACGCGGCCGGCGAGCGCAACGTCGACGGGGTGGTGTGCGGACACATCCATTCCGCCGAAATCCGCGAATTTGGCGACATCACTTATTATAATGACGGCGATTGGGTCGAAAGCTGCACCGCGCTGGCCGAACATGACGATGGTCGCATGGAGATCATCGACTGGGCCGAGCATAAGCGGCAGGAAGCGGCGCGGGCCGGCACCGCCAAAGGTGTCGCTCCGCTCGTGCTTGTGCCTGCATGAAGCTGGCGCTGGTTACCGACGCCTGGCGCCCGCAGATCAACGGCGTCGTTCGTACCCTTGAGACGACGGTCGGCAAGCTGCGCGCGCGCGGCCACAGCGTCGAAACGATCACGCCCGACCAGTTCCGGACGATTCCCTGTCCGAGCTACCCTGAGATACGCTTGGCGCTCGGCTGCGGCCGTGAGGTTGCGCGCCGGTTGGATCATTGCGGCATAGAGGCAGTCCATATCGCGACCGAAGGGCCGCTCGGCTGGTCAGCGCGACGCTGGTGCCTGGATCGGCGCCTGCCTTTCTCGACATCCTTCCACACGCGTTTCCCCGATTATGTGGCCATGCGCACCGGCTTGCCCGCCGCATGGTTCTGGCCGGTCGTCCGACGCTTCCATGCGCCGGCCAAGCGGATCATGGTTGCAACCGGGATGCTCGCGGAAGAACTGGCTCAGCAGGGTCTGGCGCAGACACATCGCTGGTCGCGCGGCGTCGATCTGGATCTGTTCACGCCCGACGCGGCTGTTTTGCCCGCGCTCGCCGATCTGCCCCGTCCGATCCAGCTGTATGTCGGGCGTGTCGCTGTCGAGAAGAATATCGGTGCTTTCCTCGATACGCCTATCGCCGGATCCAAGGTCGTGGTTGGCGACGGGCCGGCGCGGGCGCATCTGGCGCACCAGCATCCCGAGGCGCATTTCCTTGGCGCCTTGCAGGGGCCGTCGCTCGCCTCGGCTTATGCCTCGGCCGACGTCTTCGTCTTTCCCAGCCGGACCGACACATTCGGCCTCGTCATGATCGAAGCCCTGGCCAGCGGCACGCCCGTGGCCGCCTATCCCGTCCACGGCCCGCTCGACATCATCGGTACTGCGCAGCGTCGCGTCGGGGCGATGGACGAGGATCTGGCCACCGCGATCCGCGCGGCGCTCTCCGCCGACCGTGCTGACTGCGCAACGGAAGGGCGGCGCTACAGCTGGGACGCCTGCACCGACCAATTCTTCGCAGGTCTATGCCCCTTCCAGGCCGGGCAACGCCTCGCTGCCTGAGCAAAGTCCCTCCTCCCTCCTTTGTTGCACCACATTGAGCCTGCGGGTCGCTATGCTACAGGCAGGGCGAAGCGGGGGAATTCGCGTGCAGCATTATGACATTGTCATCGTCGGTGGGGGGCATGCCGGCGCAAATCTTGCCATCGGTCTGCGGCAGCGCAAATTCGCCGGCTCGATCGCCATCGTCGGCGAGGAACCGGAGCTTCCCTATGAGCGCCCGCCGCTTTCCAAGGAATATCTCGCGGGGGAGAAGCCGTTCGAGCGGATGCTGATCCGGCCCGCCGCCTTCTGGCAGGAACGCGAAGTTGCGATGCTGACCGGGCATTGCGTCCTCGCGGTCGATGCGGAGGCGCACACCGTCACGACCGCGGCGGGGCTGGCAATCGGTTATGGCGAGCTCGTCTGGGCCGCTGGCGGGCACGCGCGACGCCTCAGTTGCATGGGCGGCGATCTCGCCGGCGTTCATTCCGTTCGCTCCCGCGCAGATGTGGATCGGCTCATGGCCGAACTGCCCACCACCGGCCGGGTTGCGGTGATTGGCGGCGGCTATATCGGTCTGGAAGCGGCTGCGGTCTTGACCAAGTTCGGCAAGACCGTGACCTTGTTCGAAACGCAGGATCGCGTGCTGGCACGCGTCGCCGGCCGCGCCTTGTCGCACTTCTATCAGGAAGAGCATCGCGCCCACGGAGTGGAATTGCGGTTCGATGTGATGGTTGATACCATTGTCGGCACGAATGGTCGCGTCACCGGCGTGCGCCTGGCAGACGGGGAAATCAGCCCGTGCGACATGGTAATCGTCGGTATCGGGATCGTGCCCGCGGTCGGTCCGCTGCTGGCGGCCGGTGCCGAGGGTGGCAATGGTGTTGCCGTCGATGAATATTGCCGGACCAGCCTGCCGCATGTTCACGCGATCGGCGACTGCGCGCTGCACGCCAACCCCTTTGCGGACAATCTGCCGATCCGGCTGGAGTCGGTTCAGAATGCAAATGATCAGGCCACCATCGTTGCCAAGGCGCTGACAGGTGCCCCCGAGCCCTACGCGGCGGTGCCCTGGTTCTGGTCGAACCAATATGACCTGAAGCTGCAGACCGTCGGGTTGAGCGCGGGCCATGACGCCGAGGTCGTGCGGGGCGATCCTGCCAGCCGCAGTTTCTCGATCCTTTACCTGAAAGAAGGGCATGTGGTCGCGCTCGACTGCGTCAATTCGACCCGCGATTATGTGCAGGGCCGCGCGCTCGTCATCGCCCGCAGTCGCGTTGCGGCCGATCGGCTTGCCGATACGGCCATCCCGCTCAAGGACATGGCCCAATAGCCATGGGCGACGTCGAAGCAGAGATTATCGACCGCCGGCTGATCCATGACCGCTGGTCCACCTTCTCCGAGGTGCTGTTGAAGCTTCCGAACGGCGCGGTGGAGAAGCGGGTGATCGAGGATCATGGCAATGCTGCCGCGGTCCTGCTGTACGATCCCGATCGGCGGGTGGCGCTTTTGGTACGTCAGCCGCGCGCCCCGGTTCTCGACCTGGGCCATGCGCCGCTGCTGGAAGTGGTCGCCGGGCGGGTCGAAGGCAAAACGCCAGAGGACACCGCCCGCGCTGAAGCGATGGAGGAGGCTGGCGTCGCGATCGCCCAATTGGAGAAAGTCGCGACGCTGTGGCCGATGCCCGCCGTCTCGACCGAGCGCATTTCGCTGTTTCTCGCACCATATTCCCCCGCACAGCGCACCGGCCCAGGTGGGGGCGCCGACGACGAGAATGAGTGCATCACGCTCCAGGAAATTTCACTGCTCGACCTTTCTGCGCTCGCCGACAATGATCTCCTGGGCGACGCAAAGACCTATATGCTTGTGCAGGCGCTCAAGCTGCGACAGCCACAGCTCTTCACATCTTAGGCTTGGGCTGTCGGGTCCTCACAGCAGCCGTCATTGCAGAAACTGCGCGAGACCCCCCAGCGCAATCGCGGTGGCACCAAGATAGAGAGCGCCGGTTCGTCCTGCCCGCACCCTGGCCTCACGCTTGCGGCGCACCGTCCAATGTTCCGCAACCGCCCTCGGCGCATTCTGCCAGGCAAATGAGAGCGAGGCAGACAGAATCGCACAGACAAGACACAGCAGGGCAATGACATACATTCGGGGCATCTCTCCTCCCGCGTCAGCGCCTCTCTAACGGGCTGCTTCGGGGTAGTTTGAACAGCTTCACAAGCGACGCTGATCGCCGCCAACGAAGAACGCTTGGTCGGTCTATGCGCGTGCGCAACGATCCCCGCAAGCGTCTCCTCGCTGATGGAAGACATTGGCCCAAATAGATTTTTCCCACACGCTGAACCGTGCTGGACAAGCAAGCGGGCGGCATCGGGTCAGCGGATGGGGAGAGCGGTTGTCGATTTCAGTTCTGACAGCGCCACGGTCGAATTGATTTCCTGGACGCCCGGCAGCTTCGACAGATGATTGAAGAAGAAGCGTTCGTAGGCGTGGATATCCTCCGCCACGATCCGTAGCATGAAATCGAACACGCCCATCAGCACATAGGCCTCCAATACCTCGGGGAAACCGCGGATGGCAGCGGCGAACTCGTCGAGATTGGCGCGGCCATGCGCATTCAGCTTCACCTGTGCGAAGATCTGGGCGTTTAGGCCGACCTTTTGGCGATCGACGATCGCCACGCGCTTGACGATCACGCCCTCCTTCTCGAGCCGTTCGATCCGCCGCCAGCAGGGCGAGGTGGATAATCCCACCTGTTCGGCCAGCTTCGCCGTGGGCTGGCTGGCATCCTCCTGCAGCGCATGGAGAATTTTGCGGTCGAACGGATCGAGCGAAGTCAGCAAAGAAATTCCTCCAAAGGGATCATTCCCGCAAAAATTGACCGATAGGCCCGACCTGAGCGCCAAGATAGCTCAGAAATTCCCGACAAGGGCTGCGAGAATGGTCGCGACGACGAACGGGAATGAAATGACGCGGCTCAGACATTTTGCAGGCTCTCCGCCGGAGCGGGTGGTGGTACTCGACGATGCGCGCGCTCGTCTGAAAGGCGTGGTCGTGCTGCATTCCAGCCGGCTCGGTCCAGCGGCGGGCGGGTGCCGCTTTTGGCGTTACCCCAACATGGCCGCGCTGCATTTCGACGCGCTACGGCTCGCCGAAGGCATGAGCTACAAGAATGCCCTGGCAGGTCTGCCGCTCGGGGGCGGAAAGGCTGTGCTGGCCCTACCCGACGGACCGTTCGATCGCACGCGGCTGTTTGAGGCAGTCGGCAGGGCCGTCGCTGATCTCGGCGGGAATTATGTCATGGCGGAAGGTGTCGGCACCACGATTGCGGATATGTCTGCAGTGCGCCGCACCACGGATCACGTTGCGGGGCTTCCCGCCATGCCCGGGCGCGCCGGCGGCGATCCGTCGCCGTGGACGGCGCGCGGCGTATTCCGCGCTATGGAGGTCGCGGCGCATTATCGGTTCGGCTGCAAACTCGAAGGATTGACCGTGGCCGTCCAGGGCCTGGGCAATGTGGGTACGCATCTGTGCGCACTGCTCCATCGTGCGGGTGTCCGGCTGATCCTCGCGGAGCCACGGCCGGGTGTGGCCGACGCTCTCGCCGCGCGCTATGATGCAGCCATTCTGCCGCCGGATCAGATTGTCGGTGCGCGAGCCGACATCTTTGCGCCATGTGCGCTTGGCGGCATTCTCGACACATCTGCCATCGCCGCGCTTCGGGCCAAGTTGGTGTGCGGCGCGGCCAATAACGTGCTGGCGACGCCTGAAGACGGCGATCGACTGGCGGATCGCGGCATTCTCTATGCGCCGGATTATGTCGTGAATGCTGGTGGCATCATCAACGTTGCCGCAGAATATCTCGGCTGGGATCTCGCTGAGGTGGAGAGACGGGTCGAGGCCACCGGCACTCGGCTGGAGCGCGTGTTGGCATCAGCCTGGGACGAGGGCGTGGCGCCATCGCGCGCCGCCGATCAGATGGCGCGTCGCATGATACGGGACAGCCCCGTCCGTGCGGGGCGGTCGCTGCTATGGGCGTGACCGCTTTTTATCTGGAGATGGCCGGCGCCGCAGACCTGCTGTGTCGCATCGTCGGCCTGCTGGCGCAGCATGATGTCCGGATCATCGCGATCGCGTCGGAAAGAATGTCCGTGGACCGCCTGCGTCTGCGGATCGACGTGACTGGGCTCGATCCCGCGTCCGCCCGCATCGTTGCCGCCAAGATGCTCCGATGTATCGGCGTTGAGCACGTCGAGACCGAGGCAATCGACGCGTGTTCAACCGGCAACGGCATTGCGTGCGCGCCGGCGGCGACGATCGTCGCGGCGCGTTAGCGGATTGTCAGCCGCTCTCCGACCAGCAAGGCGTCGGCGACGATCCGCAGCGGCTCGACGTCGACGTCGCTGGCCTGGTCCGCGATCAGCGCGGCAAAGCGCTGATAGATTTGGGCATATTCGCGATTGGCGGTTTCGCGGATTGGGCCGTCGTTGACCGACAGCTGTGCGCCGCCCGCGGACAGAGCGAGGCGGGTGCCCGCTTGCGTGGTGATATCGATCGTCCAGCGCTCGCCGGTCGTGTGCCGGAAGTGGAAATGGGCGGCGATGCCGATCTCGATGCCGCCGGTCGCCAGGCGCAGGGTTGCGACTTCCGGCTGTTGTCCTTCGTCGTTCATGTCCAGCCTGGCGCCCTTTACGAGCAGCGGGGCGGGGCAGAGCAAGGTCGCAATGGAGAGCGCGTTGATGCCGGGATCGAATACGCCAAAGCCGCCCGCCTGCCAAATCCACGCCTGGCCTGGATGCCATTTCTCGACATCCTCGAGCCACTGTATGTCGAGCGTCGCAATCCCTTCGCGCCGTGTGATCGCCGCCGCCTCGGCGACATTGTCGTTGAAGCGGGAATGCCATGTTACGAACAGGCTGCGTTTCGATGCGCCCGCGCGTGCCTGCAGATCCGCCACCTCCCCCAGGGTAGTGGCGGGCGGCTTTTCCAGCAAAACGTGCAAACCCGCCTCCAGGCAGGCGCGCGCAAGATCATGGCGGGGGCCCGGCGGTGTGCAGATCGCTACCGCATCCAGCGACATTGCCTCCAGCATGGCCTTCACGTCCGCGAAGGCCGGGACGGACATATCTGCAAGCGGCTCGGGCGAAACCACCGCGCTTAGATCGAAATCTGCGTTGGCTGAGATGGCTGGATAGTGCTGATCCCGCGCGATCTTGCCAAACCCAACCAGCCCAAGTCGGATTTTAGCCACGATGCGCCTTCACCGCCGCCACGAAGGCGTCTGCCTGCTGGCCGACCTGTGCGGCAGATTGGCCGGGTTTGTACAATGCGGAGCCCAGGCCGAAGCCGTTGGCACCGGCATCGAGCCATTTGCCGACATCGCCCGCAGTAACGCCCCCGACGATCAGCAAAGGCATATCCTTTGGCAGCACGGCGCGCTGCGCCCGCACCACCGCCGGCGTGGCGGCCTCAGCCGGAAAGAGCTTCAGCGTGTGGGCGCCGGCTTTCAAGGCGGCGAAGCCCTCGCTGGGCGTGAAATAACCTGGGGCCGAAACCAGCCCGGCGGCAACCGATGCGGCGATCACCTCGATATCCGTGGATGGCGAGACGATGATCCGTCCCCCGGCGGCCGCGACCTGGTGCACCTGATCCACCGTCAGAACGGTACCGGCACCGACGATGGCCGTGTCGCCAAGATGTGCCGCCAGCGCCTCGATGCTGCGCAACGGCTCGGGCGAATTGAGCGGCACTTCGATGATGCCGATCCCAGCCTCCACCAGGGCGTCGCCAATGGCGATGATCTCGTCGGGCTTCACCCCGCGCAGGATCGCGATGAGGGGCGCTTCTGCGAGCTTGGCCCGGAACAGGTCGAGTGCCGTCATGCAAGTTTCTCCGCTATGGCCTTGATACCGGCAAGGAAGGCCGTCTCACCATCGACTTCCAAAGTCTCGCGGCCAACTACCTTCAAGGCGGCAGCATAGAGCGCCGTGAGCCGGAGATCGCCGATCAGGGCGATCGTGCCGGGCGGCACCATATCGACCCCGATCGCGATGTCGGCACCGATCAGCAGGCCGCTGACGTAAGAAGCTGCATCGTCTGGCTCCAGCCGTCCCAGCAAGATGCGCGCTCGCGTGCCGAATAGATCTGCTGTCAACGCTCGGTCGTCAAAGCCGCGCGCCACGCCTTCGCGGAAGGCGGGCCCATCCACGGCGTCCCCCTTCATCTGCGCCGCCAGCAGCGAATGGGCGCGCAGCAGCGCGAACAATTCACCCGTCATCACGGTACGGAAATTGACCAGCGCGCCATCTTTTAGCTCGGCCCATTTGGCATGGGTGCCGGGATGGCACAGGCCGACATCCGCGGGTACCAAACCCGCCGCGGCTGCGCCCAGCAACTGAACCTCCTCGCCGCGCATGACATCGACGCGCGCACCGTCGGTGATACAGGCGCCGGGGACGATCGCGGTGCGACCAGGCTCGACCCATTCCAGGCGGCTGACCAGGTCGTCCAGCGACAGCGGGCAGGGGATATAAGGCGCCTCGACCCAGCCGCGATTGGACCCGATCATGCCGGCGAGCAGAAACAGGCGATCGCCGTGCACTGCGCGAAGGTCGTCGATGATCGCCTGAAAGCCGCCCGCGGCGACCGCCGTCACGCCGAGTGCGTCGGCCTGGCGCAGGCTGGTCTTGCCAGCGCTATCGAAGGCGAAGATGCGGCGATTGGTCGTGCCCCAGTCGATCGTGATCAGCTCGCCGACATCCATCCTCTGCTCCGCGCGATATTATATGATGAATCGTGCGGCTGGTTAGGGCGGATTTTGGGGCAGCGCAATCGTCCTGGCGGCTGGAATTGGATATGACATGCGCCAGCGTCGCGGCGGTTTGCAGCGCAGATTGGATCGAGCCTTGTCCTGCCTGTTGCGAAGGGGGGGCACCGCGACCGGCTCGAACCTTATGCCGAAGGACGTATCGAAACACCGATCGGCAGCACCTCTTCATCGAGCGTGTTTCCGCTGAAGCGCTAGAGGAGTTGGAGTGTCATGTCTGCCAGCCGAGCTGCAGCAGCAACTTCAAAGTAATAGCACCAAAGCGGATGTAACGAAGCTGCCTGTACTTTAGCATGATGGTAGCATGAGGTTATTGTAATCATGCCGGCTATAAGCCGATGCGATTCTGGGGCGCAGCATTGTACATGCTGCTTTGATAATGCTGAATCTGATGTTGTCTGTTTTCCGATGAAATATGATTTGGAGAAAGAGGATGGCAGCTGTTGGTGAAAATCAGCAATCAGGTGCGGGCGAGATCAAGGGAACCGATGTCGTTCCTGGCGAATATACTGCCACAGGCCCTTATTTTACGGAATTATTCCTGACGGGCAGCAGCGCCGCGCCGGACGACACCGGCAGCTTCGTCCCACGCCAGACCCCCGGCAATGTCGGCATTTGCCTGAGTGGGGGCGGTTCGCGCGCCTTTTCCGCGGGGATTGGTCAGCTCCAGGCGTTGCAGGCGCTGCAGGCAAACGGCTCCAGCTTGCTCAATCAAACGCGCGCTTTGTCGACGGTGTCGGGCGGCGGATGGATCGGGATACCCTTTATCTTCCTGCCCGATCGCTTCAGCGACAGCGACTTCCTGGGCGCGTATGTCGAGCCCGCAAACTTGACGGTGGATGGGCTGGGCAATTTGCCGCCCAACGGCATTGCCGGCCAGATTACCTCGGGCTTCTCGCTCGCGGCGCTCGCCGTCCAGGCGCTGCTGCTCTATGACCATTATGGCGTGCCAAGCAGCGAGTTATGGCAGGTGCTGATGGGGGAGACCTTCCTTCAGCCCTATGGTTTGTACGTGCCCGGCATCGATCAGCTGCCGACGCAGTTCTTTTCCTATGACGCGACCTCGCTTGCGAGAATCCGGGGCGACAATCCTGGGCTGGCGAACGAAAACGCGGATCTGGTGGCGTCCGTGTCAGGCCAGCAGCGGCCTTATCTAATCAGTTTGTGCAGTCTGTCGGTAAGCGTCGGATCGCAGCAGGCGCTGCTCGCTCCGGTCCATTCGACGCCGTTCATCACCGGTATATTGGCGAGCCCTCCCGGCGCTATCGACGTGAACAATCGTGCGGTCGGCGGCGGTGCGGTGTCCAGCTTCGCCTTCGATTCCGATCCGATCCCTCCGACGAACAGTCTCACCCGGATCATCCAGTCGAGCCAATGGTCTCTGACCGACGCGCTGGGCACAAGCAGCGCCGCCTTTGCGGAGACGCTGATCGAACATATGAAGCTCTGGGCAGGTTCGCCCGCGCGGTTCGCCGCCGCACTGCGCCTGCATGGACCGCGGGCGATCGAGAAGGTGGCGCGCGGGCCCGAGGAAAGGGCGCAGCTGCACGCCAAGGTCGACGCAGCGATCGCCGCATCGCCGGCCGGTCCACTGGCGGCTTCGGATCTCCACCAGAGCCTGCGGGACCTCGCCATCCTCCAGTCCATCGTGCCCAAATATCAATATTGGAGCCCGGTGAACCCGCCCGTTGCCGAGCGGGTGGCAGAGTCCGAATTTGCGGATGGCGGTTCGCTGGAAAATAGCGGCGTCGCGTCGATCCTGTCTTACGCCGATATCGATAACGTTATCGCTTTCCTGAATGTGGAGACGCTGCTGCGGTTGGATAGCGCCGGCACCATCGTGGTGGATGATTGCCTGCCGCCGTTGTTCGGCTACCAGCCGTATGTCGAGGGTCAGGGTTATGCTCTTTACGAGGGGGCGATCGATCCGCCCCAGCCCGTCTTCCAGTTCAACCAGGTTTTCAGTTCCTCCGATTTCCAGCCATTGCTTGAAGGTCTGTGGAACGCGAGCAAGAATGGAACTGCGGCGCCGATCTTCGCGCAGACGCTCACGACGGTGGACAATCGCTGGTTCAACGTGGCGGCGGGCAAGACGGTGACGCTGGTCTGGACCTACCTTGCTTATGCGAGCAGCTGGTTCGACAGCATCTCGGACAATTGGGTGCGAGGCCTCGTGGACGTCGAGCAGGACGTCTACGGTTTCCCGAATTATGACACGTTCAATACCGAGCTATCGGCGACCCAGGTCAATCTGCTGTCCAACCTGACGTCATGGTCCGTCCGGGCGAATGCGCCGACATTCCAGGCGCTATACGGCGATAAAGAGACCGGTTGAAGCGGCCGGCACGCTGACAATCTGGGTGCGACCGGCCGAGTGCTGGGATCCCCGGCCGGCCCATTGGCGCCTCGACGATCGACTGGTCTATTTGCCCCCTCCCTTCTGGCGGATCACATGCTAAATCGCGGCGGCCGTCGACACTCCGGCGGCGCCGAAATCATATAAAATCAACGTTCGGGTGAGCCGGGACGCTGGCGGAAAGGGAAGAGCGATGCGCAACTGGAGAATGATCATGTCCTTGCTGGCTGCTGCCGGCGCCGCCTCCGGTGCAAGCGCGGCAACCGTGTCCCGCGCCTCGTTCGGCCAGGCCGATGGGCGTTCCGTCGAGGCGATCACGCTCTCCAACGGCGCCGGCATGCAGGCGCGCATCATCACCTATGGAGCGTCGATCCAGTCGCTGATCGTGCCCGATCGGGATGGCCAGAAGGCCGACGTGGCTTTGGGTTTCCCGACGATCGAAGGATATCTGAAGAAGCCGGCCTTCTTCGGCGCAACCGTTGGGCGGGTCGCGAACCGGATCGCCAAGGGCCGCTTCACGCTCGATGGGAAAAGCTACCAGACCCCGGTCAATGACGGTGCCAATGCGCTTCATGGCGGTACCAAGGGCTTCGACAAGGTTATCTGGGACGTGGTGTCCGTCAAGGATGGTGCATCGGCCAGCGTGACCTTGCGCTATGTGAGCCCGGATGGTGATCAGGGCTATCCCGGCACGCTGACAACGCTCGCCACCTATGCGCTCGACGAGAAGAACCAGCTGACGATCGATTACAAGGCGACCACCGACAAGCCGACCGTCGTCAACCTGTCCAATCATGCTTATTGGAATTTGGCAGGCGAGGGGTCTCCACTCGGCGCGATGGGCCATCTCCTGACGATCCCGGCCGACGCTTACACGCCCACCGATGCCGGTGCGATCCCGACCGGCGAGATCCGCTCGGTGGCCGGTACCGTCTTCGATTTCCGCCAGCCCACCGCGATCGGTGCACGCGTGCGGGATGCGTCCGATCAGCAGATCGTCTTCGGCAAGGGCTATGATCATAATTGGGTGATCGATCGCAAGATCGCCGCGCAGCCGCGCCTCATGGTACGCGTCGAGGAACCGGTCCATGGCCGCGTGATGGAGATGCTGTCCAATCAGCCGGGCCTGCAATTCTATTCGGGCAACTTCCTGGACGCGAGCCTGATCGGCAAGGCCGGCAAGCTCTATCGCGAGGGCGATGCGATCGTGCTGGAGCCCCAGATGTTCCCGGATACGCCCAATCAGCCGTCCTTCGGCTCGGTCCGGCTCGATCCCGGCCAGACCTACCACAATGTGATCGTGCTGCGTTTCTCGACCGCGCCGGCGCGCTGAGCGCAGGCTGATGAAGGCCGTCGTCCGGTTTGCGCTTGGGGCGGTCGCGCTGACTGCCTCAGTCGCGCATGCGGCGGTGGCCGAGCGTTGGTCCACGGCTCAGGCCAATGGCTGGTATGCGCGGCAGCCCTGGCTGAGCGGGGCCAATTACGTCCCCGCCAACGCCATCAACCAGCTGGAGATGTGGCAGGCAGCAAGTTGGGATCCTGTCCGGATCGACAAGGAATTAGGGTGGGCGCAGACCCGGTTCGGAATGAACACGATGCGCGTGTTTCTCCACGATCTGGCGTGGCAGGAAGATCCGGCGGGGCTGAAGCAGCGGATCGGCCAATTCCTGACGATCGCGGCCCGCCACGGCATCAAGCCCGTATTCGTGCTATTCGACAGCTGCTGGGATCCGGATCCGCATATCGGCCCGCAACGTCCGCCGATCCCCGGCGTGCATAATTCCGGCTGGGTCCAGGGCCCGAGCCGCACCGACCTGGTCAATCCCAAACAGGATAGACGGTTTCGATCCTACGTCGAGGATATCGTCGGCAGCTTTGCCCGTGACGAGCGCATTCTCGCCTGGGACGTCTGGAACGAGCCCGATAATGGTGGCGGCGGCAATTATAACGGGCTGCAGCTGCCACAAGAAAAAGCGCGCATCACCGCGCTATTGCCGCAGATCTTCGCATGGGCCCGGGGCCAGCATCCCATTCAGCCCCTGACCAGCGGCGTCTGGAACGGCGGCGACTGGTCTCCCGGCAATCGCCCGAAGCTTGATCCCATCCAGCGGATCCAGCTCGATCAATCGGATGTCATCACCTTCCACAATTATGATTGGCCAGAGCAGTTCGAGCAGCGCGTGCGTCAGCTTAAAGAATATGGCCGGCCGATCATCTGCACCGAATGGATGGCGCGCAGCGCCGGATCCACCGTCGATACGGTCCTGCCGCTGGCGCGGCGGGAGAATGTCGGCATGGTCAACTGGGGGTTCGTGCAAGGCAAGATCCAGACGAACCTGCCATGGGACAGCTGGGAACGACCTTATACGCTGCAGCAGCCGGTCGTCTGGTTTCACGACCTGGTCCGGCCCGACGGCACACCCTATCGTGCACGGGAGGCGGAGATCTTCCGCGCGTTGCGCGCGCAGCCAGCCGGCTAGCGGCTCGTGGTCTTGAAGCAAGCCTGTCGGTCAACGGCGTCAGGCGCATGAGACTCGGCGATTAGCGCGCGCGAGCGAACGACCTTTCACAACGAATGAAGCGGCTCCGCCCCCGCACTGATACCGGCAAATCGGCGTGAACATGGGCTATCTCGCTGATCGTGATAGGTTTAAAATCGTTGCGATCGTCATGCGACGGATGGGGCGTGTAAGCGTGGATCGGCCTTTTCCCCAATGGCGCAATATCCTATAGGGTTTATGTGTCCATGCAGCCGGTCCCTCGCACTAACCATCGTTCCGCCATTACCGCATCGCCGCCGGCCATCGTCCCGCCGACGGCCAAGGCAGGGCGCCCCGCAGCCGGGCCGACTTTGGTCGAATGGGCTTATGATCATCTGCTGGAAATGCTGATGACGGTGCAGATCGCGCCGGGTGAGCGGATCGCGATCGACACGGTCGCGCGCCAGCTCGGCATTTCGCAAACCCCGATCCGGGAAGCTTTGAGCCAGCTGGAGGCGGAGAAGCTGGTCTCCAAGATGCCCAATGTCGGCTATCGCGCCAGCCCGCGCATGTCGCGCGAGGAGGTGCAGGACCTGTATGCGCTGCGGCTGCTGATCGAACCCTATGCGGCGGCGCGCGCGGCCGAGAAGATGGATGACGAGACGCTCGTCACGCTGCAGGAAATCGACGAGGGCATGCGCGGTGTCGCCGAAGGCAATGACCGCGATTTCGCACGCTTTGCCGAGGCGGATGCGAAGCTGCATCGCCTGATCGCGACCGGCAGCGGCAACCGCCTGATCGCGGAGACGATCGAGCGGCTGCATGCGCATCTTCAGATCTTCCGCTCGCTCTACAGCACTAATGCTCCGGAAGAGGCCGCAGCGGAGCATCAGCGGATCATCGAGGCATTGATGGCGCACGATCCGGCCGCTGCCGAAGAGGCGGTGCGTGAGCATTTGAAGCGTTCACAGGAACGTATGGATCGCGCTTCGGCGGGCGCGGCGGCAGAATAATCCGGGCGGTTCAACGTTCCCCAGGATCGGGCGTCCCCTCCTCAGAAGGAAGGGCAGGAGATGTCCAGCCGCACCAAAATTCTTCTACAAATCAACGGCGCATAAACTTGGTCGGGGGTGCTTGACGGCCCGCCGTCCGACCCGTACCACCATCCTAACCGGATCATATATGATATGAAACTAGGTCTGGAGAGGATGTCAGATGGGATCGATCAAGAGGCCGGTGTTCCGACGTAAGGCTGCCGTGATTGCAGCATTGGCGGCAACGGCATTGGCAGGCGGAGCGAGCGCGGAAACCGTCGTCCTTCGCAACTTTACCCTGATCGACGGTACCGGCAAGGCGCCGATCGCGAACCAGGCCCTGATCATTACCGATGGAAAAGTATCCTGGGTTGGTCCGTCCGCGCGGCTGAAGGCGCCGGCCAGTGCCACGACGGAAGATCTGTCGGGTAAATATCTGATGCCCGGCCTGATCGACAGCCATGTCCATCTCGGCCTCGTCAACGGCATCGCGCAGGATCTGAAATATCAGACTCCGGAGAATATCGACGGCCAGCTCCACCTCTATGCCGCCTATGGCGTCACCAGCGTGCAGACGCTGGGAACGGAGAAGGATCTGATCTTCCCGATCCGCGATGCCGAACGCGCGACCCGCCCCGACAAGGCGCGCGTCTTCACGGTGGGTCAGGGCGTCGTCTTCAAGGGCAGCTATGGCGGCGTACCCGGGCTCGACCAGCAAGTCGCAACGCCGGAAGAAGCGCGGCGCATGGTCGACGCCCAGGCCGCCAAGAATGTCGACATGATCAAGCTGTGGGTCGACGACGAATTCGGTCAACTCTCCGAAAGGATGCCGCCCGCGATCAGCACCGCGGTGATCGATCAGGCGCGCAAGGACGGCAAAAAAACGGTCGCCCACATCTTCTATTATGACAACGCCGCCGAACTGACGCGCGAGGGCGTGAGCGCCTTCGCGCATGAAGTACGGGATCGTGCGGTGGACGCGCCGCTGCTCAGCCAGATGAAGGCCAAAAGCGTGTGGCAGATGGCGGCGACGCTCAGCCGTGAAGCCTCCTTCACCTACGCCACGCTGCCTTTTCTGAACGATCCTTTCTTCACGCGCGGCGTCACCCCCGATGTGCTGACCCAGCTCGCCAGCCCGGAACGCGCGCAGAAGCTGTCGTCCGCGCCGAACTTCCCCAAATATGCGCCGACCCTGCGCTACGCGATGCAGAATTTCGCTGCCGAGGCGAAGGCCGGCATCCGCTACGGCATGGGGACGGACAGCGGCCCAACCGCGCGTTTCCCCGGCTATTTCGCGCATTGGGAGCTGGAATTGATGGTCCAAGCGGGGATCACCCCGCTGCAGGCGCTGACCGCCGCCACCAGCGCGAATGCCGAATTCATCGGGGCGCGAGACATCGGCACGGTGCAGACGGGCAAATGGGCCGATCTGCTGGTGCTCGACAAGAACCCCGTTGCCGACATCCGTAATACCCGCACGATCCATGAGGTCTTCATCGCCGGCAAGAAGGTGCCGACGATCTGGCAGACCTGCACCGGCCGTCCCGCCGACGCCTGCGGCGCGGCGCAATGAACGACACTATGGCCGATGCCATACCGCCGCGCGCCGTAGCGTCCGGCCTGCTCGTGCGGGCGAGCCGCGCTCGTTACAAGGTGCTCGGCTTCGTCATCGCCGCTTACTTCATCACCTATATCGATCGCGTGCTGCTGTCGGTCGCCGCGCCCTTCATCGAGAAGGATTTCGGCATCAGCACCATCACCATGGGGTGGGTGCTGTTCTGTTACAGCATCGCTTATGCCGCCTTCCAGATTCCAGGCGGCTGGTTCGGGGACAAGGTTGGCCCACGCCTGGCGATGACCTGCGTGGTGATCTGGTGGTCCGTCTTCACTGCGTTGACCTCGCTCACCTGGTCGGCCGCCTCCATGGGGGTCTGCCTGTTCCTGATCGGCATGGGAGAGGCGGGGTCCTTCCCGATCGCCAATCGTGCCTTGTCGCGCTGGATGCTGCCGTCCGAACGCGCGCTCGCGCAGGGCGCGACCCACGCCGGATCGCGGTTCGGCAGCACCGTCACGCCGATCATGGTGGTGACGTTGGTCGGCCTGACCGCGCTCAGCTGGCGCCTGCCCTTCCTGCTCTTCTCGCTCGTCGGTATCGTCTGGGCGCTGCTCTGGTATCGGTTCTACCGTAACACGCCGGCCGAGCATCCTTCGGTCAATGAAGGCGAACTTACCCGCATCAACGATGCGCTCGGCCATTTTCGCAAGGGCAAGCGCCAAGTCCCGTGGGGTCAGATCCTGCCAAACCCGCAAATGTGGCTGCTGGGGGCGATGTACTTTTGCTACGCCTATGACATCGGCGTTTTCCTGAGCTGGTTTCCCAAATATCTGAATGCCGCTCGCGGGCTCGATCTCAAGACGATGGGCTTCTACGCGAGCCTGCCGTTCCTGGCCGGTCTGATCGGGGATATCACCGGCGGTGTCGTCTCGGACGAGATCCTGAAGCGCACCGGCAAGTTGCGCTTCGCCCGCGCCGTTGTTTCCGTGTTCGGCTTCTGGGTCTCGGCTGTGGCCGTATCGCTTGCGGCGTGGGTGGCCGATCCGTTGGTCAGCATCGCCTGGTTCGCCTTGGCTCTGTTCGCGCTGGAATTGACGGTCGGCGTTTCCTGGGCGGTCACGCTCGACGTCGGTGGCGAATTTGCCGGATCAGTGTCCGCGGTGATGAACACACTCGGCAATATCGGCGCGGCGATCGCGGTCGCGGTCACGGCGCGCCTTGCCACTTATTATGGTTGGGGCTCGGCATTCGCCGTCATCGCAGGGCTGGCGTTCCTTGCCGGGCTGCTGATGCTCACGGTCAATCCCGAGCGCAGATTTTATCGTGAGGAGGCAGCGTGAAGAGTAAGCCAACGATCGGTCGGAGGTTCCTGATTGCCGGCGTGACCCTGATGTCGGCCGCTGCCGCATCGGCCGCGCCCAAGGGCGATGCCACGCACGGCCAGCAGCTGTTCGCACGCTGCGCTGCCTGCCATGTCATCGGCGCGACGCCGGGTACCCGCATGGGCCCTAACCTGAACGGGGTGTTCGGCCGCAAGGCGGGGACGCTGCCCGGCTATACTTATTCGGCCGCGATGAAGAAATTCGGCCTCACCTGGGATGCCCCTACGCTCGCCCGCTTCCTGCAGGCGCCGATGAAAGTGGTTCCCGGCACCAAGATGGCGTTCCCCGGCCTGTCCAACGCGCAGGACCAGGCGGACGTCGTCGCCTATCTCAAGCAATATCGGGCGAACGGCACCAAGAAGTGACAGACATGCATCCCATGTTCGGCGCGCTGCGCCTCCCGCGCTCGATCCTGTTCGGGCGCGGCCAACGCCGGGCGCTCGGCTCCGCCACCGCGAAGATCGGCAAGCGGGCCTTGCTCTGCACGGATCCGCGCCAGAGCGCGCAGCCGGAATTCCAGGACATGCTCGCCGATCTCGCGGCGAACGGGGTCGAGACGCGCGTCTTCGACCAGACCATCCCGGATCTTCCGATCGGCTCGATCGAGGCCTGCGTCGCGGAAGTCAGCGGCTTCGCGCCGGATGTCGTGATCGGCGTCGGTGGCGGCAGCTCGATGGACATGGCCAAGGTCGTCGCCGTGCTGCTGACCCATGGTGCCGACGTGCGCGCTTATTATGGCGAGTTCGCCGTGCCTGGGCCGGTCATTCCGCTCATCGCGGTGCCGACCACGTCCGGCACGGGCTCCGAAGTGACGCCCGTCGCCGTGGTGGCGGACGAGCAGCGCGGCGCGAAGGTGGGCATCGCCAGCCCGCATCTCATTCCCCTGATCGCGATTTGCGATCCCGAACTCACCGTCACCTGCCCACCCGGCTTGACCGCCTGCTCCGGTGCCGACGCGCTCACGCATGCGGTGGAGGCCTTCACCACGCTGGCACGGCCGATCGACGCGATGCTGACCGAACAGCATGTGTTCGTCGGCAAGAACGTGCTGTCGGATCATTTCGCCAAGCTCGCGGTCGCGAACGTCTTCAAATATCTGGAGCGCGGCTATCGCGACGGATCCGATGTCGAAGCGCGCGAAGGGCTCATGCTCGCAGCGCTCGCCGCGGGCTGCGCCTTCGGCACGGCCGGCACGGCGGCCGCCCATGCCCTCCAATATCCGGTGGGCAATCTCACCCACACCGCTCACGGTGACGGCGTGGCGACCTTGCTGCCCTATGTGATGCAGTTCAATCGCCCGTCCTGCGTCGGTGCCTTTGCCGAACTCGCGCAGACGATCGGCCTCCCGGAAGGATCGCCGGACGCCATGTCGCAGGCCTTCATCGACGCGGTCGCGGCCCTGTTGGCCTCGGTGAAAATCCCGGTCTCGCTCGCCGCGCTCGGCTTGCCGGCGGATCAGCAGGAATTCGTCGCGGAGAACGCGCTGAACGCCGCGCGGCTCGTCAAGAACAATCCCCGTCCTCTCGATCTCGCCGCCATGCAGAGCATCACGCGCGCCGCTTATTCCGGTGATCGCGCGGCTCTGCGCACGATCTGAACAAGGTATCCTCCATGTCCGCCGTAAATAGTTACGCCACCCCGCAGGACGGCCAGCCGGGTCCGTTCGCCATTCCCACCGATCTGCTGATCGGCAGCGCCTGGCTACCTTCTACCACCGGCAAGCGGATCGACATTCTCGATCCGGCTAATGAGCAGGTGATCACGTCTGTCGCGGATGCCGATGTCTCGGAGGGCATCGCAGCCGTCGATGCCGCGGCCGCAGCCGCAGCCGCGTGGGCGGCCACGCCCCCGCGCAAGCGTGCGGACATCCTGCTCGCCTGCTTCCACGGCATGATGGAGCAGCAGGAATGGCTGGCACAACTCATCTCGACCGAGAATGGCAAAGCCTTGAGCGATGCGCGCGGCGAAGTCGCCTACGCGGCCGAATTCTTCCGTTGGTATGCCGAAGAGGCGGTGCGCATCACCGGCGATCTCGGCATGTCGCCGTCCGGCGCCAACCGCATCCTGGTGCAATATCAGCCGATCGGCATCGCCTTGCTGATCACGCCGTGGAATTTCCCCGCGGCGATGGCCACGCGGAAGATCGCGCCCGCGCTTGCCGCCGGCTGCACCTGCATCCTCAAGCCGGCGGAGGAAACGCCGCTCACCGCGCTTGCCGTGGCGGAGATCATGCGCCGCGCTGGCGTGCCCGATGGCGTCGTCAACATCATCAATACCAGCGATCCCGGCCCGGTCTGCAGTGCCATCCTTCACGATCCGCGCGTGCGCAAATTGTCTTTCACCGGATCGACCGAGGTTGGCCGCATCCTGCTGCGCGAGGCGGCGGATTCGGTGATCAGCTCCTCGATGGAATTGGGCGGCAATGCGCCTTTCCTGGTGTTCGACGATGCCAATCTCGATGATGTGATCGAGGGGGCGATGGTCGCCAAGATGCGCAATGCCGGCGAAGCCTGCACCGCCGCCAACCGCTTCTATGTCCAGCGCGGTATCCATGACGCCTTCGTCGCCAAGCTGGTCGACCGGATGGGGGCGATGAAGATGGGTCCAGGTCTGTCCGACGGCACGCAATGCGGCGCGATGATCAACCGCGCCGCGATCGACAAGATCGAAAGCCTCGTCGCGGACGCGGTGAACAGGGGCGCCACGGTGGCGCTCGGCGGCGAAACGCCGGCGGGAGCAGGCTTCTTCTATCCGCCGTCGGTTATCTCCAATGTTCAGCCGGGCTCCGAAATCCTCCAGACCGAGGTGTTCGGGCCGGTCGCCGCGATTATCCCGTTCGACGATCCGGAAGAGGCGATCGCGCTCGCCAACGCCACCGAATATGGTCTCGCCGCTTATGTCTATTCGGACAATCTGAAGCGCGCGCTCCAGGTTGCCGAGCGGATCGAATGCGGCATGGTTGCCGTCAATCGCGGCCTTGTCTCCGATGCGGCGGCACCGTTCGGTGGCGTGAAGCAAAGCGGGCTCGGTCGCGAAGGCGCGCATCACGGCCTGCTCGAATATTGCGAAGCCAAATATATCGCCGTTAGCTGGTAGCGGACGGCGCGGACCAAAAAACAAGCACAAGGGCACCGATAAGCCCAACGTGAGGATGAAGATGGAAGGCATTTCGCGGCGGGGCTTGCTCGCCAGTACCGCATCGACCTTCGTGCTTTCGGGGCTGCTTCCCGGCGCCCGGCTCTCGGCTGCGGCGCCGGCGGCAGCATCTCCCGCGGCGCCCGTGGCCGATACCGAATGGCGCCATTATGCCGCGGATCAGGCCAATACGCGTTATTCGCCGCTGGCGCAGATCAATGCGGATAATTTCAACGATCTGCAGGTTGCCTGGACGTTCAAGACGGACGCACTGGGCGCGCGCAAGGAATATCAGTTCGAATCCACGCCGCTGCTGATCAAGGGGCGGCTGTTCACCACTGCAGGTTCAAGACGGGCCTGTGTAGCGCTGGATGCGGCGACCGGCGAATTGGTGTGGATGCATCGGCTTGACGAAGGTCGCCGCGCGCTCAACTCGCCGCGCCAACTGTCAGGCCACGGCTGTTCTTACTGGACCGATGGAACCAAGGAACGCATTCTCTACGTTACGACCGGCTATCAATTGATCTCCCTCGACGCTGCGACTGGTATTCCGGATCCGGCGTTCGGCACCGATGGCGTGGTCGATCTCAAGAAGGATTTCGATCAGGAGATCGATCTCGTCAATTCGGACGTCGGGCTGCATGCGACCCCGCTGATCGCCCGCAATGTCGTGGTGGTGGGGGCCGCCCATACGGCGGGTGACGTTCCGGCGACGCGCAAGAATGTGAAGGGCTATGTTCGCGGCTTCGACGTCACGACCGGCCGCCGCAAATGGATCTTCCACACCATCCCGCGCAAAGGCGAGTTCGGCTACGAAACCTGGCTGAACGGCGATGCCGATGAAGCCGGCAATGGCGGCGTCTGGGCCGAAATGTCGGCCGACGAAGAGCTTGGCCTCGTCTATGTGCCGGTCGAACAGCCGACCGGTGACGAGATGGGCATGTACCGGCGCGGCAATGCTCTTTTCGGCGAGACGTTGGTGGCGCTCGACATCGATACCGGCGTGCGCAAATGGCATTATCAGTTCGAGCATCACGGCCTGTGGGACCGCGATCTGCCCTGCGCGCCAATCCTGTGTGACATCCCGCACAAGGGCCGCATCGTCAAAGCCCTGGCGCAGCCGACCAAGCAGGCCTTCCTGTTCGTGCTGGATCGCACCAACGGCAAGCCCTTGTGGCCGATCATCGAGCGCAAGGTAGAGAAAGGCGACGTTCCCGGTGAATGGTATTCGCCGACCCAACCCGTGCCGAGCAAACCGCCAGCTTACGACCGGCAGGGGATCGGCATCGACGATCTGATCGACTTCACGCCGGAGCTGCGCGCGGCCGCGGTGGAATTCGTCAAGGATTACAAGCTCGGCCCACTCTACACGCCACCGGTGCTGAGCCGGCCTGGCCGCTGGGGCACGATCGCACTGCCTGGCGTGCAGGGCGGCACCAATTGGCCGGGAGGGTCCTACGATCCCGACAATTTCACCGTCTACGTCTATTCCAAGACGCAGCCGGCGCTTCTTGGGATCATTCCCAATCAGGATCCGGCTGTATCCGATTTCTCCTATGTCCATGGCGTCGCGGGCAACACGCCGCGGCCGCAGATTTCGATGGGCGCGGAATTGCCGCCGGGTGCGTTCCGCGGTCCGCCGCCGCCGCCGAAGGTTCCCGCCGGGCAAAAGGCGCCCACGCGTCCGCCGGGCTTCCTGACGGTCGAAGGGCTACCGATCATCAAGCCGCCTTACGGCCGCATCACGGCGATCGATCTGTCCAAGGGGGATATCACCTGGCAGGTGGCGCATGGTGAGACGCCGGACGACATCCGCAATCATCCCAAGCTCAAAGGGCTTAAGATCCCGCGGACCGGCCGCCCCGGCAACCTCGGCCCGTTGGCGACCAAGACGCTGGTCATCTGTGGTGAGGCCGGCTTCTACACCAATGAATAAGGCGTGCGCGGTGCGATGCTGCGCGCCTATGACAAGGCGACGGGGGAAGAAAAAGGCGCGGTCTATATGCCGGCCCCGCAGAGCGGCTCCCCGATGACTTATATGCTTAAAGGAAAACAATATATTGTCGTCGCGATCGGCGGCGGTAATTATAGTGCCGAGCTTGTCGCGTATCGTTTGCCAGGGAAAGCATGATGGTCAGGATGTCGAATATTCGTCGTATCGGTGCCGCCTCGTGCGGTGTTGCCATGCTGCTCGTTGGCGCCGCCATTGCTCACGCTCAGGCCACCGAACGTTCGGTCTGGTCGGGCGTCTATACGGCGGAGCAAGCGGGTCGCGGCAAGGCCGCGTATGACGAACAATGCGCCGCCTGCCACGGTGCCTCGCTGACCGGCGGCGATGTCGCGCCGCCTTTGTCGGGCAGCGCATTCCTGAACAACTGGAACAACACCTCCGCGGGCGATCTGTTCGAACGTATTCACACGACTATGCCGCAGAGCGCGCCTGGTAGCCTCAGCGGGAAGACGGTGTCCGATATCGAAGCCTATATGTTCCAGGCCAACGGATTCCCGGCGGGGCAGGTCGCGCTGCCACCGTCCCAGCCGATGATGGCGGGCATCAAGATCGTTGCGACCAAGCCCGCAGGGTAGGGGCGGCGCGGACCGCTGGCGCGGTCTTCGATGCTCCGGCCGCCAAGGCTGCATGAAGCCCTTTGACGTCGTACGCGCGTTCGCTTCGTGGAAGTCGTGAGGACGGACATAGGCGGGGCTCCGCGGTGTGCGCCTCCGGCTGGCCCCGCACATCATTTCTTGCCGATGCAGACCTCGTGTTGGAACGTCCGCAGGGTCCATTTTATCTATTTTCAGGAACATTCAACGGCTTATTCGCCGATTCATCGGACAGGCAAAGAAGAACGATCAAAGCGATCAGGCCACCGAAGAAGCCGATGAATCCCCACAAAGTGGTATCACGGCCCTTCTTCCCGGCGATCGTATAGCATGCCCATGCGAACAACGCGCCGAAAATGAGGCTGAAAAGTATCGTCATCAAGCTCATTGCAGACCTCCCATGTCACTCGACCGCGTGCGGTCATTGCTACGCTCAGCTGCAGCACATCGTCCGACACAGCGTATAGTTCCAAAAGATCGTAGAAAAGGCGTGGCTGTTCACTTGTGACAGGGTTCCGCCGGGCGCTGGGATATCGGTAGGCGCGGCAATTTATCCCGTATTTTTCGTAGGATAGCATTAGTCCTTTGATCTTTGACTATCCGGGCATGGAAATATTATGCTTATTCTTCGTGTCGTTACGTGACCAACGACCCATGTCGGCGCGCCCATGGAAGCGCGAAGGTATACGAGACAGTGGCAATCGGCCTGCCGTCCGTTGCATCCATCCCTTGGCGCCTCATCGACCCCCGCCTATCACCAACTGCTGGCGGCAGGCTGTTACGCGGACGGCTCGGTAAGAACGTCCCATGCCCCATATTATGCGGGGGGAATGCCATGACACCTTTATTGATGCTCGCCGCGATGCTGCTGGCCGCGCCTCAGGATGACGCTGCCGACGCCCAACCGCCACAGGACGAACTCATCCATTCCGATCTTCCATTGTGGGCAGGCGATGCCGACACGATGTGGCCGCGCTCTTTCCAGGATGACGCGTCGTTCGGCTGTGTGACCAAGATCGCATATGGTGATTGGCGTTTCGACAGCAGCGATCCTGAGGAAGATCCAACTTGGTATCGCTGGACCAATTATGGTGTCGTCCATTGCATCATGATGTCGCGCGATGCGGAGCGTCGAAGCATGCTTCGCGCAGCACCGAGCAGAGCAGCCTACCTGATCGAATTGGGAACGGCTGTGGGGCGCCAAGGACCGGTCGCGCTTTGGGCACTGCAGCAGGGGGCAATGCCCGGCAGCGACTACATCTTGCTGTCGAGTGCACCGCAATCCGGCGTGGTCACCGCCTTCGACGTGTTGCCCCGCGAGTGCCCCGCCGAATATTGGCGCCAAGGGCCGCAACTGAGCATCCTGAAAACCAGTTACTGCGCGATCACAAGCCGCGATGCCCTGATTGCGATGGCGCGTCGGATGGTGCTGCGGCCGCCGCTTGGACGCCTGGTTCTGCAGTCGAAGTGAAAGCCGGTCGGCCGCAGGGCCCACCAGCCAAATTTAAATGATCGGCTTGCCACCTGTGACGGCCACCGTCGCGCCGGACACATAGCTCGCCTCATCCGTGGCCAGCATGACGTAAACCGGCGCCAGTTCCTTCGGCTGCGCTGGGCGACCCATAGGGTAATCTTCGCCGAAGGATTTCACCTGATCCGGCGGCATCGTCGACGGGATCAACGGGGTCCATACCGGCCCCGGAGCGACGCAATTCACCCGGATGTTGCGGTCTGCCAGCATCTGGGCAAGGCCGCCGGAGAAATTCTGGATCGCACCCTTGGTGGTTGCGTAAGGCAGCAGCGATTGCTTCGGCATGTCGGCATTGACCGAAGTGGTGTTGATGATAGCGCCACCCTGCATGTGGGGCACCGCTGCCTTGGCGAGATAGAACATGGCGTGGATGTTGGTCTGGAAGGTCTGCTCCCATTCCTCATCCGGAATATCTTCCAGTCGCTCGAACGTCATCTGATGCGCGGCATTGTTGACGAGGATATCGATTTTCCCGAATTCGGCTACGGCGCGGTCGATGATGTCATAGCAATGGTCGGCCGAGCCGATATTGCCGGCAACCAGCACGGCTTTGCGTCCCGCTTGTTCGATCCAACGCGCCGTTTCGTCGGCATCCTCATCCTCGTTTAGATAGGCGATCAGGATGTCGGCGCCTTCACGCGCGAAGGCGATCGCGACGGCACGACCGATGCCGCTGTCTCCTCCGGTGATGATCGCTTTCTTGCCTTCCAACCGCCCGGTACCGCGATAGCTTTCCTCGCCATGATCCGGCCGCGGCGTCATCGCCGCGGTGCTGCCTGGCACGTCCTGCTGTTGGTCGGGGAGGGGCGGGCTGATCGTCTCGGCGTTATCCATCTGGTTCACTCCTTCTCGCCAGATCCGGGCTCGGACAGGGCACGATGCACGCGCGCACCGACTTGGGCCGGGATGATGTCGGCGATCCCGCCGAGCACCTTGTTCTTCACGGTCGGCAGGATCTTGTGCTTGTCGGCTATCAGCGCATCGAAGGCGGCACGCGCGACGTCGGCCGGGTCATCCTTGCTGTTTGACGCGCCGGCATTGGTGTCGAGCATGTCGGCGCGCGCGAAGAAGTCGGTATCGGTGACGCCGGGCATCAGGACGGTGACGCCGACGCCACTATCCTTCAATTCGTTACGCAGCGCCTCGCCGAACCAGCGCAGGAACACCTTGGTTGCGCCATAAACGGCTTCGAACGGATCCGGGTGGGTGGCGGCGATGGAGGAGGTTAAGAGAATCTTGCCGCTTCCGCGGGCCACCATGCCCCTTACCACAAGCTTGGTCAGCTGAACCGCGCCGCGCACGTTGAGGTCGATCATGCGCAGTTCGCGCTGCAAATCGGTCTCGACGAACGGCCCGCCCAGCCCAACCCCGGCATTGACGCATAATATGTCGACCGCCCGGTCGCCAATCGCGGCGTACAGGCTGGCGACGCCCTCCTCGGTGGCGAGGTCGCTTGCATGCGTATGGATCGTGGCGCCGTCCTGTGCCAGCGCATCCTGCGCTTCTGCCAGATGCTGAGCATTCTCCGCGGCGATCAGCACGTCATAGCCATGATCGGCAAATTGCAGTGCCAGCTCATAGCCGATGCCGTTGGATCCGCCGGTCACGACCGCGAACGGCCTCGCTTCTGCATCCGTCATTGATGAGCCTCTCAGTTAATCTCTCCGGGCAGCAGCGATCCGGGCCGGCTGGCCAGGGCCGCTGCTGACGGGAAGGATCGTTCGTATTGTGTGTTGGAGGAACGGGTGCCCGCAAACTTCCGTTCCCGGCACTTCGACCCAAAAACCACGTCATTAACGTGCGTTATGACGATCTTTGCGATTGTCCCGGAGTCTTCAGAAATTCGCAGGATTGCGAAATGCAACTTAGATTAGTTCTTCTCGTTCAGCGGAAAAGAGGGAGCAGGCATGGCTACAGCTGATCGGCCCGCATTCTGGAAGTTTCCGTGGATCGTCAAAGGACCGCTGATCGGCGGTCTCGCCTTGCTTCTCATCGCCATGGCGCTCGTCGCGGCGCGCTGGCAGTTCCTTGCCACCGCATCGCATGCAACCGCCACCGTGAGCGCGGTCACCCTGGAGGCGATGCAGGATAACAGTCCGGGCTATCGGATATCGGTGTCCTTCCGCGATCCAGCCCGCGGCCTGGTGACGGTGCGCTCGTCGGTCGTCAGCAGCTCGACATCGTGGCGCGTGGGGGACCAGGTCGGTGTCGATTATCCTGCTGGCGAACCCGAGCAGGCCCTCATCGCGACATTCGTCGATCGCTGGCTTGCACCATTGGTCATCGGCGGCATCGCAATGGTCGCGCTCATCATCGGCGGCTGTGGTGCCTGGATGATGGGCCGCCCGGAAACACGGATCCGGCGGGTCGGCAACGCCGTCGTCGGCATGTCCTGGCAGCGCGGCGCGACGTTCGAAATGCCTCCGCCAGACACGGCCGCGCCGCCGCCGGGAGAGCGCCCGCAGCGCTGAGCGCCCCTGATGCCTCAGTCGCCGGTCCAGTCCGGTAGCGTCTTCGTGCCGCCCAGAAAGGTCGCCACGCCACGCCGGAAATCGGCGCTGCCATAGACTTGAGCGATAAGATCCTCGACGTCCGGCAAACCGGCATAACGTAGTCGGCGTAGCATTTCCTTGGTGGCCGCCGTGGTCAGCGGCGCATTCTCTGCCGCGCGCCGAGACAATGTTTCGGCGGCACTGTCCAGTTCGTCCGGCTCGACGATCTGGTGGAGAAAGCCGCTCGCGAGCAATTCCGGTGCCGGGATCAGCTCGCCGAGCAGCACCATCCGCTTGGCGAACTGCACGCCGATAGCGGCACCGATCCGCGCCACGCTATGGGCCGACAGACAATTGCCGATCGTCCGGCCGATGGGGGAGCCGAAGCGCGCATTCGGTGTCGCGATGCGGAAGTCGCAGGCCGACGAAATATTGAGGCCGCCGCCGACGGCCCAGCCTTCGACGATCGCGATCGTGGTGCACGGGATAGCATCGATTGCACCCATGCAGATGTCGATGTCGCGCTCATAATCGACGCCCTGCTGGCCGGTCGCATAATCGGCGAATTTGGTGATGTCGGTGCCGGAGATGAACGCTTTGCCGCCGACGCCTCGAAAGGTGGCGACACGGATGGATCGATCCTGCGCAATGTCATAGGCGGCGTCGCGCAGGTCGTGCCACATCTGACTGGTCAGCGCGTTATGCGCGCGCTGATTGTCGAAGCGGACATGGGCTGCCCCATCCTTCTTCTCGTAGACGAGACGGGCGTCGCTCATTCCGCCGCCTCCGCCGATGGCTGCAGCAAGCCCTTGTCGATCAGCTCCTGCCGGATCGCATCGCCATGTTCGTTGAGGAGGGGCGGGGGCATGCGCACCTGCTGTGGCGTACCGCGCATCTTGACGGGGAAACCCAGCGCCTTGAACTCGCCCTCCACCGGGTGCGGCACCTGCATGACCATCTCGCGCGCGACTGCCTGCTCGCTTTCAACCGCCTCGCCATAGTCCAGGATCGGTGCGGCGGGCACGCCGGCGGCCAGCAGGGCATCGATCCACTCCTGCTTGGTCCGCGCCAGAAAGGTCGGTGCCAGATCCTCGATCAGCACCAGCCGGTTCTGCACACGCGCTGCATTCGTGGAATAGCGCGGATCCTCCTGCAGCTCGGTCCGCCCGATCACCTGCAGGAAAGTCAGCCACAGCCCCTGATTGGCGGCACCGATGACGAACCAGCCGTCGGAGGCATGCACCGCCTGATAAGGAGCGGACATGCGGTTGGCGGAACCGATTGGCGTGGGCGACTTGCCCGTGCCCCACAATTCGGTCGTTTCCCATACGGAAAGGCCGAGCGCCGCTTCCAACAGCGACGCATCGACATATTGTCCCCGCCCGGACGTCTGGCGGCCAATGATCGCGCTCAGCACCGCATAAGCTGTGAACAGGCCGGCGCCCAGATCGGCAACGGCGATCGAATTCTTCGCCGGCTCCATATTGGGGAAACCATTCGAACTCAGTATGCCGGACATGGCTTGCGCGATCAGGTCGAAGCCCGGGCGCTGCGCCCACGGGCCGGTCTGCCCAAAGCCGGAGATGCTGGCATAGACAAGCCGGGGATTAATCTTCGAGAGCGTCTCATAATCGATGCCCAGCCGGCCTGAGACACCTGGCCGCGCATTCTCGATCAGGATATCGGCGGTCTTCACCAGCGCATACAGCACCTCGCGGTCCGCCTCGTCCTTCAGATTCAGCGTGATGCTGCGCTTGTTGCGATTGAGTGCCAGGAAGCCGGGGCTGTCTTCCCCCTTCAGGCGGAAGCCCATGGAATGGCGGGTCGAATCGCCGGTCTTGGGCGGCTCGATCTTGATGACGTCGGCTCCCATGTCGCCGAGCAACATGCAGCAGAATGGCCCGGCCATCACTTGCGAGATGTCCAGCACCCTCAATCCCGCCAGCGGCAAATTCGCCATTTCCATCTCCTGTTTTTCGGCGTCTTCTGGATCGGCTGCCGCTCTTGCGATGTAAACACCTCAGCAGCGTCAGATCATATTGTATATGATTTTGCCCGCTGCTAGCATCGCCTTCGATAAAGAACAATGACGGCCTGTCGATGTCGGCGGAGCCCGCCTGTGATGAGAGGAAGCCGCTTGGAAAAGCAGCATATTTGCCGTTTGCGCGGCGTTGGACCGGCGCTGCTTGCGACGTTGGCTGCGGTGTCTTTTACGTCCGTCTGCGCAGCTGCGGATGCGCCTGGTGACTGGGCTCATTATGGCCGCGACGGCGGCAATGCGCGCTTCTCCCCGCTGAAGGAGGTGACGCCTGCCAATGTCGGCAAGCTGCGCCAGGCCTGGGTCTATCATATGCGGCCCGCCGGCTTCAAAGTGGAAGTCTATCCCGGCTTGCCGGAAGCGGTACGCAAGCGTTTCGCCACAGGCTTTACGCCGTCCGAGGCAACCCCGCTGGTCGTGAAGGGCGTCATGTATCTGCCCACACCCTATTCGCGCGTGGTGGCACTGGATGCCGCCACCGGGCGTGAGCTATGGGCCTATACGATGCCGCCGCGCGATCAGGCCGCGACGCGCGGCGTCTCCTATTGGCCGGGCGGCGACGGCGTCGGTCCGCGGATCGTCTTCGGAACGCGCGCGGGCAAGCTGATCGCGCTCGACGCCGCCACCGGCAAACCCGCCGCCGATTTCGGCGCCGCCGGCATCGTCGACATGAAGACGCCGGAGGTGATGAACGGCAATCGCGGCGCACCGCTCGGTCTGAGCAGTTCGCCCACCGTCTACCGCAACCTCATCATCACCGGCTCACGCGTGCAGGAGATGCCGGTCAAGGGCGCGTCGGGCGACGTACGCGCGTGGGACGCACGCACGGGCAAGCTCGTCTGGACCTTCCATTCCATTCCCCGTCCGGGCGAATTCGGCAACGATACGTGGGAAGGCGACAGCTGGAAGGGGCGTTCGGGCAATAACGTCTGGACCAATGTCGTCGTCGATGCGCAGCGCGGCATCGCCTTCCTGCCTTTTGGTGCGCCCACCTTCGATCGCTGGGGCGGCGATCGCAAGGGTGCCAACCTGTTCGCCAACTCGATCGTTGCGGTCGATGCGAACACCGGCAAATATCTGTGGCATTTCCAGACCGTCCATCATGACATCTGGGATGTCGATCTGCCCGTCGCGACGCTGATCGAGGTGCGCCGCAACGGCCGCACGATCCCGGCCATTGCGGTGATGAACAAGACTGCCCTGATGTTCATCCTCGATCGCACCACCGGCAAGCCGCTCTACGATGTGCGCGAAGTGCCGGTGCCCACCGATACCGATATCCCGGGCGAACAGCCCTGGCCGACCCAGCCAATGCCGGCCGCACCGCCGCCGCTCGCGCGGGTCAGCTACAGCGCCGACGAGATCAACGATCTGACGCCGGCGATGAAGTCGGTCTGTGAGAAGCTGACCAAGGATCTGCTGGTGGTTCCCAGCAAAATGTTCCAGCCGCCCCGCGCCGACAGCGCCGTCAACGGTTTCCCCAGCAGCCTCGGCGGGGTCGACTGGGGTGGCGGCTCGTTCGATCCGCGCACCGGCCTCTATGTGATCAACGTCAATGCGCTGGGCAGTCCGCAGCAACTCGCGCAGCAGCCTGACGGCAGCTGGGGCATGAAAGCGGGCTATGTCTACTTCCAGGATCCCGAGACCCTCAATCCGTGTCAGAAGCCGCCATGGGGTGAGCTGGTCGCGGTAGACGTCAACAAGGGCACTGTTGCGTGGCGTCGTCCGCTCGGCGACAATGCCGATCCGGTGTTCAAGGATGCCGGCCGGATCAGTGCCGGCGGACCGATCACGACGGCGAGCGGCCTGACCTTCATCGGCGCGACCACCGACGACAAGATCCGCGCCTTCGATACCAAGTCCGGCAAGTTGTTGTGGGAAGCGACTTTGCCCGCCTCCAATTACGGTACGCCATTGACCTATCGGGATAAGTCGGGGCGACAGATGATCGGTGTCGTCGCAACCGGCGGCTTTTCAGGCTCCCCGCCGAACAGCGATGCGGTCGTGGCATTCTCGTTGCGTTGAGTTAGGATGAAGCATGCGTAAGATCCTCGGAATTGCCGCCCTGCTGCCTCTGTTCGCCTTGGGTGCCCGCGCGCTCGCGGCCGATGCCCCCGCCGCGCCGCCGCCGGGGCCTGGGCTGGATCTGATCAACGAACGCTGCGTCTTCTGTCACAATAGCGCGCAGATCTTCTCGCAGCACAAGACGGCGCCGGCCTGGGCGGCCACGGTGGAACAGATGGCCAATCGCGGCGCCGAAGTCTCGCCGGAAGAGATGAAGGTGATCGTCGACTATCTGTCCAAAAATTACGGCGGCCCCGATCAATCGACCGCGCCGCCGGCGCCGCAGAAATAATGCCGCTCTACGAAATTGACGGGTTCAGCCCCAGCGTACCCGACACCTCGTGGGTCGCGCCATCTGCCGATCTGGTGGGCGACGTGCAGTTGGGCGAGGGGGTCGGCATCTGGTTCGGGGCGGTAATCCGGGCCGACAATACCCCGATCATCCTCGGCGATCGCACCAATATCCAGGAAGGGGCGATGCTCCACTCCGATCCCGGCAGCCCGCTGACGCTGGGCGAGGATTGCACGGTGGGTCATCATGCGATCCTGCATGGCTGCACCCTGGGCGACCGGGTCCTTGTCGGCATGGGCGCGACCATCTTGAACGACGCCATCATTCCCGACGATTGTCTGATCGGGGCCGGGGCATTGGTGACCGAGGGCAAGACGTTCCCGCCCGGAAGCCTCATCATCGGCTCGCCCGCCAAAGCGGTGCGCGAATTATCGCCGGAAATGCGGGACGGGCTCAAGCGCTCGGCCGCCGGTTATGTCGAGCGACAGGCTCGCTTCGCCGCCAACCTGCGCCGCGTGGACGATCCTGCCTGAGACAAACGCGCAATCGCTGACAATAAAGGGGAGAGGAAGATGCGCACCAGCTTGAAGATCATGGCCTTGCCGCTCGCGATCGGCGGCGCCTCGGCCGTTGCGGCCGCCACGCCGACGCAGGTCGTCGCCCACCATGTCGCGGCGATGAAGAAGGGCGATTTGCGCGCCATCATGTCCGATTATGCCGCCAACACGATCGTCATCACGCCGCCCGGCCTGGTCGCGGGTCAGCCGGCGCGGGAAGCGGGCGTGTTCGTCGGCGCCCGCGCGCGCGCCGTCTTCGCGACGCTCACCGACAAGGATCACCACCCCGGCGTGCGCACGATGCAGTCCAGCATCGCGCCTGCCGGCCCCGATGTCGCGCGCTTGCGCTGGGTGCAGTTCAAGGGCACGCCCCAGCAGGTCAGCGGCGAGGACATCTTCGTCGTGCGCGCCGGCAAGATCGCCTATCAGGCGATCCTGGTCGATCCGCCGCACTGACGAAACGGCGCCGCATGCCGTGAAGGAGGCGGCGCCCGCTTACCGCCGATAGAGCGGCATCTCGCCGCCAACGCGGGTGCGCAGCCGATAAATGCTGGATGAGGCGGTGATGTACAGCACATGCCCATCCTCGGCGAAGGCCAGGTTGGCGGCCACTTCCGGCAGCTTGATCTGGCCCAGCACCTTGCCCTTGGGCGTGACGATGCGGATCCCGCCCGGCCCCGTCGTCCACACATTGCCGGCGCGATCGACCTTCAGCCCATCCGGCCCCTCCGGCCCGTTGCCGGCGGGATAGCGGATCAGCATGCGCGGCCGCGACAGCGCGCCATTCTTCCCGACCGTATAGGCCCGCACATACATGTCCGGCCCGTAATTGCTGACGTACAGCGTCCCGCCGTCAGGCGAGAAGCCGATGCCATTGGGCAAGGTCATGTCGCGGATCGGCGCGGTCAATTTGCCGTTGGCGTAGCGAAACACGCCGTTGAACGGCAGCGCCTTGGCCGGATCCTTGTCCATGCCGTTGAACAGGCCGAACGGCGGATCGGTGAACCACAAGGATCCGTCGCGTGCGAACACCAGATCGTTGGGGCTGTTCAGCCGCTTGCCCTCGAACGCCGTGACGAAAGCATGCGGCTTTCTATTCGCATCCAGCCGCGCGATCCGTCGCGCGCCCATCTGCATCATCAGCACGCTGCCGTCCTTGTCGGTGGCGAGCGCGTTCGAACCGATATTCGCGCCCTTGGGCGGATTCGGATAACCGCCGGAATTGCGCAGGACGACATCCACCTTGCCGGCCGGCGTCACCGTCAACAGCCGGTCGCCCTGAACGTCGGAGAACCATAGCTTGCCCTGGCGCCACATCGGCCCTTCGGCGAAAATGAAGCCGGTGGCGACCCGCTCGATCCGCGTGCCGGGTGCGATCACCGCGTCCAGCGCCGGATCCAGCCGCTCGATCCGCGTCGGCGCCGGTGCCGCCTGGGCCAGCGCGCCGGACGCGCCCAGCAGCACCCATGCCGTCGTCGCCAGCAAAGATCTTTGCCCCACTCTATCGTCTCCCTTGTATGATGAGGTCGTGCTTCAGCGTGGCCGGCGCGGAGCCGTGGCGGCGCGATAGGCAGCCTTGGCATCCAGATCCTTGGCGACGCCGATCACCATCAGCTCCAGCGGCGCCGAACCGGTCGCGCGCAACGCGCGTGTCTGGCCGACGTCGACCGGCACCGCATCGCCGCCATGGATCGCCGCCGTCTCTCCCGCGACATTGATCTCGCCGTCGCCGGACAGAACATAATAGGCCTCGCTGAGACCCGGCTTGCTGCCCGCGCCGACGCTCGTGCCCGGCGGCAGCATCAGATGATCGACATAGGCCCAGGGCGTCGCGAACACGGTCGGATCCAGCAGCCGCCGATAGAGGACGTCACCTTTGCCGCCGTCCATCGCCGTCACCGGCTTCAGCAAGGATCGGTCGAACCGCATGCTGATGAATTGCGGGATGGGGTCGAGCACGACGCCGTCGGTGCGCGGATCGCCAAGGTCGAAATTGTCATAGGCCTTGGTCATGCCGACATTGATGTTCAGCCACTGCAGCGGCCGGTCGGTCGGGTTATAGATGGCGTGCGCGTGGCCCATTCGGTCCGGTACGCCCGCCGGCCCTTGGATGCGCGACGTACGCCCGTCGATCGTGAACTCCGCCTCCCCATCCAGGATGACGAACATCTCCTCAGACTGATTATGGAAATGCTGTCCGATCCCGCTGTGCGGCGCGATCACGCCACGATGGATGAAGATCAGGTTGGTGCTGAGCGCGCCTGCGCCGAGTATCTGGCCGAAGTCCATCGTGCCGGCGCCGGCATGCACCTTGGACAAATGCTGGAATTTGGAGGGATCACTATGGCCGATCCGTTCGGCCAGTGGCGGCGCGGCGGCAGCGCTTCCGGCCAGCAGCATGGCGAACGCAGGCGTCCACGCACGACGTCGTCCCATCATCATCCCCTCTCATGCCGGTGACCGGTCTTTACGCGGCCATACAAGCATCGTAGTAGAAATCATATAGGATATTATAGCGTCACGAAAAACCGACGCTGATTGAGGGGATGTCATGGCGGAATTGACGCGCTCACGGGTGAGGCTCGGCCTCGTCTTTTTCCTGTTCATCATCAGCGCCATCGCTTTCCTCGATCGCACCAACATCTCGGTCGCGGGCGTCGAGATGCGTCAGGAATATGGGATTGATCAGGTTCGTCTCGGCTGGGTCTTCAGCGCCTTCCTCGTCGGCTATGCCCTGTTTCAGGTGCCGGCCGGCTGGCTCTCCGCGCGTTTCGGGCCGCGCAAGGTGCTCACCTGCGCGCTCGTCTGGTGGGGCGTCTTCACCGCCTTGACTGCCCTGGTTCCACCGGGCGCGCCGCACGCGCTGATGATGCTGGTCGGGGTGCGTTTCGCGCTCGGCATCGGTGAATCGGTCGTCTACCCGTCGGGCAACCAGTTCCTGTCGCGCTGGATCCCGGCGCAGGAACGCGGCAAGGCCAATGGCCTCATCTTTGCCGGCGTCGGTGCCGGCTCCGGCATCACGCCGCCGCTGATCACCGCCATCATCCTGTGGGGCGGCTGGCGCGCCTCCTTCTACGTCTGCGCCGCCGTCGGCCTGATCGCGGGCCTGATCTGGTATTGGCTGGCACGGGATCGGCCTCAGGACCATGCCGGCGTCAACGATGCCGAGCGTGCGCATATCGAAGCCGGCCTGCCACCCGCACCGGTCGGCATGCAGGCGCCGGTGCCGTGGCGCGCCATCTTCGGCAGCCTCAACGTCTGGGGCCTGTTCGTGAGCTATTTCGCGTTCGGCTATGTGATCTGGATCTTCTTCAGCTGGTTCTACACCTATCTGCACGACGCGCGCGGCCTGGATCTGAAGGCCACCGCCGCCTACGCCATGCTCCCCTTCCTGTGCATGACCGGCGGCTGCCTCGCCGGCGGCGTGCTGAACGATATGATCGCCGCGCGGCACGGCCTCTATTGGGGCCGCTCCGGCGTGGCGATCGTCTCCTTCATTCTGACCGGCCTGTTCCTTATGATCGGATCCACGGCGGACAATACGGTCGTGGCGGTGGTCGTGCTCGCCGCGGGGGCAGGGGCGATCTATTTGTCGCAAAGCTCCTTCTGGTCGGTCACGGCCGACATTGCCGGGCCGCATAGCGGTGTCGTGTCGGGCTTCATGAACATGGGGTGCCAGATCGGCGGGGCGCTCACCTCCTCGCTGACGCCCTGGATCGCCCAGCAATTCGGCTGGATGGCCGCCTTCTTCGTCGGCGCCGGCATCGTGCTCGCCGGCGTCATCGCCTGGGCGGTGGTGGATCCGAACCGCTTGCTCGAACCCAAGGGCGCCGCCGACGATCTGCTTACTGCTCCCGTGCCAGCCTGATCGCAATCGGATCGCGCCCGGCCGTGTCGAGATAGGTGGTACCGGCAAAGGTGCGGCGGATATGCACGGCCGCGCCGACCGGCACCGGCGGCGCAACGCTGGTGGTCAGATAGGCGCTGCCATCCTCCAGCACGAGCCGGTAATAGCCATGCCGCTGCGGCACCACCGCTGCGATGCGGCTGTCGAAATTGGATCGGCGCTTCAGATCCTCCCGCTGGGCGCGCGCCGTATCGTGTGCAGGCCTGGTCATGATCGGGGCTGCGGGCTGCGCGCTATCAGTCGATCGCGTCGGGGCGGGCACATAAGGGGCCGGGGCAGGGCCGGGCGACGGCGCTTCCCCGCCGATCATGTCGTAACAGCGCAGCCGCGTTGGTGGATCGGACAGCGCCCGGCACTCGGCCATCGTGCGCGGTGCGGCCGATGCGGCCGACGTGGCGAGGGCGATCGCGACCGCGCTTAACGCCAGGTTTGAACTGCGCTTCATCATCGTCTCCTGCACCTGATTATTCGTTTGACTGCACTCCAAGCATCATATCATATATGATGCAACAACAAGCCGACACAGGCTGGGAGGAGAGGAACATGCTGCGGATCAGGACCGCGCTGTCGCTGTGCGCGATTGCATCCATTGCTTCGATCGGGGCCGCGCAGCCGCCCTCTCCGGCCGGCGCCCCTGCAGGCGGGCGACCCCCACTGGAAATCGCCTGGTCGCCGAAGCGGACACCTTATCGCGCCTATGAAGCGCCCAACCGCGCCTGGTGGAAGCTGGCCGACGTCCGCGCGATGCACAAGGGCCAGAAGAGCTGGGTGCAGCCGATCGTCCGCAACAAGGATCTGATGGCGGATTGGCATCAAATGGCGGTGGGCGAACGCACGCCGCAGCTCGGTTATCCGGACAATCGGACCGCACTCATCGTGTGGGACGGGCAGCTCAAGGTCAGCATCAAGGGGCAGGATCCCTTCGTGGCCACCAAGGGCTTCGAGATCGACATACCGTTCCGCGTTCCGTTCACGCTCGAAGCGGTCGGCGACACGCCCGCTTTGTGGTTCGAAGTCCACGCGGCGGGGGATCTGCCGATCTATCCGGTGGAAACCACCCCGCAAAAGCCCAAGGATGTCGCCGGCTTCAGCTATCAGCAGGCCGTTCTGGGCGGCGGTCCGGGCCGATATGACGAGACGAACAAACCCTACCTGGATTACGTCAAGGACGTCGTTCGGGGTGGCGCGCGCGCCGGCGCCTTCATCTCCGGCGATCACATGTTCGTGAACAACATCCGTGGCAAGGGCACGCCGACGCCGCCCGCCAGCAACCTCGGGCACTTCCACTTTGGCCATGACGAATTCTGGTTCATCATGGAAGGCGACATCGATTATCAGATCGAAGGCGTGCCTTTCTTCACCGCGCATGCCGGCGACATCGTCCTGGCCGCCCAGGGACGGTGGCACCGGGCGAGCTTCGGTGGACCGGTCGGGCAGATGGATACGCGGGTCGCGATAAATCCCTACCCCTACGGCCTTCATAATTACTCGGTGCAGTCCGGCGGCCGCCAGTGAAGCGCTCCTGACACCTTATCCGATGGCACTCTGCGCGTGGACCCCTCGTTCGCGCTATGCGGTAGAGTAGCGTAACAAATAAAGATCATGAAACGCGACTCTGTGCGATGAATATCGCGCCGAGCGATTCCGCTTGCCGCAAAGCCGGCAAGATGATGATTCGGAACGGCGCTTGATATATCCCGATCTATTGAGAATTTATCTCCATAATATTTGTGCAACGCAGCGTAGAGCGCGGATAGAAGCATTGTAGACTTGCGCTATATCGCAGGTGCACAGGCATAATCATGCGTAAACTTGACGAGTTGTGATATCCGCCGTACTTCGCGCTGGATCGTATATGATATGAAAACACGAATACGGTCGCTGGATGGGCAAAAACCAAAGGGGTGGAGAGATGCGAGTCACGTCACGCATGAACTATCAGGGCTCTGTGCTTGCCATGGCGGTCGCCGTGTTGGCGGCCAACGCCGCCCGCGCGCAGACCGCGGGCGATCAGGCGCCTGCTAACCCGACACCGGTCATCGCCGCAGAGGTGTCCGCCGAGAATGTCGGCGAAATCGTGGTCACGGGATCGAAGATCCGTGGCGTGGCGCCGATCGGCTCCAATCTGATTTCGGTGGGTGAGGCGACGATCGAGAAGACCGCGCCCGTTAACGTGTCACAACTCGTGAATACGGTTCCATCGATTTCGACGGCGGGGTCCGCGTCCCAGGGCGAAAACGCATATTCCTATTATTCGCCGCAGATCCACAGTCTTGCCGGCTCGTCGTCAAACACGACGTTGGTCATCCTCGACGGCCTGCGCCTGCCCGGCGGCGGCACCCAATTCGCGCAGACCGATCCGAACATCATCCCCGTCACCGCGATCCAGCGGGTCGAGGTCCTCGCCGACGGCGCGTCCTCGGTCTACGGTTCGGACGCCGTTGCGGGCGTGGTCAACTTCATCACGCGCCGCACCTTCGACGGGTTCGAGGCCAATGCCCAATATGGCTTTGGCGACCATTATCACAATTCCAACCTCAGCTTCATCTGGGGCAAGAAGTGGGACACCGGCGGCGTCTATGTCGCAGGTGCTTATACCGATCAGTCGAAGCTGCTGAACCGCCATCGCGATTTCTCAAGCCTGGGCGATTATCGCCCGCTCGGCGGCAGCAACAACAACAGCTATCAATGCAATCCCGCGACGATCCAGGTGCCGGGCGTCAGTGGTGTCTATCTTTCGCCGGATGCCACCAGCACGGTACCCAACATCGTCGCCAATTCGCCCTGTAACAACTCGGTCTACGCGACGCTGCTGCCCAGCCAATATCGTGCCAACGGCATGATCAAGGTGACGAACGACTTCTCCGATAAGCTGACCGTCACCGCCATGCTGAACTACAGCCGGCAGGAAACGCATTCGCCCAACGGACCCGGCACGCTCAGCAACATCACGGCCTTCGGCCCCGGCTATACCGATGCCCGCCAGATCAACCCCTTCTACCTCGCCCCGGCGGGGTCGCCGGGTGCGCCGCGCCAGACCATCAGCTGGGTCGGCCTCACCAAGGACGGCAAATACGGGCAGACGGAATCGCAGGCGGACTCGATCTACGCGACCGCGGTGGTCGATTATAAGATCACCAGCAGCTGGACGGCGACGCTCAGTGACGCCTTCGGGTGGAACCGTTCGGCGCTCAACACGATCAACGGCTTCTGCACCGCCTGCGCTACGCTGGCGCTCAACGGAACGGCGCAGGCCAGCGGCAATCCGTTGGTCAGCGATATTGCCGGCCAGAACGTTATCGCGCTGAACGTGCCGCTTACGACCGCGAATTCGCTCGACGTGTGGCGGCCTTTTGGCAGCGCGCTAACGTCCGATGCGGTTCTGCGCTCGCTCTACCGCAACAATAGCGAGAATACGAACTTCAACACGTTCAACCAGATCAAGCTGGACTTCCAGGGCTCCCTGTTCGCGCTGCCCGCCGGCTCGGTCAAACTGGCCTTCGGTGGTGAATATTATTGGGCGGAGGAAACCCAGAAGATCACCGGGTCCAACAATACCGGCCCGACCAGCACGGGATCGAACTTCCGCGTCTTCAATTACAGCCGCAACGTGAAGTCGGCGTATGCCGAATTGTACATTCCGGTCATCTCGCCAGAGATGGACATTCCGTTCGCCCACCGCATCGACCTCAGCATTTCAGGCCGGTACGACAAATATAGCGACGTCGGGTCGACCAAGAATCCCAAGTTCGCGGCAAATTGGGAACCGGTCGAAGGGCTGAAATTCCGCGGTAACTATTCGCGTGCGTTCGTTGCGCCGCCGCTCGCCGTGATCGGCGATCCGTCGCAGGGTTATCTGTACGCGTCGGGCAGCGTCGGCGTGAACGGCACGCAGATCGCCGTCCCGCTCGCCAATTACCCGACGGTGGCGCAGATTCCGGGCGTACAGTGCACCGCCACCACCTGCACCATCGGCACCAATGCGGTGCAGGGCCTGCGGCGTCAGTTGGGCGGCGGCTTCAGCAACATGGTCCCGCAAAAAGGCCGCAGCTGGTCGGCGGGTGCGGATTTCGCGCCACGCTTCCTGCCCGGC
>NZ_JBMDXN010000115.1:0-5009 GCF_048595155.1 Sphingomonas sp.
GTTGTCCGCTGCCGATGCTGCAGCGAGCGCGCTGGCGACGTAGGTATGGCTCACGTCACCCGAGGCCAGCGTGACGGTCTCAACCGTGCTACCGGCGTTGTTGCTGGTCGCGGGGTTGTCAGTGACTGAGAGAGAACTGACCGTCGCAGTGTTGAAAATCAGGCGATCGGCGGCACCAAAGCCGACGGCGTCCGCATCAGACATCGTCTCGAAGAAATAATTAGCCATTTAAGCCTCCAAATGAACCTTACAGTCCGGGCGAATTTCAAAGCCCCCCCCTCCCTAAAGATAGCCGGAGGCGCCCCCCGCTCATGCCCAACTACACCGGGGTGAAGCCAGAACAAGCGAGCGCGCCAGATGCTTAGCTAAGCTTCCATACCCGTGCAACTAATAAAGAAGAGAGGACTCCCGCCGTAGATAGGGCCAACTTTCCACCGAGTTGGCGATATGCCGGCCCAGGTTCCCTATACGCTTTTCGAGCCGTGATGGTTCCTAGGGGCGGGAGCAGAAAGTGATGACGTTAGATCATCCAATTTGGCAGATCTGGAGCGATCTGCGCGAAGCGCTCCATCTCCTCCCGAAAACATCTTCTAAGGAGGAGAACATCATCTTCAGCTAACGTAGATTTATAATCTATGTTAGCTGCGGGACGAGATCTCCTCCGGGAGAGAGGCTTTGTGGCCATGGGAACTTCCAAGAAGTCGCACACGACACGAATCACCGCATTAGGATCACGGTCCAACGCGGTGGAAGCCAACAGAAGCACTTGCTCTTGGGGGAATAGGTGCAACACGCGGGCAAGCTGCCGCCCATAAAAGCCGCGTTCGACGTAGGAATGAACACGGTGAAAGCCGGGGTAGGGATGTCCACTGGCCATGCGGGCCCGCCCATCCCGGATACACCAGGCAAAGGGTTCTGTTTCCTTGCCGCGGGCATATTCCATCTTCCAATGCGACCAGGCCCGCTCGACGGGGTCGCGGAAGATGAAGATCAGCTTCATCGCGGGGTTATAGGCTCGAATCCGCTCCAGCGCGTTCGGCCAGTAGAGATAGATAGGCGTCGCTTCGCCCCACAGGCGGGAGCGATCGGCGAAAAGGCTATGATAGGGCGCGTAATCGGGTGCCTGCCAGTCGACCCTTTCCTCGTCGTCGAAGAAATGGGCCTCCTTGATCTTGGGCAGTTCAAGGGCGGGCACCTCGGCAAGATAGTCGAACAACGCGGTCGTACCGCTCTTCTGCACGCCACCAACAAGAAAGCCGACGCGCTTCTCGTCCGCGATCCCCCGATCTCCCGCGCCCTGGCTCACTTTTCGCGCATGGCCGTTCGCATCGCCTGTGTCAGCGGACCCAGCAGATAATCCATGATCGACCGCGATCCGGTGACGATGTTGACCTGGGCCTGCATGCCAGGGGTCAAATGAACCCCATTACCGATGCGGGCTAACTGATCCGGATCGACCTTGATCTCGACCGCATAGAAAGATTCGCGGTTGGCCGATTGCTCGTCAGATGTCGCGTCCGCGGACACTAACGTCACCTTTCCGTCGATCTGCGGCGTTGTGCGGGGATTGTACGCGGTCAGCGTGACCCGCGCCGGCATGCCGACACGTACGTCGGCAATATCGTTCGGTTTCACGCGGGCATACAAGACCATCGGCGTTCCGTTGGGAACGATGTCGAGCAAGCGCTCTCCCGGCTGGGCAACGCCGCCTTCCGTAAATTGGGTCAGGTTGAAGACATAGCCGTCAACCGGGGCCCGAACGGCGGTCTGGTAGAGCGATTCGGATGTGGCGCGCAGTTTCGGCGCGGCTTCGGTAAGCTTGTCCTGGTCCTGGCGGATGCCGCTCGCCGCCTCTGCCTGACGCTTTTCTTCCAGCTGTGCGATCTGAATACGCACGCCGCCGATGGCCTGCTGGGCGCGCGCCATATCCGATACGACGGAGCCTTTCTGGCCTTTCAGTTGCGCGGCACTGCGTTGGAGGGAGGAAAGACGCGTCTTCGGCGCATAACCAAGGTCGTTCAGTTCCCGCACGCCGCGCAGCTCGTCGGCGATCGAACCCGATTGCATGTCGATCGAGGTCATCTGCGCCTGCATGCCCTGAATTTGGGTCTGCATCTGCGCTGCCTGACTGCGCAGGACTGCCGCTTGGCTGGTGTAAAGCAGCATCGTCGATGCATGCAGCGAGCGCTGCCCGGCCAGTAAAGCCGCCACCTGCGGCTCGGACTGGCGTCGCAGCAATTCCTGTGGGAACCGGATCTCCATCGATCCTGATTGCTGGGCCTGGAGCCGTGCAATATCAGCCAAAGCGCTGTCATATTGCGCCCGCCACACCGCGACCGTGGATTCAGCCTGCACAGGATCCAGCTGCATCAGCAATTGGCCACGCCGTACGAATTGACCTTCCCGCACATAGATGCGGCGAATGATCCCGCCGTCGCGATGCTTGATGACCTTGCTGTTGCCTTCCACGCGGACTTGGGCGGCCGCTACCACGGCGCCCGTGATGTTCGCGAAGAAGGCCCACAACAGCAAGCCGAAGACCAGGACGAGGACGACGATCGACCCTGCCACGATCGGCCTGCGTAGGCGCAGGCGAATGATCTCGCCTTCGCCGCGATCGAGTTCGGCAAATCCGGGATCCGGCTCTGCCGGAACGGCGGGTTCGCGGCGAACCTGACGAATGATGTCGCCAAGCGCGCTCACGAGCCGACCTCCGAAAGCTTGGGTCGGTCAGCGGCCGGCTCCGGCGACCGCTTCGGCAGGAAGCGAGCGAGCACTTCGTCGCGCGGCCCATATTCTGTCACCTTGCCGGCCATGAGAACGAGCACCTTGGTCGCATGCGTGAAGATAGGAATTTTGTGCGAGATAAGGATGATGGTTGCTCCGCGCGCCTTGGCTTTGCCCAGCGCGGCGATCAGCGCATTTTCGCCTTCCGTATCCAAATTGGCATTGGGCTCATCCAGCACGATGAGACTCGGATCGCCGAACAAGGTGCGAGCAAGCCCGACGCGCTGGCGCTGCCCGGAGGACAGGACCATGCCGCCTTCCCCCAATTCGGTCTCATAGCCCTTGGGCAGACGCAGGATCAGTTCGTGCGCACCCGCGAGCTGCGCAGCTGCTACCACCTGCGCGTCCGTGGCATCTGGTAAGAAGCGCGCAATATTGTCTCTGACGGTTCCCGCGAACAGTTCGGTGTCCTGCGGTTGATAGGCCACATGACGCCCGAAATCCTCGCGGTCCCATGAATATACATCGGCCCCGTCCAGGCGGATGGTGCCGCTGTTGGGCTTCCAGATACCCACGATCAATCGCGCCAGCGTGGATTTTCCGGCGCCCGACGGGCCGATCACGCCAACGAAGTCGCCTGGTTCGATCTTGAAGCTCAGATTATTCAGAACGAGGGCCGGTGCGCCCGCCGGGGCAAAGCTCACCTGTTCAACCCGGAGGAAGCCCTTGGGCTGAGGCAATTGGGTAACCGGCGTGGGCGGCTCGTATTCCAGAAGGATGCGATCGAGGCGCTTGTAGGATTCGAAGGCATCGATCAGCGATTTCCAGGATCCTACCACGCGCTCCAAGGGGGCAAGTGCGCGGGAGGCCAAAATCATGTTGGCAAACAGCAGTCCCGACGGAATTTTCCGCTCTACGACCAGCCACGCGCCGACCGCGACGATCAGGATCTGGATCAGCATCCGAACGAACCGGATGGCTGATGTGTAAACGCCGCCCCGCTGCGTTGCCTTCGATCCTGCCGAGACCGAGACGAAGCGGTTGCGTGCCCATTGCCGCCCGAGCACCGGCAGCATCCCCAAGGCGCGCACAACTTCGCCATTGCGCAGGGCCGCATCGGTGAAGCTGTAGCTGGCGATGGCCGCGTCACTTGCTTCCTTCACCGCGCCATGCGTCGCACGATCCTGAAGAAAGGCGAGCAGGACCAGAACCACACCGCCTGCCAAGGTTACGATGCCGATCGTCGGATCGATGAAGAACAGGATCAGAAGGAAAATAGGGATCCAGGGTAAATCGAACAGGATGTTGATGGCAGGGCCGCCAATTGCGGCCCGAACGGCATCCAGATCGCGCAGGGCCTGGGCGCGCGTCCCACGACGACGCACCACCGCGTCGAACAAGGCGGCGAAGGTGCGGCTGGCAAGCTGTTGATCGAATACAACGCCGAAACCGCTCAACACCTGCGCCCGATAATGATCAATGATGGACGAGATCAGGAAGACGAACGCGCAGCCGAGCGACAAGACCACCAAGGTGGAGCCGGACTGGCTCGTCAGGACCCGGCTGTAGATCTGGTTCGTGTAGATCGGCAGCGCCAGATACAGCATGTTGGAAACAAGACTGAACAAAGCAGCTGCACCGATTGGGGCAAAGCCGAGACGTAGCGCGCGCGCCAACGGACTAGGAATGGCGTGGGAAGCGCCGGGCGGTGTTCGGGTCGCCATATCAAATCAGTCCTTGGGCGGAAGCAGCGCCGAGCAGAGGCGTCTTGGTGTAACGAATATCGAAGAAGCACACTATCGACGTTGCCTTGGTCCTGACAGGGGGCAGCGCGCGGGGTCTCCGTTAGGAAGCCGTAACTGACTCTGCGTGATCGGTGTCAATTTGCGGTTCATGAGATCAGTACCGGGTGCTGATGCGAGCGCCCCTACATCTTCCGGCCGTGGGACGTTCGCGCCCGCTAGATCAGGAGAGAATGGGCCGCGCGGACTTGCCGATCCGATCCGATCAAGACCGAGGCCAAGGAGATCCAGCGGTGTTGCGCCACGGAGGCGGACGCGTTGGAAATTGGCATCGGGATCGTAGACTTTGACATTGTCGGCGATAGCTTGCGCACTGAGGCTGCCGATCGCGGCGAGCAACTGCGCATGGGACACGTACACCTGGTAACGATTCGCGACGAGTTGTAGCTGGGCATTCTGCAGCTCCTGCTCAGCGTTCAGCGTCTCGATAGTCGCCCTTAAACCATTAAGTTCCTCACAGCTCATGCCGGCAAAAGCCTG
>NZ_JBMDXN010000116.1:0-13238 GCF_048595155.1 Sphingomonas sp.
CGGCGCGCCTTTCCGTGTGCGTACGATCCTTGACCAACAGGTCGGCGCGCACGAGCCCGTAGAGCGCGGCGCCGTCGACACGGCAGGTGGCCGCGATCACGCCTGCTCGACACTCCAGCTTCGATCGCGACGCACCATGCGCTTGCCGCATCCAGCGCAGACACTGCCGAAGACATCGTCGCAGTAGCGCACGCGCGTCCGATCACGTTCGTGATGACCGAACACACATTTGATCCGTTGTAGAATGTTCATGCGATCGCCCCTCCCCAGAAGCCGTGACAAGCATTCACCCGCAAATGCCCATATGCCACCACGATGCGATATCGAAGTGGACGTTCAGGCGAACGGCGATCGCATAGCCGGGCCGCGGCTGCGCGTCATTCTGAAGCTGGTCCGCTGCCACGGAGGGGCGCCGCGCTGAAGGGGGAGCAGCGCGACGCCCGGGTTCGCAGGGTTTGCACCTGCCAGAGCGGCGCAGTGCAGGTTCAACACGAGCGCGACTCTGAACGTTCCGTACCATCGGTACATCGTGGCGCCGATAGGACGAGCGGAGGAGTTCTCGGGAATTCCGCTTTCTAGTCTCGAAGATCGCTTCGGAGACCGGATCAGGGGCAATGCTGTTTGCTGTCATTGCTCGACGTTAAGGTCGTCGTCGAACAATCGTGCATCTTGGTAGACATTGCGAACGTGGCCGCCATTGATGGACCTGGCCGATCAGACTAAACAGGGCGGGATTTAACGGGACAAACCCGTCCCGAGAATGATGAAATCTTTTGAGGGCGCGCTTATACGTCGTGCCGACGATGATTTTGAGGTGTAAGTGGATTGCCGCCATGGCGATCTACCACTTTTCGGCCAAAGTCATTTCGCGCGCCAGCGGCTCGAGCGCGCTGGCGGCCGCCGCCTATCGTTCCGCCTCGCGGCTCTATGACGAGCGCCTCGATCGCAGTCATGACTTCTCCAACAAAGCTGGTGTCGTCCACTCGGAGGTGATGCTGCCGGAGGGCGCGCCCGCCGAGCTGGGCGAGCGGGCGGCGCTGTGGAATGCGGTCGAGGCATCGGAGAAAAGGATCGACGCACAGCTCGCCCGCGAGGTCGAGTTCGCGCTGCCACGAGAGCTTGATCAGGCCGAAGGCATTCGGCTGGCGCAGGACTTTGTCAGCCGGGAGTTTGTCGCGCGCGGTATGGTCGCCGATCTCAACGTCCATTGGGATGTCGGTGCCGACGGCGAGGCCAAGCCGCATGCGCATGTGATGCTCACGATGCGCGAAGTCGGCGAGGAGGGTTTCGGCGCCAAGGCCCGCGACTGGAACCGCACCGACCTGCTGCAACATTGGCGCGAAGCCTGGGCCGAGCACGTCAATCAACGCTTGGCTGAGTTGGACATCGACGTGCGCGTCGATCACCGCAGCCTTGAAGCGCAAGGGATCGAGCTGGAGCCCCAGCACAAGATCGGCCCAGCCGCCGCGCGGATGGCGGGGCAGGGGCTTGAGAGCGAGCGCCTCGCCGAGCATCACGAGATTGCCCGCGCCAATGGCGAGCGGTTGCTCGCCAACCCAGCTCTGGCGTTGGACGCAATCTCCCACAGCCAGGCCACCTTCACCAATCGTGACCTCGCCATGTTCGTGCACCGGCATAGCGAGGGTAAAGAGCAGTTCGACCACGTCATGGCGGCGGTAAAGGCATCGCCGGAGCTGGTCGCGCTGGGCAATGATGGCCGCGGCGATGCGCGCTTTACCTCGCGCGACATGCTCGAGACCGAACAGCGCCTGGAGCGTGCTGCCGACCGTATGGAGATGCGGATCGGGCATGGGCTTGCCGCAGCGGCGAGAGAGAGATCGATCGCCGCTGCGGCAGGCCGCAACCTGACGCTTGGAGGCGAACAACAGGCTGCACTTGGTCATCTACTGCATGGCCGCGATCTCGCAATCGTCGCCGGCTATGCCGGAACCGGCAAGTCGGCAATGCTGGGTGTGGCCAGAGAGGCGTGGGAAGAGGCGGGCTTTCACGTCCGAGGGGCAGCGTTGTCCGGGATCGCGGCGGAGAATCTTGAGGCCGGATCAGGCATCGCCTCGCGCACGCTGGCGAGCCTAGAGCATCAGTGGGCACAGGATCGTGACCTGCTCACCGGGAACGATGTGTTGGTGATCGATGAGGCCGGCATGATCGGCTCGCGCCAGATGGAGCGCGTGCTCTCTGAAGCCGAGAAGCGCGGTGCCAAGGTGGTGCTGGTCGGCGATCCCGAACAGCTGCAGGCGATCGAAGCGGGGGCTGCCTTTCGGGCGCTTGCCGAGCGCCACGGCGCCGTCGAGATCACGCAGGTGCGGCGTCAACGCGAGGGCTGGCAGCGGGATGCCACCCGGCACCTCGCGACCGAACGAACCGGCGAGGCGATCGCGGCTTATGCCGAGCACGGCAGCGTCCACCCCGCACAAACGCGCGACGCCGCACGGGCCAATTTGATTGATCGCTGGGACGAGGATCGCGCCGCAGCCCCTGGGGCGAGCCGGATCATCCTGACCCACACCAAGGATGAGGTACAGGCGCTCAACGCGGCTGCGCGTGATCGCCTGCGCGAGCGCGGGCAACTTGGGGATGAGGTTGAGCTTCGGACAGAGCGGGGAGGGCGTTCGTTCGCGGCGGGCGACCGCGTGATGTTTCTCAAGAATGAGCGCGAGCTTGGCGTGAAGAATGGATCACTCGGCAGCGTCCAGAGCGTCAGCACGGCCCGCATGTCCTTGATGCTGGACGATGGTCGCGCCGTCGCATTCGACCTCAAGGATTATGCGCAGATCGACCATGGCTATGCCGCCACCATCCATAAGGCGCAGGGGATGACGGTCGATCGTGTCCATGTGCTGGCAACGCCCGGTCTCGATCGGCATGCCGCTTACGTTGCGCTGTCGCGCCATCGCGAGGTTGTGGCGCTCCACTATGGCCAGGATGACTTTGCCGATCAGGGCAAGCTGGTGCGCACGCTGTCGCGTGAGCGGGCCAAGGATATGGCGTCCGATTATCAGCGCGACTTTGCCGATCGGCGGCAGATCCGCTTAGCCGACCCGTCGGTGCGCAACGCGCCCACCATGGGCCGCGCTATGTTCGAGAGCGTGAAGCTGCACCCGCGCGCGCCCGAAGTTGCGGCACCAGCGAAGGCCGTAGAGCCAGAGCTGTCACCGGCATTGCCGGCAGCGGTGACGCGACATGCCAGCATCGTGCGCGATCTGCGCTTCGCGCGCAGCGTGGGTGAGCCTTACACGCCTCAGCAGATCAGCGAGCTTGCCGCCAGCCGATCGTCGCTCGAGGTCATTCGTCCAGAGGCGAGCCGTGATCTTGAGCGAGCGTTCAGCAATGATGCGGGGTTGATTGAGGAGGCAGCGCAGGACCGGACGAGCCGCACCATTCGTGCTATGCAGCTGGAGCAGGAACTGCGTGTCGATCCGCAGCTGCGTGCCGATACCTTCGTACAGCGTTGGCAGGGGCTCGAGCGCCAACGGCGGCTGTTAATGCGGGATCATGAGGATGGCCGCGCCGGGGCAGTCGCTGACCGTATGATCGGCATGGCCAAGGGCCTCGAACGCGATCCGCAGGTGGAGTCGATCCTGCGCACGCGCAAGGCAGAGCTTAATCTTCCCGAGATGCGCGGACGATCGGTCGGGCAGGGGCTTGCCGATATGATCGGAAGAAGCCGGGGCCGCGGTTTGGGAATTGGTATGTAGCTTAGCCGGGAGGGGGGGATGTGGCTCTGGCAGATGCTGAGCGATCCGCTCTTACGCCCAAATGTCGGGGGCACTGGAATGTCGGAGATGGGGGAAAGCGGAATGACCGCTTTGAAGCGGCTGCGCGAGGTAAGCGGACATTCGTTGTCCGCCTTCGACGCGGCAGCTACGCGCCCCAAATTGGTCGTCCCGCTAGGTTGCTGTCGATCCCAAAAGCAGACGGTCGTCCACGGTGGCGGAGAGAGCAGGTTTGACGGAGGTCGGCCTGGCGGCATTAGCGTGCAGGAAGGGCATTTTCGCCGTTCGGTTCAGCTATACGTTAGTGGTAGCAGACGTACCTAAATATGATGTTGTCTACGGGGTGCCTGATCTATGGTGCCTAAATGAAGTTTCTACATTCGGCCGACTGGCAACTCGGCAAACCGTACGGCCGATTTGAGCCGGACCTTCGCGCGGCGCTGACCGAGGCTCGCTTTGACGCGGTCGATGCGATTGGCCGGGCCGCGACCGAGTACGGCGTCGGCCACGTCCTAGTGGCCGGCGACATTTTCGATACGGAAGGGCCCGAAGATCGCACGATCGTCCAGGCGGTGTCGCGCATGGGGCGCTATGGCGTGAAGTGGTGGCTGCTCCCGGGAAATCATGATTTCGCTCGTAATGGCGGCTTGTGGGACCGTGTCCGCAAGAGAGCGGACGAGCGAGTTGAGATACTGGCCGAACCCATCCCGCACGAGATGGAGCCGGGGGTCTGGTTGTTGCCCGCTCCGCTGATCCATCGGCACAATATCGAGGATCCGACCGCGCAGTTGGACGCGATGCAAACGCCTGGCGCTACCCTGCGCATCGCGATTGCCCACGGTTCGATCCGCGATTTTGGCAGTCAGGGTGAGACCAGGAATCAGATCGCGCCTGATCGGGCGCAGCGCTCCAACCTCGACTATCTCGCGCTCGGAGATTGGCACGGTACGCTTAAGGTCGACCCGCGCACATGGTATGCCGGCACGCCTGAAACCGACCGTTTTCAGCGCGACGAGCCCGGCCACGCCCTTCTGGTGGATCTCGCTGCTGGTCGTGAGCCAGAGGTAACGCCAATCCGCACTGGCCGCTTTCAGTGGCTCCGGTGCGACTGGCTGGTCAACGATCGAGCGGCGTTCGATGCCGAATGCGCTAGTCTGCTGGTCGGTGTGGATCCGGCAGCTACGCTGCTGCAGCTGACGCTCGCGGGCATCACGAGTCTGACCGATAGGATCGAGATGCTCGGCCGTCTGCAGGACGACCTCGGCCATCGCCTCCGGTTTCTGGACCTCCGAGCCGATAACCTGGTTGGGCGACCGAATGACGGCGACTTGGCGAGCCTTGCGGTTGAAGGGATGCTCGGTGTGGCGGCCGCCAAACTCACCGCGCGCATCGATGGCGGCGGGGCTGACGCTTCGCTTGCCAAGCGGGCGCTCGAACGGCTCTTCGTCGAATATAGCCGGCAGGAGCGCGCATGAGCCTTCGCCTTCGCCGTATCGCGCTTGATGGCTTCCGCAAATTTCGAACGCCGACTGTGATCGACGGCCTGACCGACGGGCTCAACATCATCATCGAAGACAATGAGGCCGGCAAATCGACGCTGCTGGAGGCGCTGCGCGCCGCTTTCTTCGTCCGCCACAACACCAAGAACCAGCTGGCACAGTCTTATGTCCCGCACGGGGAGGCGGTCGGGCCAAAGATCGAGGTCTCGTTCGAGGCGGGTGGTGCGCCTTGGTCAGTCTCGAAGCGCTTCCTGCGCAGCGCCACGGTCGAAGTAGTGGGTCCGCAGGGCCGGGCGACAGGCGAAGACGCTGAGGTCCGGCTGAACACGCTGTTGGGCTCGGTCAAGCACAATAGTCGCGGCGGCGACGTGGCCAGCTATGGGGCACTCGGTCTGCTGTGGGTTGCCCAGACCGAGGCGCTCGCCGTCTCAGCGCCGGGCCAGATTGTCCGCGACAGCGTGACGTCGACGCTTGAGGCCGAAGTCGGCTCGATCATGGGCGGCTCCGCCTACAAGAAAGTGCGTGCGCGGGTTGAGGATCAGTATGGCGCCTACTGGACTCCGACCGGGCAGAAAAGGGGGCGCCAGACCGAGGCTCGAGAGCGTCTCGAGTCTGCTGAGGTTGCCGCTAGGCAGGCGGCCGAGCGGCTTATCGCCCTCGAGCAGACCTTTGCCGATCTGGAAAACGCACGCGCCAGGCTGAAGCTGATCGACCGCGAGATCGCAGACAATACCGACGCTGAAACCCGCCAGGCGCTGGTGGTGTCGCTTGAGGTCGCGCGCGCGGCGGTCCAGATCCTCGCTACCCGTCGTGCAGAACAAGAAGCGGCCAGCGCCAAGGTCACCAGGCTTGAAGAACTGCAGCGGCGGCATCAGGCCGCAATCTCCGTCCGAGATAAAGCGCAACAAGCGCTCGACAGAGCGCGTGAACGGCGCAAGGATGTTGCGGAGCGATTGGAAGAGGGTCGGCAGCGCCTGGCCCAGGCGCGATCATCCCTCGAAAGCGCCCGCGACGAACGGCATTCGGCAAAGGCCGCGTTGAATGCCGCCGAGCAGCTGCTCACCGTAAGGCGGCGCGCTTCAGCCAGCGTAGCGGCTCGCGCACGCCACACCGAGCTTCTTGCATTGGAAGCCGAGCACCGCAGCGCCAAGGCTACTGCGAGTACCGCCATCCCGGCCAATTCGATAGAGCAACTTGAGGTGCTGGAACGTGCCGTTGCGGAGGCGCGCGCGGTCGTGAATGCCGGTGCCACGAGGGTCGCCCTCAGCGGGCCCGATGGCGTGGTCATGGCGGATGGAGAACCGATCACCGCCGGCGAGCGCACGCTGACCCGGCCGACAACCTTCAGCTTTGGCGAGTCCCATTTGACCGTGACGCCGCCGAGCAGCGCTGAAAGCGCGGAAGAGGTGCTGGCTGCCGCAAAGCGGAAAATGTCGGCGGCTCTGGGAGAGCTGGGCGTCCACGACATCGCCGATGCGCGGATCCGCAACGAGAAGGCACGCGATGCAGCTGCGGAGATCCGGACGCTGGAGGCTCGTATCAAGGCTGGAACCCCGGTTGATCCGGCCATCGATCTGGTGGCGGGCCCCGAGGCGCTGAAGCTCTACGTCGCTGGCCTGGATGATGCCGACGCGCCGGTCCCAGGGTCTGACCCTGATCTGCTATCACTCACCGAGTTTCTGGAGAGGGCTGAGGATGCTTTCGCAATGGCGGAAGGTATTCAGCAGAGCGCACTCGATGCGCTGCGCCGCATCGAGGAAGAAGATGCTCCGCTCGCGGCGGCAGAGGCCGGCGCGTCGAGCGACCTTGGCAATGCTCTTCAGCAGATCGAGGCGATTGAGGGACACCCCGAATATCCGACGCTGGAAAGGGATCTGGCGCCGGCTCGGCAACGCGCAGCCGAAAGTGCGGTGAAGTTGGAGGACGCGGAACGCAACGCGACCGCCCATGATCCGGCCGCAATCACAAAGAAGATCGAGGTAATCGATGCTCGGAGCAGGACTGCGGGCGAAACCCGCAACCGGCTCCTGACCGACATCGCGCGGTTGGAGAATACTATCGAGATCGAAGGGGGTGCTGGCCTGGCCCATCGCGCGGCAGCCGCGCAGGAGGAAGCCGAAGCGGCGCGCGCCGCATACGACCGCGTGACGGTCGAAGCCGACACGCTTAAGCTGCTGCGCGAAACGCTGGACGAAGCGCACGATGAAACGTCCGCCCAGTTCGTTGGGCCGGTTGCGAAGCGGGCGAAGCGCCATATCGAACGCTTGCTGCCCGATTGTGAGCTGCATTTCGCCGAGGATCTCGGACTGGTCAGCGTCTCCCGCGGAGGCGTGACGGAGGATTGCGAACATCTGTCGCGCGGCACGCAGGAACAGCTGGCGGTGCTCACCCGCATCGCGTTCGCCGATATGCTGCTGGCGCAGGGCAGGCCCGTGTCGCTGATCCTCGATGATCCTTTGGTTTACTCCGACGACGGTCGCCTAGACCTCATGATCGAGATCCTTGCCGAGGCCGCGACCCGGATGCAGGTCATCCTCCTAACCTGCCGCGACCGCGCCTTCCGCCATGTGTCGGCAAACCGGATCGTGCTCGGCGCTTGATGTAACGGTCGCCGGTACGAGAACAGATCACTGACGGGGAGGAGTAACGGAGGAGAATGGCTGATCCAACACCTGAAGAGGAAATCCTGCGTTTCGCGCAGGAGGCCATGGCGCTCACCCCTGTCATTGTGCTCGGCAGCGGAGCGTCGGCCGCGCATGCGATTCCCGGCATGTGGCCACTTGCACAGCATCTGGACAGCCTACCCGGCGTCGACAACCCCGACAGCACCGAGACCACCGAGTGGGCAGCCTTCCGACAGAAGCTCGCTGATGGCATCGATCTCGAGACTGCGCTCGGCGCCGTCCGGCTCAGCAAGCGCCAGACCGCCTATATTGCTGTCGAGACTCGATCCTTTTTGCTGCCGCACGATGAAGCGGTCTTCACGAAAATCCTGACCGACCGCCATCACCTTCCACTAGCTCGGCTCTACCGTTACCTTTTCACGAGTACCCAACGCGTGATCGACGTCGTCACGCCGAACTATGACCGCATTGCAGAATATGCGGCGGACGCAGCCGGTTATGCTCAGTTCAGCGGCTTCTCGTCCGGCTATCTCCAGCTTCGCATGCCCGGCCATGCCCCAAGGCCGCCGGTCATCGATGGCCAGCGCACTGTCTCGATCTGGAAGGTCCACGGGTCGCTGGACTGGTTCGAAAGCGGTAGCCAGATCATCGGCATCCGCGCAATCCGCGAGACGCCGGCAGGCTTCACCCCGTTGATGATCACGCCGGGCATCGACAAATACCGGCTGGCCCATCTCGAACCCTTCCGAACGATCTTCTCTTGCTCGGATAGCGCGTTGGAGCGCGCCAGAGCTTATTTCTGCGTCGGCTACGGCTTCAACGACGAACATCTGCAGACCAAGATGGTCGAGCGATGCGACGTGAACTCGATCCCGATTGTCGTGATTACGAAGGTCCTCTCCGGGCCCGCCAAGCGGTTCCTCTGCGGAGGGAGCTGCCGCAAGTATCTTGCGCTCGAAGATTGCGCAGGCGGCGCGCGTGCCTACACCAACGCTTATCCTAACGGCATCGAGCTTTCCGGGCCGCCGATCTGGTCCTTGCCCGCCTTCCTTGATTTCACCCTCGGAGCAGAAGCGTGACGATCTTGAATTATGAAGATTCCGAGGCCCTCGGACACGTCCAGTCGGTTGATACCGCGACGGTCGTCGTTCGGGTTGACGATACCGAGGCGCTACGCACCCTGCAGGTTAACCGGTTGGTCGCGCTGCAAAGCAGCCGTGCCGGCCAACATCTGATCGGGATCATCCAGAAAATCACGCGGACCGCGTTGGAGGAGCGCTCGGGTTCCGTAGAGCTCGACGGCAGCGATCAGGCCTTCCCCGAGGTTAACCTTTGCCGGATCACCCTGATTGGGACTTTGGTCGCCCGCCTTGGGAATCAGTCCAATGTATTTCGAAGGACGCTTGAAACAGTGCCCGAGATTGAAGCCAATTGCTTCGCGCTTGAGGGCGAAAAGCTGACGCGCTTCATGGAGGTGATCTCTGCGGTCACCGCCGACGGTCAGAGGCTCTCGCTCGGCCATTATAGCCTCGATCCTGCCGCCGAAGCTTTTCTAAACGGCAACAAGCTCTTCCAGCGCCATGCGCTGGTCGTCGGTAGCACGGGCTCAGGCAAGTCTTGGACCACCGCGCGCCTGCTTGAGCAACTCTCCGAACTGAAAAGCGCCAATGCGATCGTATTCGATATCCACGGCGAATATGGATCGATGGCCGGCGATGGGTTCGAGCATCTGCGCATCGCCGGTCCCGCCGATATCGAAGCAGAAAGGGGCCTCGTGGATGGCGTACTCCATCTTCCCTATTGGCTGTTGACCTACGAAGCGCTGGTCTCAATGTTCGTCGACCGCTCCGATACAAATGCGCCCAACCAGGCGATGCTGATGTCGCGGGCGATCAACGAGGCGAAGCGTGATTTTCTATCCGCGGGCAACCACGTCGAGGTGCTCGCGAACTTCACCATCGACAGCCCAGTGCCGTTCTCGATCGAGAAGGTGCTCGAGCAACTCTCAGGCTTGAACACTGAGATGGTCCAAGGTTCGCGGGGCGACAAACAAGGCGATTTCTTTGGCAAGCTCAGCCGGCTCATCCAGCGGCTCGAGGCCAAAGTCACAGACCGCAGGCTCGGGTTCCTATTTCCTTCAATGGCAGAGGCGAAGAGCTATCCCTGGCTCGACACCCTGGTGACCCGCCTCATGGCGGGTAGTACGGCTAAAGGCGGCAAAGGTGGCGTGAAGATCATCGACTTTTCGGAAGTACCCTCTGATGTGCTGCCGCTGATCGTGGGGCTGGTCGCTCGGTTGGCTTTCTCGGTGCAGCAATGGCTGCCCAGCGGAGAACGGCATCCGATCGCGCTGTTTTGCGACGAGGCACACCTCTATATCCCGCAGGACGTAGCCACCAGTGCTGCCGAGAACGCGATCACGGTGTTCGAGCGCGTTGCAAAAGAGGGGCGGAAATATGGTGTGGGGCTGGTGGTGATCAGCCAACGCCCGTCCGAGGTAAATCGCACGGTGGTCAGCCAGTGCAGCAATCTGGTCGCGATGCGGCTCACCAATGGCGATGATCAATCGGTGGTGCGCCGCCTCCTACCCGACAGCCTTGGCGGGTTCAGCGATCTCTTGCCCGTCCTAGACACGGGGGAGGCGCTCGTGGTCGGCGACGCCATTCTTCTCCCGACACGGATACGTGTTTCAAAGCCCCGCAACGAACCACTCAGCGGGACGATCGACTTCTGGGACGAATGGTCGGATGCCGCGAGCAAAAGCGATCTGACGAAGGCCGTGGAAAGCTGGCGGCGCCAATCAGTGCAGCGCTAGCTTTTTCGAAATGGAGCTGGACCACGCATTGCGGCTGTGTCGGCATGGCATAGGCATAGACCGCAAGGCGGGGGGCGGAGGCCGCTGCGGCTGCCGAATTAAGATCTGTTTCCGGGCTCGCGCTCCCGAGAGCTGCCAGTCCGCAACCGGCCCAGCTCCGGCCGCACAGCGTCGGCTGAATCGACCTCCGCTATCGGGTAGCCGAAACCCGGCCGCGAACGGCTACTTGTGGGCGCCCCACCTAGCTCGCCGGCGGAAACTGGCGCCGGAGCGGAACGAGGATGTCTTCGATCAAAGCGGTACGATCAAGGCCGATGGTCGCTCGACGGGTTGCAAGGGTGACCGGCGGGCGCTCCCTCATGCCGCCATGCCCCATCTGAACGGAGTTGGAGTTAGAGGCATGTTGGGCGCGTGTTCGCCATCCGCGGTGCTCGACGCCTGACAGGCACGCAGCCACAACAAGGTGCGTAAGCCGCTGCGTCCGATCGACCTGGTCGAGGACGCCCGCCGCATAGTCGAGCGTCGTACCAAGCCGCTGCTGAACCGCTTCCTCGATGATGACCATGCCGCTCATCGTATCAAAGCCCCGCCCCCCAGCCCGCGGTTCGTCTAGAGGTACCCGCAATGCGATGGAGCCCTCTTCGGTAACGCGGATGGAACCGCCGCGCTCCTGGCGAAGGACGAGGTCGGAGCCGTCCAGTCCGCTCGCGGTGCCTAGGGTGCGGTCGAATAACCGCCTGTTGCCGTAAAGCGCGGACTGCTCCAGCTGCTCGGCGAGGCCGGGCGCTTCAAGCTCCGCCGGCCGCAGGATGCGCTGGCGTGGCCCGCCAACGACGACGAGGTCCAGCATCGCCGCCATCACTTGGTTCCTATTCTCCGGCTGGAGCATGGCCTTTGCCCGAGCGGTCATCTCCTGCTCGTCGACTGGGGCCGTGGCGTTCGCTAGCGTCACGTCGTGGAGCGCGCGGGTTACCCCGTCTTGTAGGTCGTCCACCCCGATAAAGCCGCCGCGAAACAGTCCGCCCTCCCAAGCCTGGACCTCTGCGATGAAGGCGGCCTGCTCCGGCCCCGGGGAGATGCCCTGCTGCACGAACGCAAGGACGGGCTTCGTCTCCCGCGCTTCGCGATACTCTTGGTGTGTTGCAGAGAGGGATGAGCCGGGTGGCACGAAGCCGTAGTCCTCGCCCAGGATCAGGACGACCATGTCTGATCCGCGCAGCTCCTGCAGGCAGGCGATCTGCGGCGAGTTCGGCTGGGCGCCGAAGCCCTCGGCCATGACCGGTTCGTGACGCAGGGTGATCACGGCGCGACGAGCTGCCGCGCGCTGGGCTTCGAAACCGAAGATGAGGGAGCTGATGAAAATGCGCATGCGCTGAGACTACGCTGGAGCTGCCGATTGTCCACGAACTACGTGCTGGCCGTCGCGACCGGCCAGAGCTGCTGAGGCTACCTGAACGAACGTCCAAGGATGGCCGCTGCCGCAAGAGTGTTGAACGGCGGACCATGGGTCGTCCCTGCTACACCCGCTCCCGATAAAAGGCGGCCGTTCAGATCACCCACCGCGAACGTCTCCTCTCGACAGAACCTGCCGGTGAATCGTTCGGAAACGGACGGTCGCGTCGCAGTTCGAGATCGGCGAAGTCTGTTCGGCAGGGCGGCACCGCGCTGGCGTGACCGCCTCTAGCGAGCGTCTTCGGGTCGAGCGTCTGGTGGCTCAGGCGCGCCGTCATCGGGCGGCGGGACCGCTGCCCCGGCTGGCCGGCAGACATGGGGCAGCAGGTCGCGCCAGACTTGCGGCGGCACCGGCAGACGATGTGCGCGGCAAGCGGTCAGCACGATCGGCCAATGGCCGAGCTTCACCGCCGTGAGCTGGTCATAATGCTTGTTGGTCTTCGCCTCGGCGAGGATGAAATCGAGCGCGTCGCGCGTACCCTCGGTCACTGGAATGCCGGCTAGCGCCGCCCCGTGGCTGTCGCGGTTGAGATAAAGATTGTCCTCGCTGTCTTCGTCGGGAAACCAGGTCTGAAACGTGCAATGTGAAAGGGCGTCCTCGCTGAACTTTGCGATCTCGTCGAACAGCGTCTGCTCGCCTCTGGCCGCCGACCAGGTCGCCAGTAGCGGATAGAGGATGCTACCCTCGGTCGATTGGGTGCGATAGTCGTCGTTGTGCTCGGACGGATGATCGACCAGATCCCAATAGGAGCGGCTGGTGATCGGGTAGCGGCGATGCGCTTTGAACGCGAACATCGAGTGCTTGGCGATTTCCTCGGCCCATTGATCGATCGCGCCATGCGCGCCGGGCCGGCAGGCGAGCAGGGTGAAGGCGAGACCGATGTCGATCGCCTGCCAGTCGCCGATCGGCGAGAGCAGCGCGCGATTGTTGCTGACGATGGCCATCATCGCCTCGATCAGCCGGTCGATCTGGCCAACGGTCGCTCGGGTGGTGTCGCTGATGAGGGCCGGAAGCGTATTGAGATAGTCGTTAGTGAGGACGACGGGGCCGGTCGCCGGCGCCAATTGCCAGACCCGCCACAACCCGCGCAGAGCTAGCCGGCCGATCATGTCT
>NZ_JBMDXN010000117.1:0-2137 GCF_048595155.1 Sphingomonas sp.
CGGTCAGCCGCACGGTGACGCGCGAAGCGGTGAAGATGCTCACGGCCAAGGGCCTGCTCACTGCCCGGCCGCGCGCGGGCACGACCGTGCAGCCGCCCAGCATGTGGAGCGTGTTCGACCCGGACGTGCTGCGCTGGATGCTGGAGCGCAAACTGTCGCTGGACCTGCTGCGCCACTTCAACGAACTGCGCAGCGCGATCGAGCCGCAAGCGGCGGCGCTGGCGGCGCTGGCCGGTCCGTCACCGGCCTATGATGCGATCGAAGCCGGCCTGCAGCGGATGGAAGCGGCCGAACGCGGCGAGGATGACACGCTGGAGGCGGATATCGCCTTCCACATCGCGGTGCTGGAAGCCTCCGCCAACCCTTTCTTCCTGCAGTTTCGCGATATGGTGGCGACGGCGCTGCGCACCTCGATCCGCTTCACCAACCGCTACAAGGGGCGCAGCGCGGACGTGCCGGCGCATCGCGCAGTCTTCACCGCGATCCAGTCTGGCGATCCGGTAGCAGCCCGCACCGCGATGACCGCGATCATCGGCGAGGTGATGGAGTTTATCACAACCGCCAAGGTCAATCAGTAGCGCCGGGCGAGCGGTACCCGCCGGTGCGGCAACGCGCCGAACGCCCCGTGACATCGCCGGGCGGCGTCCCATATCCGTCGCATGTCGCAACTGATCGTCTGGCATGATGGCGCCTGCCCGCTGTGTCGTCGGGAGATCGCGCTGATGCGCCGGCTCGATCGCCGGGGTGCGATCCAGTTCATCGATGTGACGCAGGCAAGTGACCAGGCCTGCCCGATCGATCGCGCCGATCTGCTCGCACGCTTCCACGCGCAGGAGAATGGGACCTTGCTGTCGGGCGCTGCCGCCTTTGCCGCGATGTGGCGTGCCATACCGCTGTTGCGCCCTTTCGGGCTCGCCGCGCGTATACCCGGCGTGCTGACGCTGCTCGACCATGGCTATCGTGCGTTTCTGCGGGTGCGGCCGCGGCTGCAGCGCCTTGCCGCCCGCCTGTCCTGACAGCGTGATCACAGGATGACGGATGATATCACCGGTACGCGCGCGCGACAGGTCCCGCGCGGGCGCCTCTCTCGTCTGAGCCAATTCGGCCGGCTTGCCGGTGGCGTTGCCGGTGGCATGCTGGCCGAAGGCGCGCGGCGTTTGGCAGACGGCGAGCGGCCGCGGCTGCGCGACATGATGCTGACGCCCGGCAATGTCGGTCGGGTCGCGGAGCGGCTGTCGCATCTGCGCGGGGCGGCGATGAAGCTCGGCCAGATGATCTCGATGGATGCCGGCGACATGCTGCCGGCGGAGCTGTCCGCGATCATGGCGCGCTTGCGCGACAATGCCCACCACATGCCGCCCGCCCAGCTGAAGCAGGTGCTGGCGGAGCAATGGGGCAAGGATTGGCGGACGCGTTTCCAGCGCTTCGACCCAAGCCCGATCGCGGCCGCCTCGATCGGCCAGGTCCATCGCGCGATCACGCAGGATGGACGCGAGCTGGCGATCAAGGTGCAATATCCCGGCGTCCGCGAAAGCATCGATGCCGACGTCGACAATGTCGCGACGCTGCTGCGCATATCGGGCCTTTTACCGGCAGGGCTGGAGATTGCGCCGCTGTTGGCCGAAGCGAAGCGCCAATTGGCCGAGGAGGCCGATTACGAGCGAGAAGGCGCGCAGATGATGCGGTTCAACGCGCTGCTGGCCGACACGCCGGACATTGTCGTGCCGTCCCTAGACCGGGAATTCACCACCGACCGCGTGCTGGCCATGACGTTCCTGGCGGGCAAGCCGATCGAGACACTGGAGACGGCCGCGCAAGCGGTGCGCGATACGGCGATGCATCGCCTGATCACGTTGGTGCTGCGGGAGATGTTCGAATTCGGGATCATGCAGACCGATCCCAACTTCGCCAATTATCGCTACCAACCCGATACGGGCCGGCTGATCCTGCTGGATTTCGGCGCGGTGCGGCCGGTCTCGCCCGCAACCGCGCGGGGCTATCGCAATCTGCTGCGGGCCGGCTTGTCCCAAGACGCTGTCGCCGTGCGCGATGCGGCCGTGGCGGCGGGATTTTTGGGCGCCGACGCGGTGACCCGCCACGGCGATCGTATCGACCGGATGATCCGGGTGATCCTGCG
>NZ_JBMDXN010000118.1:0-71258 GCF_048595155.1 Sphingomonas sp.
GTTCAGAACAAAGTCTCGCTCGTGCGAGCTTCTCCGAACACGGCCACAGCACCGCGCCAAGGCTTAGCCTCCAAGGCAGGCTCCCATCTAGCCGCGGTGTAGATCGTCATGACCTGCCCCGCCTCAGGTTCTGAACAGAAGACGATTGCGTCCATCGCGAGCTTTTCGACCTGCACGGTAAGTTAGTGCACGGGAGAGGAAGAAGGTCTCACAGCTTAACGCAAAAAAATCGACGCCGGTTCACCAAGGCGACTGGTCACCTACCGCTGTTGCGCGATCCGCCTCAAACTCGTTCCTGATGCCTCGTTTCCCTAGCTGCCCACCCGCTGTTCGCCGGCATCTCCGGCCGACGGCATGATCCCGGCGGCGAGCGCGATCTGAAGAAGTTCGGCAAGGCCGCTTGCATTCAGCCGGTTCATCACTTGGGCACGGTGGAGTTCAACCGTGCGGGGGCTGATGCCCAGCCTTTGACCGATCACCTTGTTGGTTCCGCCATCAATCAGGCCGATAAGTACTTCCCGTTCGCGTGGGGTCAGCCGCGCGATGCGCGCGCTCGCATTGTCGTCTCGCGTCGAAATGCGCGTGGATCCCTGACACTCCGCGACTGCGCCGGCGATGCTTGCGCGCATCGAGGCTTCGTCTCCGGCAATGATATAGTCGACGGCGCCGGCCTTCATGGCAGCGACGGCGTACGAGATGTCGGCGCCCGGGGCATCCAGTGCGATAGTGGGTATAGAGATTGATAGCGCCCTGAGCTCGCGTGGTACGCACAGCGCTTCCTCCCTCCTCTTGCGCAGGTCGAGCAGGACGCAGCCCGAAGAGAGTATAGGCGCGAGATCAAGAAAGGTCGCGCCGCTTTCAAACGTGCGGGCGCGACAACCAATGGCGCGAACCAACGCGCTCAGCTTACGGGCCTCGGCAGCCTTGCCGCTCACGATATAGACGTGTCGGACCTCCTCTTGCGTGAGATCTTCAGTAATTCCGCCAATCCGCGTCACAACGCCTGCTCCATCAAAGATGGGAAAGCTGGTGTCGCGCAGCCAGCGGATAGCCCCATCGCCGGGGCGAACGATCTTATACTCGAATTGCCTGACCTCGCCTGCCTTGACGGCGGCTAAGGCGTGGTCGACTTGTTGACGGTCATCGGGGTGAACGTCCTCAAGCCACGCCGCGAAGCCGTTCGCTGCGGCATGGCACGGCACGCCCCAGATCCGTTCATAGGCGGCGCTCCGGTAAACGATCGTGTTTGACGATGGATCGCCAATCCAGATCAGGTTGCTGCTGTGCGCTGCGAAGCTGCGAAATTGCGCCTCGCTTGCGCGAATGGCAGCTTCTCTCTGGTACTGAGCCGTCACGTCGATCGCCGCGCCGATAAACCCGGTCGGACGCCCCTCGGCAAAACTGGTTCGGCCGGAGGTGGCGATGCGGCGCACGATCCCGTCGTCTCGCCCGATCACGCGATATTCGACATTGTAACTGCCGTCTCCAGTGGGATCGACGCAGCGGGCGATCGCGTCGCGGACCCTCTCACGATCCTCTGGATGGATGCCGGCCTCGAAGACTCCGGTATCGACAGGCGCATCGGGCGCCAGTCCCCACATTGCCCGTAACCGCGCGTCCCATTCCAGCGAATTGGCAACCGGGTCCCAGGAGTAGATGCCTATGCCAACCAGCTCGGTCGCCGCGCGCAGGCGCGCCTCGCTCGATCGTAAAGCGTCTTCAAATGCCCGCCGATCGCTGGTGCCGCGCGCAACCCCGACCACCAATTCGATCGAGCCGTCCTCGGCGCGGATGGGGCCCCATAAATAGGCGAAATCGGCGGCGCGGCCGGTGGGACTTTGGAAGAACGCCTCGTCCTCGACGGTTACGCCCTCAGCGAAGATCCGGTCGATCTGCGCGTTGAGACGACGAGCCAGGTCCGGCGGGTAGTCCAGGTCGGCGAAAGACTTGCCAAGTATCTCATCTGCCGAGAGCCCAAGGAAGGCGAGCATCGCCGGGTTCGCGTAGGCGAAGCGGCGCTGCCGGTCGAACGTGTACACATAGTCCGGGAGCGACGACAGGTTTTCATCAAGGAAACGCGCCTGACTCGTCAGTAATTTCTCCGCGGCGAGTTCTGTAATCTCTCGCGCTGCAACGGATAATTTTTCAGTCACGCTGCCCCGGCCCCACAATGCTTGCCGGCATGTCCGGCAATCCCCGTGAGAGGGTAAGGTTCCTTAGGGATCGCCCGTATGTGCCCGTCCTGAGACGAAACTTACGTCGTCCCCATCCAATGCAGGAGACCGGCATGAAAGCCCTAGTCTGGCACGGCAAGGAGGACATCCGATACGACACGGTGTCCGACCCTGCGATCGAAGATGCTCGTGACGCCATAATCAAGGTTACGAGTTGCGCGATTTGCGGCTCGGATCTTCACCTCTTCCACAATCTCGTTCCCGCAATGCTGCCCGGCGATATCATGGGGCACGAGACGATGGGCGAAGTCGTCGAGGTTGGTAATGCGGCGAAGGGATCGCTCAAGAAGGGCGACCGCGTCGTCATCCCGTTCACGATCCAGTGCGGAGAATGCGACCAGTGCCGTCGCGGCAACTTCTCTGTCTGTCAGCGGACCAATCGTAAGGGTGAGCTGGGCGATAAAGCCTTCGGGCACAGGACGGCCGGTCTATTCGGATATACCCATCTGACCGGTGGCTATCCGGGCGGCCAGGCCGAATATCTGCGCGTTCCCTTCGCCGATACCACGCACATCAAGGTGCCCGACGGCATCGACGACGAGAAGTTGCTGTTCCTATCGGACATCTTGCCCACTGGTTGGCAGGCGGCGGTCCAGGCGGACATCCAACCAGGGGACACGGTCGCGATCTGGGGCTGTGGCCCGGTCGGCCAGATGACGATCCGCTCCGCTATCCTGCTTGGCGCCGAGCAGGTGATCGCGATCGACTATCTTCCGGAACGACTGTCCATGGCGGCAGCCGCGGGGGCGACAGTCATCAACTTCAAGGAAGAAAGCGTCGTCGAGCGGTTGAACGAGCACACCGGCGGCCTTGGTCCGCACAAATGCATCGATGCGGTCGGCACAGAGAGCCATGTCAGCTTCGGCCAACCGGACACGGTGCTCGACCGCGCCAAGCAGATGCTGATGATGGAAAATGACCGGCCGCACGTGTTGCGGGAGATGATCTACGTCTGCCGCCCGGCGGGCGTCATCTCGATCATCGGGGTCTATCTCGGCTTGGTCGACAAGATCCCGATGGGTCAGGCGATGAACAAGGGCCTGACCTTCCGAATGGCGCAGGCCCATGTCCCCCGCTGGACGGGCGACCTCCTTCGCCGGATCGAGGATGATCAGATCGATCCCTCGTTCGTCATCACCCACAAGGTCAACCTTTCCCAAGGTCCCGAGATGTACGCCACGTTCCGCGACAAGGCGGACGGCTGCATCAAGGTCATGCTCCAGCCCTGAAGGAAGCATCGATGCCACTCACCAATCTCACCGGAATCACGCGCTCGGAAGGGGATCCCCGGATCGAGCGCAAGGGGCCCAGCTCGCTCAGCGGTGCCGACCGGCTCGCACGGGCGCTCGGCTGGTTCTCCATCGGCCTCGGCATCACCGAGTTGGTGGCGCCGGGGAAGCTCGCCCGCACGTTGGGTCTCGACGACAAGGAAGGCTTGATCCGGGCCTACGGCGCGCGGGAGCTTGCCAGTGCGGTGCCGACCTTATCGGTCGACAAGCCCATCGGCCTTGCCACACGGATCGGCGGCGACGCGCTCGACTTGGCCACGCTTGCGACCGCCCTGCATCGTGACAATCCCAAGCGCCGCAACGCCGCGATCGCCACTGCCATGGTGGCGGGGATAACCTTGCTCGACCTTGCTGCCTATGCCGGCGTCAAGGCTGCGCACCGCCGCGACCCGAGCAGCGCCGATCACGATTACTCGGATCGGTCGGGTTTGCCACGCGGCACCCAAGCATCCCGCGGCCTCGCCCGTCGCGACTTTGAGATCCCTCCGGATTATCGGGCGGAAGGCCAGGTCGCGGATGCAGTTCCGGCACTCGCGTCATGAACGCCCCAGCCGCGGAAACAGGGCTCGACGCCGCCACCCATGCTGCGGTCACGATCGGACGATCGGCCGACGAGCTTCGTGCGCTCTGGCTCGCTTCGGAGACGCAATCGCAGATCTGGACGCATTTCGCGGATGTGGCCCCGCTTGATGATCGCACCGCCGACTGGGTCGCCCGCGGCCCGGCCGGGGCGAATATCGATGGCGTACCAGATTGGAAGAAACCGGCTCGGACGAGATCCGCTGGTCGTCCCTGGACGGCGCCGATGTGCCGAACGCCGGCACGCTGACCTTCCGGCCGGCGCCGGGCGATCGCGGCACCGAGCTTCATCTCAAGATAGGGTTCGATCCGCCCGGCGGAGCCGTCGGTGAGGCCGTCAGCAAGCTCTTCCACATCGTTCCGGCCGAGATTGTGCGGAAGGCGCTCTACAAGTTCCGGGCGCTTGCGCTGACGGGCGAGATTCCCACCACCGAACCGCAGCCGGCGCCCCGCCGCGGCGGGGCCGACCGATAGGAGCAATGCCATGCGCGCACTGTGCTGGAATGGCGTCAACGACCTTCGCGTCGAAACGGTCGCCGACCCTGAAATCCTGAATCCGAAGGACGTCATCCTGAAGGTGCGTCTTTCCACGACCTGCGGGTCCGACCTGCACCTCCTCGACGGCCTGATCCCGACGATGCGCGCGGGCGACGTCCTGGGGCACGAGTTCATGGGCGAGATCGTCGACGTCGGCCGTGAGGTCACCAAGGTGAAGCGCGGCGATCGGGTCGTCGTCCCGTCCTTCATTGCCTGCGGACAATGCTGGTACTGCCAGCACGATCTCTACTCGCTCTGCGACACCAGCCATCCCAAGCCGGAACTGCAGGAGCCGCTGCTGGGCTATCCCACCGCCGGCATCTACGCTTACTCTCACGCCTTTGGCGGATATGCGGGCTCGCACGCCGAATATGTCCGCGTGCCGTTCGCCGACACGGACTGCTTCGTGGTACCGGATGGCCTTCCCGACGAGGACGCCTTGTTCATCTCGGACGCCGCGCCCACCGGCTTCATGGGCGCTGACTTCTGCAACATCCAGCGGGGCGACGTCGTCGCCGTTTGGGGCTGCGGCGGCGTTGGCCTTATGGCGCAGCAAAGCGCGATGATCCTCGGCGCCGAACGCGTGATCGCGATCGATCACTATCCGGAGCGGCTCGCCCAGGCGCGGGCGTTCGGCGCCACCACGCTGGACTTCACCAAAGTGGACGTGATCGAGGCGCTGCAGGAATTGACGGGAGGGCGCGGCCCCGATGCCTGCATCGACGCGGTCGGAATGGAGGCGAGCGGCACCGGCCTCCAACATGCCTATGACCGCGTGAAGCAGGCCCTCTATCTGGAAACGGATCGCGGCACGGCGCTGCGCCAGGCCATGTTTGCCGTGCGCAAGGGCGGCACGCTGTCGATCCTCGGCGTCTACGGGCTGATGGACAAGGTTCCGCTCGGGCTGCTCATGAACAAGGGTGTGACGGTGCGAACCGCGCAGCAACATGGCCAGGCCTATGTCCCGCGCCTTCTGGACCACGCCCTGCGCGGCGAGCTTACCCCTGCCGCGCTGGCGACGCACCGTTTCTCGTTGGAAGACGGTCCGAAGGGATATCACATGTTCAAGCACAAGGAGGATGGCTGCGTGCGGGCCGTATTCATGCCTTGAGCGGGGCGGGCATGGAGCTCATCATGACGCTTGAACAGTGTCTCGGCGCGGCGCTGATGCTGCTGTTCCTCGCGGACATCTTCCTGACCATTCTCTACGCCCGGGCCGGCACGGGGCTGCTCGCGCCGCGCTGGAACCGCGCGATGTGGGCGGTGCTGCACGGCATCGCCAACCGGTCAGGAACGCGCCGCGGCACGATACTTTCTCTGGCCGGCCCGATCATCGTCGTCTCCCTCATCGGTTTCTGGGCGATCGGCCTGGCGCTTGGCGCGGCGCTGATCGTACAGCCCGAGCTCGGCACCGCGATCCGCCCGTCGAATGGCGCGGCGTCGACCGATTTCGTGACGTCGCTTCTCGTCGCGGGCAACAGCCTGTCGATCGTGGGCAGCGGCGATTACGCACCCCACACGACCGCGACGCGCCTCCTCTTCCTCATGAACTCGCTGATCGGCGCATCCGTGCTGTCACTGGTGCTGAGCTACCTCGTCCAGGTCTATGCCAGCCTCCGGGAGCGCAACGCTCTGGCGCTGGCGGTGGACTTGATGAGCGAAGGCTCTGGCGACGCGGCGGTGATGCTGGCGCGGCTCATGCCCGATGGCGAGGGCAGCGACGCGACCAGCGAGCTGGGCAACCTCATCCGCTCCCTCGCGGCGACAAAGGAGGCGCACCATTTCTATCCCCTGCTCTTCTATTTTCGTTTCGAAGAGCCGCTCTACGCCGTCTCGCGCTTCACTTTTATCCTTCTCGATGTGACCACGCTCATCGAAACCGCGCTCGACCGCCGGCGCTACAGCGCTCTTGCAAAGTCTGCCCAGGTCGCCTCCATCCACCGGGGCGCTCGGATGCTGCTAGATACACTCAATTCCAGTTTCCCGACCACGGGCGATCGCGCCGACGGTGCCGCCGAAGCCTGGTGCCTCCGCCAAAGCTACCTTGCCACAACCCGCACTCTTGCCAGAGCCGGGATCGCAGTGCAGGCAGAGGGTGCTGAGGCTTATATCGCTGCACGCCAGGAGTGGGAGACACTTGTCCGACGCGTTGCTCCGATCCTGGGGTACCGGATGCCGGACATTGATGTGCGGCTCAATGCACCGGAGCCTTAAAGCACCGATTGCCGCCGTCGTAGGAGACATTTCAGCGGAGAGCGCTTCAGTAACGAGCCGCCGCGTGCCAAAGTCGCACGCTATCTCCATCGCAACCTGCGCGATCGCACGCACGTAAGGGGCGCCGGGTTGGCGAGCAGCTGAGTTGCATTCCATGTCTATCTTCTATCCGGACTTCCCAAAGTGGGTATAACTGCCTCCGAGTAAGCGTGGTCCTGGTGATGATTACTGCGGGGAGGATGGGCAAAATATGGTGACGGCGCCTGATCGTAAGAGCGACCCCGCCCTTTCGATCAAACGCCGTCGGCCACTGTCTGAAATCGGCTCGCTCGTACCGTGGATGATCGGCACGATAGTGGCCTGCTGGCTCTATTTCGGCCGGACTGTCCTGATACCGCTCGCGCTTGCCATATTGCTGTCTTTCCTGCTCGCGCCCGTCGTCGGGGCTTTTCGTCGGCTGCACTTGCCCCGCACCCTGTCCGTCCTGCTCGCGGTGGGGCTCGGCCTCGGCGGTGTAGGCCTCACGGGCGCGGTGATCGTCAGCCAGGCGTCGACGCTCAGCGAAGATGCGCCTGCCTATGCTGAACAGATTTCCGAAAAGGTGGCCAGCGCGCGGGCAAATATCGAACAGAGGCTCAGTTTCCTTACACGGGAACGCGGCAATGGCAGCAGTGGGCATCGTAAGGCACAGCGCGCCCGCGAGCAGGGCCTGCAGCAACTATCCAGCCGACCAGCTGGCAATGCGATCCCGGTAGAGGTCCACGAGCCGCCACCCACCGCGATCGCGGAGATCCGCAACATCATTCTCCCGGCGCTGGCCCCTATCGAGACCGCCTTGATCGTGATGGTGGTGACGATCTTCATCCTCTTTCAGAAAGAAGACCTGCGCGATCGGCTCATTCGGCTCATGGGCTCCGCCGATCTGCATCGATCCACCATCGCGTTGACGGACGCGGCGCAGCGTCTGAGCCGCTATTTTCTGTCGCAGTTCGTGGTTAACTGCGGATTCGGCGCGATCATCTGGGGCGGATTGTTCGCCCTCGGAGTGCCATCTCCGGGGCTCTGGGGGATCTTGGCCGGGCTGCTCCGCTTCGTGCCCTATGTCGGCAGTCTCGTTGCCGCGGTCGGCCCGCTAGGCCTAGCGGCGGCAATCGATCCCGGCTGGAGCCTGCTTCTGTGGGTAACCTTGCTGTTCCTGATCGTCGAGCCGATCATAGGCTACGTCATCGAACCCCTGCTTTATGGTCATTCAACCGGTCTTTCGCCGGTGTCGGTGGTCGTAGCGGCCTTGTTCTGGACCTGGATCTGGGGTCCGATCGGCTTGGTTCTGTCGATGCCGCTCACCCTCATGCTGGTCGTGCTTGGCCGTCATTTACCGGCATTTGAGATGTTCGACATCCTGCTTGGGGATCGGCCCGCCCTCACCCCTGCCGAAACCTTTTATCAGCGTGCGCTGGCTGGCCATGCGGAGGATGCGATCGACCAAGCCGAAGATCTGCTCGAGAACATGCCGCTCGCCACCTTTTACGACGAGGTCGTGATCGCTGGCTTGCGGCTGGCGGCGGCAGATGTCGATCGGGGCGCTGTCCCACGCTCGGCGATGCCTGCGATCTGCGAAGCAGCGACAGAGATGATCGCCACGCTGGCCGATCATGAAGATATCGCGGCGGACGCCGCGTCCGATGGAGGTCACGCAATATGGGCGGAGCTGCGTGGCTGCCATCTGATTTGTGTGCCCGGACATGGTCCGCTCGACCCGGCAGTGGCGATGATGACCGCACAGTTGCTACGCCGCGCCGGCTGCACAGTCAGCGAGCACTCGCGCGATCAGTTGAGACACCTCACTGGGACGCTGAAGCCGGGAGAGGCGGAGATCATCTGCCTGCTCGGCCTTTTCGATCAGCGCGGGTCAGCACGGATGCGGCGCATTGCTGCGACGATCGAGGAAAGCTTCGCATCCATCAGAGTTGTGATCGGCGTCCAGCGTGCCTTGGAACGGCCAAGTGAAACGGTCCAGTCCGAACCGATGCTGCCATTTTCGCTGTCGGAACTGGCCTCACGCGCGCTCGCCGCAGCCGAGAGAGGATGATGGATCTTGACGGGCGGTCGCGGGGGCTTTCGCGGTTTGAGATGTCGCTGCTCCCCGCATTAACCATGCTCCGGTGCTCTCCGGAAAGCACGACCGCGCGTTCTGACACGCAAATTGCGAGGACAGCCCACGTGCGGCGCATGATCTATCTGGGTGGCGAAACTATCCGCGAAACCTGGTTACTGATGCAGCGAAGATGGCGAAGCGGCATGCAGCCGTCGCGGAAGCGCGCCATCTCTCGGGAGCTACTCCCCGCTCATGCCCCGATCGTCTAGCCCTATGAAAGGGACTGCAGACGCATTCGGATAAGCTTCGGCTCAAGATAGGCGGCCAGCCCTTCGGGTCCGAGCTCGCGACCCATGCCGCTCAGCTTGCAGCCTCCGAACGGCGCCTGCAATTCGGACGTGTCGTTCACGTTGAGACCAATCATCCCGAATTCCAGTTCCTCCGCGATCCGCCAGCCGCGTTCCAGATCCTCGGTATAGAGATAGGCCGCCAGCCCATAATCGAGGCCATTGGCGATCGTCAGCATTTCATCGACCGTATCGAAGCTGCGGACCGCCGCGAGCGGCCCGAAGCTTTCGACGGACATCGGCAAGCTGTCGAGCGGCGTCTCGTCGATCAAGGTCGGCCGGAAGAAATAACCGCCTTCCAGGCCGTCCACTGTTTCGCGACCGCCACCCGCGACCACCCGCCCGCCCTTGGATATCGCATCGGCAATATGCGCCTCGGTCCGGTCGATCACGCTCGGGTTGAGGACGGGGCCGTAGGCGATAGCCGGGTCGAGCCCGTGACCCAGGCGGATGGCGTCGGTCAGCGCCGCCAGCGCCTCGACGAAGCGGCCATGCACCGCGCGCTGAACGAGGATACGGTTTACCGCGATGCAGATCTGTCCCATGTTGGAGAAGGATCGCCGCAGCGCCGCGCTGGCCGCCGCCTCGACATCGGCGTCGGCCATGACGATGAACGGTGAATGGCCGCCGAGTTCGAGGCTCAGGCGCTTGAGGTTGCCGGCGACCTCGTTGGTGGCCGATCTTGGCGGGCAACAGGCAGCGGCAGCCTCTGGTGTTCTCAGGAATGGGAAATGAGCGATTTCTCCGTAATGACTGCACTGCAGGGGGGGGCGTTCCGCTGCGCGATGCCAGCGCTTGCACTCGCGTCACAACAGGAGCTGAGCGGGTACGGCGGCTGCGCCCAACTATAAGTCTACTCGAATATTGCATGGTCTCACGACGCCGATGCTAGAACGGGACTCCTAGCGCCGAACGCGTGGCAGCGGTATTAAAGGTGAATGCGCAGGCCCACTGTCATAAATCTCCCTACGACGTCATAATAAGGCGAGTACAGCGATTGCGGAGGGGGCTTCTTGTTGAGCATGTTCGCTATGTTGAGCGACAACTCCAATCCGCTCCATCCCCGCCTCGCCATGATCTCCTTGGTTATTTCGCAGTCGAGATAGGAATATGCGGGGATTGCATTGTTGATGATGTTCACCAGCTTGTTGTAGCTGCCGGCTGCAAGATAACGCATGCGGACCCGCGCCGAGAAATCATCCAGAGCATAACCGACGATCATGCTCGCGCGCAGGTGCGGCACGCCAGGATTGAAGGCATTTCCCTGCGATCCGGCATAATCGAACCGGCTGACGCCATCGTCGATCACGAATTTGTCGACCCAATTGGCCGACATCCGCAATGTTAGATCGCCCGGCAGCGAGGTGATCTCCCGCAGCGGCATCGTGGCGCTCAACTCGGCATCGATACCCTCGGTGCGATATTGTGACAGGTTTAGATAGGATGCATTCGTCTGGATGACATTGCCTGCCGCGTCGCGGACGACACGCGTGCAGAGGTCATGTGCTCCATCGAAGCAGCGTGTCACGAGATCCTGAGGCGATAGGGTTGAAATGACGTCCCGCACCCGGATTTTGTAATAATCGAGCGACAGTCGGAGATTTGCGCCACGCGGCGTCAGCGCCATGCCAAGCGTGACGGTATCGGCCGTCTCCGGTCGCAGGGATCGATTGCCGCCGCCGACATTCTGCACGTACACGCTTGTCCCCTTCAGCGGGTCCGTGATCGTGTTGTATCCGATAGTCGCCTGCGTAAATAATTCACTTAGGTTGGGCGATCGTATGTCGCGCGAGCGCGAAAGGCGGGCGGCAAGCCCAGGCGCCACGTCGCCGGTCACGCCGATTTTCCAGGACCATGAGGTACTCGTGACATCATAGTCCAGCATACGCGCGGCGACGTCGAGCTTGATGTTGCTGATCGCCGCCTTGGCGCTCGTAACTGGGAGCAGCATTTCGGCGAACGTTTCCTTGACGAAAAAGCTTCCGGAATATGCAGCGAAGTTGAACGAGCGGAAGGCACGGGCGCTATCAAGCGCGCCGACGTGCTGATGGATCGACTCTCGCCGCACCTCTCCCCCGGCGGCAACCGAAACCGGCCCAGCGGGAAGGCTGATGGGCTCACCGCGCAAGCTGACACCGGCGACATCGAGCGCCGAAAGCGCGCGCTGATGCGGCGAGCCCTGGATGTAAGCGAGCGCCTCGGCAGAGGGCGCACCATCACCGAACAGGTTGATCGGAACGCAAAGACTGGAGGGGTTCGTAAGCTTCACGCGGCAAATCGGCTGGCCGCCGACAGGATCGAGCACAGAATCTACAGCCTGTGCGAAATTGCTGGCTAATACGAAGCCGGGCGTGTCGATGTCGCTGCGATAGGCACCGTGACTGTAATAACCGCTCCATCGCCAATGCGTCCCGATCTTACCGTCAACGGCAAGTGTTCCCTGGGTGGCGACGCGTTGGTAGTCGATGCGCGGGAAAGGAAAATCCGAGTTGAAACGGCCCATGGTGAAGCCGGTCTCGCCCGCGGCCGAAAGCAGCGCGCGGACGGCGGGCGACAGAAAAGCATTGTCGGCGGAGATGCTGATATTGCCCCGATTATTGTCGCCGAACCAGACATGGTCGTCCCACGCCCGCGCGTGGCGGATTTCACCGCTCAGGGTCAGCCAGCTGCTAATCTGGAAGGAGGCGCGCGCAAGACCGCTATAATGCTTCTGCGGCGCAACGAGCGGGCTGATCGTGTCGTTGGAAGGCCCCTCACCTCCTATCATGTCGTTGCCGACGACCGTCCCGAACTGAAAATCGCGTAAACCACCCTCAGGTGTGAACGCTTTTCCGGCCAGTGAACCGGTCAGGATCAGGCCACCCACGGCCGCATTGGCAAAGCCCACATCCGGTGTGATGCGGAAGGCGCCGTCCGACGTAGCAACGGTCGCCCATCGGCCCACATGGCTTCGGGCGGTTTTCGGCACCACACCTGCGCTCGCCACATATTCGCCGCCGAGCACCAAATGCCCTCTTGCATCGGCAAAGGAGGTGCCCACCGCCCCATCGATCCCGTGTACGGCAGCGTCGCCATAGGTGGAGATGCCATGGCGCACGCCCAGTTTGACCCCACTGAAGTCTTGATCGACGACCATATTGACGACGCCTGCCACCGCGCCTGATCCCCACGCGGCAGAGGAGCCCCCCATCACGACGTCGACCGCCTTCACCAGGATGGAGGGGACGCTGTTGAGATCATTGTCGCCTGAAAAACGCCGACCGTCCAAAAGCACGAGCGTGCGGCTGACGCCGAGCCCGCGCAGATCCACAGGAGCAAGTCCACTCGCCACATTGGTACCGGTAGTCTGGGGAGATGTCGTCCCACGAAATTGCGGAAGGTCATTGAGGGCTGCGGCAATATTCTCGCGTGCACCGATAGAAAGTGCCGGTGCCAACAGATGCATGGTTGGAGTAGGCGCTGCAAAACCAGGAGCATCAATGCGTGACCCGGTAATCACGATCGTGCTGTCTGCCCCAGGAGCATTTATGCCAGATTGTCCGGCGTCGAAGTCGTGTCGTTTGGGCGCAGGAGTCCGCGCCTGCCGAGGCGCTGCGGCGCGTGCCACAATGTAGGATCCACCCGACGTCATGCTGACGGCGAGGCCCGAGCCTTTCAGCAGCCGTTTGACCGCCTCGCCCGCGTAATAGCGCCCCTTGAGCGCCGGCGCCGTCCGATCGCGCACGCTCTCCGGAAGAAAGAAGATGTTCGCATGCGCCTGGCGCGCGACGACTTCAAGCGAGCTGGTAAGCGACTGTCGCGGCAGTGCAAAATCGAGGCGGGCGTCGGTCGGAAGTGGAGAAGCGCGCGCGCTACCGGCAACAGCTGTCAGCGCAAGCAGAGCCGCGGCCGCTCCTATTGTCCAGCCCCCTCTAATCTCTGCATCCTCGGAGGCGTGCGCCAATAACTCGTTGTTGGAATGTCGAACGAAGCGGACCATGCACGCGCCGGGTCATCAGGAGATCAGCAGCCTGTCAGCCTCTCGCCGCACGCGGAGCCCGTGAAGCTGGGCGACAGCGGCGACAAACTCGCGGGTATCCTCCGTCGAAAACACGCCGGAGATCGGCAATCTGGCCAACCGTGGATTGGCGACGACCACTTGCAGCCGGCCATAACGGTTCACCTCCGCCACGGCTTCCGACAAAGGTGTAGCGCTGAATAATATCTCGCCGCGTTGCCATGCGGTTATCGTCTCGAGCGACGGACGGTCGAGCTTCGGCAGGTCGTCGGCGCCAACGGAAAGGCGGTCGCCCGGCTGCAAGATCGCCATCAGCTCTGGCTCTTCACCCGTACGGCGGACTTCCACGCGCCCGCGCAGCAGTGTCACCCGAACCTCCGGCCCGTCCTTGCGAACCACGAACGCGGTTCCCAGTGCTCTGATCTGCTCCTTGCCCGCATTGACGATGAAAGGACGCGCAGCGTCATGGGCCACGTCGAACATCACCTCACCCTGGCTCAACAGGATACGGCGTTCCTTGCGCGCGAACCGCACGGTGACGTGACTGTCCGTATTGAGGGCCACACGGCTTCCGTCGCCCAAAGTCGTCACGCGCTGCTGGCCACGTTCGGTTGACAAGAGGGCGTCCGGGCTATGATCGAATGTGCCGTTATAGGAAATCACGCCGGCACCGATCGCAGCCAGCAGCGACGCGGCAAGCGCATATGGCAGGACGCGACGACGCGTCACCGGAGGTGCGACAACTGGACGCCCCACCGCCACGGCACCCGGCAATATGTCCCAAAGCTCGGTGGCACGCTCAAAGGCCGCCTGGTGCGCTACATCGGCGCGCAGCCACTCCTGCAGCGCGGCTTCCGTCTCGGCGCTGCGATGTGGGCCCTGCAGCCGCGCCAGCCAGGCCGACGCCTCCGCATATATGCGCTCGCGATTCCCGGAGGGGCGCGTCACCATTGCTCCATCCACTTCATCATCTCCAATGTCGCTCGAGCGACTTGTTTTTCTACTGCGGGGACACTCATCCCCTCTTCTTGCGCGATGACCGCGTAACTGACCCCATCGAGCCTCCGCCGAAGGAGAATGCGTCGCGTCCGGTCGGGCAATTTTTCCAAGCCAGCCGATGCCTGCACCAGGCGTTGCCGCGCCCGCAGCACCTGTTCAGGATCGGGAGCGTGATCCGCGATGGCGCTGAGATTTGCCGCCGATCCGAAGGGCGCCCGCGCATTGCGACGGGCTTCATCGATCGACAAATTGACCGCCGTGCTCATCAGGAGCGCCTCTTGCGAGCGGACGGCCTGACGCTGTTCGTAACGTTCCACTTTGAGAAATGCTTCCTGAACCAAATCTTCTGTGTCTTGATCCGCAACGCCGCGCCGACGCAGCGTGAGACGAACACGCCGAAGCATTTCACTCAACTGATTCATGACGCTCCATGCTCGTGCTATAGACGAAACTCATGTCGTAATCCGACATCATGATCGTGGCGGCCGGGTCAGGGACCGACATTGCGTGAGATCCGCCGCCACTCCTTGGGTTCAAGTGGCAAGGCGGCGAACGCGGCGTAATAGGCCCGCAGGTCGAGCGCGAACGGCCAGTCCGAAGCGGGCACGAAGTGGCTGATCCCGATGCGACGCATGAGCGTAACCAGCAATGTTCGGTCGGCGGCCGATATCGTCTCAACCCGCAATGCCGCGAGGTCGAAGGTAAGCCGGCGGCAAATCGTTCGATCCGCTTCGCAGGCGTCCGCAAACGCTCCGAGCGCAGACAGGGTAGCAGTGTCGATCCCGCCCCAGCCGGCAACATGGGCGATCTGCACCGGCTGCCCGCGTGCCGCCGGCAAGACATCGCGCAGGAAAATGCGGACATCTTCGGCGCCATAGCCGGTTGCGGCGTTGCGCATATGGATCATGATACGTAGATGCTGGCCGGCAACGGTACGGAACACATCCGCCAGCATCTTGACCTGCCGGGCGTCCGCATAATCAAAGCGCGCATTGGCAAGATGGAGCTTCAGGCCCGTGACGAACTGGTTGCCACGCCAGTGACGGAGCTCCTCTAGCGCAGTCGGTGAAACGGGGTTGACCGCGACATAGGCCTGGAACCGCGTCGGATGAAGCTGCGCGAGCTTGACCGTGAAACTGTTGGCGCTGCGCAGGATTGCAGCGTGATTCGGAACGAGCGTTCCTATAATCGGGCTCTCGGCCAGATATCCGGTCGACATGATCCGGGCGCGCGCGATCCCCGCTTCATCCATGGCTTTGAGCAGATCGTCCGCTGACAACGGCCGAGCGAAATCGGGATCACATTTCGATGCCCTCGCCGGACTTGAACAATAGGCAGGGAGGAAGGCGAGGATCGCCGGCGAGTGTACATGGACGTGATGATCGACCTTGATCAGACCTGTTCCGCGCGCCGCCGCCGGCGCAGCCACCAATGCAGCCACACCCACGGCGATGGCGCGCGCGAAGGTGATCAATTCGGTTTTTCTCCCAACAGCATCTCCTTCCAGAAGAGCATGCTCACCCAGAAGTAATAATCCTCATTCTCTTTCTTGTGATAAACGTGGCCCTCATTCTCGGCGAGAACATGCCAAGCGGTGCCGCCATTGGCGCGCACGGCCTTGATCATCTGCATTGCCTCGGAGGCAGGGACGCGAGGATCGTTGCCGCCGGTCGCGACCAGCAGCGGCACCTTGATCTTGTCAGCGCTCGTCAACGGCGAAATCTCTTCGAGCTTCTTGCGCTGCACGGGATCCCGCTCGTCACCATATTCGACCCGGCGCAGATCCCGGCGATAGGATTGCGTGTTCTGGAGGAAAGTGACGAAATTGGAGATGGCGACGTAGCAGTTCGCGCCCTTTAGCTGCGAACTATAATGCGTTGCCGTGGCGTAGCACATATAGCCGCCGTAGGAGAGCCCGTTGACTGCAAAGCGCGCGGGATCGAGCGTTGGGTCCCTGCGCAGTGCGGCGAGGAAGGCGCCGATGTCTTTGACACTATCCTCTCGGCGGAACGGGCCGTTATCGAGGTTGACGAAGCGATTGCCGTAGCCGGTCGAGCCGCGAACGTTCGGCTCGAACAGAGCGATGCCGAGCTCGTTCAGCAGATAGTTGAACCCACCGATCCAGTCAGGCCGCGTCTGCCCTTCGGGACCGCCATGGATATCGATGATCAGAGGGCGCTTGCCTGGAAACTTCTTCGGATCAGGGCGATACAGGAAACCTGAGATCCACTCACCGTCGAAGCTCTTAATCTCGACCAACGTCGGTTCGACATTCTGGGACGGATCGAGGCCGCCGGTTTCGCTGTTCGTCCATCGGGTCACCGCCAACGTGTTGGGGTCGATCGAAAAGGCGTCTCCCGGCACTTTGGCAGACGCCATGCTGAGGCCGATCGCTCCCCAGGGTGCTACCTCGATCGCCGAGCCGATCGCATAGGGGATGACGCCACTCGGCAGCCCCGTGACCGGGCGCACTGCGCCTGTTTTCAGATCGAGGATGCGCACGCGGCTGACGCCCGCTTCGTTGATCGCATAGACAACAAAGCTCCCATCTGGCGCGAGGGCGAAATCACTGACGTCCCACTTGGGCTCGTTGGTTCTAGCGACAAAGGCGCCGGTAACACGATCTAGTACCCCTAGCCGAGCAAAGTCCGATCCGGCGTCCGAGATCAACCAGACACTGTTTTCGGGGCCATAATGAATATCGCTGAAGGACGCAGGCTTGCCTTTGTTGAGCTGCGTCAACTTGCCGCTCGCCACGTCGAGCTCATAGACGTCGGCACGATTGACCGACATCCGGTTGAGCACCAGCGCCTTCTCGCCGCTCTCCGAAAAGTCAGCGATATTCCATCCGCCGCCTGATAGTTGCGCGACCATATGGTCTGTCTTCGGGTCACGCGGATCCATGATGTACAGATCTGAATCCGTCCCGTTTCGTCGCGTCGAGGAATAGCCGATATACCGTCCATCCGGACTCCAGCTGCCAAACCAATTGCGGCTCTTGCCATCGGTGATGAGCGTTGCGCGCCCTTGGTCGAGCCGGAACAACTGGTAGAATTCGGCGCCCCCAACATCTTCCTGGAACACGAGCACGTCACCGCGGCCGGGTGCAAGCGCGCCCGTCAGAACGGGTTCGCTTTCAAAGGAAATCTGTGCCCGCATTGCTCCTGGTGCACGGACGGTATGAAGCTGATTGGTGTTGCCGAAGCGGGTCTTGATCAGCATCGAACGATCGGCCGGATTCCAGCCCAGGAACCCCGCGTTGCGCGATTCCAGATAGGGTTGGGTCGCTGCGACGAGAGAGCGCGGTATTGCCGGTACGCCGTCAACGACGATCGCAGCGGGTTTCGGGGCGACGGTATCAGGAGTTGCGGCTGCGGCAGTCGCGATTGTTGCGAACAGCAGGCCGACGTGTGCACGAATGGACATGGACTTCCTCCAGCAAGAGAAACTGGCGGCCTGTGGCCGCCAGCGTCGCAATCAGAATTTCACGCGAGCTCCCACCGAGATGAAGCGCCCAATGACATCGTAATAGGGCGAATAGAGCGAGCTGACCGGCGGCTTCTTGTCGAACAGATTACTGACATTCACGTAGAGTTCGAGCGCTCCCATCTTATCCGTCGGGATACGGGTATGCGCCTCCATGTCGAAATAGGTGTAAGCCTTGATGTGGTTATTGGTCAGGTTAACCGTGCTGTTGTAGCTGCCCGACGAGATATAGCGGGCGCGCAATAGGCCGCCTGCGTGCGCGCCCTCATAACCCACGCTGCCGTTGACGCGCCATTTGGGAACGCCAAGGCCGAACGAATATCCCTGAGAGCGGACGTAATCGATGGTGCTGACACCGTCATCAACGGCCAGATTGTTGACCCATGTCCCGGCAAGATGGAAGCGCATGACGCCCGGTGCGTCGGCGACGATCCGATCGAGCGGCACCCGGTAGGAAAGCTCGGCGTCAATCCCATCTGTCTTGTATCGTGATAGATTGACATAGCCAGAGCGCGTCTGGGTGATCGTGCCACTGCTGTCGCGACTGATCTGAGAGCAAAGGGCGGTATTACCGTTGAAGCATCGCGTAACGAGATCCTGCGCCGCTATCGACGTGATGATATCCTTGATCTTGATATTGTAATAGTCGAGCGACAGATCGAGGCCGGGCGCGAATTTGGGCGCGTAGGTAAAGCCACTCGTCCAGGTATCGGCTGTCTCCGGCTTTAGATTACGGTTTCCGCCACCGATATTCTGGACGTAGACGCTCTGATTGGTGGCCGGATCCGTGAGATTGTTATAGCCGATGGAGGACTGGGTGTAGAGCTCGGTCAGATTGGCTGCCCGGATATCGCGCGAGCGTGTCGCGCGGAGCCGGAATCCGGTGAAGACTTCATCCGTCAGCCCGAGCTTCCACGACCAGATCGAGCCGGACGTGCTATAGTCTGAGACGCGCGCTGCGGCATTCAACTCGAGGTTGCGCAGCAGTGGCACGTCCTTGGCCAGCGGCACCAGCAACTCGCCGAAGCCTTCCTTCACCGTGAAGCCGCCGTGCAGAGGCGAGAAACTGAAGGAGGTGAAGGCGCCGGCGGCATCGAGTGCCCCGACCGAGGTATTGATCTTTTCCCGCCGGATTTCGCCGCCGATCGCGAAGGAAACAGGACCCGCCCAGGTGCTGAACGGCTCGCCACGAAGGCTGACGCCACCGATATTGAGCGTCTGGCGCGAATGGGATTCCGGCGTGCCGGTGACATAGTCGATCGCAGCTTGCGACGGCGCGCCCTCACCGAACAGGTTGATCGGCACGCAGCCGGCGGCCCGGCTACGACACACAGCCTGGCCGGTCGTCGGATCGATGATAGAATCCACAGCATTTGCGTAATTCTGAGTCAGCAGGAAGCCGGGCGTCTTGATGTCGGTGTCATAGGCGCCGTAGCTATAATAAGCGCTCCAGCGGAACTCCTTGCTGCCGACCCCGAACCGCCCATCCGCTGCCAGCGTGCCTTGGGTTACAACGCGCTGGAAATCGATGTGCGAGTAGGAAAGATCGCTGTTGAAGCGCCCCATCGTGAAGCTGCGCTCATTGGCAGACAGCATCGACTGCCGAACGCTTGATGGCAGAAAGGCGTTGTCCACGCTGATGTTCAGGTTGCCGCGATTATGATCTCCGAACCAGATGTAGTTGTTCCACATCCGCGAGTGCCGGAGCTCACCGGTCAACTTGAAGGCATCGGAGAAGTCATAGCTGACGCGGCCGAGCGCCGAATAGCGCCGCTGCGGGGTGACGAGCGGGCTAAGATCGTCATTCGAGGGCGCCTCGTCACCAATTGCATTGGTCCCGATCGTCTTGGTCACATCAAAAGCGTGGAGTGTGCCGTCCGAGCCGAAGACCTTCCCCTTGTTAATGCCGGACATGATCAGACCACCGCGCGCTGCATTGGCGAAGCCGACGTTAGGCACGAGCGAGAACGTGCCGTCACCATTGGATATTGTTGCCCAGCGACCAATGCGCGAACGGCTGGCCTTGGGAATAACGCCGTCGCTGTCATAATATTCGCCGCCGACCAAGATATGTCCGCGGCCATCGGCGAAGCCCGCGCCGACCTTCCCCTGGAAGCGGGTCGAGGCATTATCGCCAAAGGAGGATATCCCCTTCTCGGCCCCTAGCTCCAATCCATTATATTTGTCGTCGAGAACGATATTGACGACGCCGGCGACTGCGCCGGACCCCCAGGCCGCCGATGCGCCGCCGGTCACGACGTCAACCGTTCGCATCAACACCGTCGGAATGGTGTTAAGATCATTGTCGCTGACAAGACGACGTCCGTCGAGAAGGACCAGCGTGTGGGTGATGCCAAGTCCGCGCAGGTCAACCGGGGCCTGACCAGCGCCGGTGTTGGTGCCGGTGGTCTGCGCGGAGGTCGTGGCCCGGAATTGCGGCAGATCATTCAGCGCGGCCGCAACATTGGCGCGCGCACCGATCGCCAGCTGTTCAGCCGTCACATGCACGGTAGGCGTCGGTGCCTGGAAACCGGCACGATCGATACGCGAGCCGGTAACAACAACAACATCGTCTTCCGGTACCGAGGCGGCATCGCTCCCAGAGGCTAGAACCGACTGAGCTGAGACTATGCCGCTGCCGGCAATCGCCGCCATGACCGCGCACACACGCAACACGCTACCGAATCTCGTCATTCCCTTAACCCCCGGTTGGTAGCCGAACAGAGGATGCCCGGCCCTCTTGAAGGAAGACGAGCGGCTGTCACAAAACCGACAAAAATTTTTCGGAACCGGTGTCCGCGAATTGCTACGTCGGCCAGGCCCGGCCCTTCTCATCAAGGCCGATGATCTTGCGCAGTGGCCGTCGCTGCCCTGACTGCGTTTCTCGCGCGCAGACCTGAAGCACCCCCGTTTGATGACGGCAGCGGCGCTCTCGCATTTTTGAGACACCCAGCTTGCGCGCTAGTGGCTCACGCGCAGTATATTCGGGGACCAGAGCGCGGCCGGAGCACCGGCGGCTGCGAGAGGTCGATCCCGCCTGCACAAAAAGCCAGCGACGACCGCGCAACCGTCGAGATCAAGCCTAGGTGGCCGTTGAGTGGCAGGATCCAAGGGTACGAGTAGGAGAGCGACCTTACTCTTCTGGTGCCGCAAGCTCGGGTGGGTCGCAGCCTAATTGATCAATGACAATCAAGAGCGTTCTAGGAAAGTTCTGCGATCGATTTAATGGCGGGTCTAAAATCCCTCTGGTGCGTTCATGCGCCCAAATATCAGTGATCGACGCCGCCCCACTCACGCGACAGGTAGTGACGATTGCGTAGAGACGCTGCAGTTTCGATCATTGTCGCTGGGGGACCTTTGATAAATAATGTGGGCCTTACCCCAGACAAGCGGCCTGTATTCTCGAATATAAAGGCAAAACGGGTCTCAGACATCGCGCTGACCGCAATATTGTGGTTCGCATGTGCCACGCTGACAATGCAGCTCACGCGCTTCGGCGGCGGGATCTCGATCGTGTGGCTTGCCGGCCCGTTTCTGTTCGCCACACTTGCCAGTGTCCCAAAACGTTACTGGTTAGCGCTGACGCTCGGTTGCCTTCCGCCAGCGATCGGTGCGAGCGCCATCTTCGGTATAGGCGGGTTCGCATCCATTCCGATCGGGATGATCTCCCTGGCGGAAGCCTATGCGGCAGCATGGCTTTCGCGGCGCTTCTCTCCCCGGTACGTTAAATTCGCCTCGGTCGCCGATGTGGGCTGGTTCCTGCTTGCGGCGGGCCTCTTGGTGCCTGCGGCCAGCGCCACTCTGGCGGCGCCGTTCGCGCAACTGGCGGCAGGCGCGCCTTATTGGGCTGCGTGGCGCGATTGGTTTACGGGTCATAGTCTCGGCCTAATCGCCTTCGGCCCGCCGCTTGTCTTCGCGCAACGCGGCGAGCTCCAGCGGCGGCTATTCGCACGAGGACGACGTCGAGCACTGGAGATAGGCCTCATGCTTGCGGCGGTAGCTGTCGCATCGCTCGCCGCTTTCCTGCAAAGTGCTATTCCGCTGGTCATGTTGCCGATCGTCCCGATGCTTGCCTGCGCCTTCAGGCTTGGGCGGGCGGGCGCCGTAAGCTCGATCCTCATCTTTGTAGTGATTGCGATGTCATGTTCGCTGCTGGGGCTTGGGCCTACCGTCCTCCTGAACGGCAACATGACCTTCAAATTCCAGGTCCTTCAGATCTACATTGCGATGACGGTTGTCACTCTTCTGCCCGTAGCGGCTGAGCTGAGCATGCGTCACCGCCTCACCGAGCGTCTACGCGCGGCCGAAGAACTGCATCGCCTGATATTGGAACGCTCAGGAGACGTCGTGTTGCGCTGCGATCGCACCGGTCGGGCCTGCTACGTCTCACCAATGGTAACGAGCGAATGGGGCTACGCGCCTGAGGAGATTATCGGGAAAGTGATATTAGACTTCATGCGGGCGGAAGATCGCGCCGCTCACAAGATGGCGCGAGAACGTGCGCTTGATAATCCGGACCAGACGGCCATCGTCGAATACCGAATTCAGCCCCGCAAAGGGGGCATTATCTGGGTAGAAAGTCATATTCGCGCAGTGCTGGATAGAGACGGTTATGTCGCTGGAACAATAAGCATAATTCGGGAAATTACCCAGCGCCGCATGTTGGTTGAAGAGCTCGCCTATCGCGCGAGCATCGATCCGCTTACCGGATTGCTGAACCGCCGCGCCTATCAAGAGGCACTTGCTTTGCGCTTGCAAGAGGCAGCGCACACCCACGAAGAGGGGTGTCTGGCTCTTTTTGACCTCGACCACTTCAAAAGTATCAACGATCGCTACGGGCACGCCGCGGGAGATCAGGTCCTTCAACACTTTGCGAAGATCGTGCGAAGCGCAGTTCGGGAGGGGGATATTACGGCGCGCCTGGGAGGCGAAGAGTTTGTGGTTGTGCTGAACGATGCGTCGGTCGACGACGCACGAAAAATCTGCGAGCGCATCCGGCTAGAATTTGGCAGGCAGGAGCACCGGATCTCTTCCGATGTGAAGATGCAAGCTACTGTCAGCGTGGGCATCGCCCCTTTGAAGCACGGAGTGAACCCGAGTGTATTTCACGCAGCCGCTGACGAGGCGTTGTACCGCGCGAAAGCTGCTGGTCGGGACCGCTTATGTCTCTCCAGCGATTGTAGCTGTTAATCCAGCGCACGTAGCGCGCCTGCAGCGTCAGGCTTGATCCCACAGGCTGCGTCACGCCGAGCGAGTGTGCCTTCTCGATATGCAAGCCCAAGCGGGACCGAAACCAGCCTTCGGCAGTTTCGAATACATCTCGAAGGGATCGATATGACTGAACAGTCCGAAGATGCGAGCGCGACCTCTGACAAGCACAGTGACACGCCGCAAGGGGATGCTGATGAACATAGGTTCGGTGATCAATCTGAACAAAGCGAGAGGCAGGTCATTGCAGAAGACCAGACGGCCGAGCAGCTAGGGAACTTCGCTTAACCCTCTCAGGCCCTGTCATACTCCAGCCGAGGAGCCGCGTTGAGCATGGCCGATCATAGTTAGCGTCGACCCAAGAACGTCACGGCAAGCGCAGCCCACGTCAAAACCCGTTGATAGCGCTCACGACGGGAACCTCGGCATCGAAGGTAAGCGCAAGGGTTCAAGCAACCGGGAAAGCGGCAAAACACGCTCGCGAGTCAGCAGAGCGAGCGGCATCGCCAGCGCTTCAGCGTGGCTGACCCATAAGGCTTCCTCTATCTCCGCCCGGGTGTCGGGGATATGCTCAACGCGTATGTGATAGATGTCGGCTTCAACGATGAAGTGAGGCTCGTTCGCCGCCGGGGCCGAATACCGGCCAAGATACCGAGGTTCTTCACTTGAGTATGAGAGCCCTATCTCTTCTTCCAACTCTCGTCGAAGTGCCGACAGTGCATCCTCCCCGTCCTCGATCTTACCACCTGCCTGCATGAACCACTGCGTGCCGGTCTTCCGGACAAGCAATAGCCGTCCAGCTGCATCATCGATGAGAGCTGCCGCGATCCGGATCGTAGGCATTGAGGCGGCTCCACCGAGGGAATGATAGCATGCCCGCAGGCTGCTCGGCCAACATCCAAATACATCGCCCGCGGCTATTTACGACTGATGCGGCTAGGGAACCTGCCCTTCAGAACTTTGCCACCTGCGCGCAGTTGATCGAGATGGTCCGACCACCACTGCGCCATTCGAACGCGCTCCGCCCAATGCGTGCCACGATGATAAGCTGCGCGGACCCGGTCCTTTTCGCCATGCGCCAAGGCGCGTTCGATCGCGTCAGGATGCCAAAGACCAGATTCGTTCAGCAAGGTGCTGGCCGTCGCCCGAAAGCCGTGGCTCGTCATCTCGTCATTACCATACCCCATCCGCGGGAGCGCCACGTTGAGCGTGCCATCAGACATTGCGCAGTGCGCGGAGCAGATCGACGGGAACAGGAAATCGCCCGCCTTGCGTAGGGTCCGGAGCTCATTGAGGAGGTAGAGCGCCTGGCGTGACAATGGCACCGTATGGGGTTGCTTCATCTTCATACCCTCCGCAGGGATCCGCCAGACCTTTTCGGCCAAATCAATCTAGGTCCATCTCGCCTGTCGGAGCTCGCCTGGCCGGAGGGAGACATGCGCGATCAATTGGAGCGCCACCCGCGTCTCCAGACGGCCATCATAGCCATCGATCGCGCAGGAGCTCACCTACCTTGCTCGGCGCGATGAGAGCCGCATGATGTTTGACGCGCGGCGAAATCAAGGCGCCGCCCTGTCGAGCAGTTCGAGGAACCAGCGTGCTTTCTTGAGCGTGGCGGGCGAGCGGCCCTCGAGCTCCATCTTCTGGATATATTCCTCAGCGACGAGCTGAAACGTCGTTTGCGCCGCGATCGCCGCCTTCAGCTTGCGCTGCCGCTTCTCCTCGACCGGATCGCCGCCGTCCTCGATCTCGCAATAGGCGAGATCGCGCTTCTTGCGCGCCTGAGCCAGGGAGACTTCTGGAAAGCTGCCGAGCGACAGTTTCCGCTCGGTTCCGTGCGCCTTGTACCGATACCGCCACAATAGCGCGCCGGATGGCTGCACGGGCAGGAAGAGGCCGTCAGCATCCGGAACCTTGTAGGGCTTGGCGGCAGGCTTCAGCCCCTGAATTTTTATTGCCGTAAGAATGATGGGCCACGACTCCACAGCATCTCGTGGTCCACCGTTTTGTGGCCCATTTTGGGTGGGCCACAGCGGAACAAAGTGGGAAACTTTGGAACCGACGCAACGCTATTTTAACGCAGTTTTCTGCGGATTTCTAGAGCGTGTTCACTTATGTATGGTGCCGCCTACAGGACTCGAACCTGTGACCCCCGCATTACGAATGCGATGCTCTACCAACTGAGCTAAGGCGGCGTCTGGATGCGGGCCGTTACCAGCGCTTGTCGGGCCTGACAAGGGACCGCAGCACGCAATCCTCGTCAATGCGCGCCTACGGCGAATGGGACGGCGCGGGTTGTCCCGACTGTAACACAAGCGCATAGGGCTTGGCTTAACCGAACAGCAGCGCACGATTGCGCCAAGCAGATCGTGCCGGAGAGCAGGATGACGAACAGCGATTTGGCCACTCCCACCCTTGGGGAGGAGGCCGCTGCCGCTATTTCCGCGGCCCTCGTCGAAGGCGCCTTGCCCGGCGAAACCGATAATTTCGACACGTCCACCCATACCGAAGCCACCGCCTTCATGACGCGGCTTGCCGCCCAGCGCATGCCGGGCCAGCCGTCCATCGGGCTGGAGTCCGGCAGCAGCGATAGTGTGCAGCGGCGGATGCGGCTGGGCATCGTCAATGACGATATGCCCTTCCTCGTCGATTCGGTTGCGGCAACGCTGGGCGCACGCGGGATCGACGTGCATCGCCTGCTCCATCCGGTCCTGTCGGTACGTCGCGACGGCGACGGCACCCTGCGCGCCATCCTGCCAGCCGGCAGCAGCGGCGAACGACGCGAATCGATGATCTACATGGAAGTGGATCGGGTCGACGCCAAGATACGGCGCACACTGGAAGGCGATCTGGCCGCCATGCTCGGCGACGTGCGCGCGGCGGTGGAGGATTGGCCGCGCCTGCAGCTCGCCTTGCGCGATTGCGCTCAGACGCTGCCGGATGGCGAGGGTGCGGCGCTGTTGCGCTGGTTCCTGGAACGCCATTTCACCTTGCTCGGCGCGCATACCGAGCGGCGAGACGGCACGGCCGAGGCCGGTCTTGGCATCCTGCGCACCAAGAGCGAGCCTTTATGGTCCGATGCGGCACGGGAGGCCGCCTTCAACTGGTTCGAACAGGGCGGCGAAGCGCCGCTGGTGGTCAAAAGCGATCGGCTTGCCACGGTCCATCGCCGGGCAGCCATGGATCTTCTGATTGTCCCCATCCGCAGCGGCAGTTCGGTTGATGCGCTGGCGATCGTTGCCGGCTTGTGGACGAGCGCGGCGTTGCGGGCGGCCTCCGACAAGGTGCCCGTCTTGCGCACGCGGCTGGCGCAGATCGAGGATAAATATGGGTTCAGCCCCTCCTCGCACGCCGGCAAGGCCCTGCATCACGCCTTGTCCGATCTGCCGCACGACATCATCATCACCTTCGCGCCGGCTGTGCTGGAACAGGTCGCCCTCACTGCGATGAGCCTTGCCGACCGGCCCCGCCCGAAGCTGGTCCTGGCCCCCGGGCCGTTGCTGCGACATCTTTTCGCCTTCGTCTGGCTCCCACGCGAGGCGTTGAGCACGACCCAGCGCGAAGCGATCCAGACGATGCTGGAACAGGCCGCCGATGCACCGGTGACCAGCTGGGCCTTAGATTTGGGCGAAGGGGACCTTGCGCTCATCCGTTACACGCTCGATTTGCCGTATGGCGCAACCGTGCCCGATGCCGAGCTGCTCGACCGGCAGCTTGAAAATATGTTGCGCGGCTGGGCACCGGGCATCGAACTGAAGCTGGGCGAGACGGTGGCGCCGACCCGCGCCGCGCGGCTCGTGCTCGACTGGGCCGACGCCTTCCCGTCCGATTATCGCATGCGCTCGACGCCGGATGAGGCGGCTGCAGATATCCAGCGGCTCGCCGATCTGAACGACACCAGCGCGCGGGCGATCCGCCTCTATCGCGGTTCGGGGGATAGCGGGGCCCGGCTGCGGCTGAAAACCTATCGCTTGGGCGAGCTCATCCCGCTGTCCGAAGCCGTACCGGTTTTCGAACATTTCGGCTTCCGCGTGCTTGAGGAAATGCCGACCCCGCTGCGGAGCAGCACCGCCGCATATATCGACGAGTTCCTGCTGGAGACAGACAGCGCCGAGGCCGCAGAGGCGCTGCTCGCGCGCGCCGATGTCGCCGAGTCCGCCATCGCCGCCGTGCTGGCAGGGCAGGCCGAGAATGACGCCTTCAACGCGCTTATCGTCGGCGTCGGCCTCGATCCGCGCGAAGTGGTGCTGACGCGCGCTTGGTTCCGCTATCTGCGCCAGATCGGCCTGCCTTATGGGCTGCAGACGGTCGCAGATGCGCTGGATCATGCGCCCGACGTCGCCCGCGCGCTGATCGCTTTGTTCGACGCCCGTCATGATCCGGATGGCAATGGCGAGGAGGGCGCCGCGGCGGATCGGCTGGAGGCCGCTCTGGCCCAGGTCGCCTCGATCGAAGACGATCGCATCCTGCGCCGGCTGGCCGGCGTGGTGCGGGCGATCCTGCGCACCAACGCGTTTGCCCCGGCGGCGCAGGAGGCCCTGGCCTTCAAGATGGATTCGGCGCTGGTGCCGAACCTGCCCAAACCCCTGCCCTGGCGCGAAATCTGGGTCTATTCACCCCGGGTGGAGGGTATCCACCTGCGCGGCGGTCCGATCGCGCGCGGCGGCCTGCGCTGGTCCGATCGGCGCGATGATTTCCGCACCGAAATTCTCGGCCTGATGAAAGCACAGGTCGTCAAGAATGCCGTGATCGTACCGACCGGCGCAAAGGGCGGCTTCTATCCCAAGCAATTGCCGCCGGCCGCCAATCGCGATGCCTGGCTTGCGGAAGGGACCGAAAGCTACCGCATCTTCATCCGCTCCCTGCTCTCGATCACGGATAACCTGGTCGAGGGTGCCGTCGTGCATCCCGATCGTGTGCGCATTCGCGACGGCGAAGATCCCTATTTCGTGGTCGCCGCCGACAAGGGCACCGCGACCTTCTCCGATATCGCGAATGCCATTTCCGAAGATCATGGCTTCTGGCTTGGCGACGCATTCGCTTCGGGCGGCAGCCACGGTTATGACCATAAGGCGATGGCGATCACCGCACGCGGCGCGTGGGTCTCGGTGCAGCGCCACTTCCTGGAACGCGGCGTCGATGTGCAGACGGATCCAACCACCGTGGTCGGCTGCGGCGACATGTCGGGCGACGTGTTCGGCAACGGCATGCTGCTGTCGAAGGCGCTCAAGCTGGTGGCGGCGTTTGACCACCGCCACATCTTCCTGGATCCGGATCCGGATCCTGCGCGCAGCTGGGAAGAACGCAGCCGCATGTTCGCGCTGCCGCGTTCGTCCTGGGCGGATTACGATCCGTCCCTGATCTCGCCTGGCGGCGGCATCTATCCGCGCACGCAGAAGATGATTCCGCTGTCGTCGCAGGTAAAGGCCGTGCTGGGCATCGACGCTGACGTGCTCGATCCGTCCAGCCTGATTGCCGCAATCCTGCGCGCGCCGGCGGACCTGCTCTGGTTCGGCGGGATCGGCACCTATGTGAAGGCGTCCGATCAATCCAATGCCGACGTGGGCGATCCGTCCAACGATGCCCATCGCATCAACGGTATGGAGGTTCGCGCCAAGGTCATCGGCGAAGGCGCCAATTTGGGCGTCACACAGGCCGGACGGATCGAGTTCGCCGCCAATGGCGGGCGGATCAACACCGATTTCATCGACAATTCGGCCGGCGTCGACTGCTCGGACAATGAGGTGAACATCAAGATCGCGCTGAACCGGGAGATGAATGAGGGGCGCCTGCCCTTCGAAGAGCGCAACGCCTTCCTCGCGGACATGACCGAAGACGTGGCGCACATCGTCCTGGAGGATAATCGCCTGCAGACGCTGGGGCTCAGCCTGGCCGAATATGGCGGCGCAGGCGCCTTGCCGGCGCAGTTGCGCGTCGTGGAGATCCTGGAATCCGGCGGCCGCATCGATCGTAGCGTCGACGGGCTTGAGAGCAACGCTACCCTGCTACGGCGCGCCCAGGAAGGCCATGGTCTCACGCGACCGGAGCTGGCCGTAATCCTCAGTCACGGCAAGCTGGCCTTGCAGGCAGCGATCGAAGCGAGCGACGTTGCCGCCGATCCGCTCTTGCGTCCGCTGCTCCACGCCGCCTTCCCGCCGGCGATGCAGGCGCGCTTCGCCCAGGCGATCGACGACCATCGCCTCCGGCCGCAGATCATCGCCACCAAGATGTCGAACCGCATCGTCAACCGGCTCGGCTTGGTCGCGCCGTTCGAGCTGGCCGAAGAGGAAGGGGTGACGCTGGCGGAGGTGGCGGCCGCCTATTTCGCCATCGACGCGATCCTCGGCCTGGAGCCGATGTTCGAAGCGATCGAGCGGTCGGCAATGCCGGAGACGACGCGCATCGCTTTGCTGGTGGCGGCCGGATCGGCGGCACGCCTGCATGTGGCCGACGCGATCCGCGCGGCCAATGGCGACATCGCCCCCGGCGCCTTTGCCGAACGTCTCACTCCCGGCGTGGCCCGGCTGGAGTCGCAGCTCGACAGCCTGCTCAAGCAGGAAGCACGCGCGGGCGCGGCGGCGCTACGGGCGCGGTTGGGTGCCGACGGCGCTGCGGATGATATCGTCGCGCAGATTGTGCGGCTGTACGAACTGGATGGCGCGATCGGCACCGCCAGCCTGGCGGCACGCATTTCCGCCGACGAACTGGTCGTGACTGAAGCCTACGTCCGTTTAGGCGAGGCGCTCGGGCTGGATTGGGCCAAGCAGGCGGCCCTCCGGTTCGTATCGTCCGATCCCTGGGAACGGCTGCTTGCGGCTGGCCTTGCCCGCGATTTCGAGCAGCTGCGGCTCGATTTCCTTGCCCGCGCGGGCGACGCCGATCCGCAGCAGGTGGTCGATAGCTGGCTGCAGGCGCAAGCCCCGCGGGTCGAACAGTTCCGCACCTTGGTGGATCGCGCCCGTCTGGCGCCCACGCCGAGTGCAGCGATGATTGCACATGTCGCCGCCCAGGCGCGCGGCCTGCTGGGGCGGTGATTCTTAACGCGGCGGCTAGCTGACCCGGCGGAACGACCAGGGGATGGTCGTTCCGCCCTCGGCTGCGTCCAGCGCCACCACCAGCGCCTTCGACGCGCGCGGCCGCCCCGCGCCGTCTACCCAAAGGCTATCCTCCAATGACAGGGATCCGGCACGCGTCCGGAATTGCCATCCTGCCCCGGAGCTTGGACGCAGCAGCGCCCCCTGCCCGTCGGTCGTCAGTACCGTTTCGATGCCGGGCGCGAGATGAAACCATAAGCTGAGCGGCGTCGGCGCCGCTTTCTTCCGCCCGCTCGGCAACAGGCGATCCTCGCCTTCCAGAGCGCGTCCGTCAGCGGTGAGGCTGAGGCGGCGGACATGGCTGAAGCCGAAGCGTTTGACATAGCCGTCATGCGATGCCTCGATCCGGCTCGCTTCGGCGCCGTCGTTGCGCGACATCTCCACCTGGGTGACGCCGCGCCCCATCGTGCCGTCGGGGTGAAGCGCCGTCGAATTGGTTTCCGCGAGTACCAGCGTGGAATGCGCCGCCGTCGTGCGCAAGCCTTTGACCAGATCGGCCGGCAGGCCCGGGCCGCCCCCGCAATTGACCACGAGCCGCTGCGCGCCATCCGACATCTCGAACGCCAGCGTCGATGCACAGGCACCGCGGGAGAGTGCTGCCGCCGGTGGCGGCGCCGCATCCATGATGACGCGCGTCTTGCCGCAGACCAGCCGCTGATAGCCCCAGTCCCGCGCATCGTCGCGCGTCCCGCCCCGCACGCTGATCGCCGCCAGCGCCGCGGCCACACGCGCAGCGCTTGCCGGACCGCCGCCCTGCCAGCTCGACAAGGCGCCATCGCCCAGCGTCGCGCTGGCGAGGACGGGCACCGCATTGGCCAAGGCGAGCGCAACCGCGCCGGAGGGCGGCCGCGCCCGCACTTCATAAACGCCGCGCAGCTGCGCCAGCAGCTCGACCAAGGCCAGTTGCTCCACCGGCGCGCGCGAGATGAGGCCGCCGTCGACATGTACCGCCAGCGCCAGCGCACGCGTGATGCCGGCTTCGCCGTGGGCGGCGCGCAGATCGCCGCCCGGAAACAGCAGGCCTGCCGCGATCACGCCGGCCCAGGCCATCACCCGGGGCAGGCCCTGCGGCGCTGTATCGGCCGCGCCATCGAGATGGCGGGCACCCCGGGCCAGCGCGTTCAACACCGCCTTGCGATAGTCGGCATCCTGCGTGTCGAGCAGGATCGGCGCGTAGGCCGTCCAGAACAGGATACGGCGACCCCACAGATCGGGCCGCCAGGCGGGCTCACTGACCGTACGGGCGTGGACGGCAAGCCACTGGCGCATCAGCCCGTCGGCGATCGGCGTGGCTGTGCGCCGATCGGTTGCCGCCGCCAGGTCACGCAACCAGGCGAAGCTCTGCCAATATTCCGCGAAAGCCGGCGAAAAGCCGCCACGGTCGAGCGCATCAAACGCAATGCTCTCGCCGGCGACGACCATTCGCTGTTCCAGCAGCGCCCGTCCTGCCGCCACGTTGCCAGGAATGGGATCGGCCGGCACGTCCAGCAATTGCAACGGATAGCGACCGCGCAGGCGAAGCTTGTGGACCGGCGTCCGCCAGGACAGCCGCTTCAAGCCATGGCCAAGCTTCTCGGTCAGCGATGTCCCCGGACGCTCGCCGGCCCGAAGCTGGCGTTTGTCCGATCGCTCGCCATCGCCCGAACCGGGCTCGTCGGTCATCCGCGCGCCTCGCGCAGGGCGGCGACGTTCGCCGCATAATGGTCCGGCCCGCCTTTGAAGGTCGATGTTCCGGCCACCAGGATGTTGGCCCCTGCCGAAACCGCCCGCGCAATGTTCTGCGGTCCGATGCCGCCATCCACTTCAAGCCCGATGTCACGGCCGGTGGCATCGATCCGCGCCCGCAAGGCTGCGATCTTGCGCAGTTGGTTTTCGATGAAGCTCTGGCCGCCGAAACCGGGATTGACGCTCATCACCATGATCACGTCGAGATCGTCGATGACATAATCGACCGCCTCGACCGGAGTCGCCGGGTTGAGCGCCAGCCCCGCTTTCTTGCCGAGCCCCTTCACCGCCTGGATCGTGCGGTGAAGATGCGGGCCCGCCTCGGCATGGACAGTCATCAGGTCGGCACCCGCTTCGGCGAACGCCTCCAGATAGCGATCGACCGGAGAGATCATGAGGTGCACGTCCAGCGTCTTGGCCGTGTGCGGGCGGATCGCCCTCACCGTCTGCGGCCCGAGCGTGATGTTGGGCACGAAATGCCCGTCCATCACATCGACATGGATCCAGTCCACCCCGGCCGCATCCACCGCCCGCACCTCTTCGCCGAGCCGCGCGAAATCGGCGGACAGGATCGATGCGGAGATCAGGATCGGACGCGTCATGGCGAAGCTTTAGGATGCGGACTCTGGCCGGGCAATGGCCGTGATCGCGCACCGGTCGCGATCGGATTATGGCCGCTCCGGACGCAGTCACCCCGCTTCAATGTCCGGATCGCCACCTTTTCGCTGATGCGGCCGCCGTTCATTACGGCTGCGCATTCAACCAGGGGCGAAACCATGAAGAACTATCTTATCGAACGCCACATTCCGGGCGTTCACATGCTCTCGGCGGAGCAGCTTCGGGAGGCGGCGGCGACATCCAATGCCGCACTGGATCGGCTGGGTCCCCACATCCAGTGGGTGAGTTCGTTCGTCACCCCGGATCGCACCTTCTGCCACTATCGGGCGAGCGGCGAGGACATCATCCGCGACCATGCACGTATGAGCGGATTTCCAGCCACCACGATCACCGAAATTGCTGATACGATCAGCCCCGCGACGGCAACCGGCTGATGATCATGCGCAAGATCGGGCAGAGCGAGCAGCAACCTCCGCAAATGGACGTCACCGTCGTCATGTTCGACGACGGCCTGTCCTCGACCGCGGTCATGCCGTCGGAGATCTTCCATACGGCGGGCACCTTGTGGAACATGCTCCATGATCTGCCGGTCAAGCCCGCTTTCCGCGTCCGTACGGCGTCGGTCGACGGCAGGCCGGTGCGCAGCCCCTACGGCATTCTGCTCCAGCCGGAGGCGAGCATCGACGACATCGGCCGAACCGATGTGATCATTGTGCCTACTTCGGGCCTGGATCTTGACCTGGGGCTCGTCGCGAACAGTGCGATGATCCCATGGCTGCGGCGCCATCACGCGGCTGGCGCCTACGTGGTCGGCGTGTGCATGGGCGCGGCCTACCTCGCCGCGGCGGGCCTGCTCGACGGACGCATGGCCACCACACATTGGGCGGTGTGCGACGACATGGCCAAACGCTTTCCGACCGTACGCTGGCACCCCGAACTGTTCCTGACCGAGGATCAGCGCGTGCTGTGCAGTGGCGGGGTCGGCAGCGCGATCGACATCAGCCTCTACCTGGTCGAGAAATTCTGCGGGCATGAGATCGCGCTGCAGACCGCGAAGGCGCTGCTGCTGCCGATGCCGCGGCTGCATCAATCGGGTTATGCGATGCTGCCCGTGTCGCAGGTGCACGACGACAAACGGATCCGCGAGGTCGAAGCTTTCCTGCAGGAGAATTTCCGCTGCGAAATCTCCACCCAGTCGCTGGCCGAACAGGTCTGCCTTGGCGAGCGTACCTTCGTGCGCCGCTTCAAGGCCGCGACCGGGCGCCTGCCCGCAGCCTATCTTCAGGCGCTACGGATCGAGGCAGCAAAGGCGATGCTCGAGCAGGATGGACAAGCGATCCAGTCGGTCAGCGCCGCGGTTGGCTATAACGACGTCGCCTTCTTCCGCTGCCTGTTCAAGCGCGCGACCGGCATGACGCCCGCGCAATATCGCGCGACCTTCGCTCCGATCCGCGTACTCGGCCACGCGCCGCCGGAAACCGGGGAGACGATGCGCAGCGATTTCCTCGACGCCTGACGCGCCACTTCCAAGGATGAATTCGACGCATGCGATGGATCGCTGAACCACGGCGCGCGCCTATCCCACGGCCGCATCGCTGGCTGCCCTGGAGCCTGTGCGACCTGGGCTGACCGCCTGCCAGACACCTCTTCCCCACGACGCACGCGCGGTTCGGTCCCGGTCGAGCCCTTGGAAACGTGCGCCCGCCTCACACCTGAAAAAGGAAACCGACCATGATCCGCAAGCTCGCCACCACCACCCTCGTCGTCGCGCTGACCGCCCTTATCGGTAGTCCCGCGGTAGCGCAGGAGATACGCCGCGTCGTGCGCTACCACGATCTCGACCTCACCCAGATCGCCGGCGTGCGTATGTTGCGCCACCGGGTCGTCCGCACGGTCGCGCGTGTGTGCGAGGAGGCGATTCCGCATGTTTCGCTGCTCGACACGCATTATCGGCAATGCCGCCGGGACCTGACGCGCCACGCCGAACCGCAGATCGCCCAGGCGATCGAGGCGGCGCGGGCTGCTCCAACGTGCTTGGCCGCCCGCTAAACCGAACATGGCGTGTTCGGCCGAAAACCGCGCACGCCGTTACTTGCGACGGAAACGCGCCACGAAGAAGCCGTCGGCGCCCCCCTTGTCGGCCAACACTCCCGGCAGGACCCGCACCTGACCCACACCATCGGGCGCGATGCCGGCGGGAAGCTCGTCGGCGGAGACCGGGTCGGCGACGAAGCCGCCATGGCTTTCCAGGAACGCCGCCGCATTGCGCTCCCCTTCTTCGGGCTCGAGCGAGCATACCGAATAGACCAGCACCCCGCTCGGCTTCACCAAGCTCGCCGCACGGGCAAGCATCGCGCGCTGCTGCTCGGCGAGGCCCGCAATCGCGCGTGGCCGCGCGCGATAGAGAACGTCGGGATGACGGCGAAAAATGCCCGTCGCCGAACAGGGCGCGTCGAGCAGCACTGCGTCATAAGGATCGTCGGCGAAGGTCAGCGCGTCGCCCGTCACCAATGTCGCTTCGAGCTTCGTCCGCTTCAGATTGTCACGTACGCGCTTCAGGCGCGGTTCGGCCATGTCGACCGCAGTCACGGTCCATCCCGCCGCGGCCAGCTGCATCGTCTTGCCGCCCGGCGCGGCGCACAGGTCGAGCGCGCGCCCCTTCCCTTGCCCGATCAGGCGGGCGGGCAGCGACGCCGAAATGTCCTGCACCCACCAACCGCCTTCCGCGAAACCCGGCAGTTCGGTCACGCGCGCGCCCGCGGGCAAACGCACATGTCCCGGTGCCAGACTCTCCCCGCCGAGCGTGTCCACCCATATACTTCCGGCGTCGCGCAGGGTCAGGTCGAGGGGGGGCGGTGCGGCGATCGCGCTCTCCGCCGCCGCCAGCATCGCGTCGCCCCACGCGCCGTGCCAGCGCAGCGCCACCCCGTCGGGCAGCGTCGGCTGATCGGGCAGCCGCACGCCCTTGCGCATCAGCGCGCCGAACACGCCATGGACCAGCCGGCGTGGCCCGCCGTCCACCAGTGGCAGCACGGTCGAGATCGCCGCGTGGGGCGGCGTGCCCAACTGCAGCGCCTGCGCCAGCGCAATCCGCAACACGAACCGCGCCTTGGCATCGGTGGGCAGCGGCTTGGCGGTGGCACTGTCGATCAGGGCGTCCAGGTCGGTGAGCCGCCGCAGCACCTCCGCCGCCAGCGCATGGGCAAGCGCGCGATCGTCGGCGCGGTCCAGACCGCGCGTGGCATTGTCCAGCGCGCTTTCCAGCGGCAGCCCGCGGCGCAGCACCGCCTCCAGCAGCCGCAAGGCGGCCGCACGCGCTGCCACGCCGGCGGGTTGAGGATCGCTGCTTGTGTGTTCGGTCATCCATGCCCACATGGAGCGGAACAGCGCGAGCCGCAACGATGACCGAACCTTCCCGCCGCCCCCCGCACGTCAAACCGCCCGAGCATCTGTCGCCAAGTCCCCCGGTTCCCGAGCCGGAAGAGGTGGTGCAGGAACCCGATCCTGATGGTATTTCGCCCGTTCGCTACGGCGATTGGGAAAAGAACGGCATCGCGATTGATTTCTGAGGCGGAACGAACCTGAGGTTCCGTGCGTCTCGGCAATAATGCGCGCCGCGGCCTTTTTTCAGCGTCATCGACGCGCATCTTTCGCGATCCTCGGCGTGATTGTCACGTTGCTGGTGATCGCGCTTCTGCTTCTCACCTTTGGCTGGGCTTATCTGCGAAAGCCGATGGAATCGGCCTTGTCGCGACGTCTGGGGCGACCTGTGACGATCGGCGCGGTGAAGCGGGTCGATCATGGCTTCGCAACCGCGGTGCTGCGCGTCTCCGATATCAGGGTGGCGCAACCCGCCTGGGTCGGCGGTGGGTCTATGGTTGCCGTGCGATCGGCACAGATACGGCTGCCTATCCTGCCCTTGCTGTTCGGTCAGGCGCGTCCCCAAGCGATCGATATTGACGGCCTGCGGATCGCTCTTGTTCGGCGCGACGCCACTTATGCCAATTGGAAGGGTTTTGCGCCCGGCGGTGGTGGCGGCGGCAGCGGCGCGACGCCGTACATCACCGTTAGCAACGGGTTGCTCACCCTGGATGATCGCAAGCGAGATCACCGCTTTTCCGCCGGCTTCCGTATCGACGACAAGGGGCTGCGTCTCGCCGGCACGGGCAGCCTCGCCGGTGCGCCATCGACCATCGCTCTGGCCGGAGCGCCCATCACCGGCAATGGGCGCTGGCCGTTTCGGTTCGACTATCGCTCACGGATCGCCAACGGCACCTTGGTCGGACAGATGGATCGGCCACTCAGCCTCGCGCATTTCGATGCGCACGCCACCGCATGGGGCGACAATCTTGAGCATCTCGATCTGCTGATCGAGGCCGGATTGCCAGGAACGCAGCCGGCGCGGCTGACGGCCGATCTACGTCACGACCGCAGCGACTGGACGATCCGCAAGCTCGATCTGAAGGTGGGCCGCTCAACGTTCGTGGGCGACGTCGCCGTCGCCAAGCGGGATGGACGAACGCGCCTGGATGCGACGGTCACCTCCACCGGGCTCGACTTCGATGATCTTGCGTCCGATGAAGGGCTTGCCCGTGCCGCGGCCAAGCGCAAGGCATTCGGACCGCGCATCTTTCCCGATACCGCGATCCACCTTGACCATATGCAGAAGACGGACGGCACCATCCGGTTCGATGTCCAGCGCCTGCTCTTCAAGCAGCCGTCCACCTTCCGCGCCGCGCGGGGCACACTGACGCTGGATCATGGCGTGCTCACCGCCGAGCCGATCGTCGTCACCCTCCAGCGGGGACGGATGACTGGTCATATTCGGGTGCGCCACCAAAGCGGAACACCTTTGCTGTCGATGGATCTGCGCGTGCGGGACGGGCGGCTGGAAGCCATGCTCGGCGATCTTGCTTCCGGCGGTTTGACAGCGCGTATCCACATGCAGGGCTATGGCCGGACGGTGCGTGCGGCGATTGGCCGGGGCAATGGCAGCATCGCCGTCGTTGGCCGCGACGGCGCACTCAACCGGCGTGCGGCCTTGCTCTTGGGCTCTGATGTCGGCCGGGCGCTGTTTGAGGACAAATCGGACAAGGCAGGATTGCGGTGCCTGATCGCGCGGTTGGACGTGCGCAACGGCTTGGCGACCGTAGCGCCGCTGTTGCTGGACACCAATGTCTCGCGCACCGAAGGCAAGGGATCGATAAATCTGGCGAGCGAGCGGCTCAACCTCCGCCTCGCCGGCGAGCCAAAGCTGGACCGCGCCGTCCGCTTAGACATACCGATCGTCGTCGCGGGCACGCTGTCAGACCCGAAAGTTGTGCCACAGAATGTGCCGAAGACGATCGGCACCGCGCTCAAGCTGATCGGCAATGCCATTGCCGGCAAACATGCCGATCCGGCGCCGGACGCGAATTGCGATGCTCTGGCGGCCCGCGCCTTGCGCTAGACGGCTTCGTCCTTGAGCGGGCGCGCCAGCAGCGCCTCGACAGCGGTGCGCACGTCGACCCGGCCGGCCAGCAGCGCCGCCACCGCCTCGCAGATCGGCATTTCCGCTCCCACCTTGCCAGCGGCTTCCACCAGAACCGGGGCGGTGAAGGCGCCTTCCGCGATCGTCCGGCGGTCGGACATCAGGCTGGCGGCATCGCCGCCCTTGCCGAGGCCGAGGCCCAGCGAGAAATTACGCGACTGTTCGGACGAGCAGGTCAGCACCAGATCGCCGAGTCCGGACATCCCGGCGAGCGTTTCGGGCCGCGCGCCCCGCGCCAGCCCGAAGCGGGTCATCTCGGCAAAGCCGCGCGCGATCAGCGCTGCGCGGGCATTTTTCCCGAGCCCCGCGCCCTCCACCACGCCGCAGGCGATCGCGAGCACATTCTTGACCGCGCCGCCGATCTCGGCACCGATGACGTCGCTGGAGCGGTAAGGACGAAAGCCAGGCCGCGCGATCCTGTCTGAAAGCCGCGTCGCCACAGCCTCTTGCGCGCAGGCCAAGGTCACCGCCGTCGGCAGGCCCCGCGCAACCTCCGCGGCGAATGTGGGGCCAGACAGAACCGCGATCGGCGCATCGGCGCAGGTTTCTGCCGCCGCTTCGGACATCAGCGCCATCGTCTCTGCCTCGATCCCCTTGGAACAGAGGACCAAGGGCCGTCGACCGACCGGGGCCGCCGCCAGGATCCGCCGCATATGCTGCGCCGGGGTGACGACCAGCAACGCCTCGCAATCGGCGACATCGGCTAGGTCGTGCGTCGCCCGGATGACCGGCGACAAGATGATATCGGGCAGGAAGATCGGGTTCAGATGATCGCGATTGATCGCATCGACGACATCCTGTTCGTGTGCCCAAAGCAGAACGTCGCCGCCCGCGGCGGCAACCTGCGCCAGCGCCGTTCCCCAGGCGCCGCCCCCGATCACGCCGATCTTCATGCCTTCACCCCCGCCCCGCGCGCCTTTTCCGCCGTCGGATCCAACGGCCAGCGCGCACGCGCCGGCATGTCGAGCGGATCGCTCAGGCCGACGGCGAACCGCTCCGCCCCCGCCCACGCGATCATCGCGGCATTGTCGGTGCAGAGCCACAGGGGTGGTGCCACGAAACGCAAATCATGCTGCGCCGCCAATCCCTGCAGCGCGGCGCGGATCGCGCCGTTGGCCGCCACCCCGCCGGCCACCACCAGCGCGTTCATGCCCGGCGCCCGCCCGATCGCGCGGCGGGTACGATCGGTCAGGCAATCGATCACCGCCTGCTGGAAGGATGCGGCAATGTCTTCCGCCGAATGGACACCGGCATCACGCGCGCGCAGCACCGCGCTCTTCAGCCCGGCGAACGAAAAATGCGGCTCAGCCGATCCCAGCAGCGGGCGTGGCAGTGGCACGGCCCCTGGATCGCCGATCCGTGCCGCCGCTTCGATGGCCGGGCCGCCGGGAAAGCCCAGACCAAGCAACTTTGCTGATTTGTCGAAAGCCTCGCCGGCGGCGTCATCGATCGTTGTCGCCAGGCGCCGATAGTCACCGGCGCCGCGCACCTCCAGCAGCTGGCAATGGCCCCCGGAGACCAGCAGCAGCAGATAGGGGAAGGCAAGCTCGGGATCGGCCAGCCGCGGTGACAGGGCATGGCCTTCCAGATGGTTGATCCCGATGAGCGGCTTGCCCGCCGCCATCGCCAGCGCCTTGCCGGTGACAAGACCGACCATGACGCCGCCGATCAGGCCGGGTCCGGCCGTGGCGGCGATTGCGTCGATCTGATCCAGCGTCACCCCGGCCTCCTGCAGGGCTGCCTGCGTGAGCGGCGTCAGCACCTCGACATGGGCGCGCGCGGCGATTTCTGGCACGACACCGCCATAAGGACGATGCTCTGTCTCCTGCCCCGCCAGCTTGTGCGACAGCACCTGCCGATCAGAGGTCACCACGGCCGCCGCCGTTTCGTCGCAGGAAGATTCTAGCCCAAGGATCAGTGCCATCCTGCTCCTGTGGGCGTGGGATCGGCTCGTTTCAAGCTTTGCCGACGAACAGGAAGGCTACGCCTGCCATGATGCACACGAACGCCGCCGCGTGGCGCCAGTGCAGGGGTTCACCCAGCACCAAAACCATGAAGATCCCGAAGATGATAAGCGTGATCGCTTCCTGGGCGATCTTCAGCTGGCCGCCCGTCCAGCCGCTTGCGTAGCCCAGGCGATTGGCAGGGACGGCCAGGCAATATTCGAAGAAAGCGATGCCCCAGCTGATCAGCACCACCATCCACAGCTGTTTGTGCGCCCCGCCCTTCAGGTGCCAATACCAGGCGGTCGTCATGAAGATGTTGGAGATGGTGAGAAGGAGGATCGTGGGCATCGGCAGTGCATCCTGGTTGACGGTAACGCCGCTGAACCTCCGGCGCAGGCGAAGCGTTCAACTCCAAAACAGGAGCTTGATCCATGACAAAGACGCTCGCCGACATCTCTGAGCAGATGCGCGACATCGATTTCACCATGTTTTCCACCCGGGCTGCCGACGGCAGCATCGCCGCGCGGCCGATGAGCAACAATCGCGAGGTCGATTATGACGGCGACAGCTATTATTTCAGCTATGACGATGCGCACACGGTCGCGGATATCCGCCGCGACAACCAGGTCGGCTTGTCCTTCCAGGGCAAGGCAGGGATGCTCGGCATGCGCCCCTTCTTCGTGGCCGTCGAAGGCGCGGCCGAATTGATCCGCGACAAGGGCGAGTTCGAACAGCATTGGACAAAGGACCTGGATCGCTGGTTCCCGGACGGTATCGACACGGCAGGCCTCATCCTGATCAAGGTGCACGCCAAGCGCGTCCATTATTGGGATGGCGAGGACGAGGGCGAGGTCAGCCTCTAGTCTGATCCGCCGCTGGGCTGCCGGCCACGCGGTTCAGCGGCACCACGATCGGCGCTCCGCCGGAGCGGCCGAGATGCGCCGTCACGCCGTAGACAGCGGCGATCCGCTCCGCGTTGAGGACCACGTCGGGGCTGCCGTCAGCCACCAGCCGCCCCTCGTTCAGGATCAGCAACCGGTCACACCAGCGCGCGGCGATCGTCAGATCGTGCAACACTGCGATCACAGTCGCGCCCCGCGCCGCCTCGCCGCGCAGCAGCCCCATCACCTCGATCTGATGTGATGGATCGAGCGCGGCGAGCGGCTCGTCGGCAAGCAGCAACGGTGCCTCCACCGCCAGCGCCCTTGCGAGCAAAACGCGCGCCCGTTCCCCGCCGGAGAGCTGATCGATCGGCCGATCGCGCAGCGCGGTAAGTTCGGTGCGCTCCAGCGCCGCCGCGATCGCAACTCCGTCCACCGCACCCGGCCGCGCGAACGGTGCCAGATGCGGCAATCGGCCCAATGCCACCAGTCGCTCCACCGTGAGCGGCCAGTGGATCGTCTGCCCCTGCGGCAGATAGGCGATCCGCCGCGCCCGCTCGCGTGCGGCCAGGGGGGCCGGCCTTCCATCGATTGTGATCACGCCTTCATAGGCCATCAGCCCGGCGATCGCCCGGATCAACGTCGATTTGCCCGCGCCGTTCGGCCCAATCAGGCCGATCACGCCGTCCCCAAGCGCGGCACTGACATGGTCCACGACCTGGCGGCCGTCGAGTGTGACCGAAACCTGATCCAGCGTCACCATTGCCGCCGCGCCCGGATCAGCTGATGGAGGAAGATCGGAACGCCAATCAGCGCGGTGACCACGCCCAACCGTGGTTCTTCCAACGTCGGCACGGTCCGCACCAGCGCATCTGCCGCCGCCAGCAACGCCGCGCCGCCAAGCGCGGACGGGACCAGCAAGGACGACGGCCGGCGGTCGGTCAGCGGGCGCACCAGATGCGGTACCACCAGTCCGACAAAGCCGATCGCGCCGGACACCGCCACCGCTCCGCCTACCCCGACCGCGGTGGCGATCAGCAGGCAGAGGCGTGTGCGCCTCAAATCGGTGCCGAGCGCGATCGCGCCTTCCTCCCCCAAAGTCAGCGCATCCAGCGCCCGCCCCTGCAGCAGGATCAGGCCAAGGCCGACGATGATGCAGGGCAGCGCCAGCCAGACGTGCAGGAAGGATCGGTCCGCCAGACTGCCCATCAGCCAGGTCATGATCTCGACCGCGGCAAACGGATTAGGCGCAAGGTTGAGCGCCAGGCTGATTCCGGCACCGGCGGCCGTCGCGATCGCCACGCCCGCCAGGATCAGCGTCAGCGGCCCCTCACTGCGCGCGGCCAGCAGCAAAAGCGGCACCAGCCCCGCCAACGCGCCGGCAATCGCGAACAGCGGCACCGCCAACGGACTTGCGACCGCGAAGCCGTAATAAAGCGCGATTACCGCGCCCAGCGCGGCGGTACTCGATGTGCCGAGTACGCCAGGGTCCGCCAGCGGGTTGCGCAGATACCCCTGCAGCGCCGCGCCGGCCGCGCCAAGCATCGCGCCGACCATCAACGCCAACAACGCCCGCGGCAGCCGTAGCTCCCACACGATCGTGCGCGCGATCGGATCGCCCCCGCCCGTCAGCGCCGCACACGACCGCTCCCAGCCGAGGTGCGCCGGCCCGATGCCCAGCGACACCGCCGCACAGGCCGCCGCGAGCGCCGCCAACAACAGGTTCATCGAGACCGCGGATCGTGTCACGTCCTGCTTCCTACGGCGCCAGCCGGGGAAGTCGAGCAGGCTTGAAGCGACGCGTGTCGGATGGTGCTTCATCGCGATGCGATCCATGCCTAAAGGCAGACAATGCTCCGCCCGCTGGCCTGCCTGTTCTTCATGCTCGCCGCGGCGGCCCAGTCCATGCCACCGCGTCGGGTCGCGTCGATCAACCTTTGTGCGGATCAATATCTGGTCGCGCTCGCCGATCCCGGCCAGATTAGCGGTCTGACGCGCCTGTCGCACCGGCCGGACATGTCGCCGATCGCTGCCGAGGCGGCACGCTTCCCGGCCATCGGCGCGTCGGCAGAGACCCTGCTGGCCCATCGTCCAGATCTGCTCCTGACCGGCTGGCCGGGCCAGGCCGATGCCGCCATCCATGCCGGGCTGACGTCCCGCATCCTCGTCCTCCCGCCCGCCAACAGCTATGCCGACATCAAAACCCAGGTCCGCCTGGTGGCTCAGGCCGTAGGCCATCCTGAACGTGGCGAAGCGCTTATCCGGCGGATGGACAAGGCCCTCGCCGCCATTCCCAAGTCGGGCCGAAACCGGGTCGCCGCCGATTATCAGCGGCGCGGCTACCTATCCGGCGGCGGCACGCTGATGGATGAGATGATGCGCCGTGTCGGCCTGGTCAACCTCGCCACCAAGCTCCATCGCCCCGCTCTGTCCAATCTCTCGCTTGAGGACATGGTCGCGGCGCGCCCCGATTTCCTGATCACCGGCGGCAAGCCGGCCCGCGACATCGGCAGCGCGATGCTCGATCATCCCGCCATTGCGGACATTCCGCGGCTCTATCTTCCCGGCCAGTTGGCCGATTGCGGCGGGCCGTCTTATCCCCAGGCGATCCGCACATTGTCGGATCAATTGCGCCAGAAGCGTTGACCGCAGGCGCCTGCCGATGGCATGGGGATGCCCGCGCGGGTATAGCTCAATGGTAGAGCGGTAGCCTTCCAAGCTTCATACGCGGGTTCGATTCCCGCTACCCGCTCCATCCACCACCATCTTCGTAGCCGCTACATGCACGTCATGCCGCCGAGGAACGTGCGCGATGTAAGCCGGGCGTTTCGGCAGGCAGAGGCCCAAACCCGTCCCGCATCATTCCACGACAAAGTTAGGCCACTGCACCCGCTCGCACCGATCCATGGGCCTGGCCGTTTTCACCGCGAGCGCGGTTCGCAGCGCGGGCAGTGCCGCCACCGCCTCGCGGAGAGCCGCGACGTCCAGCGTGCCGCGCGCCAGTTCCGGGCCAGCGCCCAGCCGATCGGACGGACGGATCAGGGTCCAGTCGAGCGCGTCATAGCCGTCTGCATAAGCGAGCAGATCGCCGAGCGGCAGCTCGCCGTGCCCGTTATGGGCGTCGTGGGTATAGGGAAAAACTTGGGTCGAGAGCGCGGTACTGCCGATGACGCCATATGGCTCGACCGGGAACGGTCGCTGCATCTGGATCCACGACACCTCTGGCAGGTCCGCGTCGATGCCGACCCGAACCTTGATTTCGATCCTGCGCAAATCGATCGCCGGTTGCGTTGCCTGATCCCAGATATAGCCAAGCTCCAGCTCAAGCGGTCGCTGCGTCTTTTGCGGATCATAGCCACGCTGGTTCCATCGCATGAAATCGCCGGCATCGGGCTGACCATCTTCGGTATAAATCCGACTGAGGGAAACAGTGCCGCCTTTTAGCGTCTGCTCTACGTCGCAGCTGTAGCGCCACATGGCCTTCGTCTGCGCGGGCGCGGCAGACGAGGTGTGCTTACCCTGGGCGGGGAGACGGCGCGCGTCCGCCCCGGTAGGAACCAGCAAGAGCAGCGGGATCAGGTTCAGACAGTGACGCAGCCGCATTCATCTTTCCCATCCGTGAGGTCGTCGGCGGGATAACAGCATCCCCTCCTCTATTTGAAGATTTATCCGCCGATAGGCTCGCGCCATTCAAAGCGCGGCTGCCGATGTTGAACTGGCTTGCGCCGCGCGGGCTACGATCATCGCCGTGGCAATTTGGGTGGCGGAGGCTCCGAACGAAGGTCATCGTCCTTGCCACGCTCGGCACGCTGCCGCGCGGTTTCCGACCGCAGGGGATCGATCACGGGCACACCATCTTCCCAGGCGACGATCCGCCCGACCAGAAGCGCGCCCTCACCCTTGTTCGGGACGAAATCACATGCGGAAGGGTGGCTCGGGCTTATGATGATCTTCGATCCTCTGTAACTCCCACGCACCCGTTGTTCGACGACCGCATGGATGATCGGCACGGGCCCGGTGCCGCCGTCATCCAGCGTGAGGATCTTCCCGGCGAAGTCGCCCATGCCGTTATCCTCATCCTGGAAATAGGTTGCCACGTCGATCGCATCGCAGCCCGCTTTGGCCATCGTCGGCGCAGCCCAGCCACAGGCCAAGGCTAAGCCGGCCGGCACCAGAAGACGCAGCTGCAAGAAGGTCATGCTCATCCCTTCAACGCCCCCCCGCCGCCCGCATTCACCTGCCAGTCCGACGATATCAACCTAGGGCACGTGGGCGAGCCACGGAACACAACGCATCGCAGAATGCCAGCACAGCGTTTTGCGGTCGACGATCGATCGCCAAGCTCGAAGGCGATTTGGAGCGCGCGCTGCCAGGTCGCCCCCGCCGATTACGGGGGCGCAGCTGTAACGCTTCAGCTGTCCCTCAGGCGATCGCCTCCATCGGGCTCAACGGCTTCATCTTGATCGCGATCTGCGCAAGCATGCGGTCAGCCGTCTGAAGCTCCGTGTCCTTCTCCGTGTCTGCCGGACCGCCGAGGCCCCACAGCGTCGATCCATAGACCTCCTTCCCGAAGATCTTCTTGGACAATTCGTTCGTGCGCTTCTGCACGTCGCCGCCGGCCCGCTCGATGGCGATATGCTGATAAGCGGGCTGATATCCGGAGAGGGTGGGCGGCGGAATATTGGGCTTCGGATAATCCTTCGCCAGCGGCCGCTGCTGGATCGGCTGGGACGTCGATTTGGCCGACGTGCCGCTGCCATAAGGATTGGGCACCCCGCCGCTCGTGCTGACCAGACTGTCCGTCTCCAGCATAGCGGAAAGATAGAAGGTCAGTTCGATGATCTCCGCCATGCTCGCCTTGAACGGCGGGCTGCGGCGGACTGGCTTCTTCAGGAAGGGGGAAGACCGCAGATGGCGATAGGCCTCGTTCTTCTGGGCTTCATTCATCGAGCGATCATCCTCGATCAGCTGCGCCATGCGTAGGGCACAATTCTGATTGGCGCGCATGAATGAGTCGAGCTGAAGATATTGGACAAGCGGCTCCGGCGTGATGAGGCCGTTCACCGAATGCATATAATCTTCGACGATCTTCTCGGCCCCCTCCTTCGCCTTGTCCTTCAGCCCATCGACAAAAGCGCCGACGGCGAAGGCGACGCCGTCATTCTTGCGAACCGACCGAAACAGCCGGAACATGGTGTCGTTCAGGGTGCGGCGCGCCACTGTCACCACCGTGCGCTTGGCAAGCATCCTCAGCGTCACGCTGCCGATGCTGCCGAGCAAGATCGAACCGGTGGCGACGCAAGCGGCAGTGACGAACAATTCGCCCGCCTCCTTGTCGGAGTCCCTCTGCTGGTCGAGAACTTCCTTATATTTGGTGTATGCCTGAGTGTAGGCCACGACATAAGGGTTGCCGACAGTCGTCCGCCAGTCATTGTCCGCGAGCGTAACCGCTGTTTGGAACTCCTGAAAACGCTGGCTCGCCACGTATCTCTCCTCCTGAGCTACCTACAAGATCAATGTGCGGCAGAACTGCCGCCTTACTTCCACCCCGCTTCTATGCAGCGCGCAACCGCCGGAGCCGCGCTGTCCGCAAGAGTACCTTGTACTTTCGCTTCGCAGTCTTTGCGCACTTGTTCATACTTTTCGAAATTTTCCGACTGGTAGCGGCCCAGTTGCGCGATCAGCCGTTTATTCTCGGCGATCGCCCGATCATTCTGCTCGATCAGCGAATCACCCTGATTGGCCATGCCCCCGTTTTCCAAAGCGGATTGGGCAGGGTCGGCTGACGAAGATTGGGTCGCCGCCGGCGTGCTGGCGGCAGGCTCGGTCGGCTTGCTGGAACGGTTGCAGCCGGCCAGCAGCGCGGCGGCGGCCAGTGTGACCACCAGCGGCGTCATTCGCGTCATGTTGATCTCCCTCTGCTTCAAAAAACCGCAGGACGGCGCGAAGGTTCCGGCGCCGTATCGTCGCTCGGGAAAGCTACGGCCGAGCTATGATCGCGCGGTCGTCGACACTGAATCTAAGGTTTTCGGGCCGCAGCCGACGTGTCGCGGATTGCCCTGAATTCGCTATCCGCGCTCCAGTTCGGCCATTCGCGCGAATTGGCCAGCCGCTGTCCCAGCGCATAGATAAGCTCGGCATCCAGTGCCTGGCCGCTCGCATTCCAGTCAGGCGTCCATTCGTCGGCCGGCTGGTGATATTTATCGCGCACATAGGCTTCGCTCTCGGCCTTGCCGGCGGCCTTGCCGCCCTGCACCAGATCCTCGCCGCTGCCGATCGAAATGGCGGGCACGCCACGCTTGGCCATCGGGAAGTGATCCGAGCGGTAGAAGTGGCCGGCCTCAGTCTGCGGATCGGGCGTGAACGTACGTCCCTGCTTCGCGCCTTCCGCGATCAGATCGTCGAGCAGGCCCAGCTTGGCGCTGCCCGAAATCGTGAAGTCGCGCGCGGGGCCGGCGGTGCTCAGAGCATCCGTGTTGAGCATGCCCACCGTGGTCGCCAGCGGATAGAGCGGATTGGCGGCATAATATTCGGATCCCAGCAGGCCCTTCTCCTCGGCGGTCACCGCCAGGAACAGGATCGATCGGTCCGGCTTCGGGCCGGCGGCAAAGGCCCGCGCCATTTCGATCAGCACGGCGATGCCATCGGCATTGTCGACCGCACCGTTATAGATGCGGTCGCCCTTCGCATCGGGCTGACCGATGCCGAGATGGTCCCAATGCGCCGAATAGACCACCGTCTCATCCGGATGCTTGGCGCCAGTCAGCCGCCCGACGACGTTATGTGACACGATCGTCTCCGACTGGACCGCATAATTGGCCGACAGCGTTGCTTTGAGCGGCATCGGCTTGAAGTCGCGGCTCTGCGCTGCCTTCTTCGCTGCCTCGAAATCCAAGCCCGAATCCGCGAACAGCTTCACCGCCAGATCGCGTTGAATCCAGCTTTCGAATGGCGTGTGCGCCGCCTTCGGATCGGCCCGCACGATGTCGAACATCGTGTTCGTGTTGGAATTCTTGACCGTCGCCCAGCCGTAAGAAGCCGGTGCCGTCTCATGCACGATCAGCACGCCGGCGGCCCCGCGCCGCGCCGCTTCCTCATATTTGTAGGTCCAGCGACCATAATAGGTCATCGCCTTGCCGCCGAAATCGCCCGAGCCGGTTTCGAAATCGGCATCGTTGATCAGCACGACCAGCAGCTTGCCGCGCACATCGACGCCCTTGAAGTCATCCCATTTCCGCTCGGGTGCGCTGGTGCCGTAGCCGACGAACAGCAGCGGGACGTTGTGGAGCGTGACCTGCTTTTCGCCGGTCATCGCCGCGCGCACCGCGATCTGATCGCCCTGGGCCAGCGGAATGACCGTGCCGTTGCTGGTGATGCTGAGCGTCGGCGTGCCGGTGATGGAGGCGCGCAGCAGCGGCACGTCCTGCGTCCACGCGCGCGTGCCGCCCTTCAGGTCGCCGCCAGGCTGGATACCAATCGCTTTGAACTGGCCGACGATATAATCTATGGTCTTGGGCTCGGCCGCAGTCGCAGGCCCCCGCCCCTCATAAGCATCCGACGCCAATATCTCGACATGGTGCGACAAGCGCGCCGGATCAAAATGCGGCGTCGCCTGGGCGAGCGCTGTCGACGACAAAAAGGCGAACAAGAGCGGGAGTGTTTTCATAGGCTAAGCTTGGCAGGGAAGCGCGATCGTTTCAATCCAGCCTCTCCTCCCCGTTCCGGGAGGATATAAATGAAAAAGCCCGGCAGATTGCTCCGCCGGGCTCCTTTACTTGGCTTGGTCGTGCGGCTTACGCCTTGGCTTCCGCCTTCGGCTTACCCTTGCGTTTCGGCTTGGGCGCGGCCGCGACGATCTCGAAAGCGAGCGCGCCGTCCTTCATATGGACCTTGACCTCGCCGCCGCTCACCAGCTTGCCGAACAGCAATTCCTCGGCCAGCGGTTGCTTGATCTTCTCCTGGATCAGGCGGCCCATCGGACGCGCACCGTAGAGCTTGTCATAGCCCTTCTCGGTCAGCCACGCCTTAGCGTCCTCATCCAGCGAGATATGCACCTCGCGGTCGGCCAGCTGCAGCTCAAGCTGCAGGATGAACTTCTCGACCACGCGGGCGATCACCGGCGTCGGCAGGTAACCGAACGGTACGATCGCATCCAGCCGGTTGCGGAATTCCGGCGTGAACATCTTCTTGACCGCTTCCTCATCCTCGCCCTCGCGGGTGAGGTTACCGAAGCCCAGGCTTTCGCGCGCCATGTCGGACGCGCCCGCATTGGTGGTCATGATCAGGATCACGTTGCGGAAATCGACCGTCTTGCCGTGATGGTCCGTCAGCTTGCCGTTATCCATGACCTGCAACAGGATGTTGAACAGGTCCGGATGCGCCTTCTCGATCTCGTCGAGCAGCAGCACCGAATGCGGATTCTGGTCGACCGCGTCGGTCAGCAGACCGCCCTGATCATAGCCGACATAGCCCGGAGGCGCACCGATCAGCCGGCTGACCGAATGGCGTTCCATATATTCCGACATGTCGAACCGCTGGAGCGGAATGCCCATGATCGAGGCGAGCTGCCGCGCGACCTCCGTCTTGCCGACGCCGGTCGGGCCGGTGAACAGATAGTTACCGATCGGCTTGTCCGGATCGCGCAGGCCTGCACGGCTGAGCTTGATCGCGGAGGACAAGGTGTTGATCGCCTGATCCTGCCCGAACACGACCCGCTTGAGATCGGTGTCGAGCGTCGCCAGCGCCTTCGTGTCGTCGGTGGAGACCGACTTGGGCGGGATACGCGCCATCGTCGCGATCACGGCTTCGATCTCCTTGGCGGTGATCGTCTTCTTGCGCTTGGCCGGCGGCACCAGCATCTGCATCGCGCCGACCTCATCGATCACGTCGATCGCCTTGTCCGGCAGCTTGCGATCGTTGATGTAGCGGGACGACAGCTCGACCGCCGACTTGATCGCATCGGTCGTATACTTGACCTTGTGATGGCTCTCGAACGCGGTGCGCAGGCCGGTCAGGATCTTGATCGTGTCCTCGACCGTCGGCTCGTTCACATCGATCTTCTGGAAGCGCCGGAGCAGTGCCCGGTCCTTCTCGAAATGATTGCGGAACTCCTTGTAGGTGGTCGAACCGATGCAGCGGATCGTACCGCCCGACAGCGCCGGCTTTAGCAGATTGGACGCGTCCATCGCCCCGCCGCTGGTCGCCCCAGCGCCGATCACCGTGTGGATCTCGTCAATGAACAAAACCGCATGCGGGAGCTTCTCGAGCTCGGTCACGACCTGCTTCAGCCGTTCCTCGAAATCGCCGCGATAGCGCGTGCCGGCGAGCAGTGCGCCCATATCGAGCGAATAGATCACCGCGGGCAGCAGCACCTCGGGCACATCCCCCTCGACGATCTTGCGTGCGAGACCCTCGGCGATGGCGGTCTTGCCGACGCCGGGATCGCCCACATAGAGCGGGTTGTTCTTGGAGCGGCGGCACAGGATCTGGATCGTGCGGTCGACTTCGGCGGCGCGGCCGATCAGCGGATCGACGCGGCCCTCCTTGGCCTTGGCATTCAGATCGACGCAGAACTGCTTGAGCGCGCTCTCGGCCTTCTTGCCGCCGCCCTCTGCTTTCTGCGCCTTCTCTTCTTCCGTGCCCTTGGGCTCGCGGCTTTCGCCCGGCTGGCCGGCCTTGCCGACGCCGTGGCTGATGAAGGACACCGCATCGAGGCGGCTCATGTCCTGCTGCTGCAGGAAATAGACGGCATAGCTCTCGCGCTCGCTGAACAGCGCGACAAGCACGTTGGCGCCCGTCACTTCCTCGCGGCCGGAGGACTGGACGTGCAGGATGGCGCGCTGGACGACGCGCTGGAAACCGGATGTCGGCGACGGATCGTTGCCACTCTCGGTCTTGAGCGCATCAAGCTCGCTGTCGAGATAGGTGGCGACCGCCTCCTTGAGCTCGTCGAGATCGACCCCGCACGCCGTCATCACCTTCGACGCATGCTCGTCGCCCACCAACGCGAGCAGGAGATGCTCCAGCGTCGCATATTCATGGTGGCGCGAGGACGCGGCGGTCAGCGCGTTGTGAAGGGTCTGTTCGAGCTCGCGGGCAAAACTAGGCATGTAACTTTACTCCCGCAGGGGCAGCGAGGATGCCGCCCTGCCGATACCAATGTCGGAACGCGCCGCCCGCGTATCAAGCACCCCCTGCTTGGGAGTGCTAAAGGCGGCGTTTGGCGTCATCGCTTGAACAGGCTTTCAGCGCTGCTGCGGTGATTGACGGCGTGATCGATCCGCGCCCGCGTTCGCGCGATCTCCGCCTCCAGCGTCGCGATCCGCGCTTGCAGCTCGTCGACCGACAGCGGATCGAGATCCTGCTTGGTCAACGCGGCAAGCGGGTCGCCGGGCGTCTTGGGAAGATAGTCTTCCAGATCCATCCCCGAATGCTCCACCCTTCGGACGAGTCTGTCAAATCCGCTTTGCGTCACACGGCCATTTTCCAGGATGTCTTGCTACGTCATGCCAGCGCAGGCTGGCATCCACGGAACGCACCGCATGCCCCACCGCTGGGGTGACGGCACACGACACAAGGTCTAAATCGTCCCCATGACGACCATCCCTCAGACCATGACTGCGATCGACCCCAGCGAGGCGGGCGGCCCCGAAGTCCTGCAGCCCGTCGAACGCCCGGTCCCAACCCCCGGCCCTGGCGAATTGCTGATCAAGGTCGCCGCCGCCGGCGTCAATCGGCCCGATCTGATGCAGCGTGCCGGCAAATATCCGCCGCCGCCGGGCGCGCCGTCCATCCCAGGGCTTGAAATCGCGGGCGAAGTGATTGCGCTCGGCGAAGGCGGTGACCCGCGGCTGCTCGGCCGCCCCGTCATGGCGCTGGTGGCGGGCGGCGGCTATGCCGAATATGCAGTCGCCCCCTCCGGCCAGTGCATCGCCGTCCCGCCCGCTTTGTCGATGGTGGAGGCCGCTGCCTTGCCCGAAACCCTTTTCACCGTCTGGTCCAACCTGTTCGATCGCGGTCGCGCCGCGCCCGGCGAAATTGTGCTCGTTCATGGCGGTACCAGCGGCATCGGCACGATGGCGATCCTGCTTGCCAAGGCATTCGGGCTGACCATCATCGTCACCGCCGGCTCGGCCGACAAATGCCGCCGCGCGCTGGAGATCGGCGCCGATCACGCGATCGACTACAAAGCGCAGGATTTCGTGGCGGAGGTAAAGCGGATCGTGCCCGATGGCGTGCATGTCGTGCTCGACATGGTCGGCGGCGATTATCTCGCGCGCAACCTCGCCTGCCTGGCCGACGAAGGCCGTCACGTCTCGATCGCTACCCAGCGCGGCGCTACCGTCGAACTGCCGCTCGGCCTGGTCATGCGCAAACGCCTGACACTGACCGGATCGATGCTGCGCGCCCGCGACGTCGGCTTCAAATCCTCGATCCGCGATGCGCTCGTCCAAAGCGTCTGGCCACTGCTCGCCCAAGGCAAGCTGAAACCGATCATCGACGCCACCTTCCCTCTGCGCGACGCCGCACAGGCCCACGCCCACCTGGAAAATGGCGACCATGTCGGCAAGGTCGTGCTGACTATGGCCTGAAGGGGTGAACCTAAGGGTACGTTCGGCCTGAGCTTGTCGAAGGCCCGTTCTGCTTTTGGCCGCGCGAAAGGCGGCTGATCTCGTCCCAGTCGCCGCGGATCAGCGCCATCTTCTTGGCGCGGCTCCACCCCTTGATCCTGCGTTCCATCTCCAGCGCTTCAATCCGCTGAGAGAACGTCTCGGACCAGACCAGCTTCACGGGACCTCGATCCCGCGTGAACCCTGGGATCTCCCCAGCTTCATGCAGCGCAACCCGACGCTCCAGATCGTCGGTATGTCCGACGTAGAACACGCCACCCGCGCAGTGCAGCATATACGTCCAGAAGGCCATGCGACGAAGGCAGCACAAGACCAGGCCTTCGACAAGCTCAGGCCGAACGGCTCTAGATCGGCCCTCTTGCTTCCGCGTACGTCACAATCCCGCTCGACACGCGTCCCGCTCGGTACCAAGCTCCCGCGATACAAATAGAACGGGAACATCCATGACCAAGACGCTCGCGCTTCTCCTGCTCGCCACCTCCACTCTCGCTGGCGCTCAGGCACCCGAGCCGGTTTTTCCCAAAAGTGGAACCGATTTCCCGGTCAAATATGTCGAGCCCACCGACAGCTACGATTACATGAAGCGCGAAGTGGAAATCCCGATGCGCGACGGGGTCAAGCTCCACACCGTCATCGTCGAGCATAAGGGCACGCGCAACGCGCCGATTCTGCTCAATCGTACGCCTTACGATGCCGATGGCCACACCACCCGCAACAAGAGCGGTGTGATGCGCGCGATCCTGCCGCAGAGCTACGACGTCTTCGCCGATGCGGGCTATATCATCGTCTTCCAGGACGTGCGCGGCCTCCACGGTTCGGAGGGCGGCTATGTCATGACGCGCCCGCCGCGCGGGCCGCTCAACCCGACCAAGGTCGACAACACCACCGACGCCTGGGACACGACCGATTGGCTGGTGAAGAATCTGCCGGAGAGCAACGGCCGCGTCGGCATGATCGGCTCCTCCTACGAAGGCCATACCGTCGTCATGGCGTTGCTCGATCCGCATCCCGCGCTGAAGGTGGCGGCGCCGCTCAGCCCGATGGTCGATGGCTGGATGGGCGACGACTGGTTCCATTACGGTGCCTACCGTCAGGGCAGCTTCGACTATATCGTCAGCCAGGAAAGCCCGAAGAAGCAGAAGGCCAGCCTGATTACGTCGAACGCCGACGATTATGACGCCTACCTCAAGGCGGGCTCGGCGGGCGATTTCGCGAAGCTGCATGGGCTCGATCAATTCGGCATGTGGCGCCGCCTGTCCGAACACCCGGCCTATGACAGCTATTGGCAGGGCCAGGCGCTGGACAGGGCCGTCGCCGCCCGCCCTTCGACCGTGCCGACCATGTGGCTCCAGGGTCTGTGGGACCAGGAGGATATGTGGGGCGCGATTCACAGTTGGGAGGCGCTCAAGGCCGCCGGCCATATCGACAACAATTACCTGGTGATGGGCCCCTGGATGCACAGCCAGATCAACCGCGGCGGTTACAATCTCGGCCCGCTCAAATGGCCCGGCGACACCACCACCGAATTTCGCCGCAACGTCATTCTGCCGTTCTTCAACCAATATCTGAAGGACGGCGCGCCCAAGTTCGATATGCCGCGCGTCCAAATCTACAACACCGGCGAACAGCATTGGGACAAGTTCGCCGATTGGCCGCTCGCCTGCCAGCAGGGCTGCGCCAGGGCGCTCACCCCCATCTATCTTACCAGCAATTTCTCGCTGAGCTTCAATAAGCCGACTGCGAGCCAGGCGGGGGATTCCTACGTGTCCGATCCGGCTCACCCGGTGCCCTACGTCCCGCGTCCGACCGACTTCGGCAATCGCGATCAGTGGGGCCCGTGGCTGGTGAGCGACCAGCGCCATGCCAATTCCCGGCCGGACGTGATGAGCTACGCCACCGCCACGCTCGACAAGCCGGTCCGCATCAGCGGCGCCGCCATCGCCGATCTGTTCGCCGCCACCACCGGCACGGACGGCGATTTCGTCGTCAAGCTGATCGACGTCTATCCGGACGAAATGCCCGACCAGCCCGAGCTTGGCGGCTATCAACTGGCGGTCGCGATGGACATCTTCCGCGGTCGCTATCGCGAGAGCTACGAACATCCCGGCGCCATCCCGGCCAACCAGACGGTGGAGTATAAGTTCGCGCTGCCGACCACGAACCACGTCTTCCTGCCGGGCCACCGCATCATGGTGCAGGTCCAGTCGAGCCAGTTCCCGCTCTACGATCGCAACCCGCAAACCTATGTACCCAACATCTTCTTCGCCAAACCGGCCGATTATCAAAAGGCAACGATCACCCTATCCCGTTCGGCCAGCCAGCCGAGCGCGGTCTGGCTCCCCCTCGTGGACGTGGCGCAACCCGCCTCCTGATCCGTACGCGGCGCATAAAGCCGCCCTCGTCACGCACGCCGATCTGTCCGATGGCAGCACGGCGCCGGGGGCGGCAATGCGTGCGTGGCGACAGTAACGGCGGAGACAGCCTCGATCGATCCGAAATACGCTAGGGTAAGCCGACAGAGCCATGCCATAGCCCGAACGTGCCGACGGCCTCTTCCATCCTGGTTCACACGCTGGTGGCTCTCGCCGTTGGGCCACTGCTCCTTGTCGGCATCCTGTTCTTGCTCACCTATTTCAACCTTCCGACGCCGATGATCCTGATCGACGCGATCTATCGAACCATGCTCGTCCAATCGACGACGGGCGCGCTCGTGAATGTCGTCTTGGGCATGGCGGCCGTTGCAGGCGCCGTGTGGCTACCCATCCATGATCCGTCGGGTCTTCATCTTATCCTGGCGCCGCTGCTCTTCCTCTTCGGCCTATGGCGCCTGTGGCGCGGCGTCACCGTCTTGCCGATCGACCGTTAAGGTCGTTGCCCCAACGCTTTCCGGGGCCCATTCAATCTGTTCTTCAACCGTCTTTTTAAATCTCCGCTCGCGATACGGCTCGACTGCAGCGTTGGTAAGGAGGAGAAGTTTTTCGACAAGCTCCCAAGTGGATACGTCTTGCGGCACAAGCTATCGCTTCCGTTCCAATAACTGTTATTCTGCCGCCAATGTCTGGTCTGCCGACACTCTCGCGCAACGCCGAGCATCTGCCGGACGCCGTTTATCGCGATCTGGTGGACATGTTGTTCAGCATGACCATTCCCGTCGCCTTCATGGGCAGCGCGTTCGCCGGCATTGCCTTTGTTGCCGGCAACGCCTTCCACGACCCGCTGATGCTGGCATTCGCGATCGCCGTCACGATCCTCACCGTAATCCGCTTGTTCACGCTGCGCGCCTATCGGCAACGGGCCGGCGCGACGCTCGCCATCGCCACGCTAGCGCGGTGGGAGGCGCGCTACGCGTGGAGCAATTACCTGTTCGCCATCCTGCTCGGCCTGTTCAATGCCCGCGCATTGATGTTCCACGACGCGCTGCTGCACCTGATCGCGGTCAGCCTGGTCTTCGTCTTCGGCGCAGGCCTGGTATCGCGCGTCTCGATCCGGCCCCGCATCTGCATTGTCAGCATGCTGCTGGCGACCGTCCCCACCGCGGCCACGCTGCTCGCCCACTCCTTCATGGCGCATGAGAACCCCGTACACGAGGAACTGTTCGCCATCGAGGCGCTGTTGATGACCGCGGCGATCGTGATGAGCCTGCAGAGCATCGGCCACCTTCACCGGTCGATGGTCGAACACCTCACGACGAAGCACGATTATGGCATGCTCGCGAAACGGGATGCGTTGACCGGCCTGCCCAACAGGCTGCTCCTGCGGGAAAGATTTCAGAAGGATATTGCCCGCGTTTCCCGCACCGGCACCCGCCTGGCGCTCCACTATCTCGACCTGGACGGTTTCAAGGCGGTCAATGATCTGAACGGCCACCCCGCGGGAGATGCCGTTCTGCGCGAAGTCGCGGTACGGCTGGAGGCGGTAATCCGCGCCGAGGATACGCTCTGCCGCCTCGGCGGCGACGAATTCGTCGTCCTTCAGGCAATGATCAGCCATGAAGCGGAAGCCGAGATGCTGGCACGCAGGATCATCAAGAAGCTCAGCGCGCCCTATCCTCTTGGCGAGGTCGACGCGCGGCTGTCGGTCAGCGTTGGCATCGATGTCGCCACGGAAAGCGGCGCGGATCTCGAGCAGTTGATCGGCCGTGCCGACACCGCTCTCTATGCCGCGAAGACCAGCGGGAAGGGCCGCTTCTACTTCTACGGCGACACTCTCGCGCCTGCCGCTCCGGCGCCGCTCTCCAAAGCGCGGATGCCGTAGCCGGATCGTGCCAGGCGGCTCGAATGAGCCCGCCACAAAGCGCAAGATCGGTCGAGCGGACGCTACGGCGATAGCGTTAATGGGCGCTACCACAGGGTAGGAACCATGACGGCGGCGCTTCATCATTATCAGGCCAGAATGCGGCGTGTGCTGGATCATATCGACCGGCAGCTTGATGCCGATCTGGATCTGGAAACGGTCAGCGGCATCGCCGCTTTCTCGAAATTCCATTTCCATCGTCAGTTCAGGGCGACCTTCGGCTTGTCCTTGCACCATTATGTCCAGCTCGCGCGCATGCGGCGCGCATCGTATCGGCTGACCGACAAGAACGGGCTCAGCATCACGCAGATCGCGCTGGAAGCGGGCTATGATGCGCCCGATGCCTTCGCCCGCGCCTTCCGGCGCCGCTTCGGGCAATCGCCCTCCTCCTTTCGGACGTCCCCCGATTGGGCACCCTGGTTTGCCGCCTTCGCCCCTCTCGACACAGCAAGGACCATGCTCATGCACAACCCGCTCACCCAGGACGACGTCACCATCCGGGTCATGCCGCCTACGCCGGTTGCCATCCTGGAACATCGCGGTGACCCAGCGACGCTCGACGGCACCATCGAAGCGTTCGTCGCCTGGCGGAAAAGCGCCGGACTATCCCCGCTGACCAACCCGACCTTCACGATCTTTCGATCGGAACGCCGCCCCGATAATCCTTTGGAATATAGTGTCGACCTCTGTGTGGGAACCGATCGGCCGATCGCAGCGGCAGACCATCCGATGAAAGCGGGCATCATCCCAGGAGGCCGCTGCGCGGTGCTCCGCGTGGTCCACGATACTCATGATCTCGAGCGTCCCGCTTTATATCTCTACCGGGATTGGCTTCCCGCGAGCGGGGAAGAAGCGCGGGATTTTCCGATCTATTGCCAGCGCCATCTTGCCGTGCGCGACGATGGTGTGGGTCACGCCCCCGTCGCCGATCTCTTCCTTCCTCTCGCCGGCTAAGCGCCGCCCGGATCATCTACGATGCAGGGCGAAGTATCGCTGGCGAGCGAGGAACGATCGTTACCGTGTCCGCAAGTGTTCGTTTCCGAACGAAAGGCGGACAGTCGGGGGAGCCGCCCGCGGCCGCGCGGCCGCGGGCGTCGCACCATCACTTCTGTGCCAGCTTGGTGTGCTGCGTGGCGTCGGTCGCGTCGCTGAACTTGGCGCCGTCGGCAATCCATTCCGCCTTGGTGCGGCAGGTGCGGACCGGAATGCGCTGGCCGGTCACAGCCTGCGAGATGCAATATTTGTCGTGCTTTGCGTCATAGGTCACCTTCATTTTCACATCGTCGCTGCTGGTGGCGGCGAAGGCGGGAACAGCCAGGGTACCGAACAGGGCGGCGGCGATAATGACAGTGGCTTTCATGGCAGAATCTCCAGTTGGTTGGATGACCGGCTACGTGCCGGCCATGACAATGACGTTGCAGGAGCCGTGCCAACTGCCTCCACACTGGTCCTTTCGGCACGCCCCGCAAATGGCGCCGGCAAATTTACCGCAAACTGGCAGGCGGCACTCAAGGTTAGCAAAAATTCCACGACGCTCGTGCGTCGCTATGCCAGCGCGCCGGCATTATTCGGTCCGCCCCCGCGTCGCCGTCCATTGACGCGAACGGGGAGATGCTATCCCTTGGCAATTCGCTGGAAGGATCTCTGATGAAGTTCGCCGCTATCTGCGCCCTCGCCCTGATCGCCGCTCCCCTTGCGGCGCAACCCACCGCACCTGGCAATTTCGCGACGCCGGCTGACGTCCAGGCACTGGTCGAGCGCATCGGCGCGGGGATGAAGCCTGGTCAGATTTTTGCGATGGCGCCCCTGGTGGGCGCGGATTCATCGGTCGCATCCGTAGAATATTGGAAGGGTCCTGGCCGCCCCGCAATCCACCCGACCGATGCCGAATATGCCATCGTGGTTGCTGGCGCGGGCACGCTCGTGATGGGCGGCACGATGACCGAGCCGGAAGTTACCAATCCGGGCCTCACCCAGGGCGGCAAGATCGAAGGCGGGACCTCGCGCCCGCTCGCACCAGGCGACATCATCATGATCCCGGCCGGGGTGCCGCACTGGTTTGGCGTGAGCGGCGGCAAACTGGCGCTGTTGGGCCTCAAGCTCCCCCAGCCCAAGTCCTAAGCGCGGCTGCAAACGAACCGCGCGGTCTTCAGCCTAGGCGGCACCTGCGCGCCGTCGCGACGCCGCGCAGGAAGCCGCGCCGGGCATAAGCGGCGCGGATCGCCGCATTAAGCCGCCGCTCCGCCGGCGCCGCACCGCTGACTTCGCGCACCAGCCCGCGGAAGGGGATGATCGTGTTGACGATCGTCTTGCCCCCCGCCGCGGCCAGCTTTCCGGCCTTGTTCTCACGCGTCGTGACGGCGCCGGCATAATCCGGCCCGAGCACATCGTTCAGCTCGAAGATCGCCTGCCGGATCTGCGTGCAGGTGCTGAGGCCCTTCAGCGAATAGGGCGCCGCAGCCGCCTTTCGTACAGGAGCAGGGATAGCGACCTTGCTGGCGCCGACGTCGCGCGCTGGCTGGCTCGCAATCCGCCCGGCTTCCTTGCCCGTGTCGGCGATCTTCTCGCGCGTGGTCGTGGTGGTGGTCGTCGTCCGTTCCGACGGCGTGGCGACGGTGCTTTGCGTCGTGCGGGTGGTGGTGACGGTCTTTGGAGCCTCGGTTTGCGCCGAGGCGACGGCGGCGAGCGGAAGTAATGCCAGGGCAAGTCCGTGACGCATGCAGAACGATTTCATCATGATGGCGCAAAACCTCCGTTGCGACAGATTGGTTCCTTGCTGCGCCAGGCCGCCCACGATCATGTCGGCGTGTCGATCTCGTCCCAGCTGGTCCCGAACTCGTTTTGAAAGCTGGTCAGCCAGTTCAGCGCGACATGGCGCTCCATCACCACATCGCCGTTGGGGCGTTCGATCGCCAGATCCTTGGCATGGGCCTGGCGGACGATCCAATGTTCCAGCCAGGTCCGGTCGAGTGCGTCGAGGATTTCGGCGGCCGGCCTGAACGCGAGCCCAGCGCCCGGCGCGCCGGCCCGCGCCACCTCCGCCACCGACCGCCATAAGGCGTCGACATCGATCAGGCTCTCACTGTCCGCCAGCGACGCGCCTTCGAAGCCCAGCGCCCATAGCAGGGCATTGGCCGCCTCATACCGCCAGCTGATGGCGGCGAAGGCGCCTTCTTCCGCCCCCGCGCCATCCAGCAACGCGCGTTCGCGTTCCGTCAGCGCGGCGAAGCCGATCGGATTTTCATCGCGCCGGCCCAGTGGAATCGGCCCCACCTCAGTGCCCTGCATCTGCCCGCGCGCGGCAATGTAGAGCAAGGCGAGCGCCCGCCGGAGCACCTCGTCCGGCGAGCGGAGCTCCAGTTCGGCCTCGCCGATCGCGGGCGGTATGCTCGTCGGCGGCTGCAGCTCCAGCCCTTCCAGCAACTGCAGCGTCCGCTGGCGGCGCGCGATCGCGTCCGGCTGATAGGGCAAAGCCGCGGTTGGATCACTGGCCCCTTCGGCGTCGAACAGGATCGCCAAATCCGGCGCGCGGACCGAGCCGTCGGGAAGGAACAAGATACCGTTCGCCGTCCGCGCCCATCGCTGCAGACCGTCCAGGTCCTCCGGCAGCACGTCCAGGCTGACATGGTTGCGCACCCGCTGGGCATGGCGCCAGACATGATAGCGCAGGGCCGTCATCTCGCCGTCGCCCCGGCTCATCACATAGCCTGTCAGCCCGCGCAAATGATCGGGCAGATCCGGATCGGACAGGTCGCGCCATCCCAGCAGCTCATGGCGAAAGTCGATCGGTGGCAGCGTCCGAACCGTCGCATAGACATTGATGCGCAGCGGGTCGGTCACGGGCTCCGCGGCGGGCGCGTCCGACGCGGCCGTGCCGAACAGGCGTTTCAAAAGGCTCATGATCGCTCCTTCAGATCATCGGTGGCATGGATCACGCCACTCCGCCCCCCGGTCGGCATGGTATCGGCAGGTCAGGCCGCCTCCCCCTCGAACTGCAGCTGCGCCAGCCGCGCATAGAGGCCGGATTTCGCGACCAGCTCGTCATGGCGTCCCTGCTCGACGATGCGGCCGCCATCCATCACGACGATGCGATCCGCCGCGCGGACCGTGGCAAGCCGGTGCGCGATGACGAGTGTCGTGCGCTTCTTCATAAGTCGCTCGAGCGCATTCTGCACCAGCCGCTCGCTCTCGGCGTCGAGCGCGGAGGTCGCCTCGTCCAACAGCAGCAGCGGCGCATCGCGCAGCAAGGCGCGGGCGATCGCGATCCGCTGACGCTGCCCGCCCGAAAGACGGGCTCCCCCCTCGCCCAGGAACGTGTCCAGTCCCTCCGGCAATTCCTGCAGGAACTTGGCGGCATTGGCGTTTTCCGCGGCCGCCCACAAAGCCGCGTCGTCCGCGTCCCAACGCCCGTAGCGCAGATTGTCCCGTGCGGACGCAGCGAAGATCACCGTGTCCTGCGGCACCACCGCGATGCGCGCGCGGATCGCGGCCGGATCGGCCTGCGTCAGCGCAATTCCATCCATCCGAACCGTGCCGACCTGCGGATCGTAGAAACGCTGGGCGAGCTGGAAGATCGTGCTCTTGCCTGCGCCCGAAGGTCCGACGATCGCGACGCGCTCGCCCGGCGATACGGTCAGGCTGAAATCGTGCAGCGCCGCCATTTCGGGCCGGGTCGGATAGCGGAATTCGACATGGTCGAACGCGATCGTGCCACGCGGCGGCACCGGCAGCGCCTGCGGTTTCGCCGGCGGCGCGATGTCGGGCTGTTCCGCCAGCAATTCGCCCAGCCGGCCGGCCGCGCCGGCACCACGCAGCAGATCGCCATAGACTTCGGTGAGCGCGCCGAAGGCGCCCGCGACGAAGCCGCCGGTCAGGACGAACGCTGCGATGGATCCGCCGCTCATCCGCCCCGCGGCGACGTCGGTCGCGCCCTGCCATAAGACCATCGTGATCGATCCGAAGATCAATCCGATCACGATCGCCGTCATGATCGCGCGCACCGTGAAGCGCCGGCGCCCGACGGCGAACGCATTCTCGACGGCGATGCCGAACCGTTCCGCTTCGCGCTTTTCCTGTCCGAAGGCCTGCACGATCTTCATCGCACCCAGCGTTTCGGATACCATTGATCCCACTTCGGCGATCTTGTCCTGCGACGAGCGGCTGAAGCCGCGGACGCGCCGGCCGAGCAGGATCACCGGGCCCATGATCAGCGGGATGCCGAGCAACAACATGCCGGCCAGCTTGGGCGACAGGGTGAACAGATAGATGATGCCGCCAATGCCGGTGAAGCTGTTGCGCAGCGCGATCGAAACGGTCGATCCGACGATCTGTTCGATAATGGCCGTGTCGGACGTCAGACGCGACGCGATTTCGGAGGGGCGATTCTCCTCGAAGAAGCGCGGAGCCAGCCTCAGCAGATTGTCCTGCACGCGGCGGCGCAGATCCGCGACGACCCGCTCACCCAGCCAGGACACGAAATAGAAGCGGCACGCGGTGGCGATCGCCAGCACGACCACGATCATCAGCAGATAGCGGAACGATGCGTTCACGCTCGCAGCCGACCCGCCGCCCGCGATGAAGCCGCGGTCGATGACGCGCTTGAACCCATATGGAATCGCCAATGTTGCTGCCGATGCGATGATCAGCGCCATCAGGGCGCAAGCGATGCGGCCGGGATATTCCATTGCCATCCCCCAGATCAGGCGGAGTTCGCCGATCCGGCGGCGCTCCTTTGCCGGGGGCAAGGGTGTCGGTGCTTTGGCCATAATGGTGCTGTAGCAAGACGGACGCGTTCAACCAATCACGCTTTCTAACGTTTGTTGCAATGCGGCGAGCACACGCCCATCTATGAAGTCCCCCTGGGAGGCACAGAGTTTGCTGTACGAAGCTTATGAAATGCAGCGGAGCCTGCTCGCCGGCGCAAGCGCTATGGCCGAGTTGGGGTCCGAGTGGATGAACCACCCCGCCAACCCTTTTGCCCGTACCCAGATCGGATCGATGATGGCGTCGGGCCTCGATGTGTTCGCACATGCCTCGGCTCCGCACGGCAAGCCCGAATTCGGGCTGCCCTTCACCGTGATCGACGGCAAGGATGTGGCGGTCGAGGAAGTGATCGAAGCGCGCCTCCCGTTCGGCCAGCTCGTCCATTTCACCCGCTCCGACGCCCCCAAGGATCAGCCCAAGCTGCTGATCGTAGCGCCCATGTCGGGCCATTATGCCACTCTGCTGCGTGGCACGGTCGAGCGCATGCTGCCGGGCTACGACGTCTGGATCACCGATTGGCGCGATGCGCGCCTGGTGCCTTTATCCGACGGCACATTCCGGCTCGACGATTATATCGAATATCTGATCGGCTGGCTCGAACATATCGGCCCTGGCGCGCATGTCCTGGCGGTGTGCCAGCCGGCGGTGCCGGCGTTTGCCGCCGCCTGCATCATGTCGGCCGACAAGAACCCGGCCCGTCCGCGGTCGCTTACGATGATGGGCGGCCCGATCGACACGCGCGAGGCGCCGACCCAGGTCAACACGGTCGCCACCCAGCGTCCGCACAGCTGGTTCGAACAGAATGTGATCGCGACGGTGCCGATCTATTATCCGGGCGCGGGGCGGAAGGTTTATCCGGGCTTCCTCCAGCTCACCGGCTTCATGGCGATGAACTGGGGCAACCACCTGGTCAGCCATTGGCAGATGTTCCGCCATCTCGTCGACGGCGATCAGGAGAGCGTCGAAGGCACCAAGGCCTTTTACGACGAATATCGCTCGGTCTGCGACATGACCGCCGAATTCTATCTCGAGACGATCGATGTCGTGTTCCAGCGCCATCTGCTGCCCAAGGGCGAGATGATGTTCCGTAACCGCCGCATCGATCCCGCCGCGATCACCGACATTGCCTTGCTGGCGATCGAAGGCGAGCGGGACGATATTTCGGGTGTGGGCCAGACCCGCGCCGCGCTGAAGATCACGCCGAACCTTCCCGACGATCAGAAGCAATATCTGCTCGCCAAGTCGGTCGGCCATTACGGCATCTTCAACGGCCGCCGCTGGCGCAACGAAATCGCGCCGGTCCTGGAGAAGTTCATCGCCGCGGCGGATCAGCGGGCGACGCAGCCCGCCTGATCCTCTGCCGGCTGCGGCTTTCGTTCAGGCACGACCGCTGTATGAGGGCGGCATGAAATTGCACGCCCAGATCGAACGCTGGCCCGTCGCCGGCGCCTTCACCATATCGCGCGGCGCGAAGACGCATGTGGACGTCGTGGTGGCGACCGTCACCGACGGCGGCCATGTCGGCCGCGGCGAGGGTACCGCCATCTATTATCATGGCGAGACGGCGGAGACCGTGCTGGCCGAGATATTGGGACAGGCAGACGCCGTCGCGGCCGGCATGGATCGCACCGAACTTCAGACAAGACTGCCGCGCGGAGCGGCGCGCAACGCGCTCGACAATGCCTTATGGGACCTGGAGGCAAAACGGGCCGCCACGCCGGTGTGGCAGCTGGCCGGTCTGCCGGAGCCTAAGCCGCACATTACCGCCTTCACCATCTCGGTCGCCGATCCCGCGAAGATGGAGGCGGATGCACGCGCCTCCGCCGATCTCCCGCTGCTGAAGTTGAAGCTGGCTGGCGAAGGCGATGACGCGCGGGTGGCAGCAGTGCGCCGCGGAGCGCCGAACGCCCGCCTGATCGTCGACGCCAACGAAGCATGGACCGGCCGCGATGTCGCTGGCGAAACGGCGCGCCTTGCCAAATATGGAGTGGAACTGATCGAACAGCCGGTGCGGGCGGGTGAGGATGCGCTGCTGGACGGCATCAGCGCTGTCATTCCCTTCGCCGCCGACGAAAGCTGCCAGGATCGCAGCGATCTCGCGCGCTGCGCCGGTCGCTATCAGGCCATCAATATCAAACTCGACAAGACCGGCGGTCTCACCGAAGCGCTGGCTCTCGCCCGGGAAGGCCGCGCGATGGGCTTGGAGATCATGATCGGTTGCATGCTCGGCACGTCGCTCGGCATGGCTCCGCCCTTCCTGCTCGGTGCGACCGCGCGGTGGGTCGATCTGGACGGCGCGCTGCTGCTGGCGGAGGATCGCTCCTCGCCGATGACGGCGGCGGGCGGGTTTCTCTCACCGCCTGCCGCCGACCTCTGGGGATGATCGTACGTCCGAGCTTCGCTTAAAGCGAAACCTCGGCGACATTGTCCTTATAGCTTTCCTTCGGGTCCTTCCCGAGCAGGCGGGTCAGCATCGCGCCGATCGAGCTTCCGCCCAGCCACAGCTCAGCCTTCTCGGTGTCGAGCCGGAGCAGCGTCAGCTTGGGATCATTACGGCCGCCTTCGAACCAGGCCTCGACATGCGGGTTCCACAGCCGATCGATCGTCGCTTCGTCCTTGTCGACGTTCAGCGTGCCATGGATGCTCGCGAACAGATCATGGCCCTTGCCCGTATAGGTGGCGATCGCGCGGTTGGACGATCCGGCCAGCGCGGTCGTCAGGCCATTATCGCTGGTGGTGAAGAAATAGAGCGGCCCGCCGTCATTTTCGAACTGTGCGGTCATCGGCTGGGTATGGCCGTCGCGGGCATCCACCAGGCCCAGCATCACGAACGGCGAAGACTTCAGATCTTTCCAGAAGCGGGCTTCGATTTCGGCGGCATCTGCCATTCTAGATCTCCTTGGTTTCGAAGATCATAATGGCGTCAGCCGCGCGCGGTTCCCTCCGCTGGCTGCGTCGGCCCGCCCGCCGCGCCGGGCGGAGGCATATTGACCGGTGGCGTGATCGACTTGCCGTCCGGCCCGGCAAATTCGATCGCCGCATCTGCAAAGGCGTCGAGCAGCGCGATCGCGACCTCGTGGCGCGCCTGGAACACCTTGTCCCAATTCTCGCTCTCGACGTCGAACTGTACCTGCACCTCGATCACCGGCAGAGCGAGGTTGGCGATGCCGCAGCGGATGAGCTTGCAGCTGTCCTGCGCCTCGATCACCGCCTTGATCATGCCCTGAACTTTTCCAAGCACGTCGGCGGGTGTGTGATACGCCAGATGTAGGGTCATTTCGACGCGGCGGCGTTTCAGCCGCGCCATATTATGCAATTCCTTGTTGAGCAGATTGGTGTTGGAAATCACCACCTGCTCACCGCTCACCGCACGGATGCGGGTCGTCTTCAGCCCGATCGCCTCCACCGTACCGCTCGTATTGTCCCACTTGATGGAATCGCCCCGCTGGAACGGTCGGTCGAAGATGATCGACAGCGCCGAGAACAGATCGTCGAAAATCCCCTTGGCGGCCAGACCGATTGCGATACCGCCTATACCCAGGCCCGCGACCAGCCCGGTGACGTTCACACCAAGATTGTCGAGGATCAGCACGATCGCGATCGCGAACAGCGTGATCGTGACGAGCAGCCGGATGATGCCGATTGCCGAACCCAGCGCGCCCGGCTGATCGCCGCCCGCGCGATATTCGATCACGCCCAAGATGGCTTCGCGCACCCACAGCGCGCCCTGCAGTGCGGCCGCGATCGTGAACAGCACGGTGATCGTCTGGGCCAGCAGGGGCGGCGGGAAGGCATAGCCGGAGACCAGCTTCGCGGCGAACAGGGTGATGAACCACAATTTGGTGACCGCGAAGACCCGGCCGATCGTCTGCGGCCAATGCGCCCCGCCCAGACGGCGTCGGCATAGCCGCTGACCGGCCCAGCGGATCGCGATCAGGGTCGCCGCGATCAGCACGCCCGCGCCGACTGCGATTGTGATCTGCAGATAATGGCTCAGCGCCCAGGCGATGCTCTCATCCCATAGTCGCTGGACCGTGCTGCCCGACACGCGCAGCGGAGCCGCCGGCGCGGCATTGTTCGCAACGTCCGGCATGTCAGGCGGCCTTTGCCTGCTTTTTGCCCTCGCGGGCGAGCTCGTCGAGGAACGCGATCAGCGCCCGCTCATGGCTATCCAGCCATTGCGTCGGCCGCGGCAATTTCAGCTCGCACAATTCGCTCGCATTGCCGCCGCGGCACAGCTCGATCAGGGCAGGATGGATGTAGGATTTGCGGCTGATCGCAGGCGTGTTGCCGAGCGCCGCGGCCACCGCCTCCAGCATCGCCTTCAGCGCTGGCTTTCCGTCCTTGGCGGTCTCCAGAATATGTTCGAAGGCGAGCAGGCTCGCGCCCCAGGTGCGGAAATGCTTGGCGGTGAAATCCCCGCCCGTCGCCTCGCGGATATAGTCGTTGACCTCGGCCGACCCGACCGGCTGCGGCTTGCCCTCGTCGTCCAGATATTCGAACAGATGCTGCCCCGGCAGATCCTGCGTCCGCCGAACGATCGCGGCCAGCCGCCGGTCCTGGATCGTCAGCCGCTGCTTCTTGCCGGACTTGCCGATATATTCCAGCCTTAGCGTGCCGCCGCTAATCTTCGCGTGCCGATTGCGCAGCGTGGTCGCACCGAAACTCTTATTTTCCTTGGCATAGGCCTCGTTGCCGACGCGGATATGGCCAAGGTCGAGCAGGCGGACGACCGCCGCGATCACCGTGTCGCGTGCCAGCTTGCGGCCCGCCAGATCCGCCTCCACCTTTGCCCTGAGCTTGGGCAAAGCGCGGCCGAACTCGGCGCAACGTTCATATTTGTCGGCTTCCTGGGCGGCGCGGAAATCCAGATGATAGCGATATTGCTTGCGCCCGCGGGCATCGACGCCGGTCGCCTGGATATGGCCGTTCGGAAAGGGGCAGTACCAGGCATTGGTATAGGCCGGCGGCAAGGCGATCGCATTCAGGCGATCAATCTCGTCGCGATCCTTGATGCGGTCGCCCGACGGCAGGAAATAGGCCCAGCCGTGGCCCGCGCGCTGGCGGGTGATTCCGGGTATCTTATCATCGACATGACGCAATCGTGCTGGTGCCATAAGGCTTGAACGTGAACCGTGCTGCCTCGTTCCGCCATCAGCGGAGGAGCGCGTTAGCGGTTGGTGTTTTTCCTGTCCTGCAGCCAGATCAGGACCGCGACGGCGATACCCACCGCCGCCCCCGCCAGCACCCCGATGGTAGGCTGGCCGCTCACCCCTCCGGCAAGGGCGCCGATCAGGATGGCGAGGGCAAGGAACACGCCGCCGGCGGCACTCGGGGTTTTGGAAGCCATGTGGCTTTCCTGCCAGTTTTCCGAACTTTCCGCTAGTTTCCCGGGACGACATGTGTGCCGCGGCGGCAAAGGATGCTGGCGGCCCGCGCGGTCCTTGATTAGGACAAGGCCATGGTCCCCGTCTCGCCGCGGCACGCATCGCGTTTATCCGTCGCGACGGCCCTCCTCCTTTCCGCCTGGACACCGCTGCATGCGCAGGCTGTCCCAGGCAGCGCCGCGCCGGCTCCGACCGCGCCGCCGCCCCGGATCGATCTTCCACCGGTGCAGACCGCGCCCAGCGATATGGCGCCGATGCCCGATCTCGGCGTCGACTGGCCCGATCCTGCCAAGATCGACGCCACCCCCACCGTCGGCACGACCGAGGTGCAGGGCACCGTTGCGGATCGCCTCAAACGCTATCGCGTCATCCTGGAAGGCGCCGACGATCTCGGCAGCGACTTCAAGACGCGCTTCAACCAATTGTCGGCGCTCGTCACCAATCAGGGCAAGCCCGCCAACGCCGCCCAGATCAATCGCCGCGCCCGCGATGATGAGGAACTGGTCCGCCAACTGCTGGCGGCGGAAGGCCATTATGACGGTCGGGTCGCCGCCACGGTCAGCTCCACGCCGGGCGATGCCGAGACGATCGTGCGCGTCACCGTGCGGCCGCGCGACGCCTACCAATTCACGACGGTGGCCCTGCCGGGCCTTGAGGCCGCCGGGGCCGAGGGTACAGCCCTGGCCGGCCAGTTCGGGGTCAAGACGGGCGACACCGTCGATGCCGACAAGGTGCTCGCCGCCGTCACCGCCTTCAAGGCCACGCTCGGACGCGAGGGCTATCCCTTCGCCAAGGTCGGCGAACCCCAGGTCGCGATCGACCATCAGCTCAACAAGGCCACGCTGACGCTGCCGGTCACGCCGGGAGTGCGGGCGCGCTTCGGCAGGATCGTGCCGACCGGGGCGAAGCAGACCTTCTCGGCCGAGCATCTCGCGACCATCGCGCGCTTCCATCCCGGCGAGCGCTACGATGCCGCCCGGCTGGAAGATCTCCGCCGGGCCCTGATCGCGACCAGCCTGGTCTCGGCGGTGACGATCACGCCTACCCCCACCGCCGATCCTGCTGTGGTCGACATCGCGGTCCATATCGATCGCGCCCCCGCCCGCACCGTCGCGGGCGAGCTTGGCTATGGCACCGGCGAAGGCGTGCGCGTGGAAGGCTCGTGGCAGCATCGCAACCTGATCAAGCCCGAAGGGGCGGTCACCTTCCGCGGGGTTGCAGGCACGCGCGAACAGTCGCTCGGCGCGGTGCTGCGCCAAAGCAATTTCAACGACCGTGACCGCATTCTCAACGCACAGATCGTCGCCTCGCACAGCAATTTCGATGCCTATGACGCCCGAACCTTCACCGTCGGCGCCAGCATCGAACGACAGACCAACATCATCTGGCAAAAGACCTGGACCTGGTCGCTCGGCACCGAATTCGTGGCCACGGACGAACGGGACACGGTTGTCGCGACCGGCGCGCCCCGCCGCCGCACCTTCCTGGTCGCGGCCGCGCCCACCAGTTTGGGCTATGACGGATCGGACGATCTGCTCAACCCGACCCGCGGCTTCCGCCTGTCCGGCCGGCTGTCGCCCGAATTGTCGCTGCAGGCGGGCACCCACGCTTATGTGAAGATGCAGATCGACGCGAGCGGCTACCAGCCGCTGGGCGACCGCGTCGTGATCGCCGGCCGCGCCCGCTTCGGCTCGATCACGGGCGTTTCGCGCGACAGTATCGCGCCGTCGCGTCGCTTCTATTCGGGCGGCGGCGGTTCGGTGCGCGGCTATGGCTATCAGAAGATCGGGCCGGTCGACGTCGATGGCGATCCGGTCGGTGGGCGATCGCTTAACGAATTCGCGGTAGAAGCGCGGGTGCGTTTCGGAGCCTTCGGTGTGGTGCCTTTCCTCGACGCCGGCAATCTCTACGACAGCAGCCTGCCGAAACTCACCGGGCTGCGCTACGGCACCGGTTTGGGCGTGCGCTATTATTCCAGCTTCGGGCCGATCCGCGTCGATGTCGGCACGCCGCTCGATCGGCGCGCAGGGGAATCCCGCGTCGCCGTCTATGTTTCGCTCGGCCAGGCCTTCTAATGACGGATTCGGATACCCCGGTTCCCGCCATCGACGAAGAGGGCCCCGCCCCCCGCCCGCGGCGGCGCTGGCCTATCCTGCGCCGGATCGGGATCGGCATCCTCGTCCTGATCGGGTTGCTGCTCGCCATGGTCTGGAGCATCGACACCCAGCCCGGCCATCGCCTGATCGCCGATCGCATCGCCGCCATGCGGCCCAGCAGCGGGTTGCGGATCAAGATCGGGCGGATTGAGGGATCGATCTGGCGCCGCGCCACGCTACGCGACGTCCGGCTCTACGATCTTAAGGGCCAATTCTTCGAAGCGCCCGAAATCAGGCTGGATTGGCATCCGCTGGATTGGGCCAAGAACCTGCTCAATATCGATCGCGTGTCGGCGCCGCTGATCATCTTCGATCGGCTGCCCGCGCTCCGCAGCAAACCCGGCAGCCCGATTCTGCCCGGCTTCGATATCCGCATCGGCGCGCTCCAGGTCGATCGGCTCAAGGTCGGCGCGGCAGTGGGCGGCCATGCCGAGATCGTCCGCCTCGTCGGCAGAGCGCATATTCACGATCGCCGCGCCATGATCGGCCTGCGCGCGACCAGCACCGCGCGGGATCGCGTCCTGCTCGATCTGGACGCGGAACCCGATGGCGATCGCTTTCGGTTGATCGGCGCGGTCGACGGCCCCGCCCGCGGCATCATCGCCGGGCTGGCCGGCGTGAAGGAAGCGATCACGCTGCGGATCGGCGGTCGCGGCACCTGGCATGTCTGGGATGGCGCGGTCCATGGCACGCTGGGCGGCAAGCGCTTTTCCGATCTCGGGATCGGCGTGCGCAACGGCCGCTACAGCCTCGCCGGAACCATCGCCCCGTCCAATTTCCTTCAGGGCAAGCTGCAGCGGCTGACGGCGCCCCGCGTCAAGGTCGCCGGCGCCGCCACGCTCGTCGATCGCCGGCTGAACGGCCATCTCAATCTGGCCTCGCCCGCGCTGCAATTTGCCGCCGCCGGCGGCATCGATCTCGGCGGGTCGGCTTTCTCCCGCCTGTCGATCGATGCCAAGCTGCTTCGACCGCCGGCCTTGTTCCCCAACATGACCGGGCGCGACGTCCATCTCCACGCCCTGCTGGACGGGCCGTTCCGCACGACCAGCTTCCGCTATACGCTCGCCAGCCCCCATGTCGCCTTCGACACGACCGGCTTCGACAACATCAAAGCGTCGGGCGAGGGTCATTGGTCGGCGGCGCCGGTATCGGTTCCGATCAAGCTGCAGGCGGCGCAGGTCACCGGCCTCGGCACGGTGGCGGGCGGCATCCTGCGCAATCTGGCCGTCAGCGGCGTCCTGCGCGTCGAC
>NZ_JBMDXN010000119.1:0-4947 GCF_048595155.1 Sphingomonas sp.
GGCCCGACCCGGTGCCGGCGCCGATTATAGCCATGAACGGCGCGGCCGGAAGTAAATATGCCGACGTGCGGGTGCGGGTGGATGCACGGCTGAACAATGGACGAGCCCAGCATTTCGCCGGGGTCTACACGCTCCGCCGCGTCAACGATGTGGACGGTGCCAGCGCAGCACAGCGTCGCTGGCACATCGTTTCCGCCAAACTGAAAGCGGTGCCCGCCGGCCGGTAACAGCCGGCGGGGATTAAGGCATTAGCGGCAGCGAAGCTGCGAATTGTTCTGGTCGACAGCCTTGCCGGCAAGCGCGCCGATTGCGGCACCGATCAGCGTTCCCGCCGTACGTGAATGGCCACCGTCGATGACGTTGCCCAGGATGCCACCGGCGGCACCGCCTGCGATCAGGCCGGTCGTGCCGTCAGAACGCTTACAATAATATTGCCCGTCATTGCCACGATACACACGATCGTCGGCGGCCAACACCCGCTCCTGATATTGCGGGCCACTGCGGTAATAGCGCGAAGGATCGTAATTCGGATCGTAGCGGTCATCGTCGGGGTAATTGCCGCCATAGCTGTCCTGCCGCGACATCAACCGCACTTCGTTATAGCGATCGCGCTCGGCGAGATACCGGCTGAATTCCGCCTGATAGCGCTGCTGGGCCTGGTCCCAACGCTGCTGATCGGAGCGGGTCTGCGCGGATGCGGGCGCCGCTAGCGCTATAGGTGCGAGCGCGGCCAAGACGCCGGCAATAATCAATCGACGCATAATTTCTCCTGTTTAGACGGTGCCGGGCACCTGCCGAGGGCAAATACCCGGCCCCAACTGAACGGGCTCTTACGCGACCGTAATCAGTCCGTTAAGCTTAGCGGCAGCGTACGTTGCCGCGATCGATCGATTTACCGAGCAAAGCGCCACCGCCGGCACCCAGAACGGTTGCGAGCGTAGTCGAGCGGCCATTGGCAAGCGTGTTGCCCAACAGTCCGCCGAGCACGCCGCCGACGATCAAGCCGGTCGTCCCGTCCTTGCGCCGGCAGTAATAGCGGCCGTCATTGCCCCGATAGACGCGATCGTTGCGGCCCAACCGCCGTTCGCGGTAGTTGCCGCCGGCCCGATAATAGCGGGCCGCATCATAGCCGCCGTAGCGCGGATCCGGACGATTATAGTCATAGCGGCTGCCGTTGCGCCAATCGCCACGGTCGTTGCGGCCATGGGGTTCGCGCCGATCATCGTGGCGGCGGTTGTCGGGGCCCCAGCCGGGCTGAGCCATGACCGGGGTCGCGGCGGTGGCAGACATTGCGGCCAAAGCCACAGCTAACATGAACTTGCGCATGAACTTCCTCTCTGTCGAACATCAACAGAACGGAAAGAGGCCGCTAGGGTTGCTTACAGGATAACATAGTGCGGCTGTTGCTGCATCTGGGGAACGGCCGGCCGCGTCGTCTTGTCGCCTAAAGATCGACGCCGGCGGCGATGGCTTCCAGCTTGCGAACCCGCTCGCGCAGATCCGCCAATTCGATCCGCGCGGCAGACGCGGGGAGGCCGCTTGCCGGTTCCGGCGTGGCACCATGGCCCTGCAGGGAGAGGCGCTGTAGGGCGATCCAATCGCGCCAGCCTTTCAGCGCCGCGATGGTAATGACGACCAGCCCGGCAAAGCTGACGGCGCTGATCAGGGTCCACATCATCGGTTCGGTCATGACCGAAACTCCTTGTCGGTACGCAGCGCTTCGATTTCGCGCTCCAGTGCCAGGCCGCGGTTGCGGTCGCCGTCAGTGACGATCCGTTCCAAGACGGCAATACGGTCTTTCAGCTGGCGCATTTCGCTCTGCAGCCGCTCCAGATCCGCGTCGCTTCGTTGATGCCCTACGAAAATCTCTTCCTTGCCGCGCCCGGTGCGGACAACGCCGTACTTTGCGCGCATGACGCCGGCGATCGATACGATCAGTACGATCACCACCACCATCTCGAACGGGTTCATGGATGAGCTCCAGCAAAATAAGGATTAGTTGATCGGCGCGTCGCGCAGCCTTTCGATCTCTTCGCCCAACTGCGTCGATCGATCCGTCAGGATACGTTCGAGCACGGCGACACGCTGCTCCAGGCGATCGGTGTGGGCGGCATATTGGGCGGCCTTTTCCGCCACCATCTGCGCCTCAAGCTCCATCTTGCGCTGCTGCAGCTGGAACCAGGGCCGGATGAACACGCCGCCGAAGATCGCGAGCAAGCCGCAGCTTATGCCCAAGATCGGAATGAGAAGAGGATTGATCATAATCTGCGTCCTTAATTGCTCGGACCGCGCAGCTGCTCGATCTCATGATTGAGGCTGTAGCTGCGATCGGTAACGATCCGTTCGACTGTTGCCAGCCGATCCTTGACCGATCCGATCTCGGCCCGAAGCTGCGCGTTCTCGGACGTGAGGAGCTTCATCCGCTCCGTCGCCTCCGCATCGGACTTGGGATAGATTGCCTGCCCCCAGCTGCTTTCCAGCGGGTAGCCGTTCTTGACCCGGAGCCAGGTGGTAAACACCCAGCCCGCGGTGGCGATCATCACGACTGCGACCAGCAGCGGCGCCAGATCGCGGAGGATGAAGACATTCTCCATGACATATTCCCTGTGGCCGCGTGCGATCAGCGCAAAGCTTCGATTTCGTCGGCAAGCCGGCGGTTCTGGCTGGTGACGTGCGTCTCGACATCGGCCAGGCGGCGATCGATATCGCGGAAGCTGGCACGAACGTCGCGGATCGAATTACCGGGGCGGGCACGCACCTTCTGCCAGAATTTGCGGTCTTCCCGATTTTCATAGTCCAACTCGCGCGGCTTGTTGTCGGCCAGCCAGGCAACCACGAAATAAGCGACGAAGCCGAAGCCGCCGAAGAAGCCGGTGGCGAAATTCAAGAGCACGAAAGCGACCCGGACGAGCAGAACGTCGATACCGGTATAATCGGCAATCCCCGCGCACACGCCCAGGAATTTGCCATTCTGCTTATCGAGGTAGAAGCGGGTACGGCGCGGTGTCATCGAATTAACTCCCCTTCAGAATCTGGCGCGTGGGCTCAGGGCTCGCGCCGGCGGGTGGTCGGCTCGGACGAGCGAGCCAGATCGAAATCGTCGTCAAGCGCTCGGCTGGTTTCGCGCAGCCTCGGCTGGAAGCTGGGGCTGTCGGCGGCCACGATGCGCTCGATCGTGGTCATGCGGTCATCGAGCCTGCGGGCCAGCGCGTGCAGCTCATCCAGCAGATTTTCATCTTCCAGGCTGAGCGTGCCGTTCTTCTTCCACTGGGTCACATAGTGAAAGATCAGCCATGGCAGGCCCACGAACAGGGTCAGGATGGCAATGATCGGGATCAGCAATTCAGGGCCGTCCATCCCCTCAGCCCTCCTGATCCGGCGCGGACGCGCCCGCCACGCGGGCCTTCAGCGCCGCCAGCTCGGCATCGACCTTGTCGGCGGTGCGCAGCTCGGCGATTTCCTCCTCCAGGCTCTTCTGCACGCCCATTCCGGCGGCATCCGCGCGCCCTTCGGCAAAGTCGACGCGCCGCTCCAGCAGCTCGAAGCGGGAGAAGGCGTCTTCCACCTTCTGGCCGGCATACATTTCGCGCAGACGCGTACGGTTTTCTGCCGATTCCAGCCGGGTCGACAACGAATTCTGACGGGTGCGGGCCTCGCGCAGCTTGTTCTGCAGCTTGGCGATATCGGCTTCGCAGCTGCTCAGCGCATCGTCGATCGCGGCGATCTCTTCGCGCAGCTGCTCCGCCAGATCGGCCGTCTTCTGCTTTTCGACGAGAGCGGCCTTGGCCAGATCCTCGCGGTCGCGCGAGAGCGCCAGTTCAGCCTTCTCCACCCAGCCCTGTTGCACTGCATCGAGCTTCGCAATCTGGCGGCGCATCTCCTTCTGGTCGGCAATGTGGCGAGCAGCGGAAGCGCGAACCTCGACCAGGGTTTCCTCCATCTCCAGGATGATCATGCGGATCATCTTCGCCGGGTCCTCAGCCCGATCGAGCAGATCGGTCATGTTGGCGGCGATGATGTCTCGTGTGCGGGAGAAAATTCCCATCGTGTCTTGCTCCTGTCTTACGCGTTCCGGCCGTCACTCTGGCCATTGTTGTAATCCGGGGCGGGATAAGGGACCACCCGCCCCGGATATCGTCGTGATTACCGCACGACGACCTGGGCTGACTGCGGCGCCGGCCGGGTGAGATCGGCCCTGGCTGGGCCGACGGCTGCGAACAGGCAGGTCGCCGACATCGCGAGAGCGGCTACGCCGGAAACCATGAAGCGCTGCATGTCGGACTTGTCGAACTTGATCATGATAATCTCCCTAACCTTCCTATCGGGTCGCCGCATCGGCGTTGGCTTAGGCATTGCAGGAGCCGTGCCAAATTCAAAAAGCCCTGAATTCGGCCAAATTTCTTCGATGGCCGCCCATGTCTGTCAATTAAGACTTGCCAACATGTGGCAAAATTCGCCAATCCGTCGGCATGGATCGGGAAGCGCAATTCATCGGCCAGTCCGGGCCGTTCCTCGATGCGGTCGAACGTGCCAGCCGCGCTGCGGCGCTGAACCGGCCGGTCCTTGTGATCGGCGAGCGCGGAACCGGCAAAGAATTGGTGGCGGAACGCCTGCATCGTCTCAGTCCACGTTGGGCGGCCCCGCTGGTGACGATGAACTGCGCGGCGCTGCCGGAGACTTTGATCGAAGCCGAATTGTTCGGCCACGAGGCCGGCGCTTTCACCGGGGCCACCAAAGCGCGCGCCGGCCGGTTCGAAGAGGCGGATGGCGGCACGCTCTTCCTCGATGAGTTGGCGACCCTGAGTCAGGGCGCGCAGGAAAGACTATTGCGGGCCGTGGAATATGGGGAGGTTACGCGCATCGGCGCCTCCCGCGCGATCCGCGTCGACGTGCGCATCGTGGCAGCCACCAACGAACATCTGCCCGCCTTGGTGGACAAGGGACGCT
>NZ_JBMDXN010000120.1:0-5675 GCF_048595155.1 Sphingomonas sp.
GCTGCAGGCGCGGCAGCTATCGGCAACAGATGTCGGCGCAGCGCTGGCGGCGCAGAACCAGATCGTTCCGGCGGGTACGACCAAGATCGGTCAGTATGAATATAACGTAAAACTCAACAACAGCCCGGCCGTCGTCGATCAGCTGAACAATCTTCCCATCAAGACGATTGATGGCAGCACGGTCTATATGCGCGACGTCGCTCAGGTGCGCGACGGATCGCCGCCCCAGCGCAACGAAGTGCGCGTCGATGGTCGTCGCGCCGTGCTGATGACCGTCCTGAAAAGCGGCTCCGCCTCTGCGATCGCCATCGTCGATCAGGCGAAGGCGCTCCTACCGAAACTGCGCGAGACGCTTCCCGCGGATCTCCATGTTACGCCGCTGTCCGATCAATCGTTGTTCGTGAAGGCGGCCGTCTCGGGCGTCGTCCATGAGGGCATACTTGCCGCTGCCCTGACCAGCGTGATGATCCTGATGTTCCTGGGATCGTGGCGATCGACCGTCATCATCGCGGCCTCCATCCCGCTCGCCATCCTCGCGGCGGTGGCGGGCCTGTCGATCGCCGGAGAGACGCTCAACATCATGACCCTTGGCGGCCTCGCGCTCGCGGTCGGCATTCTTGTGGACGATGCGACCGTCACGATCGAGAACATCAACTGGCACCTCGAACAAGGCAAGTCGGTGCGCCAGTCGATCCTCGACGGTGCCGAGCAGATCGTCGGACCGGCCTTCGTCTCGCTGCTTTGTATCTGTATCGCCTTCGTGCCGATGTTCTCCCTTCCGGGCATTGCCGGCTTCCTGTTCGCGCCGATGGCGAAGGCCGTCCTGTTCGCGATGATCGCGTCCTTCATCCTGTCGCGCACACTGGTGCCGACGATGGGCAAATATCTGCTGCGTGATCACGCGACCTCCCACACCACGGCCATTATGATGAGCCATAACGCCAGCGAGGGGCGGCCACAGACACGCAATGTCTTTCGCCGCTTCCAAAACGGCTTCGAGCGGCGGTTTGAGCGCTTCCGCGATTATTACCTGCAGGTGCTGCACTATGCGCTCGCGCGGCGCCGGTTGTTTGTCATCGGCTTCCTGGGGGTTGTCCTCCTTTCCTTTGCCCTCGTGCCCTTCCTGGGGCGCAACTTCTTCCCGGCCATCGACGCGGGTCAGATCAACCTGCACGTCAGGGCGCCCGTCGGAACCCGACTGGAGGAAACGGCCGCGTTGTTCGATCATGTGGAAGATCGCATCCGCGAGGTGATCCCTCCCGACCAACTCGGGTCGATCGTCGACAATATCGGCCTCCCGGTCAGCGGCATCAATCGCGCTTATTCGAACACCGGTGGGATTGGGCCGCAGGACGGCGATATCCTGATCACGCTGCGCAAAGGTCATCGTCCGACGGCCGGCTATGTGAAGCAGTTGCGGGCATTGCTGCCCGATACCTTCCCGGGATCGACCTTTTCCTTCCTGCCCGCCGATATCGTGAGCCAGATCCTGAACTTCGGCGCGCCGGCCCCGATCGACGTGCAGGTGACCGGCCCCGACACCAAGGCCAACAGCGCCTATGCGCAGCGGCTGGCCGCACGCATGGCGCAGATTGCGGGCATTGCGGATGTCCGCCTGCAGCAGGCCAATGATTATCCGCAACTCGCCTTCGACGTTGACCGGACCCAGGCGGATCGGCTGGGGATCACCGAAGGGGATGTCACCAAGAGCCTGGGGGTGAACCTTGCCGGCAGTTTTCAGATGGCGCCGGCCTTCTGGCTGAACCCGCGCAACGGCGTTTCCTACCCGATCGTCGTCCAGACACCTCAATATCGTACCGACAGTCTCTCGGAACTTGACAATATCGCTGTCACCGGCAGCAAAGCAGGGGATTTCCAGATCCTCGGCGCGCTCGGCAAGATCCGCCGTGAAGATTCCCCCGCCGCCATCTCGCATTACGCGGTGCAGCCGTCGGTCGATGTCTATGCGGCCACCCAGGGCCGGGACCTGGGCGGGGTTGCGGGCGACATCCAGAACGTAATCGCCGCAACCGCAGACCAGCGGCCCAAGGGCACAAGCGTGCATCTTCGCGGTCAGGTCGAAACGATGAACACGGCCTTTGTCGGCTTGGTCCTCGGGCTGATCGGTGCCATCACCTTGATCTACCTGCTGATCGTCGTGAACTTCCAGAGCTGGACCGATCCCGCGGTCATCGTCTCCGCCTTGCCGGCCGCTCTGGCCGGCATCGTCTGGATGCTGTTCGCAACCGACACCCCCTTGTCCGTCCCCGCACTCACCGGCGCTATCATGTGCATGGGCGTGGCCACCGCCAATTCGGTGCTCGTCGTGAGTTTCGCGCGCGAACGTCTCGCCGCTACCGGAGACGCCGCCCGCGCGGCCGTGGAGGCAGGTGCCACCCGCTTCCGACCGGTTCTGATGACCGCCCTCGCGATGATCATCGGCATGGCGCCAATGGCGTTGGGCCTGGGGGAAGGGGGCGAGCAGAATGCGCCCTTGGGGCGCGCGGTCATCGGTGGATTGATCTGCGCAACCCTGGCCACGCTCGTCTTCGTCCCCGTGCTCTTCAGCATTGCGCATCGCAGGCACGGCCGGGCCTCTGCCACCCACGACCATAATCAAGCAGTTGGAGCGTTAGTCCATGCAGAGTGAGGCGACGGCCCCGAAAGGGTTGCGTACCGCTGGTATCGTCACCGCGGTAATCGCGCTGGGGGTGATTGCGGTCGGAACGATCGGCCGCGCCGGCCAATCGGACGCCGCCCAGAGCTGGTCTGACGCGCGCGCCGTCCCGGTCGTACATTTGATCGCCGCGACCGCAAAGGATGCGGGCGGCAAATTGACGATGCCGGGCACGCTCCAGGCCTGGAATGCGGCGCGTCTCTATGCGCGCGTCGGCGGCTATGTAAGCGCCTGGTATAAGGACATTGGTGCCGAGGTCGGCGAGGGTGCGCCGCTGGGGCGGATCGACACGCCGGAACTCGACCAGCAGATCACGCAGGCGCGGGCGGACCTTACCAGCGCCAGGGCCAATGCGGCTCTGGCCAAGAGCACCGCCGCACGCTGGAACGATCTCCTCTCCACCAATTCCGTGTCGCGCCAGGAGGCGGACGAGAAAAATGGGGATTATAGTGTGAAGGCGGCGGCCGTAGAGGCGGCCAAAGCCAATCTCGGCAGATTGCTGGCGCTGAAGCAATTTGCCACGATACGGGCGCCCTTCGCCGGCCTGGTGACGACCCGTAACGCCGATATCGGTGATCTCGTCGGCCCCGGTGCGGCCACGCAGCAGCCTCTGTTCTCGGTCGCCGACGTGCAGCGCATCCGTGTCTATGTGAGTGTACCGCAGAATTATGCGGCCGCGATGCGCCCGGGGTTGCGGGCAACGCTCGCGACACCCAATCAGCCTGGCCGCACATTCCCCGCCAAGGTCGTCGGTAATGCCGGCGCAATCAATCCGAATACGGGCGCGCTGCAGGTGCAGCTCGTCGCCGATAATCCCGCGGAGGTGCTGAAGCCCGGCGGATATGCGGAGGTGCATTTTGATCTGCCGGACAGTCCCGGCGCGGTGCAGATTCCGTCGAGCGCGCTGATCTTCCGCGCCGAGGGAACCCAGGTCGCGCTGGTGGACGGCGATCGCGTGCGCCTGCGCGATGTCCGGCTGGGGCGCGACAATGGCGCAACGGTCGAGGTCATTGCCGGGCTCAGCCCGAACGCCCGAATCGTCGACAACCCACCGGACTCGCTTGCCGCGGGTCAGCAGGTCCGCGTGGCGCCGAGCCGTGGCTAAAAGGCTCGGCCGATTCGGGGCGCTCGCCCTGCTTGCATGCGTCTCCGCATGCTCCATGGCGCCGCCATACCGGCCGCCTGCGGTTCCGGCCGTCGCCACCTTCAAGGAGGCCGGACCGTGGCAGGTGGCGGCGCCGGCGGATACCGCCGCGCACCAGCCCTGGTGGACCGTCTTCCGCGATGCGGAACTCGCCCGGCTGGAGCAGAAGCTCGACAGCGACAATCCGACGCTCGCAGGCGCGCTCGGCCGGTACGATCAGGCCCGTGCCTATCTCGCCGAGGCACGCGGCGGCCTGTTGCCGACCGTCGGGGTCAATACCGATGTCAGCCGCAACCGGCAGTCGGACAACCGGCCCCTGCGCGGCGCCAACCAGCCCGATTTTTACCCCGCCGACACCATCGGCGGCACCGTATCGTACGATCTTGATCTGTGGGGGCGCATTCGCGACAGCGTCGCGGCCGGCAAGGCGGAGGCGGAGGCCAGCGCCGACGATCTCGCGGCGAGCAAGCTCAGTCTCGAAGCGCAGCTTGCGACGAGCTACATTCTGCTGCGCGGTTATGATCGGCAGCGCGCGCTCTTGTCTGCGGCGGTTGATGCCTATGGTGAGGCCGACGCGGTGACGCAGCGCCGGTTCCGGGGCGGCATCGCGTCGGGGCTCGACATTGGCCGCTCGGGAACCCAGCTCGCCGAGGCGCAGGCGCAGCTCGCGGACGTGAATGCCGCGCGGGCTTTGACCGAACATGCCATCGCCAGCTTGATCGGCACGCCCGCTTCGACCTTTTCGTTGCCGGCATCGAACGCCCCCATTACCGTTCCTGCCATCCCGCCGCTGGTCGCCTCGACCCTGCTCGAGCGACGGCCGGACGTGGCGGCGGCCGAGCGGCGCATGGCCGCGGCCAACGCGCTTATCGGTGTGGCGCGCGCCGCCTTCTTCCCCAATCTGTCGCTGCGCGCGCAAGGCGGATTTGAAAATACCGGCCTGGCCGACCTGCTGACGGCGCCAAACTTCTTCTGGTCGATCGGGCCCTCGGCCGTGTTGCAGCTGTTTGATGGCGGCAAGCGCCGAGCGCGGGTCGCGATCGCGCGCGCGGCCTGGTCACAGGCGACCGCCGATTATCGCGCGCACGTCCTCCAGGCGTTCCAGGACGTGGAAGACAATCTGGCGCGGCTGCACTTCTATCGAATCGAAGCTGAGGCCGAGCAACGCGCCGTCGAACAGGCCAGTCAGACCGAGCGTCTTGCAATGAACCGATACGTGAAGGGCGCCGTTTCGTATCTCGATGTCGTGACCGCGCAGACCAGCGCGCTGCAGGCGCGCCGCCGGGCACTCAATCTTGAGACGTTGCGATTGCAGGCGGGCGTGAATCTCATCCGCGCGCTGGGCGGAGGATGGTCTGTCCACCCAGCGATCGAAGCCAGGAGCGCGCGCGGAAGCGATGCAACGCTCGAGGGCAGTTAAGCACCGCCTAATTCGTAGGAACGAGGAGTGGAACGTGATCCGCTTGTTGATCTGTTGCGCATTTTCGATCGCGGCGGTCGCGCCGACCCCGTCCCATAGTGCGAAATCCCTAAGATTTCGCGCTCTCGAATTCGCCCAGCCCCGGGATCCGCAAATAAGCTCGGCGGCTATAGGCGTCGATACTGAATATAGCACAGCTCGGCAGATAGCGACGGCCACAGGCGCTGTACGCGCCGCCATTCCGATCGGCACCTCGCTCCCGCAGGCATTGGCAATTCTCCGCGCTGCCGGGGCACATTGCCGTAATGCGCATGTTTGCACCTATCACGATGTCGAGACCGTCGATGAGTATCTCGATGATATTATTTGGCGTGTTGAAATCCGGGAGATGAGTGGACGGATCACGAGGCTGGATGTGAGTCGTGCCTGGACAC
>NZ_JBMDXN010000121.1:0-12892 GCF_048595155.1 Sphingomonas sp.
GGATATGGCGCGGGCCGATGGACCGGGCGGCTTCGCCGTCAATGCACGGCTGGGCGATGCGGTGGACATCGGCACGGGCACGTTGGCCGCCGCCCCCGAACGCCGTCAGGTGCGGATCAATGGTGCGGACGCATCGGCGGCGGCGCTCGGCGAATGGCTGGCGGTGCTGTGGCTTACGCCGGCGATGGACCGGTTGTTTCTGGAAAGCGCGGGTGGACGCCGGCGCTTTCTGGATCGACTGGTGCTGGCGCGGGAGCCCGGCCATGCGGCGCATTCCAGTCGCTACGAAGCCGCCACCCGGGCGCGCAACAAGCTTCTTGCAGAGCCTGAAGGGGCCGATCCTGCCTGGCTCGCCGCGCTCGAGGCGGGCATGGCCGAACATGGTGCCGCCATCGCACAGGCGCGCGATCGCACAATTGGCGCGCTGACGGAGCGGCTCGCGTCCCAGCCGCCCGGTCCCTTCGCGCGCGCCGGGATCACTCTGATCGGCTGGACGCCGGCGCTGGAAGACACGCAGGCGCGGCTCGCGGCCGAGTTGCGAGCGGGTCGGGGGCGCGATGCCGCGGCCGGCCGCGCGCTGGCCGGCCCCCACCGGTCCGATCTGGCCGTAACCCATCTCGACAAGGCCATGCCGGCCGAGCTCTGCTCAACGGGCGAGCAAAAGGCGCTGCTGCTCGGGCTGATCCTGGCCCATGCCGATCTGGTGGCCGAGCAGGGCGGTCAGCGCCCCATCGTGCTGCTCGACGAGGTGGCAGCACATCTGGATCCGCTACGGCGTGCCGCATTGTTCGAAAGGCTGGCGGAGGGCGGCGGCCAGACCTGGATGACGGGGACCGAGCCGGGGCTCTTCGCCGCGGCGGAAGGACCGGCTACGCGCCTGCGCGTATCAGAGACGGGGATCGCTCCAGCCTGACAGGCTAGGTGGCAGCGGGTGCGGCCGGTATCGTTTCCGGGCGCCGCTGCCCGCCGCAGGCCGGCCGTAGCAGGCCCGCGAAGCCAATCCAGAGCGCGAGCGACACCAGCGCGAAGCTGCCGAGTACGAGAAACGCCTCGCGATAGCCGATCAACTGCGCAATCCAGGCGCCGACCGCGGGACTGAGCGAGGCGCCAAGGCCCTGCACGGTCATCACCGCGCCCTGGCCGACATTCACGCGACCGGTGCCATCCAGCAGGCATGCGACCAAGCCGGGCACCGCGGCACTTTGCAGGCCGGCGCCGATCCCGTCCAGCGCCTGCACCGGCCATACGCCCCAATGTTCGATTACCAGGCTTGCGACCAGACCCCGGATCGGCAGCGCCGCAAAGGATATCAGCATGACCAGCCAGAAGCCGCGCCCGGCGGCGATCCGCATCGCCGCCAGCGACGTCCCGATCATCACCGCCTGTGCCACCACCACCGTGGTGGCGGTGAAGGCGGCGGCGTCACCCTTGCCCGCGCCCACGACCGCCAGGCCATAGAGGGGCAGCATCGCCGCATTGCCCAGATGGAAACAGGCCAGGGCCGCTGCCAGGATCAACATCGGCTTGTTCTGCAGCAGGATCTGGATTCCCTGCGCCTTGCCGCTGTGGCCCTCGCCATCTTTGCTTTCCAGGCCCCGCGCGGCGGCGTGATCGATCACAGGCTCCGGGATCAGCAAGACCGACAGGATAGCGAAGATGCCGAAGAGGCCGGCCAGATAGAAGATGGCGGGCAGGCCAAAGCGCCAGCCGAGCCAGCCGGACAACGCCGCTCCAACGACATTACCGGCATGGTTCCACGCCTGATTGCGTCCATTCTGTGCGTTGAAACCCCGCTGCCGTACGATTCCCAGCGTGATCCCCGCCACGGCCGGCCCAATCATCGCGCCGGCGATGGCGGTGGCGATCTGGCTCGCTGTCACCACCAACACGGATTGCGAAAGCAGCATCAGGAAGGAGGCCGCGACGGTACACATACCCGTCACGATCACGATCAGTCGCTTCTGCCGGCTATGATCGATGATCGCCCCGGCCGGGGCCGTGCAGATCATGCCGGCAATACCTCCGGCGGTCATCACCGTGCCGATCGGTCCGGTGGCCCAACCCCGCTGCTTCAGGAACACGGCCAGAAACGGCCCAATCCCGGCCTGCATATCCGCCATGAAGAAGTTGAGCGATTCCAGCGCTCGGCGGGCACGCGTCACGTCGCGGGACGCGGACGGGCCTTGCTTCTCTGTCATGCTGATTCTCCCGTCGCGCCGCCGAACGCACGAGAGCAGAAAAGAGTAACATAGGTTGCGACGGACCGAAAAGTCGCTGCGCTCGGCATCGAGGATAAGGTTTGTCGGGCAGGCGGTTGCAGCGCCGCCCACGACAGGTACAAGCATCTCCACCTATCAGGAAATCGAATGGAAAGATGAAGCGCCGCCCCAGTTTGAATAGCCTGCGCCTCTTCATGCAGATCGCGTATAATCGCAGCTTTAGCGAAACCGGGCGCCTGGCCAGCGTCTCCCAGCCCGCGCTCAGCCGCACCATTCGCCTGCTGGAAGAAGAACTGGGCGTGCGGCTGTTCGATCGCAATTCGCGCAATGTCACGCTCACCAGCGCGGGTGAGGCGCTGCTGCCGATCGTGGAGCGGCTGGCCGCCGACTTCGATCACGCTTTCTCCGAACTGTCCTTGACCTTCTCGGGCGATCGCGGCCGGGTGGTGATCGGCGCGTTGCCGTCCGTGGCTGCGGGCATGTTGCCGGGCGTGATCGCCTCGTTCCTCAAGGATCATCCGCAGGTTGAGATCATCCTGCGCGATCACCTTTCCGGCGCGCTCTACCAGCAGATGCAGGAACGGCAGGTCGATCTTGCCATCACCACGCCGCCGGAGAGCGGCGAATTCGCCTTCGAGCCTTTCATGGACGATCCGATGATCCTGATCGCGCGCGCCGGTGGTCCGCTGGATCAGCCCGGCACCGCCGATTGGTCGATCTTTGCGGACCATCCCTTCATCGCCATGGCGCCGCGCAGCAGCGTGCGCGAACTGACCGATGCGGCCATGCATAAAGCGGGCGTCACCGTCCGTCCCTTGTTCGAATGCACGCAGCTGGCGACCGTCGGCGCACTGATCGAGGCGGGGCTGGGCGTCACCGCGCTGCCGCACTCGACGCTCGGCATGGTCGATGCCTCGGCCGTCATCACGCGGCCGCTCGGCGCGCCGGTGGCGACCCGCACGATCGGCATCGCTTATCCGGCGGATCGCACGCTGCCGCCCGCGGCGGCGGCCTTCATGAAGCATTTCCTGCAGGTCGCGCGCGCCGCCGCCTTGACGGGATAACGCGCGCTCTGCCTTTCGCTTACTTACGCACCGGAACCGCAGCGAGATCGCTGTCGATCGACTTCAACATATCGTCGGTCAGCATCGTAGGCATATAGGGCTGCAGCGCGGCCAGCGTTTGGCTACGCGCCATGCCGATCTGCGGGCTGTTGATCAGCATCGGGATCCGCTTTTCAAGCACCGCTTTCGCGGCCGGATCGTCGAGCATCGTGCCGATGGGTGTGGTCAGGCTGTTATATTTGCCCGATGCCTTCGCCGCCGCGAGCCGCTGCACGGCGCTATCGATTTCCGCGCCCCAAGGATCCTTGCCGGCGACGGCCTTGCCCTCGGCACTGAAGTCCATCAGCTGATCGGAGGCCGCATCGTATTTCGGCCAGGCCGGCAAACCGCCGCCGTTGGGATCGCCGGTCTTGGCGAAATTGACCAGATAAGCGCTGATCGTCTTGCCCATGGCGATGTCCTTGGGCGTGGTCTGGGCGCCATATTTGATCGCCGTATTGTCGAAGAAGAAGGGGATGTCGGTCGCGTGCTGCGCACCCGGCTGGCCGACCGAGTCCGCGACGTAGGAGAAACGATATTCCCACACGGGCACACGCTGTTTGGCGATCCGCGCGGAGGCGCTGCGTGCGCCGGCGATCATGAAGCCGCTCTTGCCGCCCATGTCGGCGCTCGTCGCCCCGATGATGATCGGCACCTTGCTGAAATTGCCGCTGTCATAGGCTTTCGCCTGATCCACCTCCAGCTTGCCGTCCAGAAAGGGGCCGCTGTACGTCTTCGGGCCGGGCTTCGGCTGGAACATCTGCATCATGCTCAGCCCGTCCGTGACCTGTTCGGCGGAGAGCGCGCGCAGCTTCTCCAGCGCCTGCGGATCATTGGGCGCGATGCCGTTGGCCTGGGCGAAATTCTGGTAGATCTGCTCGACATCGCTGAGCGTCGGTCCTCCCGCCGTTTCGGCGGCACCGCCCGACATCACGAACGCCTTCTGGAAAAGCCCGCGCGCCAACGGTGAGGTCACCAGCGTATGGACCGACATGCCGCCCGCGCTCTCGCCGATGATCATCACATTGTTAGGATCACCCCCGAAGGCGGCGATGTTCCGCTGCACCCACTTCAGCGCCGCGATCTGATCCATGAAGCCGTAATTGCCGATCAGGCCATGGTCCGGATCCGCCTTGGTCAGCTGCGGCAGCGCGAATGTGCCGAACCGGCCGACGCGATAGTTGAAGCTGACGAACATGACGCCCTTCTGGGCGAGGTTGGCGCCGGCATAGGTCGGTGGCGAGGCGCCGCCGTTGACGAAACCGCCGCCATAGATCCACACGATCACGGGCAGCTTGCCGCGCGCGGCCGTCGGCTTCCACACATTGGCATAGAGGCAATCCTCAGCCGGCGTCGTGCCGAGCGGCGCCGCATCGCTGGGGAACGGTTTCTGCATGCAGTCGCTGCTATATTGAGTAGCCTCGCGCACGCCGCTCCAACGGGCGGCGGGCTGCGGCGCCCGCCAGCGCAGCGCTCCTAGCGGCGGTGCGGCGAAGGGAATGCCCTTCCAGCTGGATACGCCCGCGTCGGTCGCGCCCCGTACCTGCCCGGTCTCGATCTGCACCATCGGTGCGCCGCCTTGGGCAAAAGCTGCCATCGGCGCGCTCAGCAAGGCGACACCCGCCAGCAGCAGGAAACAGCTTCGTGTCATTGTCATTCTCCTTCGGACGGGGCGCCCCGTGCCCTCGTCAATGCGGGTCGGTGATGGAAATCAAAAGGCCTTGGTGATCTGGAAACTGAAGATACGGCCAAAGATATTGGCATTGGACCCATCATAGGCGCCGTAATTGTTGCCGGACTGGGTCAGCACCGTGTGCGGATCCTTGTTGGTCAAATTCTGGATGTTCAGACCAAAGCGCAACCCGCTCAGCACCGAATTGCCCTTGGGAATGGAATAGGTGAGGCCCAGGTCGAATGTCGTCCACGACGGCACCTTCGTCTGCGGCTGGCCGGTGATCGGGATAGTGTTGGTGTAGGAGCCGACATAATTGACGAACAGATTGGCGCCCAATCCCGATTTGGACCAGCCGATCTGCCCGCGGCCACGCCAGCTCACCGGATAATAATAGGTATTGAGGACGTCGGTCTTGGGCCCGCCGCGCACCGTCTGCAGCGTCTGGTTCAGGATCTTGGTGACGCTGCCGCCGAACGTCCAATGGCCCCAGTCATTGTCCATCTGATAATTGGCCTGGAAGTCTAGGCCGTCCTGGAACGTCGTGGCTGCATTGGCCGATCGCGCATCGAGGATCACATTGATGGAGCACGCGCCCAGCACCGGCGTGTTGTAGAGAGCCGGATGCGCGGCGATGAACTGCGCCAGCACCGGATCATAGCTTGCCGGATTGCCGTTCACGCAGCTTGCGGGATTGTTCACCGGCGTGATGAACTGGCTGTACAGCGCGGCATTTTCCGGACTGGACAGGAACAGCCCGACGTTCGGCGAAACGATCTGGTTGGCATATTTGGTGCGGTAATAGGTGCCGGACAGTTTCAGACCGCTCAGCGGCGTCACGTCGACGCCGGCGGACCAGGTCGTCGCCGTCTCCGGCCGCAGGTCGGAATTGGCGCCGAGAAGCAGATAGGAGCTGCTGTTGCCCGGGAAGGCAAAGCCGATGTCTGTTCGTCCCGAATTGTTGGCAAAGGGCAGGCCGATCACCGCGGACGAATAATTTTGCGGATTGGTGTCGGTCAGCGCCGGTGCCCGGAACGACGTGCCCCACGATCCACGGATCGCGATCGCGTCGTTGACGATCCAGGTCGCGCCGATCTTGGGATTGGTCGTGTCGCCAAAGTCGGAATAATCGTCATAGCGCACCGCCGCGTCGATATTGAGCGACTGCATCAGCGGCACGTGCATATCGCTTCCAACGATCGGGATGAACAATTCCGCGAAGGCGGATGCCGTCGTGCGATGCACCGTACTGTTGTTGGTGATCGCAAAATTATTGTTGGTGGGATCGCTCTCGAACGCATTGTTGCTGCCATTCACCAGATGCTGCCGATTATAGGCCAGCTCGCCGCCCACCGCCGCGCGCAGCTCTCCGCCCGGCAGCGTGAACAGCGGCCCATTCAGCTTGATCACGCTGTCGTAGAAGGTGTTGTAGGCGCGTTGCGTGTTGCTGCCCATGAAGGTCGCATATTGCGCGTCCGTCAGCGGCGTCGTGCTGTAGGGATTGATCCGGCCCGCCAGGATCTCCTGCGACAAGGCGGCGCCATTGGCATTGGTGTCGAAGTTGCAGATGCCGCAGGTCGAATCGCGCGCATAGGTCCAGTAAGCATCCAGGTTCCAGCGGTTGGGCAGATGCCCGGTCATGCCGCCGGTGATGCTGATCTGTTCGTCCGGATTCTTGGTGACGGCGGGTCCGCCGAAGAAGGTGATCGGATCGACCGCAATCTTCTGCGCCAGCCCGCCACCGCACAGCGCGTCCGATGCGATCGCGGCCGCCGGGGCGCCGCTGATGAAATAGGGGCTGCCCTGGCAGACAGTCAGCGTGTTGGTGAGCCGGCTGTTGCCGTAGGAGCGGGATTGCGTGTCGCGATGCGTATAGAACGCCTCCACGAAGACGGAAAAGCTGTCGCTCAGATTCTGGTTGAAGAACAAGGCGGCCTGGTGCCGCTTCTGCTTGCCCAGGAAGTCGTTGTAATCGGTGGCGTCGACCAGGTTGGCGCCGGGCGTCAGCTGCGCGAAGGAGAGCCCCGTCCCCAGCCCGTTCGGTATGGTATAATAGCTGTACGGCACGCCATTGCCGCCCACCAGCAGGGTCGGGGTGGAAACGCCGATCGTCGCATTGTTGGCGCGCGCGTCCGGGCCGCCCAGCGGGCGCAGATCGTTGCGCAGAAATTTGGATTCGCCGGCGTGGAATGGCTGGCGATATTCATAATCATAGGTCGCGATGATGTTGCCGGTCGACCAGCTTTTGCCGACCGTGATCGACGTGCCCCACTGGTTGTTGAAGCGGTTGAGCTGATCGCGTCCGCTAATCTCAACCCCGTCGAAATTCTTGCGCAGCACATAATTGATCACGCCGGAAATCGCGTCCGATCCATAGATAGCGGAGTTACCGTCGCTCACCACCTCGATGCTTTCGATCGCCGCGATCGGCACCTGGATGGATTCGGTGAAAGTGCTGGCCGCTCCGCTCGGCACGACGCGTCGGCCGTCCACCAGCGTCAGCGTGGCCGATGTGCCAAGCCCGCGCAGGTTGATCGCCGTGCCCTGGGTAGAATTACCGCCATATCCGGACGTGCCGCCCTGGCGATAGACCGGCCCGGATCCGCCGCCATTAGGATTGTTCTGCACCTGCGGAATCGTCTGCAGGACGTCGTTCACGTTGGGCAGGCCGGTCGCCAGGATCTGGGCGCGGTTGATCGAGATCGTTTCAGATCCAACCGGCTTCACGCCTTTGATATTGGTGCCGGTGACGATGATTTCCTGCGCTTCGCCCTGCAGCGCCTGATCGGCCGCGCTGGGCGTGGTGCTGATGGGCGCAGCGGGTGCCGGTGGCAGGTCGCTCGCCGGTGCTGCGCCCGATCCTGCCGCCGCCGGCGGTGACGCGGTCGCATCCTGCGCGGCGGCCGGTGCTGCTGGCAGCGCTGTCATTGCCAACATGGCGCTCAGGCTGGCGCAATTCTGGTAAAATCCCTTTGAACCTTTCATCCCGTCTCCCCTTCATTTGCGGGGATCAGGCGTGCCGTCCCCTCAGCCGGGCGGCGCCGTCATTTTGACGGTCACATATCTGGGCAGGCGGGTCGCGAAGAAGGCCGCGCGCAGCGATGCGTGCAAGCCTCTCCGTTATCCCGACTTAGCAGCCGGCTTGGCAGCATTGATGACCTAACCGCTTCCAATCAAAAAATAGAATTTGTAGATCGATTTATACCTTTGTTGGATAGCTGTCCCAAGGCGGGACGCGTGCTTGGCTCGGTCTCCGGCCGCCACCGGATTTTCTTAACGCTGGCGATCGCGAAAACTCGATCGATCAGAGTTCGGCATGGATCGATAGAGACTTTATCTTTGATGGATAGATGCGAAGGTCGCATCATGCGTGGGCCCGGCAATGATCGGGCAGGGGAGGATGATGCTCGCACTTGCTGGTGCCCTGTCGATTGCGATCCTGCTGGCGCTGATCCTGTCGGAGCGCGCGTCGCCGATCGCGGCATTGATCCTGGTGTGCTTCGCCGCCGCCGTCCTGATCGGCCAGACCGCCGCCATCCCGGCGCAGGTCGTGGCCGGTATCGGCAAGATTGCGCCGGTGGCCGGTATGTTCGTGTTCGCCATTCTCTTCTTCGGGATCATGAACGATGCCGGCCTGCTGGATCCGATGATCCGGCTCGTGCTCCGGCTGGTTGGCGAACATCCCGCCCGGATCACGGTCGGCACGGCCGTGCTGGCGCTCCTCATCCATCTCGATGGTTCGGGTGCGGTCTGCTTCCTCATCACCAGTCCCGCGCTGCGGCCGCTCTACGACAAATTGGGCATGGATCGCCGCGTTCTCGCATGCACCGCGTCGATGGCGGCCGGAGTCAATTTCCTCCCCTGGTCGGGCCCGACGCTGCGCGCTTCGGCCGCGCTCGGCATCCCCACCGCGAGCCTGTTCAGGCCATTGATCGGCGTCCAGCTTGTCGGCATCACCTTCGTGCTGGGCGCGGCTTGGTGGATGGGCCGGCGTGAGGCGCGGCGATTGGCCGCCGCGGCTTCCATGCTCGATCAGGACGGGAACGATGGCGCGACGTTCAGCGCGGGCGATCCCTTGCTCAAGCGGCCTGGACGCATCTGGATCAACGCGCTTGTTACCGCGGCGGTGGTTGCGGCCATGATCGCCGGGATCGCCGAACCGGTCGTCATCCTGATGATCGGAACGACGCTGGCGCTCCTGATCAACTATCCCAATGCCGCCGCGCAGCGCGAACGGATCGATGCGCATGCCAAGGCGGCCTTGCTGATGGTGGCGGTTCTGTTCGCCGCTGGGGCTTTCACCGGCATCATGAGCGGTTCGGGCATGATCAGGGCGATGGCGGAAGCCGTTGCCAATCGCCTGCCGGATGGTGTCGGCGCCCACCTGCCGGTGCTGTTGGGCAGCCTGTCGATGCCGCTTAGCCTGATCTTCGATCCGGATTCCTTTTATTTCAGCGTGCTGCCGGTAATCGCCCATGTCGGCGAACGCTTTGGCACCGCGCCGATCCACATCGCCCAGGCCGCCTTGCTCGGCCAGATGACGACGGGCTTTCCGGTCAGCCCGCTTACGCCGGCCACGTTTCTGGTGTGCGGTTTGGCCGGCGTCGAACTCGGCGCGCATCAGCGTTTCGCCATCCCGTGGCTGTTCGCCACGACGATCGTCATGCTCGTGACCGCGCTTCTCTTCGGGATTCTGCCCCTGTGACGCTTATTCCTTCCACGGTCCGGATCGGCGCGGGCGCCGGTTTCTCGGGCGACCGTCTCGAACCCGCGCTGGAACTGGTCGAGCAAGGTAATCTCGATTTCCTCGTGTTCGAATGCCTGGCGGAGCGCACCATCGCCTTGGCGCAGGAAGCGCGCCGCCGCGATCCGGCTGGCGGCTATGATCCCCTGCTGATCGAACGGATGCGCCGGGTGCTGCCGGCGGCACGGGCGCGCGGTGTGCGCATCATCACCAATGCGGGCGCGGCCAATCCGCTCGGCGCCGCCCACGCACTGGCCGGGCTTGCGCGTGATCTCGGCCTCGGCCCGATCCGGATCGCGGCGGTGCTGGGCGACGATGTGCTCGCGCAGATCAAGGCCGCGCCCCATCCCTTGATCGAGCGACCGGGATCGACCGCGGACTTTGCCGAGCTGGTTTCGGCGAACGCCTATCTTGGCGCCGCCCCGATCGTCGATGCGCTGGATGAAGGTGCGGAGATTGTCGTGACGGGCCGCGTCGGTGATCCCGCCTTGTTCGTCGGCCCCCTCGCACATGCGTTTCGCTGGCGGCTGGACGATGCCGATCTGATCGGGCGCGCCACCGTCATCGGGCATTTGCTGGAATGCGCCGGGCAGCTCAGCGGCGGCTATTTCGCGGACGGCGATCGCAAGCAGGTCGCTGGGCTGGCCCGCCTCGGCTTTCCACTCGCGGAAGTGGATGCCGATGCCGGCGCAATCCTGACCAAGGTACCGGGCTCCGGCGGATGCATCAGCATCGCCACGTGCAAGGAACAGTTGCTCTACGAGATCCTCGATCCGGCCGCTTATTATCAGGCGGACGTGATCGCCGATTTCACGGGCGTTCACTTCGAGGAACTCGGCCCGGATCGGATCCGCGTCCACGGTGGCAGCGGGCGGCCCGCGTCAGGCTTGTACAAAGTCTCGTTGGGCCATGACGAGGGCTATATCGGCGAAGGGCAGATTTCCTATGCCGGTCCGCATGCCGTGCAGCGCGGGCGCATGGCGATCGACATCGTGCGGGAACGGCTTGCGATCACAGGCGCGAAGGTCGCGGACGTGCATGGCGAACTGATCGGGGTCGACTCGGTCGATCGCACTGACCGGATCGGCGGTGAGCCGCGGGAGGTGCGGGCGCGCATTGCCGGCCGTGCGGATGATGAACAATCCGCTGCTGCCATCGGGGCGGAGGTCGAAGCCTTGTACACCAACGGTCCGGCCGGCGGCGGCGGCGCGTCGCGCAGCGTGCGTCGGATCATCGGCATCGTGTCGACCTTCATCCGCGCTGATCTCGTGACGCCGCGCGTCGAATTTGTGGAGGGCTGATCGATGCGGCTCGGCGATATCGCGCACGCCCGCGCCGGCGACAAAGGCGACATCTCGCAAATCTCGGTGATTGCCTATGATCCCGCGGATTATGCGCTGCTCGCTCGCATGGTGACGTCGGACCGGGTCGTGGCGCATTTTGCGGGCCTGCCGGTCTCGGCCGTTCAACGCCATGAAGTACCGGCGCTCGGCGCGCTGAACTTCGTTCTCCGCGGCGCCCTGCATGGTGGCGTGACGCGCTCGCTGGCGCTGGATCTGCACGGCAAGACATTGAGCGCGCAATTGCTGGATCTCGAGATCGAAGAGCCGTTGGGCAAGGGGGACACCCGATGAAGCGGACGCGTGCGCTTCTGCTGATGATCGCGATCTTTGCACCGGGTGCAGCAAAGGCGCGGCTGACCGAATTCCTCGTCGAACAACGCATCGACATCGCCGCGACCGGCAAGATACCGGCCTATGTCATCCTGCGCGGTCATTATCGGGGGGCGCTCCGGCCATCGGATCCGCACAATGTGATCATCACCGATCTCGATCGCGCCGATCGCCTGGCCGACGGCCGCGTCGGCTATCGTGCGACCTTCGCCATCGCAATGCCGCGAGACCCGGCGCGGGACAGCGGCTTCCTGCTCTACGACGTTCCCAATCGCGGCAATGGCGATGTCGCGCCCGATTCCGAGGGCCATGTTCGTGCGGTCAGCGGGTGGCAGGGGGATATCGCGCCGACGGCCGGCCTGCAGACGCTGGAAGTGCCGATCGCCCGACGCGCCGATGGCGGTCCGATTACCGGGCCTGTGTTGCAACGCTTCACCGCGATCGAACCGGGCGCGAACACGATCGCGATCGTGGGCGGTCTCGGCCGCCCGACGCCGCGGCCCCTGCCGGTGACATTGGACACGGCGGCGGCGCGGCTATTTCGCCAGGCGTCGGATCGCGCCGCTCCGATCGATATCGCTGCAGGCGACTGGGCGTTCGCCGATTGCCGGACGCGTCCTTTTCCCGGCACGCCGGATCCCACCCGGCTCTGCGTGCGCGGGGGCTTCGTTGCCGATCAGGCCTATACGATCGTCTACCAGGGCAAGGATCCCCAGGTGCTGGGCATCGGCTTCGCCGCGGTCCGCGATCTCAATGCCTTTCTGCGCTACGCTAGGCAGGACGATGCCGGCCATGCCAACCCGCTGGCGCAGCGGGTGCGCTGGTCGATCGTCAGCGGCACATCCCAATCCGGCAATTTCGTCCGCAGCCTGATCGCGCTCGGCTTCAATGCCGCCGAAGATGGTCGTCAGGTCTTCGATGGTGCCGCGCCCAATATCGCCGCGCGGCAGGTGCCGCTCAATGTGCGCTTCGGCGTGCCCGGCGGTGCCGCCGATCTGTACGAACCGGGTAGCGAAGGGGCGTTGTGGTGGAGCCGCTATGACGATCGCGCACGCCGCCGCGGCACGTCCAGCCTGCTGGATCGGTGCCATGTGAGCCGGACTTGCCCGCGGATTGTGGAGACGTTCGGCTCCGCGGAATTCTGGGGCCTGCGCATTTCGCCCGATCTGGTCGGCACCGATGCGCGTCGGGATCTGCCGCTGCCGGCCGAGGTACGCCGTTATTATTTTCCCGGCGTCACCCATAATGGTTCGCCCACCGGGGGCTTCCCGCTCGGCGGGGATGCCGTGCCGAAGGCGGCGGACTTTTGCACCCTTGCGTGGAACCCCAACCCCTCGTCCGATACGATGCGCGCTTTGCTGAAGGCGCTGCGCGACTGGGTCTCGTCCGACAAGGAACCGCCGCCCAGTCGCTACCCGACACTCGCCCAGGGCGATCTGGTCCCGCCGACCGCACGGGCGATGGGATGGCCCGCCATTCCC
>NZ_JBMDXN010000122.1:0-2702 GCF_048595155.1 Sphingomonas sp.
GATGACGCACGAGAATCTGGCGACCGTGTCGGTCGGCGTGTCGCAGGAGGAAGCGCGCAAGCTGCTCCACCAGCGCCGGATCGAGAAGCTGCTGGTCGTGGACGAGGATTATCGCTGCGTCGGGCTGATCACCGTCAAGGATATCGAGAAGGCGGTCACCTATCCCACGGCCACCAAGGACGGCACCGGACGCTTGCGCGTCGCGGCGGCGACCACCGTCGGCGACAAGGGTTTTGCCCGCACGGAAGCGCTGGTGGATGCCGAGTGCGATCTGATCGTGATCGACACCGCGCATGGCCATAACAAGGATGTCGCCCGCGCGGTCGAGCGGGTGAAGCGACTGTCCAATTCCATCCAGATCATCGCCGGCAACGTGGCGACGGCGGAGGGCACGCGCGCCCTGATCGATGCCGGCGCGGACGGCATCAAGGTCGGCATCGGCCCCGGCTCGATCTGCACCACGCGTGTCGTCGCCGGCGTCGGCGTACCCCAGCTTACCGCCGTGATGGAATCGGCCGAAGAAGCGTGGAAGTCCAACGTTCCGGTCATTGCCGACGGCGGTCTGCGGACGTCGGGCGACGTCGCCAAGGCGCTGGCGGCCGGCGCGTCCACCGTCATGGTCGGATCGCTGCTGGCCGGCACGGATGAGGCACCCGGCGAAACCTTCCTGTATCAGGGCCGCGCCTTCAAATCCTATCGCGGCATGGGATCGGTCGGCGCGATGGCGCGCGGCTCGGCCGATCGCTATTTCCAGCAGGAAGTGCGCGATCAGTTGAAATTGGTGCCGGAAGGCATTGAGGGGCAGGTACCCTATAAGGGGCCGGCGAGGGACGTGATCCACCAGCTGGTGGGCGGCGTCAAAGCGGCAATGGGCTATACCGGCGCGGCCACGCTGGAAGAGCTGCGCGAAAAGGCACGGTTCGTTCGCATCACCAATGCCGGACTGCGCGAAAGCCATGTCCACGACGTCACGATCACCCGCGAAGCGCCGAATTATCCCTCACTGGGGTGATCCGATGCCGGCCCGCTTGCGGCCGGCGCCGGGGCAGGGCAGGCATGGGGCATGACCCCATCCGCCCGCCTTCAGGCCGCGATCGACATCGTCGATCAGGTGATCTTCGCTGCCAGTGCCGGGGGCGCCGCCGCCGACACGCTGATTGCGCGCTATTTCAAGGCGCGGCGTTATGCGGGATCGAAAGACCGGCGCGCGGTGCGCGAGCTTGCCTATGCGGCGATGCGCCGCGCCGGCGAGGTCCCGGCGAGCGGACGCGCGGCCTTGCTGGGGCTGGCGCAGGATCGCCCGGAGCTGCTGGATCTGTTCGACGGCGCGCCGCACTGCCCGGCGCCGATCACCGCCCAGGACGTGCCCGCTCCGGCGGGGATCGCGCCCGCCTGGTTGATCGATCAATTGCGCGCCACGCTGGATGCAGACGAACTGCCGGCATTACTGGCGCGGGCCCCGCTGGATCTTCGCGTCAACCGCCTGAAGGCCACGCGCGAAGAGATGATGGCCGCGCTGCCGGATGCCGTGGCCGGTTCCTTATCGCCCGACGCCCTGCGCCTGCCGGAAGGCACCAATGTCGAGGCGCTGCCGGCCTTCGCGGCAGGCAAGATCGAGATACAGGATGAGGGCAGCCAGCTGATCGCGGCCGCTTGCGGCGCCGCCGAAGGCATGGTCGTGGTGGATCTCTGCGCCGGTGCCGGCGGCAAGACCTTGGCCTTGGCCGCCGCCATGGACGGGCAGGGGCAATTGATCGCCTGCGATGTCGATCGACAACGCCTGTCGCGCCTGCCGCCGCGCGCCGAACGCGCCGGGGCCGACATGATTGAGCTCCGCCTGCTGAACGGCAGCCGGGAGCGGGAAGGGCTGTCGGATCTGAAGGGCCTGGCCGATGTCGTGCTGATCGACGCACCCTGTTCGGGGATGGGCACGTGGCGCCGCAATCCGGAATCGCGGTGGCGCCTGACCCCGCCACGGCTGGATCGATTGCGCGCGACCCAGGCCGACGTCCTGAAAATCGGCGCCGCGTTGGTGAAGCCGGGCGGCCGGCTGGTGTATGCGGTATGTTCGCTGCTGGATGGCGAGGGGCGCGATCAGATGGATCGCTTCCTGGGCGCGCATCCCGGCTGGGAGGTCCAGGATCCGCTCCGCGCCGGTCGCCCCCACGGCGCCGGCCGACGGCTCACGCCGGCGCATGACGGCACGGACGGCTTTTTCATCGCCGTCCTGCGCGCCCCATGCTAGATCCCCGGGCTTCCCGTTTTGTGGAGCTGTTGATGCGTTTTTCTCCCACCGCGATCGTTCTGGCGCTGAGCCTTGCCACGGTGTCGTCCACCAGCCTTGGCCAGCGCCGCGATGACCAGATCGATCCGCGCAGCCTGGCCTTGCTCGCCCAGGGCGAAAAGCTGCGTCTGGCCGGCAATCTGGCGGGCGCGGGGGACTTGCTGGAAAGCGCGTTGGCGGTCGATCCACGCAATCGCGGCGCCTATATCGCCTTGGCGCGCGTGGCGCAGGGGCAGGGCCTGTCCGGCAAGGCCGTCCGCTTCTATCGCGATGCACTGACGCTCGACCCCAATGATACGGCTGCCTTGGCCGGGCAGGGCTTGGGCGGCTCGGTGGCGCTCCTGACCGATGGGCGGTTCAGCGGCGCGACACGCGGCTTGATGCTCGGCCATGTCGCACCTGAGGCGATGGTGGGCGG
>NZ_JBMDXN010000123.1:0-3403 GCF_048595155.1 Sphingomonas sp.
ACCCGCATGAATTTCCGGGAAAACAACGCTCTCATAGCGTTCCACATCGTCCGGATCGATTTCGCCATCCTTACCGACGTCCAGCGTGGCGAAGAAACGGGCTGTGTCTCGTTCCATTTCGACGAGGGTCAGCTTGCCATCGCCATTCGCGTCGGCTCCAGCAAACCAGCCTTCTTCGCCATCGGGGCCGCGGAACGGCTCCCCCATTGGGCTCGCAAACAGCATTCGCGAGGGTTCTCCCTCCCTTTGTGACCACGGTCTCTTTGGCTCCGGGGCACACCCCGCCATGACAATCGGCAAAACGAGAAGGATGGCGTATGACTTCATTCGAGACCGTCCAGGCTGAGGAATCAGACCGGTTGCTGGCCGCCAAATGTTTCCGGCTCGTTTCCTGGGTCAGCGTGAAAGCTCGATACGTGCTACCAGTCCACCGTCGGCGTGATTGATGAGCGTGACATCGCCACCGTGCCGACGCGCGACCGCGCGGGCGCTCGCAAGACCCAACCCGATGCCCCCGGTCTCGCGCGACCGGGATTCCTCACCGCGCACGAAAGGCTCGAACACGCGTTCGAGCATCCCCTCGTCGAGGCCTGGCCCATCATCGCGAACCTCCAGCCAAGCGATCGAAGGTTCAGCGCCCAGGGCAACGTATATCGCGCCGCCAGCATGAGTGACCGCGTTACGAACAAGATTTGTCACCAACGTCTTCAGCCCTCCGGGATCACCTTCGATCACCAAGGGCCCACCTTCCTCGAGTTCGATCCGGTGCCCCTCATCACCAAGTTCGTCCACGACACTTTGGGCGATTGTTCGCAGGTCGAGCCGCTGGCGACGGGCCGGTTGCTCCTCGTCGCGCAGGAACGCCAGTACGGCGCTAAGCATCGCCTGCATGTCCACTATTTCGCTTTCGATTGCAGCACGTATGCCTGCTGGCGCATTTTCGACATGGAGGCCGATCCGCATAAGGGGAGTGCGCAGATCGTGCGCGACAGCGCCGAGCATGAGGGCTCGATCCGCGACGTAGCGTTGCAGCCGCTGCTGCATGCCATTAAATGCCGCTGCTGCCTCTGCCACTTCCGGCGGACCGGATAAATCGATCGGCGAACCTCGCGGATCGCGACCGAGGCGATCGGCCGCGCCCGCAAACATCGCGATGGGCCGCGCGATGCGCCGCGAAAGCCACCAGGCGATTGGTGCCGCGATAAGTAGCGCGGCTAGTAAGGTTACCACCGCCCGCCAGCGCCAGAACCCTAGCGCCAGCCCTGCCGGCGACACAACTACCCACGTCCCATCAGCGTGCCGCAGGGCAATCATGAAATCGCCAGCCACTCCGTTGAAATCGGGAAAGTCGCGAAACAGGCCGCGACGGGCGAACGGTCCCATACGAGGGCCGGCGGGACGCAGGCCTACGCGTAATGCTGTCGGATCGACTGCGAGCCGCGACGCCAGCAAGTCCCGGATGTGCCGTTCGTGCAGCGAGTCCCCCTGAGCGATTCCCGGGTCACTCAGCTCGCGCCGCATGATCGTCTCGTGTCCACCGCCACGCAGGGCGCTCTCGATCTGATCCAGCGTAAACAGCCGTGGCGCGGGAGGCGGCGTGACGATGACAAGAACCACATTCATCGCCTGCATCGAGACGAGCGTCCCTAACAGTAGAAGAAAAATGCGCACGAATAGCGGCCTGCCAGCGGCCCTTTTTATGCCCACTGCCGCGCCGCTCATACGCGGACGACGTCGGGGACGAACATATAACCCTCATTTCGGACAGTGCGGATCATCTCGTCGCCACGCGCGCGTAACTTGCGGCGAAGCCTGCTGACTTGAACGTCGATGGCGCGGTCAAAGGATTCGCTGTCGGGTCCGCGCGCCTGATCGAGCAGCATATCGCGCGACAGCACCCGGCGGGGATGTTCGACAAAGGCGCGCAGCACCTTGAACTCGCCCTCGGTCAGATCGACCAGCACGCCGTCCGTGTCGAACAGTTCGTAGCTGGCGAGATCGATGCGCCACCCCGCGAACCGCCTTGCATCACCAGAACGACCATAGCCACGATCACGAAGTGCGGCTTGGACATGCACTGCTATTTCGCGTGGCGAGCAGGGCTTCGCGAGATATCTGCCCGCCCCAAGCTCCATGCCGATAATACGGTCGGTCTCCTCGCCGCGCGCACTGAGAATGATGATCGGCGGGCCATCCCTCGATGCAAGGCGACGGCAAGCCGACAGCCCACTTTCACCCGGCATCATCACGTCCAATATAATGAGATCGATCGGCTCTATCGCGAGGATCCTGTCCATCTCGATGGTATCGCCTGCAAGGTAGACAACGTAACCTTTCGCTCGCAGGCTTTCACCCAAGAGCGTCCGTATACCGGCGTCGTCGTCAACGACTAGGAGGTTGGCCACAGCGAGAGTGGCGTCGCCGCATCGCGCCGCCACAGGCCCGGGCGCGCAGGCATTGTGGCTGTGCCGTCGAGTTCGTATTCAGTCTGCATCAAAATCCTTTGCACCTGATCGGCCGTGTGACGCTCGCCGTTCCTTATAGCCTCGCCCACTGAAGGGATAGCATGAGGAAGGCCGCTGGCCGATGCCCTCGAGATGCGACTGGCCTTGGCTCGGGGATCCATAAATCGGCAGAGGGCGGGCCTTATAGCCGAGCAATCTGTGAGGAAGCTGCTGCTCGGCTGGCTCCTCTGTTTTTCCGGAGAAGTATCGCGCTCGCGGTCGATCTGGAGAATCGTTTGCATCCGACCCAGCGGGTGAGCTCCGCCAGAAATTTTTCCGAAACATTGGACCGACAGATGCCTGGTTATGCCAGCATCGAACAGCCGTGCGCCGAGAGCCATCGTTCACATCGGCTATCACAAAACCGCAACGACGTGGTTCCAAAAACACGTATATCCCAACGCGCTAACCCACCGCTGGATCCCCCGAGACAAAGCGCGGCGCGCGTTGCTCGATCCAAGCGGGTTACATTTTGATGCGGGGGAAGCGGCCCGGGAACTGGGCGACGTCAGGGATCTTCGACCACCCGTCATCTGCGAGGAAAACTTAAGCGGCGACCTCCACAATGGCGGCCTCCACGGTCTGATGGCTCCCGAAGCCGCACGGCGGATCAAGGCGACCCTGTCCAATCCCTTAATCGTCATTGTAATCCGGTCCCAACCGAGCATCATAGCGGCAAGCTACGTTCAATATGTTCGTGGTGGCGGCACGCTTAGCGTGCAAGATTATCTGTTCTCGTCGAAGCTACAATTCGGGGCACTTCGGCACATCTTCAAAGCACCGCGATTTTCTTTTGATCATTTTGAGTATGATAGACTGATCTCTTATTATGACCAGCTCTTCGGGCGAGCTAACGTACTTGTGCTTCCCTATGAGCTGCTCAGGAAAAAGCCGGGCCA
>NZ_JBMDXN010000124.1:0-24971 GCF_048595155.1 Sphingomonas sp.
CGCCGCCGACGTCGAGGAAGTTGGCGGGGAAGGCGCCATTCAGTTTGATGATGTCCATCGTCGCCATGGCAAGGCCGGCGCCGTTGACCATGCAGCCGATATTGCCGTCCAGCTTGATGTAGGCGAGATCGTACTTCGAAGCCTCGACCTCGGCCGGATCTTCCTCAGTCTCGTCGCGCAGCTCGAGAATATCGGGGTGGCGATAGAGGCTGTTCGAATCGAACGAGACCTTGGCGTCGAGCACCAGCAGCTTGCCGTCGGTCGTTTCCACCAGCGGATTGACTTCCAGCATCGACATGTCGGTGCCGACGAAGGCGTTGTACAGCTGGCCGGCCAGCTTGACAGCCTGCTTGTTCAGGTCGCCGGTCAGCTTCAGCGCGAAGGCAACCGCGCGGCCATGATGCGGCTGGAAGCCCTCGGCCGGATCGATCGTGATCGTGCGGATCTTCTCGGGCGTCTCATGCGCCACCGTCTCGATATCCATGCCGCCTTCGGTCGATACGACCATGGCAATGCGGCCGCTGGCGCGATCGACCAGCATCGACAGGTAATATTCCTTCGCGATGTCCGCGCCGTCGGTGATGTAGAGGCGGTTGACCTGCTTGCCGGCCTCGCCGGTCTGAATCGTCACCAGCGTGTTGCCCAGCATTTCGCCCGCATTGGCACGGACCTCATCGGCGCTCTTGGAGAGGCGCACGCCGCCCTTGGCATCCGGGCCCAGTTCCTTGAACTTGCCCTTGCCGCGTCCGCCGGCATGGATCTGCGCCTTGACGACGTAGAGCGGCCCGGGCAGCCGGTTGGTGGCTTCGACCGCCTGGTCGACGCTCATCGCAGCGAAGCCGAGGGGTACGGCGACACCGAACTTCGCGAGCAGTTCCTTGGCCTGATATTCGTGGATGTTCATGGAAAGGCGATTCCTGTGCGGACTCGGGGAAAGTGCCGCGCCTAAAGCACAGGCCCGGCCTCAAGGCAAAGCCTCACCCCCCAATTTCGCACGTGATCGCCGCCTTGGTGGTGACGGATACGATCTCCGGGTCGCCCAATTCGGCGATGCGGCGCAGGACCCGCTTGACGCTCAATTTCTCGCCCGGCTCATTGGATTTGGCGACGGACTTCAATTCCTTGAGCTGCTCGATCGACAGCCGCTCGGTCATCCGCCCCGCCATGCACCGCGCGATCTTCGCCGGCAGTCCCGCTTCCTGCAGCGCGGCGTTCACGCGCTGCTCGGGCGACGCGGCGCAGCCGGCCAGGGCAAGCAAGGGAAGGAGGAAGATGGCGCGCTTCATGATAATCTCCGGAACGGGCGCGCTAAACGCCCAATCGTCTGACGGATGGATGAACGGCGCGGTCGCGCCTATAGAAGGACGGTGTCTACATTCTCCGGCCTTGGTCTGTTCCTGCTCACCGTCGCACTGATGGAGGGTTTTGCCTATGCGGCGCACCGTTGGATCATGCATGGTCCCGGCTGGTTCCTGCATGAAAGCCATCACCGTCCGCGGCTGGGCAATTGGGAATTGAACGACCTCTACGCCGCCATTTTCGCCGTGCCGTCCTTCATCCTTCTGTTGGGCGGCGTCCAGCTCGGCTGGTGGCCCGGCTGTGCCTGGATCGGTGCCGGCATCGCCGCCTACGGCGCCATCTATTTCGGCTTCCATGACTGGATCGTGCATCAGCGCCTGCCCGGCCGCTTCGTCGCGCGATCGCGCTACATGAAGCGTATCGTCCAGGCGCATCGCCTCCACCATGTCGTCGAAACCAAGCATGGCACGGTCAGCTTCGGCTTCCTCATCGCGCCCAAGCCTGAAAAGCTGAAGGCGGAACTGGCGAAGCGCAACAAGGCCGGCGTCCGCGCGCCACGCTAGGCAGAGAAAGTCCCTAGCGCCGCGGGCGCGTCCAAAGGCCCGGCGGGCGGGGCAGGCCCTTCTTCGGCCGGCGCGCCTGCCACCAGGATTTTACCACCCAGCCCAGCTTGGCGGTCTTGCTGGTGGCGACGCGGGTGTCCCACGCTGTCGTCCCGCGCCGGGACACTTCGCGCGCAATGTCACCATAGATGCCCGCGGCCGCCAGCACCGCCCAGGCGGATCGGAATGGCAACGCGGCCGCACCGACGCGTGCGCTCGCTTCATAGGCGGCCGATCGCTCCGCCAGCCGCGCGCCCAGCGATGCCAGCCGCTTGCGATAGGGTGGGGCGAACAGCTCCGACTCGGGGATCTTCAATTCTTTCAGCCAGTCGAGCGGCAGGTAGCGCCGTCCCGCGTCATGATCCTCGCGCACGTCGCGCGCGATATTGGCCAGCTGAAAGGCCAGGCCCAGGTCGCACGCCCGGTCCAGCGTCGCCTCGTCATCGGGGGAAACGCCCATCACGATCGCCATCATCACACCGACCGTGCCGGCGACGTGATAACAATATTGGTACAGGTCCTGCTCGGTCTGCGGTCGCCATCCCGCCGCATCCAACGCAAAGCCCTCGATCAGGTCTTCGGCGACTGCCGCCGGAATGCCGCATTCCCGCGCGACCAGTCCGAAGCCGTCGAAGGCAGGATCACCGCTCGGCTGCCCCGCCAAGGCCAGCGCGGTGCGTGCGCGGATGGTGGCAAGCCGCGCGGCCGGATCCGCCACGATCTGCATGCCGTGCCCCATCTCCTGCCCGTCGGCGAGGTCGTCGCAGCCGCGACACCACGCATAAAGCAGCCAGGCACGGTCGCGCGTGGCAGGATCGAACAATTTCGATGCCATCGCGAAGGATTTGGAGCCATGCGCGATCGATTGCCGCGCATGCTCCACCAACTGCGCGCGATCCGGCGTCAAAGCTGCTCCGCGCGCATGCTCGTAATCGGCGTTGCCGGCCGATGCGCCGCCATCTCCGCCAGCAGCGTGTCGAGCGAATCGCTGGTGATCAGCAGGTCGCGATGCTGGGGGCGCAGGAAACCGACATCCTGCATCATCCGCCAGAAGGCGACGATCCCGTCATAATAGCCGGCCACATTCAGCAGTCCGACCGGCTTGCCGTGATACCCCAGCTGCGCCCAGCTTAAGGCTTCCCACAATTCGTCCATCGTGCCGGTGCCGCCGGGCAAGGTCAGGAAACCGTCGGCCAGATCGGTGAAGGCCTGCTTGCGCTGGTGCATCGTATCAACGACGTGCAGTTCGGTCAGCCCGCGATGCGCAACCTCCAGATTGACCAGCGCAGTCGGGATGACCCCGATCACCTCGCCGCCGGCTTCCAACGCGCCGTCGGCGATCGCGCCCATCAGGCCGAGCCGGCCCCCACCATAGACAACGCCGATCCCGCGCCGTGCCAGCGCCGCACCCACCGCGCGGGTCGCCTCGATATACCGTGTGTCGGTCGGGCTCGCGGAGCCGCAATACACCGCCAGTCGCTTCACAATGTCTCCAACATCAAAGCCGCCGTCGCCTTGGCCGATCCGACCACGCCGGGAATACCCGCGCCCGGATGGGTACCGGCGCCGACAAAATACAAATTGTGCAGTTCATCATCGCGATTGTGCATCCGGAACCAGGCGGATTGGGTCAGCAACGGCTCCAGGCTGAAGGCCGATCCCATATGCGCCTGCAGATCATGCTGGAAGTCGAGCGGTGTGTAGCAGAATTGCGTGACGATCCGCTCGCGCAGGCCCGGCATCAGCCGCTTCTCGATCTCCGCCAGGATACGCTGGGAATATTCCTCCTTGATCGCCTCCCAGTCGAGCGGCGCCTTGCCCAGATGCGGCACCGGCGCCAGCGCGTAGAAGCTGGAACAACCCTCCGGCGCCAGGCTGGGATCGGTCACGGTCGGATGGTGCAAATACAGCGAGAAATCCGCCGGCAGCACGCCATGCTTGTAGATGTCCGTCAGCAGCCCGCGGTAGCGCGGCCCGAACAGGATCATATGGTGGGGAATGCCCGGCCACGTGCCTTTCACGCCGAAGTGGATCACGAACAGGGACGGGGAGAAGCGCTTGCGCTGGAGCGCCTTGCCCACCTTGCGTCCGCGCGCGCTGCTGCCCAGCAGATCGCGATAGCTGTGCATGATGTCGGCGTTGGACGCGATCATGTCGAACGTCTCGCGCCAGCCGCTCTGCGTGCGCACCGCCGTCACGCGGTCGCCGATCGACTCGATCTCAGCGACCGGATCCGCCATCCGCACCACGCCGCCAAGCCGCTCGAAATGCGTCACCATGCCACGCACCAGCGCATTGGTGCCGCCCTTGGCGAACCAGACGCCGCCCGTCTTCTCCAGCTTGTGGATCAGAGCATAAATGGCACTGGTCGACATCGGGTTGCCGCCCACCAGCAAGGTGTGAAAGCTCAAGGCTTCGCGCAGATGCTCGTCTTCGACATAGGAGGACACGATCGAGTAGACGGAACGCCACGCCTGATATTTTGCCAGGGCGGGCGCCGCGTTGATCATGCTCTTGAAGTCCAGGAACGCGACAGCGCCCAGCTTCTCATAACCCTCGCGATAGACGCCGGCGGCATAATCCAGGAACTTGGCATAGCCGGCCACGTCCTTGGGATTGAGCTTGGCGATCTCGGCGCGCAGCGACGGCTCATCGTTCGAATAATCGAAGCTGACGCCATCCGGCCAATTGAGTCGGTAGAAGGGGCTGACGGGCAGCAAGGTCACGTCGTCAGCCAGGCGATGGCCGGTCAGCGCCCATAATTCTTCCAGACAGGCGGGATCGGTGATGACCGTCGGGCCGGCATCGAAGGTGAAGCCGTCGCGCTGCCACACATACGCCCGGCCGCCCGGCTTATCGCGCGCCTCGATCAGCGTGGTGGCGATGCCTGCCGATTGCAGGCGTATGGCGAGCGCGAGGCCGCCGAAGCCGGCGCCGATCACCGCCGCCGTCTTGCGCGTTTTGTCTATCACCGTTCCTCCCTGAGCGCACCGAACGCCCGGCGCAAGGGGACAGGCGGTTTGCCGATCAATATCCGCGCCTTGTCGATCCGGGTCGAGCGTCCGGCATAGAAGCGGCCGATCAGCGCTTCGCCCAGTCGGTAGAAGCGCTCCAGCAAGCGGTAGCGTTCCGGCGGATCGGCGGCGCGGAACAGCATCCGCGCCAGCAGGCGATAAAAGCCGCGATCGTCCCACGTCGCGCGCGCGTGGCTCCGCAATGCACTCGCCAGCGCCGGCGACGAAAGATCGGGCAAAGCCGCAACGAGGGCGGCTGTGCGGACCGCATCAGGCAGCGAATAGCCGGTCATCGGTTGAAATAGGCCGGCCCGCATGCCCGCGCGCGCGACCCGATCGCGCAGCGGCCAAAGTTTGACGAAACGGCCGCCCATCGCGATCGGCAGTGCCGCCACCTCCTGGCGCTCGACCGCCGCGATCGTCCACCCCTGCGCCGCGGCATAGGCGCGGATCCGGCCTTCGATTGCCGGTACGTCCAGCGTCGCCGTCTCGGTATAATAAGTATCCTCGACGAACACCGTGTCCGGCCCGAACGGCAGCAGATAGACGAAGCGATAGCCTTCCGCCTGGTCGACCGTCGCATCCATGATCACCGGGCGCGTCAAACCGTGCGGGCTGGTGAGCTGCAGCAGCTGGCCGACGAACTTCTGCCATCCCAGATCCAGTGCCGAAAAGTCAGCGGTGCCGCGCGCGTCGATCACGCCTGCCGCAGTGATACGGCGTCCGTCGCTCAATGTGGCGCCATCCGGATCGATCGTGGCGATCGTCCCGCAGATAATCGCTCCCGCCGGCAAGGCGGCCCGCACGACCGAATCCAGCCGCTCGGACTCGATCGAGTTGTAGGTGCCGGCCAGCGTTCGCCGATGCGCCGGGAAGCGCACGTCATTTCCGTCCCAGCGGTGGCAGATCAACGGCGCCACCAGCGTTCGTTCGGCCTCCGCCACATCGCTGTCGAAGAACGACCATATGTGGTTGCCGCCCAGTCGTTGACTGGCTTCGATGATCGTGACGCGGACGTCCGGGCGGCGTGCCGCCAGTGCCAAAGCGATCAGGCCGCCGGTAAGACCGCCGCCTGCTATCAGCAGGTCTGTTGTGGGGATTTGCGCCATTGCGCCGCTTCTCTACCCACGCGATCCTGCTGCGCCTATAGCGGTGTCATGTTTGTTTCCGTCCTGCTGGCCGCTGCGGCCATGACCGCGATCGTCGCGCTGCGTTATCTTGCCACCAGCGCGGGCTTCGCCTTTGCGACGCGGCTGAAACGGCCTGGCCTCTATGCCGGGCAGCACGCGCAGATCTGGCGGGAAATCGGCTGGTCGCTGCTCTCCGCCGCCATCTACGGCATCCCCGCCGGTCTCGTCGCCTGGGGGTGGCAGGCGCATGGCTGGACGCGGATCTACACCGATCCGCGCGCCTATCCGCTCTGGTGGATGCCGCTCTCCGTTCTCGCCTACCTCGCGCTGCACGATACCTATTTCTACTGGACGCACCGCGCGATGCATTGGCCGTGGGCGTTCCGGAAGATGCATGCAGTCCATCATGCCAGCCGCCCGCCCACCGCCTGGGCGGCGATGAGCTTCCACCCGTGGGAGGCGTTGAGTGGCGCGGTCGTTATTCCCGCGCTCGTGTTCCTAATCCCGATCCACGTCGGCATGCTGGGGCTGGTGCTGGCGATCATGACGATGATGGGCGTCACCAATCATATGGGATGGGAGCTGTTTCCCCGTTTCATCGTGGACGGTCCGGCCGGCCGCTGGCTGATCACGGCGACGCATCATCAGCGCCACCACCGCGAATATCGCTGCAATTACGGCCTCTATTTCCGGTTTTGGGACAGTTTGTGTCGCACGGATCGCGGTTTGGGCAATTTTGAAGATGCAAAACGCGCAACCTAGCTGCCAATCTTTGCACCTTGCGCTGCAAAAAAACTATTGCGGCATTGCACCATCAGGCGCAGATTGATCCTGCCTTTCAGGCATCCTCTCCTAAGACTCAAGGGCCGGTTCGCCGGCCCTTTTTTTATGTCGCCGCTCCGCTGCGACAGGCTCGACGCATCTTCCAACTGCGCTACAGGACAGCGATGCGGCCATCTGCTCCTCGGGATTCGGTGGGTCTGGCGGTGCCGGCCCTCATCATCGCCAACATTGCGCTCGCGATCGGCCCTTGGCTGGTGCGCATCGCCCGGGTCGAAGGGCAGGTTGGACCGATCGGTTCCGGCTTCTGGCGTCTTACGCTGGCCTTGCCCGTGCTGCTGATCGCCATGCGCCGCGAACGCAACACCCGGCCGGCCAATATGCGCACGCTCCTGTTTGCGGCCGTGATGTCCGGCCTGTTCTTCGCCGCCGATCTCGCGGCCTGGCATCTCGGCATCCTGCACACGCGCCTGTCCAACGCCACCTTGCTCGGCAACGTCACCGCCATCCTGTTTCCGATCTACGGCTTCATCGTCGCGCGCAGTCTGCCCAGCCGGAAACAGGGCCTCGCCCTCTTCCTGGCGCTGTGCGGGGCGGGGCTGCTGCTCGGACGCTCCTACGAATTGTCCGCCCGCAATCTACTGGGGGACCTCTTCTGTCTGGTCGCGGGCGTCTGCTACACCGGCTACCTCGTCTTTGCCGATCGCGCCCGCTCGGCACTCGGCCCGATCACGACGCTGACCTGGTCGGTTGCGGCGGGCATTCCGATCCTGCTGGTCGTGGCCCTGCTTGCCCGCGATCCGATTTGGCCGCATGTGTGGTGGCCGCTGATCCTGATGACGCTCGGCAGCCAACTCGTGGGTCAGGGCCTTATCCTCTATGCGGTCAGCCGCGTGTCGGCGCTGGTGGTGGGATTGATGCTGCTCCTTCAACCGATCGTCGCCGCCACCATCGGCTGGCTCGCTTATAGCGAACGGTTGACCGTCTTCGATTATGTCGGCGGGCTAGCCATTGCCGCGGCGGTATTGTTGGTGCGTGGTGCAGAGCGCCCTTTGCCCGCCGCGCAGATCAGCCTAAGTGCATAATCATGGCTGACGTGCTCGACATGACGCTCGACGAACTGCGTGCCGCTCTGGCGGCGCGGCTGCCGGAAGAGGCGGCGTTCGAAGGCTGGACGGATGCGGCGCTGGACGCGGCCGCGCTTGCCTTGGGCGTTCCGCCCGAACGCGCGCGGCTCGCCTTTGCCGATGGCGCTGGCCAGATGATCGACGCCTGGTTTGCCGACGTAGATCGGCAGATGGCGGCTGCCTTGCCTCCGGAGACGCTGGCCGCGATGCGCATTCGCGACCGCATAACCGCGCTGGTGTGGACGCGCATCACGCTCGTCGAACCGCATCGGGAAGCGCTTCGGCGTGCCCTGGCGGTTCTCGCTTTGCCGCAGAATGTGCTGCTCGGCACCCGGCTCGGCTGGCGTGCCGCCGACGTGATGTGGCGACTTGCCGGCGATACCGCGACCGGCTTTGCCCATTATACCAAGCGGCTGACGCTCAGCGCCGTCTATGGCGCAACCGTGCTCGCCTTCCTCGACGATGAGAGTGAGGAGCAGGCCGATACGCGCGCCTTCCTCGATCGGCGTATCGACGATGTGATGAAGTTCGAAAAGTTCAAGGCGCAGCTCAAGCCGGATCCGGATCGCCACTTCAACGTCGCCCGCTTCCTCGGCCGGCTCCGCTATCCCACGCACTGAAGCGGCGGGTAAGGCCTTTCAGCCTGCTGGCGGCTGGCCCAATCGTCTTGAGGCGTGGTCAGACTGAAAACCGTTCCGGCGCATAGAGTCCGACGTCGATCGCTCGCACCTCTTCCGGCAACGGTGCTTCCAGCAGCAGCGCCGCGCCCACCATCGCCGCCGCGGGCGCGGTCTGGATCCCGAAGCCGCCCTGGCCCGCAAACCAGAAGAAACCGCGTGCCGTGGGATCGAACCCATAAACGGGCAGTCGATCCGGCGCGAAGCTGCGCAGGCCGGCCCAGGCGCGCTCGCGCCGGATAACCCGCCAATCGACAACATGTTCGAACTGGTCGATCGCGATCGCGATATCCAGCTCTTCCGGCGCCACGTCATGCGCCTCGACGGCCGTCTCGTCATGCGGCGACAGCCATAAGCGGCCGCCCGTCTCCGGCCGGAAATAGAAACGGCCGAGCGCGTCCATCACCAGCGGCATGTCCGCACCCATGGCTGGATCGGTGATCAGTTGCGCCATCGTGCGGCGATAGGGCTGGATCTTGATCGGCGACGCGCCCGCCAGCGCGGCGACGTGGCTCGCCCAGGCGCCCGCAGCGTTGACCAGCACCGGCGCCCGCACCGTTCCCGCACGCGTGCGGATCTCCCAAAGGTCACCTTTGCGCGTGATCCCGTCGACCGCGGCATCGGTAAGGACCTGCGCGCCCGCGCGCCGTGCCTCGCCCAGGAAATGGCCGTGTAAACCGCCGACGTCGATGTCCTGGCAGGTCGGCTCGCTCAGGCCAGCCACGAATGCGGCGCTCAGTCGGGGAATGGCCTGTTCCAGCGCGGCACGATCCAGCAGCGCGTGCTCCACGCCACCCGTTTCCAGCTCTTCCGCCAGCGCGGTCAGGGCAGGGCGGCCCTCCGCGGTCGCGATATGGATGCAGCCGCGCCGATGCAGGAAGCCGCGTTCCGCCATCCAGGGGCCGGATGCGGTGGTCAGCGGCTGCACCAGCGGCCCGCCATAGCTTTCGGACCAGAAGGCTGCCGACCGTCCGGTCGAATGATATCCCGGCTGCGACTCGGCCTCGATCAACACGCAGCGTGCACGATCGCCGATTATGGCGGCCAGGCTCGCCCCGGCAATGCCGGCGCCGATGATGGCGATATCCGCCTGGAAGGATGTCATGGCGGGCTCAACCCCGGTTACGATACGAGCCGCGGCGTCTAACGTATCGTCAGGCTCTGTCCATGTAATCCTGCGCCGATCCGTTCATCGTGCTGGACGGGCCGGCTGGCGGGTAGACTGGCGACAAGATGTGCAAGAAGCAACGCAAGCCGTTGACCGCGGGCGCAGGCTCGCGCAATCCTGCCGCAAACTCGCGAGGGGAAGCTTAGATGCCCGAATTCACGACCAACCAATGGGCTATCCTTTTCCTGGTTCTGGTGCTGGGCTGGCTGCTCGGCCTGATATCGCGATCCGGCGGCAAGAAGTGGAAGCGCGCTTATGAGGCGGAGCGGGATGCCCGCATTGATGAGCAGCGCGCGCTCGAAACTGCTCATGCCCGGATCGTGGAACTCGAAAATGCCCGGCCCGCGGTCGTCGCACCTGCAGCGGTTGCGCCGGTGGCCGCGCCCGTCGCGGCCGCACCGCTCGAAACGACCAGCAAGCTCGATCTCACCCGCGACGATCTGTCCCGCATTCGCGGCGTCGGCGCCGCCGGCCAGCGGCGGCTGAACGATCAGGGCATCTATCGGTATTCCGACATCACCGGCATGACGACGGAGGAGGAAGCCGCGCTGGAACGTAAGCTTGGCGCGGACGAAGGCTATATCGAGCAGGAACGCTGGCGCGAACAGGCTGCCCTCCTCGCCGACGGTCGCGACGAGGACCACCGCACGATCTACCGCTGAAGCGAACCCGCGGACTACGCATCAGCCTGGCCCTCGGGATAGCGCCCTGGACCCCAGCCTGCGCTGGGGTGACGGGGGTTATAGTAACGGCCGCCAACCTCACCACCGTCATCCCAGCGAAAGCTGGGATCCACGGCCCGTGACCAAAAACCCGATCGTTAAAGCTGAGCAGCCCAACGCCGAGGTGACGGCAGTCATTGCGTAACTGTCTCCTCCCCGGAACGGGAAGGGGGGCGCGCCGTAGGCGTGGTGGAGGGGATTTGCGAGACGGCCGGGCCTGGCCCCTCCACCATCGCTTGCCCGATGGTCCCCCTCCCCGAGCGAGCTCGGGGAGGAGAGTAGGTTACTTACGCATAGCCGCCTGCGCCGCCGCCAGCCGGGCGATCGGCACGCGATTGGGTGACGCGCTGACATAGTTCAGCCCCGCCGCCTCGCAGAAGGCGATGGAGGCGGGGTCGCCGCCATGTTCGCCGCAAATGCCCAGCTTGATGTTCGTACGGGTCGCGCGACCGCGCTCGGCCGCGATCTGGATCAGTTCGCCGACGCCCTCCGTATCCAGGCTGACGAACGGGTCCTTGGGGTAAATGCCCTGTTCGACATAGGCACCCAGGAAGCGCGCGGCGTCGTCCCGCGACACGCCCAGCGCCGTCTGCGTCAGATCGTTCGTGCCGAAGGAGAAGAATTCGCCGACCTCGGCGATCTCGCCTGCGCGTAATGCTGCCCGCGGCAGCTCGATCATCGTGCCGACCAGATAATCCAGCGTCTTGCCCTTTTCGGCAAAGACCGCTTTCGCCTCGGCATCGACCAGCGCCTTGATGATCTCCAGTTCGCGCCGTGTCGCGACCAAAGGCACCATCACCTCGGGGATTGGCGCCTCGCCGGTCTTGATCGCGATATCGACCGCCGCCTCGAAGATTGCGCGCGCCTGCATCGCATAGATTTCGGGGTAGGTAATCCCCAGCCGGCACCCGCGATGGCCCAGCATCGGATTGAATTCGTGCAGCTCGGCCGCCCGCCGCTTCAATGTCTCGACCGACACGCCGGAGGCTTCCGCGACCTCGGCATATTCGGCCTCCTCGTGCGGCAGGAATTCGTGCAGCGGCGGATCGAGCAGGCGGATCGTGACCGGAAGTCCCGCCATGATCTCAAAGATCTCGGCGAAATCGCTGCGCTGCTCGGGCAATAATTTATCGAGCGCGGCGCGGCGGCCTTTCTCGTCCTCCGCCAGGATCATCTGGCGCACGGCCGAGATGCGGCTGGCATCGAAGAACATATGCTCGGTCCGGCACAGGCCAATGCCCTCGGCGCCGAACCGGCGGGCTGTGCGGCAATCGAGCGGCGTCTCGGCATTGGCGCGTACCTTGAGGCGCCGGACGTCGTCGGCCCAACCCATCAGCACGCCGAAGTCGCCCGCCAGCGCCGGCTGCACGGTGGCCACTTCGCCCAGCATCACTTCGCCCGTGGCGCCGTCGATCGTGACGATGTCGCCCTCGCGCACCTCTTTGCCGCTCACCCGGAACAGCTTCGCCTTGGCGTCGATCGTGAGGCTGCCGACACCGGACACGCAGGGACGGCCCATGCCGCGGGCGACCACCGCCGCGTGGCTGGTCATGCCGCCGCGCGCGGTCAGGATGCCCTTGGCGGCGTGCATGCCGTGAATGTCTTCGGGACTGGTCTCGACCCGAACCAGGATCACCGCATCGCCTGCCGCGGCGCGCTTCTCGGCGGTGTCGGCGTCGAACACGACCCGGCCGGATGCCGCGCCCGGGGAGGCGGGCAGGCCCTTGGCGATCACCTCGCGCGGTGCATTGGGGTCCAGCGTCGGGTGCAGCAACTGGTCGAGCGCGGCAGGATCGACGCGGCCGACCGCCTCATCCTGCGTGATCAGGCCTTCGTTCGCCATGTCGACCGCGATCTTGAGCGCCGCCTTGGCGGTGCGCTTGCCGGCGCGCGTCTGGAGCATCCACAGCTTGCCCTGCTGCACCGTGAAGTCGATGGCCTGCATGTCGCGATAATGCGTTTCGAGCAGGTCGAACACGCGCGCCAGCTCTGCATAGGTTTCGGGCAGCGCCTCCTCCATCGACGCCGCCTTCGCGCCCGCGCGCTCGCGTGCCGCCTTGGTCAGATATTGCGGGGTGCGGATGCCGGCCACGACATCCTCGCCCTGCGCGTTGATGAGGAATTCGCCATAATAAGCGCGCTCGCCGGTCGATGGGTCGCGCGTGAAGGCCACGCCGGTTGCGGACGTGTCGCCCATATTCCCGAATACCATCGCCTGGACATTGACTGCCGTACCCCAGCTCCCGGGAATGTCGTGCAGGCGGCGGTAGACCTTGGCGCGATCCGACTGCCACGATCCGAATACCGCGCCGATCGCGCCCCATAATTGATCGTGCACGTCCTGCGGAAAGGGCTTGTGCCACTGCTCCTCGACCAGACCCTTATAGGTGGTGACGAGCTCGCGCAGATCGTCCGCCGTCAGGTCCGTATCCAGGCTGACGCCGCGATCTTCCTTGGCGATTTCCAGCGCATCCTCGAACGCGCCATGGTCCAGTTCCAGCACGACATCGGCATACATCTGGATGAAACGGCGATAGCTGTCCCACGCGAAGCGGGCGTCGCCGGATACCGCCGCCAGCCCGGCGACCGTCTGGTCGTTCAGGCCCAGGTTCAAAACCGTATCCATCATGCCTGGCATCGACGTGCGCGCACCGGAGCGGACCGAGACCAGCAGCGGATCGGCCGCGTCACCGAATCGCTTGCCGGTCACCTGTTCGATATGGCGCAACCCGGAGGCGACCTCATCCCGCAGGCTATCGGGGAAGGCGCCGCCCTCGTCATAATAACGCGTGCACATCGCGGTCGAGATGGTGAAGCCGGGCGGGACGGGCAGGCCGATGCCCGCCATTCCATCGAGATTGGCGCCCTTGCCGCCGAGCAAATTCTTGTCGCCATTGCCACCGTCGGAGACGCCGCCGCCGAAGCGATAGACATAGCGTTCGGTCTGGAGGTTCACTGCCACGCTCGCCATCTCGCCAACGACTCCTGCTCTTTTGCCGCTTGCCCCGCACAAGCGCTAGGCGTGGCAATATACGCAATCAAGCCGGGGCCGGGACGGCCCGAATCGTCCGATCTGCTTCGCATCTGCAGCGTTAGCGCTACCCCTCGATGCGCGAGAAATCGGCGACCCGATGCACCGCGTGTCGGATCCGTGCCAGTAGCCCGAGCCGGGCGGTGCGCTTGGCAGGATCGACATCGTTGACGGTAACGCTATCGAAGAAGGCATCGATCGGCGCCCGCAAGCCCGCCAATGCCGCCATCGCGCCTTCGAAATTTTCTTCGGCGACGGCGGCATCGGCTGCGGTTTCAGCGATATCGAGCGCCGCCAGCAGCGCAGATTCGGCCGGCTCAGGCGCATAGCCAAAGCCGTCTCCCCGCTGGGGAGAGAGAGCCGCATCCCAGCCTTCCTTCTTCAGGATATTCGCTGCCCGCTTATACCCCGCAATGAGGTTGACCCCGTCCTCGGTCGACACGAACGCCTGCAACGCCTTTACCCTCGCCAGCAGGCGAACGAGATCGTCCTCGCCCCCCAAGGCGAACACCGCATCGATCAAATCATGCCGTATGCCCGCCTCGCGCTGCTGCACCTTGAGCCGGTCGGCGAAGAAGTCGAGCAACGCACCGGGAATGGCGAAGCGCAGCCCGTTGCCGGTCAGCAAACGGATGACACCCAGTGCCGATCGCCGCAGCGCAAAGGGATCCTTCGATCCGGTCGGGGTCTCACCGATCGCGAAGAATTGCTGAAGGCTGTCGAGCTTGTCTGCCAGGCTGACCGCCACCGTTACCGGCGCGGTTGGCACGTCGTCGCTTTGCCCGACCGGCTTGTAATGGTCGCGGATTGCGTCGGCGACTTCATGCGGCAGACCTTCGGCACGCGCATAATAGCCGCCCATCACGCCCTGCAATTCGGGGAATTCCCCGACCATGCCGGTGACGAGATCCGCCTTGGCCAGCCGTGCCGCCTGCTCGGCCATATCCGCCAAAGCCGGGTCCGCCGCGCCGGTGATGCCCTGCTCGACCAGCCACCGTGCCAGCTTGGCGACGCGATCGACCTTGTCCGCGACCGTCCCCAATTTCTCGTGGAAGACGATCTGGTCGAGCTTCTTGGCCTGCTCCGCAAGGGGCACCTTCAGGTCCTGCTCCCAGAAGAATTTGGCGTCCGACAGCCGCGCCGCCAGCACCTTGCGATTGCCCGCGACGATGGCCGCGCCGCCATCCGCCGCCACGATATTGGCGGTGCAGATGAAGTTCGGGGCGAGCTTGCCGTCTGCATCCACGCACGCGAAATATTTCTGGTTGGTGCGCATGGTGAGCTGGATCACCTCGCGCGGGACCTCCAGGAAACTCGGATCGAAATCGCCGAGCAACGGCACCGGCCATTCGGTCAGCCCGGCATTTTCCGCCACCAGTCCAGCGTCGGGCACGACATGCAGCCCGCGCGTCTGGGCGATTGCGCGCGCGCCGCCCTCGATGATGCCGCGCCGTTCGGCCGGATCGAGGATGACATGGCAGGCGCGCAACTTCTCCGCATAATCCTGCGCCGATCCGATCGTGATCATGCCGGGATGGTGGAAACGGTGGCCCAGCGTCGCCGCCCCGCTCGCAATCCCGTCTATCTCGAACGGCACCACCTCCTCGCCCAGCAAGGCGACGATGCCCTGCAGCGGCCGCACCCAGCGCAGGCTCGCGGTCGAAAGCGAGCTCTCGCCCCACCGCATCGACTTGGGCCACGGGAAAGCGCGGACGATCGCCGGCACGGCCTCGGCCAGCACCTCGGCGGTCGCGCGGCCGGGCTTCTCGACGATCGCGAACAGCACGCCGTCGCGCTCGGTCAATTGCTCGCGTGTCAGCCCGGTCTTGCGCAGGAAGCCCTCCAGCGCCTGCGGCGGCGCGGACGCCTTCGGTCCCTTGGTCTCCTCGGACACCGCCTCGGTTGCCGCGGGCAGACCGCGCGCGATCAGCGCCAGCCGCCGTGGCGTCGCATAGGTCTCGACCGCGTCGGCGCGCAGGCCGGCTTTGGCGATCTCCGCCTCGAACAGACGGGCCAGATCGGCCGACGCCTTTTCCTGCATTCGCGCGGGAATTTCCTCGGAGAGGAGCTCAAGCAGGAAGTCAGCCACGGGCGCTCTCCCGGAAATCACCCGTCACCCCAGCGACGGATGGGGTCCATGTCCCCCGCCGCAGGCGACGCGGCGCGTGGGGCGTTTCGTGGATCCCAGCCTTCGCTGGGATGACGGCGGACACGCAAGCCAAAGCCATTACGCGTCCCACCCATTATGCGTCATCCACGCCTCGCACGCGCCCTTGGCCAGTTCGCGCACGCGGCCGATATACGCCTGGCGTTCCGCGACCGAGATCACGCCGCGCGCCTGCAGCGTGTTGAAGATGTGGCTTGCCTTGATCGCCTGCTCATAAGCCGGGATGGGCAGCTTGCGATCGATCAGCGCGCGCGCCTCGTCGGCGGCGAAGGTGAAGCTTTTGAACAGCATGTCGGTATTGGCCGCCTCGAAATTATAGGCGCTCATCTGCCGCTCATTCTCGAGGAAGACGTCGCCATAGGTGACGCCGCGGTCGTTATAGGCAAGGTCGAAGATGCTGTCCTTGTTCTGCACATACATGGCCAGCCGCTCCAGCCCATAGGTCAGCTCGCCCGCCACCGGCTTGCAGTCGAAACCGCCCATCTGCTGGAAATAGGTGAACTGGGTCACTTCCATCCCGTCGCACCACACTTCCCAGCCCAGGCCCCACGCACCCAAGGTCGGGCTTTCCCAGTCGTCCTCGACGAAGCGGATGTCGTGCGCCAGCGGATCAATGCCGATGGCGGCCAGGCTGCCGAGATACAGATTCTGCAAATCGGGCGGGCTCGGCTTTAGGATCACCTGATATTGATAATAAGCGCCCAGCCGGTTCGGGTTCTCGCCATAGCGGCCGTCGGTCGGCCGGCGGCACGGCTGCACGAAGGCCGCGTTCCACGGATCGGGGCCTAGCGCGCGCAGCGTGGTCGCGGTGTGGAACGTCCCCGCGCCCATCTCCATGTCGTAAGGCTGCAGGATGACGCAGCCCTGCCGGCTCCAATAATCATGGAGCGTCAGGATAAGCTGCTGAAAGCTGAGCGGCTTGGCGTCGGCCAAGGGTTACTCCTGGAAAAAAAGGGCGTGTCCGGGTGAGACCGGGCGTTTGGCGGAGCCTTGCACAAGGGTCAAGGCAGGGGGATAGGGGAGGGCGATGCGCTATCTCCGCCTGTTCGCCCCTTTGCTGCTCCTCGCCGCTACGCCGGTGCCCGCTCCGCCGGTCGCGCGTCCCGCTCTTTGGAAGCTGGCCGATGCGGATACGACCATCTGGCTGCTCGGTTCGGTCCACGTCCTGCCGGCTGGCACGCAATGGCTGACCCCGCGCATCCGCGAGGCGATCGCCAGTTCCCAGTCGCTGACGCTCGAGATCGCCGACATGGATTCACAGAATGTGCCGGCGCTCGTTCAGGCGATGGGCCGGGCCGATAATATGCCGCCGCTGGCCGAACGCGTTCCCGCCGACAAGCGCGCCGCTTTGGCCAAGCTGGTTACCGACAGCGGCTATCCACCCGCCTCGCTCGATCGCCTCAAGACCTGGACGGCGGCGTTCTTCCTGACCGCGGTCGCGCTGCAGCAGGCTGGTTTGAGCAAGAGCGACGCGGGGGTCGAGCCGCAACTTACCGAATTGTTCAAGGCACAGCACAAGCCTATCGAAGGGCTGGAGACCGCGCAGCAGCAGCTCGGCTTCTTCGATCGCCTGCCCGAAAAGGCCCAGCGCGCCTTCCTCGTCGCCACGCTGGAAGATCCCAAGAAGGCGCGGTCCGATTTCGACAAATTGGTCGCGGCCTGGGCGCGCGGCGATCCGGCCGCGCTCGAGCGGGCCTTTGCCGAGGATCCGGAATTCACCCCCGAATTGCGTGATCTGCTGATCCGCCAGCGCGACAAGAATTGGGCCGACATCCTCGCCAAGCGCCTCGATCAGCCCGGAACCATCTTCGTCGCGGTCGGCGCCGGTCATCTCGTTGGCCCGGATTCAGTGCAGAAGATGCTGGCGGCCAAGGGACTGAGGGTCGTCCGCGTCCAATAAATCCCCCTCGTGATGCTTAAGGCCCACTCGTCACGCTGAACTTGTTTCAACATCCATAGAGAGGCGCACCCCCCTCATTCAGAGGAAGCCCCGTAAGGCAGTCTTAAGGCCATTGCCTGCGTGTCGTGACCGACGCACGCAGGTTGCGCCTCCACCGCTCTTCCGCTACAGGCCGCCGCTTCCCGCCGGACATCCCTGGAGGCGGCGGGCCCATCAACTAGCGAAACTGGAGACATGATATGAGCGACACGCTCACCCTGTCGGCCGAGACGCGCGAACGGGCAGGCAAGGGAGCCTCCCGTGCCATGCGTCGCGAAGGCCGCGTCCCCGCCGTAGTGTACGGCAACAAGCAGGAACCGCTCGCGATCCATCTCGAAGAGAAGGCGCTGATCAAGGCGATGTCCACGGGCCACTTCATGAACACCGTCGTGATGATCGACGGCGTCGGTGAAGCCGTGCGCACCCTGCCCAAGGACGTCCAGTTTCACCCGGTCACTGACCGTCCGCTCCACGTCGATTTCCTGCGCATCGGCGAACACACCACCGTCCACGTCGCCGTGCCGGTCGTGTTCACCAATGAGGAACTGGCGCCCGGCATCAAGCGCGGTGGCGTGCTCAACGTCGTCCGCCACGAGCTGGAACTGGTCTGCGACGCAGCCGAAATCCCTGAGCAGATCGAAATCTCGCTCGAGGGCCTCGAAGTCGGCGACTCGATCCACATCTCGGCCGTGACGCTGCCGTCCGGCACGACGTCCGCGATCGACGACCGCGATTTCACCATCGCCACGATCGTTGCGCCGTCGGCGCTCAAGTCGAGCGAAGGCGACGAAGCCGAAGCCGCCGAGGAAACCCCCGAGGCTTAATCATCCTGTTCGGAGCGAGCGAAGTCCGGCCACCATTGGGTGTGCCTCGGCTTCGCTCGTGCCGGATCGTCTAAGACAGCGCGATGCAACTCTGGGTCGGCCTCGGCAATCCGGGCGCGGAATATGCGCTCCACCGCCACAATGTCGGGTTCATGGCGGTGGATGCCATCGCCGAAGTCCATGGCTTCGACCCGTGGAAAAAGGGGTTCCAGGGCTGGATCTCCGCCGGCCGGATCGGCACCCAGCGCGTCCTGCTGCTCAAACCCGCCACCTACATGAACGACAGCGGCCGCTCGGTTGGCGAAGCCATGCGCTTCTACAAGCTCGAACTGTCCGCGCTCACGGCCTTTCACGACGAACTCGATCTGGAACCTTTTCGCGTCAAGGTGAAGACCGGCGGCGGCGCGGCCGGCCATAATGGCCTCCGCTCGATCGATGCCCATCTTGGCCAGGACTATCGACGCGTCCGCCTCGGCATCGGCCATCCCGGCCACAAGGATCGCGTCACCGGCTATGTTCTCGGCAGCTACGCCAAGGCTGAACTCGACGATCTGACCGACATGCTTGGCGCCGTCGCCGCCGAAGCGCCCTTGCTCGCCGACGGCAACGACGCCCGCTTCATGAACGAGATCGCCCTGCGCCTCGCCTGAGCGTCATTCTTGCTGATACATCGCTTACTTCGTGCCGCTACCGTCATGCTGAACTCGTTTCAGCATCCATCGGGAGGCTTCAGTCTGCGCTCCGGCTCAGGGCTCCGCGCGTCAGCCAGCGCCCTTATCCACTATCACATCCGGAGCGTCTTCGCGTGAGGGTCAGGTTGACGACCGACCATTGCGTTCCCTGAAGGATCGCATCGCCGTACAAGACGATGCAGCCGCCGAACGATCGGCCCCGTTCCCGCCCCTTGGCAACGATGGTGAAGCGACCAAAGCTGCCGTCGCGTTGAACCTTCGCGGCGTCATGGACCAACCAATGATCGTCGTCCGGCTGCCGGAATATCGCCGTCAAGGCTTCCTGCACGGCAGGCCCCTCGACCATGCGGCTCTTCCCTTGCCCGACAATCCACAGCCGCGCATTCGGCGCCAATAAGGTGAATGTCGCATAATGTGTATCAGGCCGCGCGATCAGGTCGAGCAGATTGCCGGCCTGCAGGGCAAGCTGCTCGTCCGCATTGCGCGGTTGCCCTGCCAAAGGCACCTGCACCTTCGGCGCAGCCGGCGCTTGAGCAGGGGCGGGCGCGGCGGCCGCGAGCCCAAGGGCAACAGCCGACAGATAGGCTTTACCAGCAACCGTCATTGGTTGTTCCGGACGGTTTTTGCTCACGATACGCGTCATCCTCGTTGCCGTACCATCGGCACAGTCAAACCCGGCCGGCCTGTCAAAACCACAGATGGTAGACCGCGACGTCCGCCTCGCATGATTGCGCGCAATTCAGGCCGACGGTGACCGTAGCCGTACCACCGCGCCATGCGCCCTCGCAAATCGCATCAGGTTGCGATCCCAAGGTCAGCGCGCTGGGCGCGCCCAGGCCCGCGCGCCGGCATCCTTTGCGAAAGCCGGTACGCACCGCCTCTGCCGTTGCGGGAATGACGAGGCGTTGCATGGCCGTATCCGGCTGGGTGCCGTCGGCGTCCAGCCGCTCCACTTTCCCGGCTTTCTCGATAGGCAAGTTCGAATCCATGATCAGCGCGGCGAGCAGGTCGCCCGCATTCTTTTCCAGCGGCGTGAACCGAACCGTCGCACGGCTGTTGGAAAGCGACGCGACATAAGCGGCAAGCGCCAGCCCCAGCGCGACCAGCAACAAGATCAGGCCGCGCCGGCTGATGCCTCGAAGCCCCGAACGTCGTACACCCATGGCACGGCCTTTCTGTCGCCCGATCTTCCTTGTGCCGCCCTTTCGCAGACGTGCGAAGCGCATGCCGAGATGATCAGAATAGTCGCCCGCCGTCCGGCACCTGCTGGTCCGGCGCGAACAGCACCACCGCACCGTCCGCATCGGGAAAACCCAGCGTCAGCACTTCGGACAGGAATTTGCCGATCTGGCGCGGCGGGAAGTTCACCACCGCCGCCACCTGCCGGCCGATCAGCGTGTCGGTGGCATAATGTTCGGTCACCTGCGCGCTCGATCGCTTCGTGCCGATCGTCGCCCCAAAGTCGATCACCAGCTTCAGCGCGGGCTTGCGCGCCTCCGGGAACGGCTCCGCCGCCACGATCGTGCCCACCCGGATATCCACCTTCAGGAAATCGTCGAAGCCGATCGGCGCCTCGGCCGGAGCGAGCGGATCATGGGACATATGCATGACCCCAGCCTAGCCGAGCATGACCCGCACGCCTATGCCCGGCGGACGTCCGGCCGATCATGCCCCTTGATGCGGATCGCGAACCCGGCGAAGCAGGCCGGCATGAAGCTCAATCAGGTCACCGTCGGTGTTACCGATTATGCGGCGGCAGTCGCTTTCTATCGCGCGCTCGGTCTGACGCAGATCGTCGATGCGCCGCCGCGCTATGCCCGGTTCGAAACGCCGACCGGCGAAACCCTGTCGATCCATGCCGAGGCGGCAGTGGGAACGACTACGATTGTCTATTTCGAGGTCGACGATGTTGATGCCGCCGTCGCCGCCATGGCCGCGCGCGGTATAACAGCCGTCTCGCCACCCGCAGATCAGCCCTGGCTGTGGCGCGAGGCGCGGCTGGCAGATCCGGACGGCAATGCGATCTGCCTCTATCATGCCGGCGACAATCGCCGTTTCCCGCCCTGGCGGATCCCGGCTGGGGAGGGCACGGCATGACGACGCGCAGCCTGTTTGCGACCCGCTTTTATGAAGGCGAACTCGGCGACGATCGCCTGCTGGAGGAGCTCGATCACAGCTGCCGGACGCTGGCGGAAGATGACCGCGCCGGCCGCGGCTGGTCCAAGGCGCACGGCTATCGCGGCTATACCTCCTACGCCTCGCTGGACGATCTGCCGCAGCGCGATCCGGTTTTCGCCGATCTGGTCAAGAAGCTGAACCGCCATGTCGCCGCCTTCGCGGTCGATTGCGCCTTCGATCTGGCCCGCCCGCTGAAGCTCGACAGCCTGTGGGTCAACGTCATGAAGCGCAGCGGCGTCCATTCCGGCCATATCCATCCGCACAGCGTCGTCTCCGGCACGCTTTATGTCGCGGTGCCGCCCGGCTCCGGTGCGCTTAAGCTGGAGGATCCCCGTCTCGCCATGATGATGGCCGCGCCGCGGCGTCTGCCCGAAGGGCCCGCCGATCTGCAGGCCTTCGTCTATGCCGATCCCGCGCCCGGCTCCGTCTTCCTGTGGGAAAGCTGGCTGCGGCATGAGGTGATGCCGAGCGAGGCGAGGGAAGATCGGATCAGCATCAGCTTCAACTATCGTTAGGGCAGGGGGGGATGGCGCGCCTGATCCTGTTTAACAAACCCTATGGCGTGCTGTCGCAATTCACCGATCGCGGCACGGCCGGCTCGCCGCGTCCGACCTTGTCCACCTTTATCGATGTGCCGGGGGTCTACCCGGCAGGCCGGCTGGATTTCGACAGCGAAGGCCTGCTGCTGCTGACCGACGATGGTCGGCTGCAGGCGCGCATCGCCGATCCCAAGTTCAAGCTTCCCAAAACCTATCTCGTGCAGGTCGAGGGAGAGCCGGACGAGCAAGCGCTGGATCGCCTCCGAAAAGGCGTGTCGCTCAAGGATGGCATGACCCGGCCGGCGCTGGCCGAACGCATCCCGGATCCCGATCTTTGGCCGCGCGATCCGCCCATCCGCGTCCGCAAGGCCATTCCCGATTGCTGGATCAGGCTCGCCATCACGGAAGGCCGCAACCGCCAGGTCCGCCGCATGACCGCCGCGGTCGGCTACCCGACCTTGCGGCTGGTACGCTGGTCGATCGGTGATTGGTCGATCTCGGGCCTCGCGCCCGGCCAGTGGCAGGCGGTGGCGGCTTAGCCTGCGGCGTGGCGAGCGGGCGGGGTCAGCAGCCGCTCAAGCATCGTTCGAAAGACAGCGAAATTCTTGTCAAATTCATGGTCGGGGTTGCGGATCGACCATGTCTCGGCGGCATCGGCTGTGCTGATCAGCAGTTCGGCGGTGGCATCCGGATCGAGCGACGGGTCGATCTGTCCGCTCGCCTGGCCCTTGCGCAGCAAGTCTGCGGCATAGCGATAGCGCTTGTTGCAGAAGGACGTGAACAGGGCGGCGATCGCGGGATTGCGGCTTGCCTCGCCCAGGATGTCGCTCAACATCATCTTCTTCAGCGTGAAACCGGACGAATGTTCCTCGCGTAGATAGCGCTCCAACTCCGCCAACAGCGTTGGCACGATATCGTCCACGTTGATCAGCAGCTGATAGCGCCGGGCCGCATTGTCCAGCCGGTCTTCCACCAGCGCGGTGATGATCGCCTCCTTACTGTCGAAATAATGGTATAGGTGGCCTGGGCTGATGCCGGCCTCAGCGCAAATTGCGGAGATGGACGCGCGGTGAAAACCGTTGCGTAGGAAGCATCGACCGGCCGCTTCCAGGATCTCGGCACGTTTCTCGGCATGTCTCTCGGCATTTACGGTGCGCATCCTCGTTGCATAAAATAGTATGCTCGCTCCAGCAATGGTCGAACTGCGGCGCCGCCGTCCCCCGCCCGTCCCAGCTCGGCTGACCGACTTAGCTAAAATAGAGTGATCAATCGATTTGAGTTGACGCCGCGTTATAATAGAGCGATCAATCGATCTACGAATCGTATCCGTGTTCGCTTGTCGCTTGCCGCTGGCTCTGCGGTTGGCGGCGTGACGCAGCGCCGAGGATAAAAATGCCTAGTGTTAAGACCTCACACGATCCACATCGGCGCCTGGGCCATGGAGCTGGCAGGCGCCGGTCTCGGAGTGGACTGATGCCACGCATTCTGGGCGCGTTGCGGCGCGTGCTGCTGGCCACGCTGGCGACACTACCACTGGCTCTGTTGGCGCGGCTGGTGGCGCATAAAACGGGGTCCGACCTGGTAGGGCTGGTCGCCGCGGGGATCGTCTTCCTGATCACGATCTCGCTTCGGCCACTCTGGCTTCCCCGCTCCGGATCGGCCGGGCGTTGATAAACGGGAGGGTCGCCGCCCGCCGACCCTTCGACTTTTATACCCTATCTAAAGGATCGCTCATGCACGCCTTTATCACGCGGCGACGTGCCCTACTATTTGCCCTTTCCCTGTCCGCAACGGAGGCGGACGCGCAAGGCCCGATCCCGTCCGATCCCGATCCCGCACGTCTCGCGAATGCGCCGGCTGGGGACCGGCCCAAGGGTGACTGGCAGTTGCGGCTCGGCGGAGGCGCGCTCTACGCACCGGCGTTTCTCGGCTCGAGCCACTATCAGCTTCGGGCCGGACCCAATATCGAAATACGCTATCAAGATCGCTACTTCGTCTCGCTGATCGACGGCGTTGGCGCCGACCTGATCAAGAGCAGCCATTTCCGTGCCGGCCCGATCCTCAGATATGAACAGAAGCGACGGGAGAGCGGAAAGACCGTGTTGCTGATCGCCGGAGGCCGGACGGAAGCCTTGCGTGGGCTGGGCGATGTTCCCGGCACGGCTGAGGCAGGCGGGTACGCCCAATATCAGTCAGGCCGTGTCTCCGCAAAAGTAGAGGTACGCAAGGGGCTGGGCGGCCATGACGGCCTCATTGCCCAGCTCGGCGCGCGCTATGCCGCCCCAATTTCCGCGATCGCCGTCGGCGGTCGGCCCCTCATTGTCTCGTTCGGTCCGCGCGCCACCTTCGTCGACGATCGCTACAATCGGTCCTACTTCGGGGTTGACGCGCGACAATCCGTACAGTCGGGCCTGCCCCGCTATCGTGCGACGGGCGGCCTTCTCTCTTACGGTACGGGCGGCACGATCCTTCTGCCATTTGCCCCCAGCCTCAGCGCTGCCCTGCTCGCCGGCTATGATCGCCTGTCAGGCGATGCGGGAAGATCCCCATTGGTGCGCCAGCGTGGCTCGCGCAATCAGGGCTCGCTCGGACTTGGTCTCACCTACAGCTTTGGCGGATAAGGCGATGATCTCTCCCTTTGATGCGCTGGAGCAATCCGCCATTGCCATCGGCCGACGCGATCGGATCGCGCATCGCGCGCCAACGGGCCGTTTCGCACGCCTGCTCAGGGCGATCTTCGGGATCGCGCCCAGCAGCAGGCTGGCCAATGCCCGGCTCGAAGCGCTGCGCAGCCTGGTAATCGCGTTACGTCAGCGCGGACAGCGCGATGCGCAGGTCATCGCCGACGCGCTCGACGCAGGCCTTACTCCAACCCAGATCGAATCGGTGATGCGGGTGCTCGGCCTCCCCACGCGCTGAGACCATTCTTGACAAAGTAGAACAAACCATGTACATACCCGCCCGTTCGCAGCTGGATCCGCTGCGGGCATGCTTGCCCGCTTCGGTGGGTTTCGATCGGCGCGGGGCTGCTTGGGACGCTAAGTCGAAGCTTCGCAAAACTTCCGTGACACCCTAGCGGCTT
>NZ_JBMDXN010000125.1:0-1852 GCF_048595155.1 Sphingomonas sp.
CCCGCCGGGCCCCCGCCCCCCGGCGACACGGTGCTTCAGTCGCTGGCCGGAGGCAATATCGACTCCGCGGCGCTCGACCGCTTCCTCGCCCTGACGGACGAGGAAGCGCTGGCCGCATGGGTGGGCGAGGCGCCGTGGCCCGAGGCGCGCGCGCGGATCGATTATGCGATCGCCGTGATCGACGGCCTGATATCCGACCAGGTCAACGCCATCATCGACCATCCCCGCTTCGCCGCGCTGGAGGCGGCGTGGCGCGGCGTGCGCTGGCTGACGGCCGGTCTGGGGATCGACGACATGTCGCGCATCCGTCTGCTGGATGCACGGTGGCACGAGATCGGACGCGACTTCGAGCGCGCGCCCGAATTCGACAAGAGCGCGCTCTTCGACCTCGTCTACTCGCAAGAGTTCGACATGCCGGGTGGCGTGCCCTTCTCCATGCTGATCGGGCTGTACGACGTGCAGCATCGCCCGACGCGGGGCCGCAAGACCGACGATATCGAGATATTGCGCCAGCTCGCCGCGGTCGGTGCGGCGGCCTTCGCGCCGATCATCCTGGACGCGGCGCCTGGCCTGTTCGGCGTGGACAATTTCGGCGACATGGACTTGCGCCAGACGCTGTCGGCCGATTTTCGCAACCCCGCTTATATGCGGCTGCGTTCCTTTCAGGAGCGGCCGGACGCACGCTTCATCGGCGTCGTCGCACCCAGGATCCGCCTGCGCGGGCCGTGGCGCGGGCGCCAGGTCGGCGATTGCGGCTTCCGCTACGAGCCGGATGAGCGGCAATCGTTGTGGGGTGCCGGCGGGCTGGCGATCGGCCATGTCGTGTTGCGTGCGTTCAACGATTATCGCTGGCCCGCCGCGGTGCGCGGCCTGGTACGGGACGAGCTCACCGCAGGGCTGGTCGCGACACTGCCAATGGTCGATTTCGAGACGGACGCCCCGGGCAAGATCGTCAAATTCCCGGTCGAGGTCCAATTGTCGGAAGGGCTGGACCGGGAGCTGGCCGAGGCCGGCTTCATCAGCGTCCGGCGGGTGAAGGACACGCCCTATCTGGCGATCCACAATATGCCGTCGCTGCACAAGCCGGCGACCACCTATGATACCGAGATCGCGCGGACCAACCAGCAGCTCGGCACGATGCTGAACTACATCCTGTGCGTGTCGCGCTTCGCCCATTACATCAAGATCATCGGCCGGGAATGGATCGGCGCACTGAAGTCGGCCGATGAAGTCGAACAGCGGCTGCAGCGGTGGCTCAACCAATATATCAGCGGCGGCGCCGACGTGTCGTTCGAACAGAAGGCCCGCTATCCGCTGCAGGAGGCGCGCATTTCCGTGCGCGAACTGCCGGGAACGCCGGGAAGCTACGAATGCGGCGTGGCGCTGAAGCCGCATTTCCAGCTGGATCAGGCGATCAGCGAATTTCACCTCGTCACCATCATGAAGGAGCCCGGAGCGGCATGAGCGAAACGGCAGCCACGAGCGACACGTCCGCCCTCTTGCGCGCAGGGGACCTTGACGGATTGCGGACCCTGCTGGCGGGGAAGGTCCGCAGCGACCCTGCGCAGGTGGGGCATCGGCTGGCGCTCGCCGACATCCTGATCCTGCAGGGGGAGCTGGAGCGGGCGGACAATCAGCTGGAGATTGCGTCGCAACAGGACACGCAGCTGGCGCTGCCGGTGGCGTTGACGCGGCAGTTGATCCGGGCCGCGACGGCGCGGGCGGAAACCTTCACCCAGCGGCGTCCGCCCGAATTGGTGGCGGAGCCCGATGCGGCGATCACGCGCGCGCTGGCGCAGCTGGCGGGCGCTGAGGCGCCGAGCGAGGGCGAGGATGCCGAGCTGCGTGGCAC
>NZ_JBMDXN010000126.1:0-16339 GCF_048595155.1 Sphingomonas sp.
TCGGCACCGCCGCCATCGCGCAGACCACCACGCCGGATACCTCGGCGCCGGCAACCACCGACAGCAGCATGAGCCCGCAAGCGGCGCCCGCGGACGCCACCGCCCCGGCAGCGCCTGCTGACGCTGCGGCTCCGGCGACCGCGCCGATGCCCGACGCTTCGGCTACGCCGAGCGCCGGCACGACCAACGCAATGCCGACGCCAACGACTGCTGATATGTCCACCTATCCGTCCTGCTCACGCAGCGTCACGGATCACTGCGTCCAGCGCGGTGGCGGCACGACGAAGGCCCATGCGCGCCGTCATCGCCGTTAATGCATAAAGTGCGGGCGCGCGGTTGACCGCCGCCGCCTGCACCGCCAATCCCCACTGCCGCGGCATCACGCCGCCGCGGGAGTGGGGATATGGCTGCAAAGGCACCGCCTTCGACACGCCGAGTGCTGATTGCCAGCCTGGTCGGGACGGGCATCGAATTTTACGATTTCTATGTCTACACCACGGCCGCCGCGCTGGTGTTCGGACAGCTTTTCTTTCCCCAAGCCTCGCATACCGCGCAGCAGATGCTGTCCTTCGCAACCATCGGTGTTGCCTTTGTCGCCCGACCGCTCGGGTCTATCTTCTTCGGGCATTTCGGCGATCGCGTCGGTCGTAAATCCACCCTTGTCGCGTCGCTGTTGACGATGGGCATCTCGACGACCCTCGTCGCTTGTCTCCCCACCTATCTCAGCGCCGGGTGGATCGCGGCGCTGATGCTGTGCGTGCTGCGCTTCGGCCAGGGCTTTGGGCTCGGCGGAGAGTGGGGTGGGGCTGCCTTGCTGGCAGTCGAGAATGCACCGCCCGGCAAGCGGGCCCGCTATGGCATGTTTCCGCAACTCGGTGCGCCCGTCGGTTTCATCGCGGCTAACGGCCTGTTCCTGATCCTTGGCGCTATTCTCACGCCTCAGCAATTCCATGACTGGGGCTGGCGCGTCCCATTTGCGCTTTCTGCATTGCTGGTCGGCGTCGGCCTGTGGATCCGGCTCAAGCTTACGGAGACGCCGGAGTTTGCCGCTTCGCTCACCGAAGCGCCGCCACCGGCCGTTCCCTTGGGCGAGTTGGTTTCACGCCATTTCGGGCCGCTGGCCGCGGGCACGATCGGCGCGATCGCCTGTTTCGCGCTCTATTATGTCGCGACCGCTTTTGCGCTGGGCTACGGCACCAAGACATTGGGCTACAGCATGGAGCAATTCCTCGCCGTGCAGCTTGGCGCGATCCTGTTCATGGCTGGCGGGATCTACGCCTCGGCTTGGCTGGCCGACCGGCATTTCGATGAGCGGCGGGTGCTGATGTTCGGTTGCGTCGCGACCATGTTGGGCGGGCTCTTGATGGCGCCGCTGATGGGATCCGGCTCGCTGCTGCTGGTCTTCCTGTTCCTCGCGCTTGCACTGACGATGATGGGTTTCGTCTATGGCCCGCTCGGGTCCTGGCTGCCCAGCCTCTTTCCGGCGCGTGTGCGCTATACGGGCGTGTCGATGGCCTTCAACGTTGCGGGTGTGCTCGGCGGCGGCCTTACCCCGCTGGTGGCGCAGGCGCTGGCGGCGCGTGGCGGGCTCTCGCTTGTCGGCCTTTATTGCAGCGCGGCGGCGGTGATCAGTCTGATTGCGCTGCTTGCCTCCGGGCGAGCACGGACAGCTTAGCCAGGCCATAGGTCCGTTCTGCCTCCAGCACCCAGCCTTCCGCGGTGACCTGTTCCTGCTTATGCGTTTCCACGGTGGCCCAAGCCGCGGCACCGGCCCAGCCAAGCCGGGTCAGCCGTTCGATCAGCGCACCCGCGCCGCCGCTGCCATAAGGCGGATCGAACATGAGCAGGTCGTAGGCACGGCGGGACGGCCCGAGCGACGCGACCGGACTGGCGATCACATCGCCGGGCGCGGCGAGCATGGCGATGTTGGCTTTCAATGCCTTTACGGCGTCCCGATCCTGATCGACGAACGTGCAATGGGCTGCGCCGCGCGAGATCGCCTCCAGCCCCAAGGCGCCGGTGCCGGCGAAGATGTCGGCGACGACCAGCCCTTCAAATGAGCCGATGCGGCTGGCAAGAATCGAGAACAAGGCCTCACGCGTACGATCCGCGGTTGGACGGGTGGTCTCGCCCAAGGGAGCACGCAAAACCCGTCCGCGCCACTTGCCTGCGATGATGCGCATGATCAGCCCCGCGGCTTGACCGGAGCAGGGCCGCTCCGACGCTGCGGACGGCCGCGCCGGCCACCGGGCAACGGCGCTGGGGCCGCAGCGGGTCGCGAAGGACGCGGGACGCGCGGCCCCGGCTTCGGACCTGATTCGGCCTTCTTCAGGGTAGCACGGAACTGCACAAGGTCATGCTGCCGCACTTCGCCCACGTCTCCCGGCGCGAGCTCGTCCAAAACGAACGGCCCATAGGCCGTGCGGATCAGACGGCTGACCTGCAGGCCGAGATGCTCGAGCACCCGTCGAACCTCCCGATTCTTCCCTTCGCGCAGGCGCATCTCGACCCACACATTCGCGCCGGTTCGCCGCTCCAGGTTGGCGTCGATCGCACCGTAGCGCACGCCGTCAATCTCGATCCCCTCGATCAGATCTTCGAGTTGCGTCTGTGTGACATCTCCATATGCGCGAGCCCGATAGGTCCGCTCGACTCCGACCGAGGGCAGTTCGAGCTGGCGTTTCAGCTCGCCGTCGGTGGTGAGCAGCAGCAGGCCTTCGGTGTTCAAGTCGAGCCGGCCGACCGGAACCACGCGCGGCAGATCGCGCGGCAATTTGTCATAGATGGTCGGCCGTCCCTTGGGATCCCGCTCGGTCGTCAGCAGGCCGGCCGGCTTGTGATAGAGAAACAGCCGCGCCGCACCCGGCGCGGCCACCGGTTGACCATCCACGGTGATGCCGCGCAGCGATGTTACGATCGTCGCCGGTGTTTCGATGACGGCGCCGTCGATCGCGATGCGGCGCGCTTCGATCATGCGCTCGATTTCCCGCCGCGAGGCGATGCCGGCGCGGGCAAGAAGCTTGGCGATACGCTGCGGTTCACGACCGGGGCGGGGGGCGGGTTTATCGTCGGAGGGGGGCTGGGACACGTCGCGCTTCTAGACCATCGCGGCGCACCGTTCCCACAAAAAGCTTGCGGTCGATCCGAATTAAGGATTCTCAGGTGTGGATCGCCCTCCGGAGTATGCAGATGGCAGTGTTGATGCGGCAGATGATCGGAGTCCTTGTTGGTCTCACGGCATTGGCCACACCGACCTATGCGGAACTGCCGTTGCAGCCTGGTTTTAGCAGCACAGCCTCCCCCTACACGCTGTCGCAACAGGTTGCGGCCATCGCCAGCAACGGCGCGGGGCGCATCGGCATCGCCGCCATGAACCTGGATACGGGCGAGACCTTCGCCTTTGCGGGGCGCGACCCTTTTCCGATGGCCAGCACGGTCAAGATCGCGATTGCCGGCGCGTATCTGGCGGGCGTGGATAGCGGCCGCTTCCATCTCGACCAACTTTACAGCCGCGGCCGTACGGTGATCAGGGCCGGACGCCTGATCGAATTGATGCTGATCCGCAGCGACAATGGTGCGGCCGATATCCTGTTGAAAGCGGTGGGCGGCACCACGGCGGTCAACGCCTGGCTGGCGCGCGCGGGGATCCGCGGGCAACGGATGGACCGCACCATCGCACGACTAGTGCTCGACGACCGCAGCCGCGCGGGCAAGATCATCGCGAACCTGCCGCTGACGCCGCAGGACATGGCGCAATCGGCCAGCCTCACCGAGGATGGCGAGGTCAATCCCGCATTCATCGGGGATGCGCGTGACACATCGACGCCGGCGGCTATGGTGGCGCTGCTGAAGAAGCTGCAGCAGGGGGCACTGCTCAGCCCGCAAAGCACCGTTTATCTCTTCGACGTGATGGCGCGCTGCGTCACCGGCGCACACCGCATCAAGGCTCTGCTTCCGCCTGGTACGCCGGTGGCGCATAAGACCGGAACGTTGGCCGGCGTATCGGATGATGTCGGCATCATCAGCCTGCCCAACGGTCATCGACTGGCGTTGGCGATCTTTGCCAAAGGCATGCGGTCCGAATGGGAGCGCGATCGCAGTATCGCGGAGATTGCCCGCTTGCTGTATGATCGCTTCTCCGCGATGGCGCCGGCGCCCGTGGCCTGGGGTACCGCCCCCTAGTCTAAGCGGCGGCGGTGGTCCTTGTTGCTGCAGTTTTGGACGTGCCCAATATCCCCTCCCATTTCGCGACAAGCGTGGAGGCGACAGCGTTGCCGATGACGTTCGTGCCGGTCCGGCCCATGTCGAGGAACTGATCCACCGCGAGGATCAGCAGCAGGCCCGCTTCAGGAATGTGGAAGGTGGCCAGCGTGGAAGAGATCACGACCAAGCTGGCGCGCGGTACGCTGGCAATCCCTTTGGACGTTACCATCAGCAGCAACAGCATCGTGGCCTGCTGGGTGAAACTCAGGTGGATCCCATAGGCCTGCGCGATGAACATCGTCGCGAAGCTGCAATACATCATCGAACCGTCGAGGTTGAATGAGTAGCCGAGCGGCAGAACGAAGCCGGCGACCCGAGGCGGCACGCCGAAATCTTCGAGCGCCTCCAGCGTTCGCGGGAAGGCGGCTTCGGACGATGCCGTTGAGAAGGCGATCAGGAAGGGCGCACGGATGAAGCGGAACAGATCCTTGGCGCGCCCGGCGCCGACCGCCACCACGGCAACGCCGAAGAGTATCGCCCACAAGACCGCCAGCGCCAGATAGAAGCCGCCCATGAAATAGCCGAAGGTCCACAGGATGCCGAGACCCTCCTTGAACACGGCACTGGTGACGGCCGCGAAGACCGCAATCGGGGCGAGGCGCATCACATAATCGGTGATCGTCAGCATCAACTGCGCAAGCGAATCCATCGCTTTCACGATCGGCTCGGCCTTGTCGCCGATCGCCGTACAGGCAACGCCGGCGAATGTCGCAAACACCACGATCTGCAGGATCGCATTCTTGGCCAGCGCATCGAAGATCGAACTTGGCACCAGATCGAGGATGAATTCCTTCAGCACGAAATGCGCCTGGGCGAGCCCATTCGCTTCGTTCACCGGCGGGAGCGGAAGGCCGAGCCCGACGCCCGGCCGGATGATGTTGACGAACATAAGGCCGAGCGTGATCGAGACGACGCTGGCCAATAAGAACCAGCCGATCGTCCGCGCGCCCATGCGGCCCAAAGCGGAGCGGTCCCCCATATGGGCGATGCCACCGACCAATGTTGCGAATACAAGCGGCGCGATGATCATCTTTATCAGCTTGAGGAACAAGCCGGTCAGGATCGAAAGCGCATCCGTGATCGTTGCGATAGCGGATGGATCAGTGATCGTCTGATTGAGACCGAAACCGACGAGGATCCCCAAGATCATCGCGGCGAGGATGTAGATTGTAATTCGCTTGGCCACACATGCTCTCCCGATGGGCATGCTGGTCGGGGCAAAGGGGCGGGTCGTCAAGCCTGCAGCAAGTGAGGGCGCATGTTGTTCGGAAAGCGGGAACGGACAGTCAAACGCATTCTGATCGTCGAGGACGAGCCGCTGGTCGCCTTCGACAACGAACATTCGCTTCGCGACGCCGGCTATGAAATCGTTGCAACGGTCGACACGGTCCCCAACGCCATCAATGCGATGGACGATGATGTTCATCTGGTTCTCGCCGATGTGAACCTCTCGGACGGTGGCAGCGGAAAGGATGTGGCCCGAGCAGCGCAGGCGCGCGGCGTACCGCTCATCTTCGTTACCGGCGGGTCGCCGCCCGATGCGCGCACGCTTGCGGTGGGCGTGTTGTCCAAACCGTATAGCCAGCGCGATCTGATCGCCGCGATCGACAGCGTTGATGCCAAGCTGTCCGGCCGCCCCACCAAGCGCATCCCGAAGACCTTCACCCTGTTTACGGATTGAGGGCGCGCCTGGCGCCTCTTCTCGGCGATGGTCAGGCTGCTTCCCTGACGCCACTTTTGCGCTAAGCGTCGTGCGAACAGTCAAGGATGCTGGCGAGTGGCGGGGAAGATGGGCGGTCTGGCGCTGCTGCGGAGTGCGTTGAGCGATCGCAAAACCGCGTTGATGCTGGCTTTCGGCTTTTCGGCAGGCCTTCCTTTCACTTTGCTGATCGGGACGCTGAACGCGTGGCTGGGGGAGGCGAAGGTCAGCCTCGCAACGATCGGGATCCTTTCCTGGATCGGTCTGGCTTACGGCTTCCAATTTCTCTGGTCGCCCTTGGTCGATCAGGCTCGACCGCCTCTGTTGGCGCGGTTCGGTCGGCGGCGGAGCTGGATCTTCCTGTGCCAGGGCCTGCTCGTGCTCTGCTTCCTGCTGCTCGCGACGATGGATCCAGCGGTGTCCTTGGGGGGCGTTGCCGGACTGGCCGTCCTGGGAGCCTTCCTGTCCGCAACGCAGAATATCGCGCTCGACGCCTGGCGCGTTGACGTTGCGGATGAGCGCGCGACGGTGGAAATCCTGTCCTCCATCTACCAATTCGGCTTCCGCATCGCGGCGCTGGTCGGCGGCGCCTTCGCCCTGGTGCTGGCCGCCCAGATGACGTGGCAATCGGTCTACGCGATCATGGGCGGGCTGATGGCGCTTTGCATGGTGGCAACGGTCTTGGCGCCGGACACGCCGTCTCCTGAGGGGCAGAATGTCGTGCCGCTCGCCGGCTTCGCCGTTCCCAATCGGCGCGAGCGCACGATCGGGCTCTTCGTTGTCGGGATCGGCTGGATCTGGGCGATCGTTACGCTCGCCGCTTTCATGATCAAGGCCTTGCATGGCCCCGACGCGGACGGCAAACCCGTCTCTGCGGGCGATTTCACGCGCAATTATGGGCCTTGGATCGTCGTGGCGACCATATTGATGCCGGCGATCGTGGCGGCCTGGCTGAACGGCAAGGTTGCCCATGACGGGGAGCGGGACCCGTCCGGCGTGTTGAGCCGGGGCGCGGATCGTTTGTATCGCGCGCTGGTCCTGCCCTTGGGGGAGTTGATCGAGCGGCTACGCTGGGGCGCGATCATCGTCTTCGGCCTGATCCTGACATATCGGCTGTGCGAGTCCATCTGGGGGCCGTTCGCCTATCCCTTCTACCTGCAATATATGCAGTATACGAATGAGGAGGTCGCCTTTGCCTCCAAGGTGTTCGGCATCGTCATGCTGATCGTCGGCACCGCCTTGGGCGGCGTACTGTTCGCCACGATCGGGCGCCTGCCGACGCTAATGGTCGGCGCGATCATCACCGCGCTCGCCAATCTGCTCTATGCCGATCTGGCCGCTGGCGGCGCCTGGCTGGACGCCTTCTCGCACATGCTCGCGATAGATCGCTTTACCGGCTTGTTCGGCTTCGATCTGCGCATGAACAGGCTGCTGGTGACGATCGGGATCGAGAATACGTGCAGCGGATTGGCCGGGGGCGCCTACGTCGCTTACCTCTCGTCGATCACGTCAAAGCAGCATAGCGCCGTACAATATGCCCTGTTGTCTTCGCTGACGATGCTGATCGGCGCGCTGGGGCGGGCCGCCTTCGGCGAAGGCATCCAGGATTATGGATATGCGACGATGTTCCGCTTTGCTGCGATCATCGGGATCGTCGGGATCGCTTTCGTTCTGTTCGAATGGGTGCGTGTCGCGCGGTTGGAGCGCGACCATGAACCAGGCGGTACGGGCGCACTCGGCTGATCCGAACCCGCTTGCGTTACTGTGCGTACAGCGGGCCAGTTGTGCGGAGCGATCAGCCGGTGATCGGCAGCCGGATCGACCCGTCGGGCTCATATTCGAGAGCACTATAGGCGACCACCACGTCCAACGTGATCGGGCCGTAAATATGCGGGAAGAGGGCGCCGCCGCGTGACGGCTCCCACTTCACGGCATCGCCCAAAGCTTCGAGATCCACCGCGACCAATTGGAGGTCGTCCTGTCCGGCATAATGTTTGGCGAGCGTTTCGCCCAACTGATCCGCCGTAGAAAGGTGGATGTAGCCGTCCTGGAGATCGACCGGGGAGCCGGCAAAGCGGCCGTCCCGTTCCAGCACCGAAAGCTGATCGGCCGTCAGGATCTTGTAACCGGTCGTCTCAGGCACGGGCAGGCTCCTATTCCGTCTCGCTCTCGGCTTCGCCGCCGTCCGACAGATCTTCGCTGGTATCGGCATCGACCTGCGGGTCGACCTCAGGCGAAATCTGCTCGATCTCGCTGCGCAGATCGTCCTCGGCCTCTTCCTCATTCTCTTCGATGCGCGCGGCAGACACGACATGTTCGTTCTCGGCCACGCGGAAGATGATGACGCCCTGCGTATTCCGGCCGATGACGCGAATGTCGCCCACCGAGGTGCGGATCAGTTTCGCCTGATCCGACACGAGCATCAGCTGCTCGCCATTATGCGCCGGGAAGCTGGCCACCACCGGTCCGTTTCGCTCCGACGAGACGATGTTGGTGATACCCTGGCCGCCACGATTGGTACGGCGATATTCGTAAGCCGAGGTCCGCTTGCCATAGCCATTGGCCGTAATCGTAAGGATGAACTCCTCGGCGGCTTCGAATTCCGCCATCCGCTCCGGGCTGAGCGTGATCTCCCGATCCCCTTCCTTCCAGGGGGCGGCTTTCAGATAATCCTCGCGTTCCTGCGGCGTGGCATCGAAGCCGCGCAGTACGGACAGCGAGATCACTTCATCGTCGCCGTTCAACCGCGCGCCGCGCACACCGGTCGAGTCGCGGCTCTGAAACTCGCGCACGTCGGTCGACGCAAAGCGAATGGCGCGGCCATTGCGCGTGGCGAGCAGCACATCGTCCTGTTCGGTCAGCAGCGAAACACCGATCAGGCGATCGTCCGATCCTTCCTCGAACCGCATGGCGATTTTGCCCGAGGTGCGGATGTTCGCGAACGCATCCATTGAATTGCGCCGCACATTGCCCTTGGCCGTGGCGAACATGACGTGGAGCTTGCTCCACTCCGCCTCATTTTCCGGCAACGGCAGCACGGTCGAAATCGTTTCGCCGTCCGCCAGCGGCAGCAAGTTGATCATCGGACGACCGCGGGCCTGCGGGGCGCCTTCCGGCAGGCGCCAGACCTTCATCCGGTACACTTTGCCGTGGTTGGAGAAGAAGAGCACGGGCGTGTGCGTCGACGTCACGAACAGTTTCGCGACGGCATCCTCCTCCTTCGTGCCCATGCCGGAGCGGCCCTTGCCGCCCTTATTCTGGGTGCGGAAGGTCTGCAGCGGCGTGCGCTTGATATAACCGCCGATCGTGACGGTCACGACCATGTCTTCGCGCTCGATCAGGTCTTCGTCGTCGATCCCGTCGGCTGCTGCTGCAATCTCGGAGCGACGCGGCGTCGCGAAGGCGGCGGAGATGGCATCCAGCTCTTCCTCCATCACCTCGAACAGCCGGCGACGATTGCCCAGAATTTCCAGCAATTCGCCGATCGAAGCGGCAAGCTGCTCCAATTCGCCGCCAATCTCATCGCGCCCCAGGCCAGTGAGGCGATGGAGGCGCAAGTCGAGGATGGCGCGAACCTGCGCATCGGACAGGCGATACGTATCACCCTCGATCTCGGCTTCGACCGCCTCAACCAGACGGATATAGGGGGCGATCTCCGCGATCGGCCAATCGCGCGCGGACAGGGCGGCACGTGCCTCCACGGGCGAGGCCGATCCACGGATGATCCGCACGACCTCATCCAGATTTGTGACCGCGACCACCAGACCGAGCAAAACATGCGCCCGCTCACGCGCTTTCAGCAGTTCGAACTTCGAACGACGGGTGATGACCTCCTCACGGAAGCCGACAAAGGCTTCCAGGATATCCCGCAGCGACAGCACTTCAGGGCGGCCACCGCGCAGCGCGAGCATATTGGCCGGGAAGCTGGTTTGCGCCTGGGTATGGCGCCAGAGCTGATTGAGCACGACTTCGGGCGTCGCGTCCCGCTTCAGATCGATCACGATGCGCACGCCGAACCGGTTCGATTCGTCGCGTATGTCCGAAATGCCCTCGATCCGCTTGTCCTTGGCGGCTTCGGCAATGCCTTCCACCAAGCCCGCCTTGCCGACCTGATAGGGGATTTCGGTCAGAACGATCGAGCGCCGGTCGCCACGCCCTTCTTCGATCTCGTAGCGCGAGCGCATGATGATCGAGCCGCGGCCGGTCGTGTAAGCGCTGCGGGCACCGCTGCGACCGAGGATCACGGCGCCGGTCGGGAAGTCCGGCCCGGGCACGATCTCCATCAATTCATCGTCGGTGATCCTATCCCCGTTGTTCACCATCCGATGGATCATCGCCTTGCAGGCGCTGATGACCTCGCCAAGATTATGCGGCGGGATATTGGTCGCCATGCCGACGGCAATGCCGCCGGCCCCGTTGACCAGCAGGTTGGGGAAGCGGGCAGGGAGGACGAGCGGCTCTTCCCGCGACCCATCGTAATTGGGTCCGAAATCGACCGTGTCCTTGTCGATGTCCTCCAGCAGCTGCATCGCCGCCTTGGACAAGCGCGCCTCGGTGTAACGCATCGAGGCCGGCAGATCCGGATCCATCGAGCCGAAATTGCCCTGGCCGTCGACCAGCAACACCCGCATCGCCCAATCCTGGGCCATGCGCGCCAGCGCCATGTAAATGGAGGAATCGCCGTGCGGGTGATAATTGCCCATCACGTCGCCGACGATCTTCGCCGATTTGCGATAGGGGCGGCCCGGAACGAAGCCGCCTTCCTGGCTGGCGTAAAGGATCCGCCGATGCACCGGCTTCAAACCGTCACGAACATCCGGCAGAGCGCGCGCGACGATGACCGACATGGCATAGTCGAGGTAACTCGACTTCATTTCGTCGACGATATTGATGGGGGAGATGTCGCTGCCGTCAATGACAGGCGGGGTCGTGGCCAAGAAGCTGTTCCGTTCGGTTGATGAGGCGGCGCGCGGCCGTGCAACTTACCTTAAGCATCGCGCTTCGATAAAACTACCCCGCGCAAGCGCGCGTGAGGCCTGTCAGCGTGCTTAGATCTCGAATTCCGGCCGCTTGCCGTCCCGCTGCGGATCGCGGGTCAGGCGCGCGTGGAGGCGCTTCACGGTCGTGCTGCCGGTCCGCTTGCACAAGGCCGGTACGAGCGCGTGGACGAAGCAGCCCAGTGCGCCGAGCAACATGGCAACGCCGAAGCTGCCCGCAACCTGGAGATGTTCACCATAGCTTTCACCCACGCTGGCTGGGTGATCGATAAAGAGGCGCCGGATCATGATCTGGGTTTACCGCGGCCGCTCTGAGCAGGCAATCTCAACCTGCACCAGGTGCAGGTTGATGCCGTTCAGCTTGCCCCAACCGAAAGGCGCTATTAGCAAGCGCCAAAGCTTTTTGCCGGAGCATCTCGACTCCGGCCAGTGGGAGATGACGCAGATGAGGATCGTATCCACCATGGCCATGGCGCTGGCGCTCGGCGGCGCGCTCGTGGCCGCGCCGGGCTACGCAGCCAAGAAAGAAGACAAAGCGGCGGCAAGCAAGGCGACCCCGGCTGTGCACAAGGCTGCCTTCGAAGCACAGAAGGCGGCAGAGGCGGGCGATATCCCGACCGCGCTGACCAATTACAACGCTGCCAAGGCGGCGATCGCCAACGACGACGACAAGTTCATGGTCGGCCAGATCGGCTACGCCATCTACCAGAAGAATAAGGACGAAGCGCTTCAGGGCGAGGCGATCGACCTGATGGTTTCCAGCGGCAAGGCGCCGGCGGAAACGCAGGCCAAGCTGCTCGTGGCGCAAGGCCAGATCGCGTACAACAAGCGCGATTACGCCAAGGCATTGACGGCGCTTCAGGCGGCGCAGGCGGCAGGCGCCCCCGACGCAGACGTCATTCCGATGATCGTTGAGGCCAATGCCGCCAGCGGCCAGACGCTCCAGGCGCTCAAGGTGCTGGACGCGGGCATCACCAAGCTCCGTGCGGCAAACCAGCCGGTGCCGATCGAATGGTTCCAGCGCGGCATCGCCATCGGCTATCGCGCCAAGGCGAACCCGGCCGACATCCCCGCCATCAACAATGCGACGCTGGAGATCAGCAAGCAGTGGGTGGCCGCCGACCCACAGAAGAAGAATTGGAGCGCGGCGCTTCAGATTTATCAGGAGCAGTTCAAGCTTGATAATGACGCCCGTATCGACGTCTTCCGCCTGATGCGCGCTGCGGGCGTATTGTCCGGCGATGCGGATTATCGCGAATATGCCGATCTGGTCTATCTGCGCTTCCCGAACGAGGCGATGCAGGTCCTGCAGGAAGGCAATAGCAAGGGTATCGTCAACCTGACCGGCAAGAGCGACGCGTCGGACGTGATGGGCATCGTCAAGGGCAAGGTCGCGGCCGACAAGGCTTCGCTCCCGACCACCGACAAGTCGGCGCGGGCCTCAGCCAGCCCGAAGGGCGCGATCAGCACTGCGGATGCCTATGTTGGCTATGGCCAATATCAGCAGGCGGTCGACCTGTATAAGGTCGCGCTTACCAAGAGCGGCGTCGATGCCGGTCTGGTGAACCTGCACATGGGTTGGGCGCTGGCACTGGCGGGCGATACGGCGGGCGCGAAGGCCGCTTTTGCCGCTGTCACCGGTCCGCGTAAGCCGATCGCGGATTTCTGGGTGATCCACCTCGATCATCCGACGACTGCGAACGCCGCAGCTTCCTGAGCCCAGACAATCGTAAAAGAGAGGGCGGCGGTTTCGCCGCCCTTTTTTTTGTTCAGTCGACGTCGACCGGGATACCGCACGACACTTTAGAGGTGCGGATGGTGAGCGATGTCTTGACGCTGGCGACATTGGGCGCCGGCGTGAGCTTGGAGGTCAGGAAGCTCTGGAAGGATTGAAGATCGTGGGCGACGATCTTGAGGATGAAGTCGATCTCGCCATTCAGCATATGGCATTCCCGCACTTCCGGCAGTTCGGCGACGTGCGATTCAAACGCCTTTAGCGCATCCTCCGCCTGGCTGCGCAGGCTCACCAGCACGAAAACCATGATGCCGTAACCTAATTGAGCCGCATCCAGTTCGGCGTGATAGCCGCGGATCACGCCCGCTTCCTCAAGCGCCCGCATGCGCCGAAGGCAGGGCGGGGCGGTCAGGCCGACTCGGCTCGCCAGTTCGACGTTGGTGATGCGTCCCTCTTCCTGAAGGATGCCAAGAATTGCCCGATCAAGTTCGTCGATGGTCGTCACAGCTGCCATTCCGGCATCATCCCGTCTCTTTAATACGGGTCCTGCATAATATAATTTCGATCATGCGCAACATCCGGCCAACCTGTTTCCGGCACCTGGCCCCCTTGCCAGCACCGATCAGCGTCCGCTAACGGAACCCGGCGTGGGCCTGTAGCTCAATTGGTTAGAGCCGGCCGCTCATAACGGCTTGGTTGCGGGTTCAAGTCCTGCCGGGCCCACCACCCGCATCACGAGCCTTATGCGTCGGACGATGTTCCGAAGCCATAAGACAGGAAGTTCGGCACCGGGCCGTTCCAGCCATCGTCGGCAGGTTCCGTGGTATTGCGCGCAGGCGTATCGCGCTCCCGGACGGGTTCTTCGCGCTCAGCCCGCTTTGCCGACTTGGACCGATCCGACGCCCGGGGCTTTTCGGCCGGCTCTTCGACGACCTCGGCCTCCGGTCGCGCTGTGCGGCCTTTCTTTTCGGGGGCCGCTTTCTTGCTCCCGCGGGAGGAACGTCCGCCGCGTCCTTTTGCTGGCGTGTCGGCACGGGGCTCGTCCGATGATGCCTCCGACGAGGCCGCTTGACCGACGCGCGGGATCTTCAGACCCGTCAATTTCTCGATATTGTCGATCGCCTCGGCGTCTTCCGGCGTTACCAACGTCATCGCCTTGCCGGTTGCGCCGCCGCGGCCAGTGCGGCCGATCCGATGGACATAATCATCGGGATGCCAGGGCACGTCGAAGTTGAAAACGTGGCTGACGCCCTTGATGTCCAATCCACGGGCCGCCACGTCCGAGGCGACGAGGATGTTGATTTCGCCGGTCTTGAATCGATCAAGTTCGCGGATCCGCTCCGCCTGCTCCATGTCGCCGTGGATCTGGCTCGCCTTGAAGCCATGGCGCCGGAGCGACTCCGTAAGATCGCGTACTGTGGTTTTCCGGTTCGAAAAGATGATCGCCGTCTTGAGATCGTCCGCGTTCAGCAAGCGCCGCAACGTATCGCGTTTGCCACGCGAGGATGTCTCCACCAGCGATTGCTCGATCGCCAAATTGGCGGTGGCGGGGCGGGAAACTTCGACCTGCTTGGGATTGGACAGGAACCGATCCGCCAGCTTCTTGATCGGCGCCGGCATGGTTGCGGAAAATAGCAGGGTCTGCCGGTTGGCGGGCAGCTTGGTGCAGATTTCCTCGATGTCGGGGATGAAGCCCATATCCAGCATGCGATCGGCTTCGTCGATGACAAGCAGGGAGCAGCCGGTCAGCAGGATCTTGCCGCGACCGAAGAGATCCATCAGCCGGCCAGGTGTGGCGATCAGGACGTCGACGCCCTTTTCGAGAGCGGCGACCTGTTCACCCATGTTCACGCCACCGATGAGCAATGCCATCGAAAGCTTGTGATATTTACCATATTTTTCGAAGTTCTCGGCCACCTGCGCGGCCAATTCCCGGGTCGGCTCCAGGATCAGTGATCGCGGCATCCGAGCCCGGCTGCGGCCGTGCGCGAGGATGTCGATCATCGGCAGCACGAAGGACGCGGTCTTGCCGGTTCCCGTCTGGGCGATGCCGATCAGATCGCGGTTCATCAGCACAGGGGGGATCGCGCCCGCCTGGATCGGCGTAGGCTCGGTATAGCCCGCCTCACTGATGGCGCGCAGTAATTCGTCGGATAGGCCGAGGTCGGCGAAAGTCATGGGCGTCCGGGCTAAGGCCTGCAGGCGCACGCAAGTGGCGCCGCTAAGGGCACGGCTGCTAAGGGACGAAAGACGCTCTGGAGTCAAGCTAAACGCGTGCAAATCGGTCGCTTAAACGGCCATATGATCGCGCGAGCACAGAAAAGCGCAAGATATGGCGTCAGCGGGCTGCGATCAGCTTCCGGAATTTGTCGATCGCGCACTCGCCCCCCGCGCGATCGCGAATAGCATCGCGATCGGCGCAAATCTTCCCGTCGGCGGACGGCACCAAGTAGAAACCACTATAATAATCCAGGCCAGGACAGGATGCGGAAAAACGTGCCCGCATGCGGTATCCGCCGCGCAGGACGAGATCGACCGAGGTTCGCGCGAGCACGCCTGCGGCCAATATATCCTCTATCTGTATACAACGCGGGCCTTTTTTCTCCTGCATGGCCGCAGGCACAACCGACAGGGTCGATGTTTGAACGCGAACAACCACGCGCGAGCGAAAGCTCAGTTGTGCCAGCTCGACCGAATCCGAGGTACGAACCGACGCAACGGAAGCTGGTGGGCTGAGTGCGACCAGCGCCCCCGCGAGCAAAAAGAATGTCACGATTCTCGAACCATAATGCTGATGCTCAATCCGCTTTTGGCTTTAATGGCGGATGAACTGGCCGTGCGCCAAGCCCGTGCGCTATAGTCCCGTCATGACCTGTGTTCCCGACGCAACAATCTTGACCGCACTTGCCGAAATTCTCGGTCCTAAAGGCTTTACGACAGACTCGTCGGCGATGCAGCCTTGGCTGAGCGACTGGCGCGATCGGGTCCATGGTCGGGCCGCGGCGCTGCTGTCACCGGCGACGGTGGACGAAGTGCAGCAGATCGTCCGTCTCGCGGCACAGGCAAGGGTCCCACTGGTTCCGCAAGGCGGCAACACGTCGATGGTAGCCGGTGCGACGCCATCGGCAGAGGGCAGGGCGCTGCTGCTTTCGATGCGGCGAATGAACAAGATCCGCAATATCTCGCCGGACGACAATGTCGCTGTCGCGGAAGCCGGTGTGGTGCTGAGCGATCTCCACGCTGCGGTCGAAGTGGCCGGACGCCGTTTTCCTCTCAGCCTCGGCGCCAAGGGCAGCGCCACCATCGGCGGCCTCATTTCCACCAATGCCGGCGGCACCCAGGTTCTACGTTTTGGAACCATGCGGGCACTTGTGGTGGGGATCGAAGCCGTGCTTCCGGATGGAGGCCGGTTCGACGGACTCTCCGCGTTGCGCAAGGACAATCGGGGCTATGATCTGCGCCAGTTGCTGATCGGTGCGGAAGGCACGCTCGGCATCGTCACGGCAGCCAGCTTGCGGCTGGTTCCTGCGGTCGGAGCACGCGCCGTGGCATGGGTGGGGCTGGCTGATCCACACGCCGCGCTGCGCCTGTTGCGTCGGTTGGAGGGGGCGACCGGCGACGCAATCGAAAGCTTCGAAGCCATGC
>NZ_JBMDXN010000127.1:0-11572 GCF_048595155.1 Sphingomonas sp.
CGCAGCGTCGCCCCGACGGAGGCCGGCGCGCGCCTGCTCGAACGGCTCGGCCCCGCGCTGGGGGAGGTCGCGGCCGCGCTGGAGGTGGTCAACACCTTCCGCGAGTCTCCCGCCGGCACGCGCCGCCTCCCCGTGCCGGTCGGCGTCGCGCGCCTCGTCCTGCCCCGGCTCCTGCCGGATTTCCACGCCGCTTTTCCGGATATCCTGGTCGATATCATCGCGGAGGACGGCTTCGTCGATATCCTCGCAGCGGGCTGCGATGCCGGCATCCGCTATGACGAGCGGCTGGAACAGGACATGATCGCCATCCCCATCGGCCCGCGCACACAGCGTTACGCCACCGCCGCCGCGCCCGCCTATCTCGATCGCCGCGGCCGCCCGGCCCACCCGCGCGACCTGCTCGATCATGCCTGCCTGCGCGGCCGCTTCAGCAGCGGCGCCATGACGGCGTGGGAGTATGAACGCGGCGACGAAATCGTGCGCGTCGAGCCCACCGGGCCGCTCATCGTCCGCGTCGGCACTGCCACCGATCTTGCGGTCGATGCCGCCATCGCCGGCGTCGGCATCGTCAGCCTGTTTGAAGACTGGCTCCGCCCCCATCTCGACAGCGGCGCGCTGGAGCCCGTGCTCGAACCCTGGTGGCCCAGCTTCTCCGGCCCCTTCCTCTATTATCCCGGCCGCCGCCACACCCCCGCGCCGCTCCGCGCCTTCATCGATTTCATCGCGACACGGCGCTGGTGAGGGGGCGCCACTAAGCTGTTACGGAGCAAGCCTGCTCCCCCTCCGTCATGCTGAACTTGTTTCAGCATCCATCGTGCCACAAGCGCTGACTAATGGGGAAAAGCCCAGCCCAACCGCCAGGTCCTCCCCCTCGGGATTGTCCTGCTCGATCAGGTTGATCTTCCAGTCGCGGTGCCAGCGCTTGAGCTGTTTCTCGCGCGCGATCGCCGAACGCATGTCGTCCAGCATCTCGAACCGGACCAGCCGCTTCACGTCATATTTTCGGGTAAAGCCATCCGTCGCGCCGGCGCGATGCTGATGCAGCCGCCCCATGAGGTCCGACGTCACGCCGATATAGAGGGTGCCGTATCGCCTGTTCGCCAGGATGTAGACACAAGGTTGCCGCTCCCTCATCCACCGAATGTGCCCGGCGATGGATGCTGAAACAAGTTCAGCATGACGGACCGACCGGTTGCGAGAGCTGTCCGAAAAAGGGAGTACGTCCCGTCGCGCGGCTACCTTTGCCCCTTGGCCCAGCTCCGCTCGATCTGTGCCTTCCACTCCGGCCCGCTGGCTGCGTCGCGCGCGCCCATCGCCACCACCGCGTCATTGGCCTGAGGATCCAGCGCCGTCCGCCGATACGTCACCTCGACGATCGTCTCGTCCGCCGCCACCGGCCGCAGCGCCACCGCGATCGCCGCCGTCATCACCTCGGGAATGACATAGACATAGTCCATCCGCCCGTTCGTCAGGTCGAACCGCGTGTTCACCCACGTCGCCGTCCGCGTGCCGTGCGGCACGGTGAACACCGCCCCCTCCACGTCCGCGGGCGGCTGCGGGAAGAGGAAGGTCGGCTGCCAGTCCGCCCCCGCCCACGCGCGCTCCGCCTGCGCGCCGAACAAGGGCGCCGCCTTGTCCATCGGCGCATGCAGGCGAAAGGAAAAGCGATTCACCACCTGCACCGGCGCAGCGGCGGCCGGCGCGGTCACCGCCGGCGGCGGCACCACCGGCATCACGCCGTCTCCCGCAATTTGTGGCTGTCCTCGGCGGTCAGCGTCAGTCCATACAATTCGCCGAATGCGGCAATGTCGCGCAGCGTCTCGGGCGAGAAGGGCGCCTTGCCGGCAAAGGCGTGGAGCACGATCCCCTCCAGCAAATCGCCCAGGCTCATATCCTTCTGCTCGGCCACGGCCTTCAGCACCTTCAGCAAGCTCTTCTCGATCCGAACGCCAGTTTGCACCCGCTCGACTGCAACATGATGGTCGTTGTTCACGGTACATATGTACCAAAGTAACATGGGACAGACAACCCAGATGTACAGCGCCGCTTGAGTGTCGCCCCGAAGACGCTAGTCTGCTTCTCGTGGGGGAGAATACCGGCAATTTCAGCTTTCTAGCGGCGCACAGTCCGCAGCTTGCGAAGCTCGGGCGTCTAGCCGAGCGCTATTTCGCAGACGACCCACCAACGGCGCTGGTCAAGTTGCGTCAGTTTGCCGAAATTACCGCGAAAGAAGTCGCAGCGCGTCAGGCGCTGCTCCGTGATCCGCGGGCGTCGTTTGACGAAATTCTCCGAAACCTTCGCGCTAGGTCAATCCTGCAGCGGGAAATCGCCGATCTTTTTTATCATCTTAAGCGCGCAGGTAACGCCGCCGCGCATGACGACACCGGTACCGCGGGCGACGCCCTCACGTGCTTGAAAATTGCTCGCGCTATCGGCATCTGGTTTCATCAGAGTTATGGTGGCGCACCGTCGTTCAGGGCTGGCCCGTTCCTACCCCCGTCTCCGCCCCAGGATGCGAGCGCGTCGCTTCGTGAAGAATTGGCCGAGCTTCGCAAAACAGTCGCTACAAGCAACGATGCGGAGGCAAAGGCTCGACTAGCGGTCCAGCAGGCTGAAGCGCGTCGCCGGGAATTGGAAGGCCGGGCGAAAGCAGAAGCCCGAGAGCGCGACTTTTGGCAGGCCTATGCAGCGGAGACGGAAGCTGCGCTTCATTTGGCAGAGCAGTCACTCAAGGAACTTCAAGCCAAAGCGGATGCCACACCTGCGCAACAGCTTGAGCTACTCGCGCAGGTCTCTGCCCACAGCGCCGAAGACATTCAGATCGACGAACCCACGACGCGGATTCTGATCGACGAGCAGTTGCGATCAGCGGGCTGGAAGGTTGATAGTGCCGTGCTGCGATATGCCGCTGGTGCCAGACCCGGATATGCTGAGGCGGTGGCGATCGCCGAATGGCCGACCAAGAGCGGGCCGGTGGATTACGCGTTGTTCGTGGACGGACGCTGCGTCGGTGTTATCGAGGCCAAGCGTCAGATCAAAGATGTCCCCGGTCGCTTAGGTCAGGCGAAGCGCTATGCGCGCGATATCACCCTGACACCTGATGAATTGCCGGAAGGCGGCCCGTGGATCGATGGTGATGATCGCTTCCGGGTGCCCTTCCTCTTCGTCACCAACGGTCGTCCATATGTAAAGCAGCTCGCGACGAAATCAGGCACTTGGTTCTGGGACACGCGAACCAAAATGCCGCCACGTGCACTGTCGGAGTGGTTTTCGCCGCGCGATCTGACGGAACGGCTCGAGCAGGAAGTCGGCGAGGATTTGGCGCTCGTCGCCGAACGCGAGATCGGTGTGACCGGACTTCGGCCGTACCAGCAGGAAGCCATCGAAATGGTGCAGGCGGCTGTCAATCATGGCGACCGTCACATCCTTCTCGCAATGGCGACGGGAACGGGCAAGACACGCCTCGCAATCGCTTTGATGTATGAATTGCTACGCGCCAAGCGGTTCCGGCGCATCCTCTTCCTGGTCGATCGCAATGCGCTCGGGCGTCAGACGCTTGACGCTATGAGCACGACGGATACTTCCGGCTTCCTCAAGTTCGATCAGGTCTTCCCGGTCGCTGACATGGCTCGGAAATTTCCTGAAGCGACCGATCGCGTGCAGGTTGCTACGGTTCAGGCAATGATCCGGCGGGTCTTTGATGACCCAGATTCGGAGCGGCCCACGCCAGGCACCTATGACCTGATCATCGTCGATGAGGCGCATCGCGGCTACACGCTGGATGCTGAGCTGCGCGAAGAGGATCTAGGCTTCCGCAATCTCGACGACTACCTCTCCGCCTACCGTCGCGTGCTGGATTATTTCGATGCGACGAAGGTCGCGCTTACGGCGACTCCAGCGCTCCATACGCGCGAAATTTTCGGCGACCCCGTCTTCCGATACGGCTACCGCCAAGCCGTGATCGACGGCTACCTCATCGATCATCGCCCGCCGCGCCGGATTACGACTGCGCTCAGCCAGACTGGCATCACCTTTAACAAGGGTGAAGAGGTCAACATTGTTGATCCTCGCACCGGCCAAATCGATCTGTTCAACCTTGAGGATCAGGTCGACTTCGAGGTCGCCCAGTTCAACAAGAAGGTCTATACGCGAGCCTTCAACCGGGCGGTCGCGGAGGCGGTAGCCGCGGAGTGTCCGCCTGATGTCCCTGGCAAGACGTTATTGTTCGCTGCGCGCGACGATCATGCCGACATTCTGGTCGAGGAGCTGCGCGCGGCGCTGATCGACGCATACGGTCTGCAACCGCACGATCTGGTCGAGAAGATCACGGGTTCGGTCGACAAGCCGCTCGATCGTATCAAAGCCTTCAAGAACGATCCGCGCCCTAAATACATCGTCACTGTGGATCTGTTGACGACGGGCATCGACGTTCCGGCGATCACAAACCTTGTTTTCGTCCGACGAGTAAATAGTCGCATCCTCTATGACCAAATGATTGGCCGAGCCACGCGCCGATGCGACGAGATCGGGAAGGAATATTTTCGAATATTCGATGCGGTCGATATCTACGCGAACCTCCAGGACGTCACCGATATGCGGCCCGTCGTGGTAGATCCCGGCCTGACGTTCGCCACGCTCGTCAGGGATTTACAGCGCGCCGGCACGGATGAGGATCGGCATTTTGTGCGCGATCAGATCGTCGTGAAAATGCGGCAGCGCATTCCGCACATTGACGATATTCAACGCGAAGCGCTTGAAGCCGTATTGGGCACGTTGAGCGAGCTTCCCGACAAGCTCAAATTGGCGCCGCCGTCTGACATGGTCGCTTTGTTCGCACAGCACCCGTCATTCGTTGCGATCCTCGATAATGCCGGCGGGCAGCGAGGCCGCGGCGAGATTTTCATCTCAGAGCATGAAGACGAGTTGATCTCCGTCGAAGATGACTTCGGTGGGAAGGCAAACCCCGCTGATTACATCGACAGCTTCGAAGCCTTCGTCCGCGCCAACATGAATGCGGTACCCGCAATAATCGCCGCCACGCAGCGTCCGCGCGAATTGACCCGCAAGGAGCTAAAGGAGCTCGCGATACTGCTAGACGGTAGGGGCTTTTCGGAGGCGGCACTGCGCCGCGCTTATGGTCGTGCGCGTAATGCTGACATCGCTGCTCACATCATCGGCTTCGTCCGCCAAGCGGCATTGGGCGATCCGCTCGTCCCCTACGAGACGCGGGTCGATAATGGCGTGCAGTGCATCATCGCCAGCCGGCCCTGGACAGCTAAGCAGAAACAATGGCTCACACGGATTGGCCGCGTTTTGCGCGCGCAGCCGGTGAGTGATCCCGAAATCCTTTCGGATCCCCTGTTCGCGCAAGCCGGTGGCTTCGCGGTGGTCGACCGCGAGTTCGATTCGGGGCTAGGGGACGTGCTCAAGGATCTGAACGCGGCTATCTGGGACGGCGGGAAAGCCGCATGATCTGGGCTGCATGATGAAAGAAGCTGAATGAACCCCTCCACCGATCTGGTGAATAAGCTCTGGCGCCTGTGCGCACTGCTGCGCAAAGATGGCGTGACCTATCAACAATATGTCACTGAGCTTACCTACCTGCTGTTTCTGAAAATGGCGTCCGAGCAGAAGGACGAAAGCCGCATCCCTGAGCAATATCGCTGGGGCGCACTCAAGGCGGCAAACGAGACGGAGGTGCTGACGAGGTATCGTCAGGCGCTGATCGATTTGGGCGACGGCACCAAGATTCCCGATCGGTCGATCGTCGCAATCTTCCAAAATGCCGCGACGATCGTCCGCGAGCCGGTCAACCTCCGAAAGCTGATCGATGCGATCGACGGGCTGCATTGGTTTAGTGAAGAACGCGACGCCTTCGGAGACGCTTATGAAGGTCTGCTCCAGAAGATGGCGGAGGAGACCAAGCGCGGCGCCGGACAATATTTCACGCCGCGCGCACTGATCAGTGTGATGGTCCAGTTGATGGCGCCGCAGCCTGGCGAAGTCATCCAGGACCCGGCGGCAGGTACGGGCGGGTTTCTGATCGCCGCCGACCGGTACATGCGTGCTGCCACCGACGATTATTTTCAGCTATCGCCGAAGCAGCAGGCGTTCCAGCTAAACGATGCCTTTCGCGCGATCGAGAATGTACCTGACACCTTTCGCCTTTTGTTGATGAATCTTCATCTGCACCGAATGGACCTGAACCATATTGACTTGGCCGACACACTCAGTCCAGCTGGCGAGCAGTCTAAGTACAAGAATGCGGACCTCATTCTGACCAATCCGCCGTTCGGTCCGGCTGGAGGCGCGCCCACACGCGGCGATTTGACGATCACCGATCGCGTCTCCTCTTACCAGCTGCCTTTTGTCGAGCATGTCATTCGCTCGCTGAAACTTGGGGGGCGGGCAGCGGTGATCGTGCCGGACAACGTGCTGTTCGAAGAGGGCAGGGGCAAGGCGCTACGCCAGCGGCTGATGAGCTGGTGCAATCTCCACACGATTCTGCGTCTGCCGATCGGGTTGTTCTATGCCCAGAGCGTGAAGACCAATGTACTGTTCTTTACCCGCGCTGCGGAGGAGGCGCCGCTTCAAGATGCGACCGAGGCAGTGTGGGTCTACGACGCGCGCGCCAACGTTCCGTCTTATGGCAAGACCAACCCGTTCAAGGCAGCCGATCTCGATGCTTTTGCTGCAGCGTTTGGCGACGACCCCTACGGCAGGTCGGTGCGCACGAATGAGGGGGAAACGGGCCGCTTCCGTTGCTTCACTCGTGCCGAGATCAGGGACAAGGACGACAATCTCGACATCAGTTGGCTCAAGGACACCAGTGGCGATCCCGAGGATGGGCTGGAAACGCCGGAGGAGATTGCCGCGGCGATTGAACTGCATCTTTCTAACGCTATGGTCGAGGTGCGTGCTCTGATCGACGAGATGGACGAGGGTAGGCTTGCGGCCGCACTGGCTGGAACTCGCGAATGATTTTGCCAGCGGGATGGGCCAAAGCAACAATCGGTGATATCATCGCACCAATCGAAACAGGCGCTCCTGCTGAGCGACCAGACGTCGCATTTCGATACGTCGATATTGGATCGATTGATAACCGTACGCAGCGCATCGCCTATCCCAAGGATATGCTTGGTGCAGATGCGCCATCACGAGCGCGCCGCCGTATTAGAAGCGGCGACGTACTGTTCTCTACGGTGCGTCCGTATCTCAAAAACATCGCGATCGTGCCGCCAGAGCTGGACGGGGAGTATACCTCTACCGGTATATGCGTCTTGCGAGCGGTAGAAGGAATTGATCCGAATTTTCTATTCAAACGAGTCATGTCTCAGGAATTTGTCGATGCCATGACTCGTGCGTCCGACGGATCACTCTATCCCGCCATCGCGGACAATGACGTCTTCCGGGGCGATTTGCCTTTACCTCCGGCAGCCGAACAGCTGCGCATCGTAGCAAGGCTGGACATGCTAGCAGCTCGCCTTGCTCGGGCGCGAGGCGAGTTGGACCGGATGTCGACACTGCCCGAAGCTCTCAGGCGATCAGCGCTCGACGCAGCATTCAGCGGCGCCCTGACAGCTGACTTGCGTAGCGACGGGGGCGGGCAATTGGCCGAACTACCGAAGATTGACGATCAAGAGCGCGGGATGTGGAGGGCACGATCGCTTCCGGGGGAATGGCGATGGGCCCAGTTCAGCGATTTCTTCAACGACGTAACCGACTCTAAGCGGAAACTCCCGGAAAACGCGTATCAGATTGCGGGCTCTTACCCCGTGATCGACCAAGGTAAGCGCCAAGTCGGCGGATATACGGACCGCACGGACCTTCTTCATTCTGCGACCAGCCCGGTAATCGTGTTTGGCGACCATACTCGCTGCGTGAAGCTGGTCGATCCTCCGTTCGTTCAAGGCGCAGACGGCGTAAAGGTCTTGTCGCCGGCGGCAGGGGTCGAGGTGAAGTTTGCCCGCTACGCCTTGCTAGCTGTCCAGATACCCGCCAAGGGCTACAGTCGGCACATGAAATTTGTCCGCAAAACAGTTTGGCCATTGCCGGGCAAAGCAGAGCAACGTGTCCTGGTCACCCGACTCGACACCATTTTCGCTCACGCCGGCCGCCTCGAAGCCGAGGCTGCCCGCGCTCGCGAGCTGCTGGACCGGCTCGAATCCGCGATCCTTACCAAGGCGTTTCGCGGGGAGCTAGTACCGCAGGACCCGAACGATGAGCCCGCCAGCGTACTGCTGGACCGAGTCCGCGCGCAGCGTGCCGCCAAACTGGCGACCAAACGTACCCGCCGCACCACCGCGACCGCCTAAGCCATGCCGCGCGCCGTAGCGCCTAGCATGCCGTCATCGCAGGGAAGTTACGAAGCGATGTTCCTGAGCATGGCGCCGCCGGGGGACATGACTTCATCGCGCTTTAAATACCGTGGCGCGAGTGAGTGATAATTAGGCGGCAGAAGGTGCGCTTCTGCGGCCGCCCCTCAAATCGCCCGCCGCTCCACCTCCCACGCCCGCATCACCGCCTCCACCCCCGCCAGCTCCGTCTCCAACCGCTGCCGGCACCCACGCCCCACCGCATTCCCGCTCGACCTGTTCTTCCCCTCAACCGTTCTCGGCCCTGTCGAATGCGCCCATGCCTGGCGCGCCTTCATCATCTGCGCATAGGCCGCGCGTCGTTCAGGCGTCCAACCCTTGGCCATAGCTCTCCCGCTCCGCATTGCGTGCCGCCCATTCGTCCATCGATCCCACCTCGCCCAACGGCATATCGTACGCCGCATCGTGGCCGCGCGGCTGCACGATGATGCGCTCGATCCGCGTGATCTGCCGCGGCGCCTCCACCTCCTTGCTCGGCCGGTTCGCCATGTCGCTCAGCGCGCGCAAGGTCGCGCGGCTTTGCGCCTGCGCCCGCATCGCCAGCCGCAGATAGCGTTCGGCCGCAATGCCCGGCCGGCCCAGCGCCGCCTGGCCGCGCCGCGCCATCTCCGCAAAGATCGCGTTCAGCGCGGTTGCCTGTCCCACCAGCATCGCCTCCGGGCCGGACAGCGCGCCATCGCGCACCGCCTGCACCTGATCCAGCACCGCCTCATAGCCTGCCTGCGGGTCAATCGCGGCACCGTTCGCATCTTCCCAGAACGCCGCCACCACCACCGCACTGGTCACGCACGGATCCACCGCCTGCGCCGCACTCTCCCGCCGCCGCGCGCTCTCTGCATCCATGCTCACCCCCATCGCTCTCACTTTCCCGCTTGACCAATATACGTATATAACATACAAAAATCCCTTAGAAAGTCAAGAATGTTACGCGATAAGCGTATGATGCGCTCTTTCTCATGTCGATACGAAGCTCGCCGTGCCTAGGCCGCACCGCGTCGCCCCCGAAATCATCAAGTTCGTTTCTGGTGTTTTTCTGTTTTTCCCCTCGTGCGGATCGCCCTCTCGCATCATCGGCAAACGCCCTCTAAAGCCCCACGCGATATGACCATCGACAAGACCTTCGATCCCGCCGCCATTGAATCCCGCTGGTACAGCCATTGGGAGGGCGGCGGCCTGTTCCGCCCGGCGCGCGATACCGCCGAGCCCTTTACCATCGTCATCCCGCCGCCCAACGTCACCGGCTCGCTCCACATCGGCCACGCGCTCGATGTCACGCTGCAGGATATCCTCGTCCGCCACGCCCGCCTGCAGGGCAAGGATGCGCTTTGGGTGGTCGGCACCGATCATGCCGGCATCGCCACGCAGATGGTGGTGGAGCGCAACCTCGCCGCCGAAGGCATCACCCGCGCCTCGCTCGGCCGCGAAGCCTTCATCGACAAGGTGTGGGAATGGAAGGCGGAAAGCGGCGGCACCATCACCCGCCAGCTTCGCCGCCTCGGCGCCTCCTGCGATTGGGCCAACGAACGCTTCACGATGGATGCGGGCTTCTCGCGGGCCGTGCTCCACGTCTTCGTCGCGCTCTACAATCAGGGCCTGCTCTATCGCGACAAGCGCCTGGTCAATTGGGATCCGCACTTCCGCACCGCCATCTCCGATCTTGAGGTCGAGACCAAGGAGCGCAACGGCCAGTTCTGGCATCTCACCTATCCGCTGGCGGATGGCTCTGGCACCATCTCGGTCGCGACCACGCGGCCTGAAACCATGCTCGCCGACATGGCCGTCGCGGTGAACCCCACCGACGAACGCTACACCGCGCTCATCGGCCAGCAGATCCGCCTGCCCATCACCGGTCGCCTCATCCCCATCGTCGCCGACGAGCATGCCGATCCGGAGCTCGGCTCCGGCGCGGTCAAGATCACCCCCGGCCACGACTTCAACGATTTCGAAGTTGGGGTCCGAGCCGGAATCAAGCCGGCCGAGATGCTCAACATGCTGGATGCCGACGCCCGCATCCAGCAGACCGCCGACGGCCTCATCCCCGCCGATCTGATCGGGCTCGATCGGTTCGAGGCGCGCGACCTCATCGTCAAATTGCTCGATGAGGCCGGCGCGCTCGAAAAGGTCGAGGATCGCGTCATCCAGACCCCCTATGGCGATCGCTCCGGCACCGTGATCGAACCCTGGCTGACCGATCAATGGTATGTCGACGCCAAGACGCTCGCCGGCCCCGCGCTCGAAGCGGTCCGCTCCGGCGACATCCGCGTCGTCCCCGAAACCTGGAAGAAGACCTGGTATAACTGGCTCGAGAACATCCAGCCCTGGTGCGTCAGCCGCCAGCTTTGGTGGGGTCACCAGATCCCCGCTTGGTATGACGAAGACGGCCAGGTCTATGTCGCCGAAAGCGAGGCCGAAGCGCAGGCGCAGGCCGGCAACAAGCGCCTCACCCGCGACACCGACGTCCTCGACACCTGGTTCTCCAGCGCCCTGTGGCCCTTTGCCACATTGGGCTGGCCGGGCGACGACGCGAAAGCCCTCTCCTCTGCGGGGAGAGGGTTGGGTGAGGGGGCCGAACCAAACAAGTCCGTTCGTGCTGAGCTTGTCGAAGCACCGTCCTTCTCTTCCTCGGCCGAGGAAGAAAGCAGTACAGCCCTTCGACAGGCTCAGGGCGAACGGACTGGGGGGCCATCTAACTCCCTCGTCTCCCGCCACTACCCCAATGACGTCCTGATCTCCGGCTTCGACATCCTGTTCTTCTGGGATGCGCGCATGGCGATGCAGGGGCTGCACTTCATGGGCGAAAAGCCGTGGAAGACGCTCTACCTCCACGGCCTGGTGCGCGACGCCCACGGCGCCAAGATGTCCAAGTCCAAGGGCAACACCGTCGATCCGCTCGGCCTGATCGACAAATACGGCGCCGATGCGCTGCGCTTCACGCTGGCCGCGATGGAAAGCCAGGGCCGCGACATCAAGCTCGATGAGAAGCGCGTCGAAGGCTATCGCAACTTCGCCACTAAGCTGTGGACCGCCGCCCGCTTCGCCCAATCCAACGGCATCGGCGGATCGACCACGCTGGAGCCGCCCAAGGCCGATCTCGCCATCAACCGCTGGATCATCGCCCAGACCGTCAAGACCATCCAGTCCCTCGATCTCGCCCTCGCCGACCTCCGCTTCGACGAAGCCGCCAACACCATCTACCA
>NZ_JBMDXN010000128.1:0-33594 GCF_048595155.1 Sphingomonas sp.
GCGGCCGTTGAGCGTCGCATCGCCGAGGCCGTACACGCCCTCATCCGTCTCGATCTTCAGCGTCACGAAATTACGCCCCGGGCACGTCACGATGACGCGGGCAGATGTGATCTTGGGCACCGATATTTCCTATGATGGAGGGGGGAACGAGACACCGCAGCCGCAGAAACGGCGGCAACGGAATGAAGAGGGTCAATCGACGCTGAACATCCTGCGACGGGCCTGCATCTTTTCGTTCAGCAGCGCGGCTTCACGGACTTCCGTGGCGATGATCAATTCTTCAAGGACGCGGGTGAGATGTCCCCGCATCGCTGCGCGCGCGGCATTCCCGTCCCTTGTCGCCAGCGCGCTGATGATGTCTCGATGTTCGCCGATCCGCGGCACGACGCCCGCATCATGCGCCTTGTCGGCAAGCAGTTGCTGCTGGGGTGACGCAAAGCGCGCTTCCCACAGAGCTTCGACGGACGAAATGATCGCGCTATTCTGCGTGATCCGGGCGATGGTCAGGTGGAATTGCCAGTCCGCGCGTTCAGCGGCGACGAAATCCTCACCTGCGGCGATCATCTCGGCAAGAATGGCGTTCAGCGCTGCGACATCCGCATCCGTCACGCGATCCGCTGCAAGCGCGCATGCTTCGCCTTCGATCGCCCGACGGGCTTCCAGCAATTCAAACGGCCCGACGCCCTGGATGGCCGGCTTACCCAGACGGCGTGCCGGTGCGCGTACATAGACACCAGAACCGACGCGGACCTCAACGAGGCCGTCAACTTCCAGCGCAATGATCGCTTCACGGATAGTGGGACGCGACACATCGTAGGAGAGGGAGAGCTCGCGCTCTGAAGGCAGACGATCGCCGACCTTGTAGCCGCCGGTACGGATCATGTCCGCAATCCGCTCCGCAAGCTGAGCATAAAGACGCGTCGTCGCCGCTTTGCCTTCCGACGTTCCGACACCGTCCAGCGCACGCGCGGCCATCAATCGCTTACTCCTTTTCAGTGCCAAGCTATCTGACCAATCGCACGCAAACAAGCTTTCAGTGGCTTGACAGATTTACGGGGATACTAGCATACCATTTGTCTGAGCAAACAGCCCAATGAGGCGGTTTCCTAGAACAGGGGAGGGCAAATATGTCATCGATCGATCAGACGCGCGCGTTCCGTGCAACTTTACTGCTGGCTGCCGCAGCGTCGGCCTTGGGCAGCGTGCCCGTGGCTGCACAGGCGCCGGCGCCGGCGGCGGGTCAAAGCGTGCCGGGCACGGTCCCTGACAACGTGGCTGTGAGCAATGACGAAGCGGCCGAAGTTGTCGTGACGGGTTATCGCAACAGCCTAGCGCAGGCTACCAATGCCAAGCGTCAGTCCGGCAACTTCAGCGACTCCATCTTCGCAGAAGACATCGGCAAATTTCCTGACACCAACATCGCAGAATCATTCAACCGTATACCGGGTATTACCATCACCCGCGACATAACGGGTGAGGGCACCAACGTCGCGATTCGTGGACTTGGCTCCAACTTCACCAACGTGACATTGAATGGAGCGCCGATTGCGATTGCCTCCTCGGGTGCCACCGACGCGCAGGGCACCGATCGCTCGGTGGATCTCAGCTTCTTCCCAACCGATCTCTTCACCAAGCTGACGGTGAATAAAAGCTATTCTGCCGACCTCCTCGAAGGGGGTGCTGCCGGTAACATCGACATCCGTTCTGCCCGTCCATTCGACCGCAATAATTCCTATTTGTCATACAATCTTCAAGGCGTGAAGCTGGGAGGCGCCGATAAGATCGGCGGTCGAGGTTCGTTGATCGGCAGTTGGCGCAACGACACTATCGGCATTCTCGCAGGCGTTTCGGGCCAGCATTTCCACAGTGAAACGAACGGTTTCGAAACGATTGGTTATACCAATCCTGCGCTTTCGGCCGCGCAGTGTGGCGCTACAACCGGCTGCAACAGCACGCTCGGCGGCAATTGGACCATTCCTGCGACCGTACCGGTTGGCGCCGGCGCCGGTCTCGTGCCGGGAACTGTGATCGACCAAGCGTTCCTGCTCGCGCACAATCCTGGCGCGACCATCCAGCAAATAGATAACGGGCTGCTGCCCCGTCTCGGTCGTCCGTCGAACGAGCGCGGCACGCGTGATCGCATCAACGCCGTCCTAAGCGTCGAATGGCGCCCCACCGACAATCTGCATTTCTATGTCGATGGTATGTATGGCTATAAGCATAACGACCTGATCCGTGAGGACATGGCGTGGATCGTTCGCAACGGATCGATCATCCCGCTCAATCTCAAGTTCGACAAGTCCGACTGCAGTGCAGGCTGCACCGTAACATCGGGAACGTTCGCGAACGTTCAATTCTTCGACGAATTCCGCCCGTATATTGAGACCACGCGGTTGTGGAACATCAACCCGGGCGCGGAATATCAGATTACTGATAATCTGAAGCTGGCCGTGCAGGGCAATTACGGCCGCAGCACCTTCCATCGCGAGAGTCCGACCGTCGGACCGACCACGCCGCTGGGCGTCGGCAACACCGTCACCTACACCAATGATGGCGGCATACCGAAGATCGAAAGCGCCTTGGACTTGAATGATCCCAACAGCTTTGGCTGGTATCCACAGGATCGCCTCAGCATCGCGGATGAGCGACGCCGCTACAACAATAAGGGCGTTCGGGGTGATCTGACGTGGGGTGGAACGCCACTCAATGTGAAGGTAGGCGGATCCTATGACGACGTGTCGCGCCGGATCCGGGGCTTCGACAACAGTCAGGCCTGGCAAAATGCAGGTTGCGGCAATAATCCTAGCGTGAGCCTGCCATCTCCCAACACGCAGCCGCCGTGCGAGGGGCTGAGTGTGGTGGGCGCTGCGCCAGCAGGCTATCCGACCTATCCGGGTTACGGTACCGGCTACACTGCTGGTCAGACCGGCCCCGTTACCTATGCCGGTTCGCTCATTCCCAATAGCGCGGTCCCGACTTATCTGGTGCCCGGACCTGCAGGGTTCGTGACGGTTGACTTCGACAAGTTCGCTGCTGCGAGCCAGTATGACAAGTTTCACGATGCAGCACCGGAAAGTGGCGGCGCGAATACAGGCGCCAGCGGCGGCCTGATCCGGGAGAAGAACAAGAACGCCTTCCTGCTTTTGAGTGGCGTGCAGCAGCTGGGTGGCAATGATCTGCGCTTCAGCGGCGGCGTGCGCTACGTCAATACGCATCAAATCATCGCAGGGCGGGTGTCGATCGCGGATCCGCGCAATACGACATCGACGGGTGCTTCGTTGCCCGATGGCAGCCGTTATCCCAACGTCGTTACCGAAGTGTCGACGAGCAACAGCTATACGCGCTGGCTCCCGACCGCCAACCTGGCCTACAATATCGGCGAGCATGCGGTGGCCCGTGCGGCTTATTCGAAGACGATGACGCGCCCTGACCCGGCGGCTCAGCTGCCCGGCGTGTCCTTTGGCGCGCCTTCCGCGGATCAGGCCGGGATCGGTAACCCCGCGCTTAAGCCCTATATTTCCGACAATCTGGACCTGGGCTTTGAATATTATACGGGTCGTGAGGGCGTGATCAGCTTCAACGCATTCCGCAAGTCGATCCAGGGCTTTACCAACCAGTTCGTGAGTACGTTGCCCTTCAGCGCGCTCGCGCAATATGGGATCACCTACGATACGCTGAACCCGACGCAGCAGACGGCGATCAATCTGCGGGGCGGTCCGTCCGTCGCTCAGGTTCAAGTGACTTCACAGGTCAACGTGCCGGAACGCCTTAAGATCAACGGTCTGGAATTCCAATGGGTTCAACCCTTGGACTTCGTAACCAAGCTCGTTGGCGTCACCGGGTTCGGCTTCAACGCCAACGCCACGATCGTCGACCAGACGAGCAAAGGTGCGGCGCAGGCCTATGGCGTGGCCCCCCGCACGTATAACGCGACCATCTACTACGAAAATCATGGTGTGATGCTGCGCGTCTCGACCACCTATCGAAAAGGTTCGCAGAGCAGTGGGGCCAATCAGAACGGCATCACCTCCGCGGCCTTGTTCAACGACAGCTACCAGCAATATGATTTCTCGTCCGCGTTCGATCTTGATAAATTGCTGGGCATCAAGGGAGCGCCGCAACTGACGGTGAACGTCGCCAACTTCACGAACGAGAAGCTGCGCTCCTACTTCCAGTTCTCGAACGCCACATTCACCGAATATCGCCCAGGCCGACAGGTTCTGATCGGCTTGCGCGGGAGTTTCTAACATGCATCATCGGTTTCGCTATTCCGGCGAACATTCTCGTCAGGATGGCGAAACCGATCCGAAGGTCCGCCGACCAGCTCGCGCAGGCCGGTCGCTCCGCGGCCTGAAACGCGCGGTCGCCAGCATCCCGTTGCTGGCTGGCCTCGTGCTGATCACGGCGCCGGGACGCGCGGATACCAATATCACGTCCGCGACGATCGACATGGGCAAGACGGGCGATCCCATCGATCGTCATCTCTACGGGCAGTTCGCCGAACATCTTGGGCGCGGCATCTATGAGGGGATTTGGGTCGGGCCAGACAGCAAGATCCCGAACGTGCAGGGGTACCGGCTCGATGTCGTCAACGCGCTGAAGCGCCTTCATGTGCCCGTTATCCGCTGGCCTGGAGGGTGTTTTAGCGAGGTCTATGATTGGCGCGACGGTATCGGCCCCCGCGCCAAGCGCCCCATCCGCACCCGGATGAATTGGGACGATGTGATCGACACCAACCAGTTCGGCACGCACGAATTCCTGAACTTCGCCGAGCTCATCGGCGCCGATGCCTATGTCTCAGGCAACGTCGGATCGATGACCCCGCGCGACATGCAGCTCTGGCTGGAATATATGACCGCGGACAACGCTTCGACCCTGGCGCAGGAGCGGCGGGCGAACGGCCGGGCGAAGCTGTGGACGATCAAATATTTCGGCATCGGCAATGAGACCTGGGGCTGTGGTGGCAACATGCGGCCGGACTATGCTGCCGATGTGAATGCGCGCTATTCGGCATTCGTCAAAGCACCCAAGGCTATGAACATGGTGCGGGTCGCCAGTGGCGCCAGCGTTCAGGGCGGCGGCGATTACGAAGCTTTCACGGAAGCGATGATGCGTCATCGAGGTGATACCGAGGCGCTGAGCTTTCATTATTATGCGATGCCCACAAGCAGGCCGAAGAGCGTCGACGTCGGGTTCGATGAGGCGTCATGGGCCGACACGATCGATCTCGCGCGGTTGATGGAACCGCAATTGTCGCGGGTCGAGGCGATCATGGACCGCCACGATCCCGATCGCCACGTACCGTTGTTCGTCGACGAATGGGGAACATGGTATCGGTTGCCGCCCGACGCGAAGCCCGGCGAGCATCATTACCAGCAAAATACGATGCGAGACGCGATCGTGGCAGCGATCACGTTGAACATCTTCCACCGCCATACCGCTCGCGTGAAGATGGCGAACATCGCGCAGATGGTGAACGTCCTTCAGGCCATGATCCTTACCGATGGCCCACGGATGATCCTGACGCCCACCTACCACGTGTTCGACATGTATCAGCCCTTCATGGGCGCGACGCCGTTTCCCGTTAAAGTAACGACGGCGACCTACGAATATGCAGGGCACGCTATGCCAGCGGCCGATGTATCCGCTGCCCGCGGCATAGACGGCCGGATCCACGTATCGCTGGTCAATGTCGATCCGCATAAGTCTGTCACGATCATGACCAACTTGCGCGGCACGGGTGTCGGCCAGCTCTTGACCGGGGCTGCGATGGATGCCCGCAATACGTTCGACGCGCCGGACACTGTCGCGCCTAAACCTTTTAAGGGAGCCATGTCGGGCGGCCATCTGACATTCACACTACCGCCCAAGTCCGTCGCGGTCGTTACCGTCACCGGTCAATGATCCGAAAGTGCCGTTGATGCTGACCCGCCGCGAGACAATGATGGCCGGCATGGCGAGCGGATTGTTGCCAACCGCGCTGCTGGGCGCGGTGCGCTTCAACCAAGCCGAACCTGGCTTCGACATTGCTGCGGGGCAGGGGGACGTCACCCCGGTCCTCGTCGATCCCGGCGATCTGCCTGGCGTACGCCGCGCGGCGGCGGATCTGGCACAGGACATCGGAAGGGTGACTGGCACCGACGCCGCCCTGCTGACCGATGCCGCCAGCGCATTCAAGCGCGTCATCATCATTGGGTCGATTGAGAAAAGTCGGCTGCTGCAGCAGCTTGTTCGGCGCGGCAAACTCAATGCGGCCGCACTTCAAGGGAAATGGGAAGCCTATCAGATCACCACGGTTCGAGAGCCGTTCCCTGGTGTGCGGGAGGCGCTGGTAATCGCCGGCAGCGACAAGCGTGGCACGATCTATGGAATTTACGATCTATCCCATCGGATCGGGGTTTCGCCCTGGTATTGGTGGGCCGATGTGCCGGTCGTTCGGCGTAGTGCCGTGCGTGTCCGCTATGGTCATTATGTCCAGGGGTCGCCTGCCGTAAAATATCGCGGCATATTCCTGAATGACGAGGCGCCCTGCCTCTCCGGCTGGACGACTGAAAAGTTCGGCGGAATGAATTCCAAATTCTACGCCAGACTGTTCGAGCTGATGCTCCGGCTACGCGCCAATTATTTATGGCCGGCCATGTGGAACAACGCCTTCGCAGAGGATGATCCTGCCAATCCAATCCTGGCGGATGAATATGGAATTGTCATGGGGACGTCGCATCACGAACCCATGGCGCGTGCACACAAGGAATGGACGGACCGCAAGGATCGGTTGGGCAATGGCGAGTGGAATTACGCCACCAATCGCGCAGCCATCCGCCAATTTTTCCGCGAGGGGATCGAACGCAACGGCGGCAAGGAAGCCATTATCACCGTCGGCATGCGCGGCGACGGCGACGTCGCGCTGGCGAGCAGCGGGGGGCTGACGTCCGATATTCATCTGCTCGAGACGATCATCAGCGATCAGCGCGCTATTCTCAGCGAAGCCCTGCACCGACCGGCGCAAAGCGTGCCGCAAGTCTGGGTGCTGTTTACCGAGGTGTTAAAATATTACGAAGGCGGCCTGCAATTGCCCGCCGACGTGACGCTGATGTTCACCGACGACAATGTCGGTAATTTACGGCGCTTGCCGACGCCGGCCGAACGCGCCAGCCGCTCCGGCGGGTTCGGCATTTATTTCCACATGGACATGCACGGCGGCCCATTTTCTTACCAGTGGATCAACAGCAACCCGCTGCCCAAAATCTGGGAGCAGATGAACCTCGCGCATGAATATGGCGCAAATCAGATATGGATTGCGAACGTCGGGGATCTGAAGCCGCTGGAACTGGCGATCGAATTCTTCATCGCCATGGCCTGGGATCCGACGGCTGTATCCCGGGAGAAGATCGCCAGCTGGACCCGCAACTGGGCTGCACACACTTTTGGCGAAGATCATGCAACCGAGGTGGCTTTCCTCGTCTCCCGCTATGCGAAATATAATGCGTGGAGAAAGCCCGAGCAGCTAAAGCCCGACACGTTCAGCCTGGCCAATTATCGGGAGGCGGAGCGCGTCTGGGCTGCGTGGGAAGAATTGGCGACCCGCGCCCAGGCGCTGCACGACAGATTGGCAGACGATCGACGCGACGCCTATTTTCAGCTCGTTCTTTACCCGGTGTTGGCGTGCGCCAACTTGGCCCAGATGTATATCGCGGCAGCGCGCAATCAGCGGTTCGCGGAACAGGCGCGTACGAGCACCGATGCCGAGGCGGGGGAGGTGCGTCGGCGTTTCGCACGGGATGCGGCGCTGCGCGATCAGTACAACCACGTGATGTCGGGTGGGAAATGGAACCATATGATGGACCAGACCCATATCGGCTATTTCGATTGGTACCCGCCGGAGCGGGATATCATGCCGCCCGTCGTGCATATCCAGGTTCCGGACGATGATAGCTTCGGCGTCGCGGTGGATGGGGCGAGGGAATCTTGGCCCGGCTATTACTTGCCGCCGTCCCTGCCCTTGTTGGACAGCCTGACCGCGCCGTCGACCTTCCTGGACGTGTTCGCACGCGGACAGCGTCCTCACGTCGCCAAGGTCACGTGCGATCAAAGCTGGGTGCGCATCCATGAAGGCGCGCCCTTTGGCGTCGTGGCGACCGATCGGCGTTATTGGATCGACGTTGATTGGGGCAGGGCGCCGGTCGGCCGTTCGGAAACACAGATCGTGGTTCGGGATAGTAACACCGTCGTGAAGGTCCGCCTGCAAGCGCATCGTGCCGATCCGCTGCAGGAGCAGGCGGCCCAGGGCGCCTTTGGAGGTTTTGCCCCCGCTTTTGCCATTCCGGCCGACGGTTTCACGCGCAACGTGATCAGTACACGCGCACAGTGGCAGGCTATTCCCGATTATGGCCGCTTCGCCACCGCAATGGGAATAGTGCCGGTGACCGCGCCATCCTTCGACGAACCGCGTCAGGCGCCGCGGCTGGAATATAGCATATTCCTCGCTGAGACGGGGGATTACCGCTTCGATCTTATCACCGGGCCCACGCTTCGGGTGAATCCGGAACGCGAGTTGGCGGTCGCGCTTTGGCTGGATGATGAGCAGCCGATCATACAATCGGTTTTCACGCCCGAGCGGCACGCCGCCGAGGACTTCCTGGGCTCTGCCCATGCGGCCAATGCGGCTGCAAATGCCAGAACGATGTCTTTCAGGGTTCATGTGGAGCGGCCGGGCCGGCATCGCTTGAACGTCGCTATGGTTGACCCGACAATCGTGGTCCAGTCGATCATCGTTTCGCGCGGCGATCTGCCTGTCAGCTATTTCGGTCCGCCATTGGCCAAGGCAGACAGGCCGGCAGATACGATCCTTGGCCTGCCCCAGATATGATGGCGAGCGGGAATGTAACTCAGCTAATCTTGCGCTTCCGGTGCAAGGCGCGCCTGACGGAGCGTCTCGCCTAACGATTCCATCGTATAGGGTTTCGCGAGCAGAGGGAATCCCTCGGCGGCGGCAGAGGCCGCCGCCTCGCTGAAGCCGGTCATCAGCACTACCGGCAGGTCGGGCCGATGCTTGGACACCTGACGGGCGAGCTCCAACCCGTTCATCTTCCCCGGCATGATCATGTCCGACAGCACCAGATCGAACGGCGTCCCGTCTTTGACCAGTAGCAGTGCCTCGGTCGCATTGGTGACCCGGTGCGCAGCATAACCAAGCTCGCCCAGCATCTCGCAGACCAGTTCGGCCACATGATCATCGTCCTCGGCAACAAGGACCGTCGTGTCGTGGCCCGATCCCTCGACCGTCACTACCTTGTCTGGGCTGACCGGAACGGCATGTGTTGACCTGGGAAACAGCAGCGCCACGCTCGTTCCCACGCCCAGTTCGCTGTCGATGCGGACATTCCCGCCCGACGCCTGCACAAAGCCGTAAACCTGGCTCAGGCCCAGCCCAGTCCCGCTGCCGACACCCTTGGTGGTGAAGAAGGGTTCGAAGACCTTCTTCAGCATGTCGGGAGCAATGCCGGTGCCGCTATCGTGTACGCACACCTGCACCATGTCCTGCTCGCGCTCGGATGAGGCAGGCATGTTGGACGCGCTGATGGTGATGATACCCCCGTCGGGCATGGCATCGCGGGCGTTAATGGCTATGTTGAGCACGGCCACATCCAGCTGAGAGGCGTCGACTTCGATCGGCCAAAGCCCGGGGGAGAAATCGAACGCGATCGTGATGTCCTCACGCAGCGATCGTTCCAGCAGGTCCTCCAGCCCGCGCAGCCGGGCGCCGACGTCGATGACCTCGGGCGTCAACGGGGAACGGCGTGCGAAAGTCAGCAATTGCTGCGTCAGCTTTGCGCCGCGGTCAATCGCCTGGCGAATACCGTCCTTCAATCGATCGCGCCGGACCGGATCGGTCGTACGGTCCAGCAATTCCATGCCGCTGGACGCCACCATCAGCAAATTGTTGAAGTCGTGCGCGACCCCGCCGGTCAACTGGCCCATCGCCTCCATCTTCTGCGATTGACGTAGCGCTTCTTCCACGTCGCGGCGCCCAGCGATCTCCGCCTGTAGGCGTCGGTTCGCGGCGCTTACGGAAGCATAAGAGGCGCCGAGAACGGCGACGAGCAGGCACGCCATGACGATGATGATCGCGATACCCAAATAACGGGCGGCGCGACGCGACCAGTTTTCGGTCGCCGCGCCCAGATAGACCGAACCCAGCTTCGCCCCGCCTTGTTCGACGGTCGCGGTCACGATGAGCTCGTCGCCACGCAGGGTAGGGCGCTGTACGCGATTGACCTGGGGCAGTGGTTCGCCCGCACGCGCGAACCCGGCGACCAAATGCCCATCGGCGGCATAGGCGCCAACGGCCTCGAACTCGGGGCTCGCCTTCAGCGCATCGATATATTCGCGTGTGGCGTTATCGTCGTCGAACGCTAGCGGACCCGCCAGGCTTCCCGCGAGCACGCGCGCCTGCACCTCCACCTCGCGTACCTTTTCGGCGCGCGCCTGATTTTCGTTGTGGAAGGCCAGGAATAGGCTCGCCAGCAATAGTCCCAAGGCAAGGCTGATGCCGATTGCGGGCGTCTCAGCGACGCGCAGCATCAGCCTTCTTAGAAACGAGCGTTCGTTCATCGGGTTACGTTGACCGCCAGACCCAGCAACTTGGAACTGATTGCAATCCCGCTCTGCTGCGCGGAGGATTGATCGATCGTGAACCGCAATCGATCCCCGATCGTCACGAAATGGATGATGCCGCCGGTCAAGCCGCTATTCTCGTCGGTCACGGTCAGCACCGGCTGGTTCGCAACCATCTGCAACATTTCCTGAGAATCCTCTCCGCCACTTGCGAAAAGGATATGACAGGCTGGTTCGGGTTTGATCCCGCTAATGCGGCGAACCGAGACCGGACGGCCGTTGATCTGCTGTCCACGGACCGCATCGTCCAGGATCCGGCCGAAAGGATCGTGGCCGACCAGGCAGATGATGAGGGGGTCGTTCGGCCCATCGAACGCACTTTCCGGCCATTGCACGAAGGGGGCAAACCGATAGATGAAGCTGGCCTTCACCGCCGCCTCCAGCGGGAGATCGGCCGTACTGGGGACGCTGGGGCCCGCGAGGGTGATCATCATGCCCAGCGCTGCGGCTAGTGCCATTGCGAAGCCTTCTGCTGCTACGCCGTCCCGATACGCGCCATCGCGCGGTATGGCGAGGTCTCGCGTGCCGGTGCGTCGATCAGAAGATGCCGAGAAACTTCTTCTGCGTCTTTTCCGCTTTCACGTCGCGGGTCTTGCCGGAGCCGACATCCTTGCGCGGCTCACCCTTGGTGGTGCGCTGCGCCGAAGCCTTCGCGCCCGCCAGCACCGGGCCGCAGGCGGCACTCTTCGCGTCGCCGGGATCGACGAAGGCGATGATCGCCGCCACCGGGCTCGCGACTACGCCCAGCGCCACACCCGCACCGCCGCGGGCCAGCAATTGCGGCGTGATGATCTGCATCTGCGGCTTGGCGAAATAGCCGCCAATGCCGACGGGAGATTGGCCGGAAAACAGGCTGAACTTCTTGCCGTCGGCGCGGAAGGCGAGGCTCAGGGATTCATCCTTGAAACTGAACCCGCCCTTGGCCGTCATCACATTCTTGTCGGTGTCGATCAGGATCGGGTCGGCCGCCGCGATACCGTCGCGCACCGTGAAGCCAATCAGGCCGCAATTCACCTGCACCGGCTTTTTCAATTTGTCCTGCAGCAGCCGCTGGAAGAACACGCCCAGATCGAATTCGCTCAGCTGGATATATTGCGTCCAGAAGGTACCCTTCGGCAGGATGATCGCGATGCGGCCCGACGATGTGGCGAGGCTCTTGCGCAGGGAATCGCCAGTCCCGCGCATCTTCACGCGCGCCGTCATCGTGCCCGACGCGGGCGCGTCCGCCACGCCACTCTTGTACAGCAGTTTGCCGATGGGGGTCGGTGACAGGCGGATGTCGTAATCCGTGATCACCGCCGGTGTGCGGGCGTTGACTACAATGTCGGACCGTAGATGGCCGCCGGACACGTCGAAATTCAGCGGAGACAATTTCAGCAGCGAGCGATCCAGGTCCAGCCCCAGGACGATGTTGGAAACCGGGATGAACGGCTGCGTGATCGTCGCGATCGAATAATTCACCTTCGCGTCGAAATTCTTGATCGAATCGCTGCGCAGCGGGGCGTCCGGCAGAATGCGGGGCACGCCGTCGCGCTTGGTCTGCGTGGTGGCGGCCGCCGTCGCGCCCTTGCTGGCCAGGGCGGCGGGATCGTAGCCGATGAACGGACCGATATCGATGATGTCGACGTGCCGGGACTTGATATCGGCGGTGAGCAGCATGCGTTCATCGCTGTTGGCCGGCACCCGCGCGGTGAACTGCCCCGCAATGTCGCTCGCGCCATAGAAGCCGGTCAGCCGCGTGAAGCGATATTCCTGACCCTGCTTCACCATGTGGGCCTTCAGCCGATAGGTGCGGGTATCCGGCACGGCCACGCCGATCAGGTCGAACAGATAACGAATGTTCGGCCCGCGCGCGGCGACGGCAAGGTCGCTTCCTTCGATCATCGTCGCGCCCGGCAGGTTGCCGGCGATGTCGATGCGGAACAGCGCGCCCTGCGCATGCAAGTCGAATTTGTTCGCGCCGCCCGCGATCAGCTGATTGGGCGACGATTGGCTGCCCCACAGTCGGAACGGCAGCTTCCGCATCGTCCCGGTACCGGTGAAGCGGACCGCATTGCCGAATTTGTTGTCCTGCGCATGCATCGCCTGGAAGGCCACGTCGACGGATAGCTGCATCGTCGGATCGCGATAGCGAACCGTGGTTCCGTCGATTTGCGCGCGCTGAATCAGCGGCATCTTGAACGGCTTGCCGCCACCTTGGCCGAACGTCCATGTATTATGCTGCCGCTTGGCGTCCCATTCCATATCGGCCGCGCCATCGACCAGGTTGATCCAATTGACCTTGGACTGATCTCCGAACAGGAAGCTGAATGTATCGATCCGCGTGTCGATCAACTTCGCCTGGAACAGGTTGGGCTTGGAGGCCCAGGCGGGATTGGAAATGGTGAGCCCTTCTGCCAGGAATTTGGTGGCAAAGGGATCGAGATACAGGTTGAAGTCGCCTGCCACCCGCACCGTGCGCCCGGTGTGCGAGCTCGCAATCCGCTCGAACGTATGTTTGAGGAAGCGGCCCTTGGTAACGAACAGGACGAGCCACGCCAGGAAGATCAGGCCGATAAGCGTCGCCAGTACGGATATTCCAGTGGCGAGCGCATGCGTGCCGGCGCGGCGTCGATCATGGGTGACGGGGTCGGGCGGGCCGACTTGTACTGGATCGTTCTTTACAATCTCGGCCATTAACCCTGTAACATTCGCGCATGGGAGCGGTTCCGCGCTTCGCCGCTGGCGATCTGTGGTTGCGTCGCTCGATCCACTGGCTTATAGGCCCGCGCTTCCAAGCGATAATGGATGAACTGCCCGGCTAGTGTGGGCTGCCGTGGCCGTTCTTGATCGCTCTCGAAAGGAGACGAAAATGCCCAAGCTGAAGACGAAGAGCGGCGTGAAGAAGCGCTTCAAGCTCACCGCCACCGGCAAGATCAAGCACGGGGTCGCTGGCAAGCGTCACCGCCTGATCAGCCACAATGCGAAATATATTCGCCAGAACCGCGGCACCGACGTGCTCGCCGCACCGGATACGGTGCGCGTGAAGCTCTGGGCGCCCTACGGCCTCAATTAAGGAGTAGCGGGATATGGCACGCGTCAAGCGCGGCGTAACTACGCACGCAAAGCACAAGCGCATCCTTGAGGATGCAAAGGGCTATTATGGCCGCCGGAAGAATACGATCCGCATCGCCCGCCAGGCGGTGGAGAAGGCGGGTCAGTATGCCTATCGCGACCGTAAGGTTAACAAGCGCAATTTCCGTGCGCTTTGGATCCAGCGCATCAACGCCGCTGTCCGCGCCGAAGGTTTGACCTATGGCGTGTTCATGCACGGCCTGAAGCTGGCCGGTGTCGATCTGGACCGCAAGGTCCTGGCCGATCTCGCTATGAATGAAGGCGCCGTGTTCAGCGCCATTATCGCGCAGGCGAAGGCGGCTCTGCCGGAAGGCGCCCGCGTCGCGGCTTAAGCCTCGATCTGCGGCCAACAAGGTAAAAGGCGTGGAAGCCCGGCTTCCACGCCTTTTTTCATGGCCTTCTCTCCTATCGCGCCGACCCTTTTCGGCCTAGCATGCGGCATGGCGCACTCGCCCTTCTGATGCCGAAGCATATGTCATCCTGTGCGGGCTGCCAGGAAGGGGCCGCCTTCCAGGCGGCCTTTGCCATGGCCTTCCAGCCGATCGTCGACATTCGGGATCGTCGCGTCTTTGCCTATGAAGCGCTTGTCCGCGGCCCCGCTGGCGAACCGGCGGCATCCGTGCTGGATCAGGTGACGACGGATAGCCGTTATGCCTTCGACCAGGCCTGCCGCGTAAAGGCGCTGCAGACCGCTGTTGCCGCCGGCATGATCGCAACCGGCGCGAAGCTGTCGATCAACTTCCTGCCCAACGCCGTCTATTCGCCGATGGCCTGTATCCAGCTCACGCTCGCCACTGCGGCGCAGACCGGTTTCCCGCCCGACCGGTTGATCTTCGAATTCACCGAGAATGAGGACATGGGATCGCCCGAGCATGTCGAGGCGATCATCGATACCTATCGCAAGATCGGCTTCTCCGTCGCGATCGACGATTTTGGCGCCGGCTATTCCGGCCTGGGTAGGTTCGCCCGCTTCCGTCCCGACCTGATCAAGCTGGACATGGATCTGATCCGTGGTGTGGATGCCGATCCGCGGCGCCGTGCGGTGGTCGCCGCGATTGTCGGGATGTGCGCCGCGCTGGATACGTTGCTGATCGCCGAAGGGGTGGAGACGGTGGGCGAAGCGGCCACGCTCGATCGCCTCGGCATCCGCTTGATGCAAGGCTATCTGTTCGCGCCGCCAGCATTTGAAGCGCTCCCGGACGTCGTCTTTCCCGGTTGAGGCGGAGCAGATCGGTGCAATTTCAAGGAACGATCGCGCCGCTCCCGTCATTCTTCAAAGACGGTCGGCTTTCGATGGCAAATCATCTGGAAGCCGAATCCAGCGATCCTTCGATTTGGTCAGGAGCGGATGATGAAAGCAATGGTGTTGCATGCCCCGGCGGGGCTGGATCGTCTGATGCTGGAAGATCGCGCCGATCCGGGTAGCCCTGGGGCTGGTGAAATTCGGGTGCGGGTGCACGGCAGTTCGCTTAATTTCCACGATCTGGGGATCGTGACCGGCAGGATGCCCGCTGAAGATGGCCGTGTGCCGCTCGCCGACGGCGCGGGTCTCGTGGAAGCGGTTGGTGAAGGTGTTAGCGAGTTCGCGGTCGGCGACCTGGTGGTTTCCTGCTTTTTCCCGGATTGGCAGGCGGGCACGCCAACGATCGGTGACTTCAGCCGGACGCCGGGCGACGGCCTCGACGGGTTCGGCCAGGAGGTTGTGGTCCGCCCGGCAACGGCCTTCACCCACGCACCCAGAGGCTATGATGCGGTGGAGGCAGCCGCGATCACCACAGCCGGGCTGACGGCCTGGCGCGCGCTCGTGGCAGACGGCAACCTGAAAGCGGGTGATACAGTCTTGCTGCTCGGCACCGGCGGCGTTTCGATCTGGGCGCTCCAGTTGGCAAAGTTGATGGGCGCGCGTGTCGCCATTACCTCATCCTCCGATGAAAAATTGGAGCGCGCCCGTGCCATGGGCGCCGAGTTCAGCGTCAATTATCGCGAGCAGGAGGCGTGGGGCCGCGCCGTACGCGACTGGACCGGGGGGCGCGGGGTCGATCATGTGGTAGAGGTCGGTGGCCCCGGCACGTTGGCGCAATCGATCGAAGCGGTCCGGGTCGGCGGCCATATCTCGCTGATTGGCGTTCTCACCGGTATCGCTGGCGACGTGCCGACGGCGCTGTTGATGGCGCGGCAGGCCCGGCTTCAGGGCCTCATCGTCGGCAGCCGCACCCAGCAGCAGGATATGGTCCGCGCACTCGAGGCAGGTGGCGTGCGCCCTGTGATCGATCATCGCTTCGGCTTGGAGCAGCTGGCGGACGCGTTCCGTCATCAGCAGAATGGCGATCATTTCGGCAAGGTCGGGGTGGAATGGTGACGGCGTTGCGGACGGTTTCAGCTATTTATGCGGCGATCCGCGACGACATCGCGGACCTTACGACACGTCGCCCGCTTCCTGCGCCCGGCCTACTGCAGGTCGATCCCTTCCTGTTCCTCAATCATCACGGCCCCCAAACCTACCCCGCGCCCAATCGGGGCCTGCCGTTCGGGCCACATCCGCATCGTGGCTTTGAGACGGTCACCTTCATTCTCACCGGCAGCCTTGCGCACCACGATACGGGTGGCCACGAAAGCGTGATCGAAGCCGGCGGCGTGCAGTGGATGACCGCCGGCGCCGGGCTGATCCATGCGGAGTTGTCTCCGCCCGCGTTCAAGGAGAGCGGCGGCCCGCTGGAGATACTGCAGCTGTGGGTCAATCTTCCGGGCCGGCTGAAAATGACGCCGCCGCGCTACACGGGGTTGCAGTCCGAGAGCATTCCGTCCTTCAGCTTGGATGGCGGGGGCGGGGTGATGCAGCTGATCGCCGGCGAATATGGCGACATGAGCGGGCCGATCAACTCGCTGACAGGCGTCTTCATGGCGACAGTGAAGCTGCAGGCCGGCAGTCATGTGGAGCTGCCTGCGCCGCGCGGCCGCAACATCTTCCTATATGTCGTGAGCGGTCGGATCGACATTGCCGGCACGACGATCGAGCAGTGGCACTTGGTCACGCTGGCGGATGACGGCGACGCGGTGGTGATCGGCGCGGATACGGATGCCGTGCTGCTTTACGGTCATGCCGATCCGATCGGTGAGCCGGTCGTGGCGCACGGCCCGTTCGTGATGAATAGCCGCGAGGAGATCGAGACGGCCATCCGGGATTATCACGCCGGTGCCTTCAATCGCCCCGCCTCATGAAAACCGATATCGCGGCGCGCGTCTACGATCATGGCTGGCGGCTCGACCCGATTGTCCGCAGCCTGCTCGATACCGATTTCTACAAGCTCTTGATGCTGCAGATGATCCTGCAGCGCCATCGCGAAGTCCGCGCGACCTTTGCGCTGTTCAACCGCAGCCGGCAGTTTCGCCTCGCGGACATCATCGACGCGCGGGAATTACGCGATCAGCTCGATCACGCGCGCACGCTCCGATTCACAAAGAAGGAGCTCATCTGGCTGGCCGGCAACAGCTTCTACGGGCGGGAACGGATGTTCACGCCGGAGTTCATTGCGTGGCTGGCCGAATTTCGGCTGCCGGAATATGAGCTCCACGCGCGGGACGGCCAATATGAGCTCCACTTTGCGGGCAATTGGGCGGAAACCACGATGTGGGAAATCCCGGCGCTCGCGATCATCAATGAGCTCAAGGGCCGCGCTGCGCTGCGCGGCAAAGGACGGTTCGCGCTCGACATCGTCTACGCCCGCGCCAAGGCCAAATTGTGGGAGAAGGTGGAGCGGCTACGCACCTTGCCTGATCTGGTCCTGTCCGATTTCGGCACGCGTCGTCGCCATAGCTTCCTGTGGCAACGCTGGTGCGTCGAGGCGCTCAAGGAAGGGCTGGGCGATCGCTTCATCGGCACCTCCAATGTGCTGCTGGCGATGGATTCGGATCTGGAAGCTATCGGCACGAATGCGCATGAGCTGCCGATGGTGGAAGCCGCCCTGGCCGAAAGCGACGCCAGCTTGCGCCAGGCGCCCTATCGGGTGCTGGACGAATGGCGGCAGCTGTATGGCGGCAATCTCCTCGTGGCCTTGCCCGACGCATTCGGCACCACCGCCTTCCTGCGCGATGCGCCGGATTGGGTCGCGGACTGGACCGGCTTTCGGCCCGATAGCGCGCCGCCGATCGCGGCCGGTGAGCAGATCATGGACTGGTGGAAGGCGCATGGGCGTGATCCGCGCGACAAACTCCTCATTTTCTCCGATGGCATGGATGTCGACTCGATCGAAAAGGTCTATCGCCATTTCGACGGCCGGGTGCGCATGAGCTTCGGCTGGGGGACCAACCTCACCAACGATTTCCGGGGATGCGATCCGGACGGGGGTGACGGGCTGAATCCCATCTCCCTGGTTGCGAAGGTCGTCGAGGCGAATGGGCGTCCGGCGGTTAAGCTGTCCGACAATCCAGCCAAGGCCAGCGGCGATCCGGCCGCAATTGCCCGCTATCTGCGGGTATTCGGTGGGGAAGGCCGCATCGATCAGGCTGTGACGGTATGAGCGCGGCGATCGGATAATCCGGTTGCGCCGGTAAGCGCATCATGGCTTGACCACGGCGACCAGCGTGGACAATTCCGCCCCGCAGCCTATGCGCGGGCGGGCGCTTTCCCGGCATGGGCATGGACTGCGATCCTGAAGACGATACCCATATGGGCTGGGCGATCGACCTGCATCAAAAGGCTGAAACGTGACTACCGATCCTGATCAGATGCGCAGCGAGCTGCTGAACGCCATCACCGCCGTCAATGATTCCGCCGCGCTGGAGGCGATCCGGGTGCGTGCGCTTGGCAAGAGCGGCACGATCACTGCCTTGCTCAAGACGCTCGGCGGCATGTCGCCGGAAGAGCGCCAGGTGAAGGGGCCGGAAATCCAGGAGCTGCGGCTCGCGGTCGCGGATGCGATCGCGGCGCGTAAGATGGCGCTTGATCGTGCCGCGCTCGATGCACGGCTGCAGTCGGAAACGCTGGACATGACCCTGCCCGTAGGCGCCGCCGCCACGGGCAGCGTCCATCCAGTCAGCCAGGTAATGGACGAACTGGCGGAGATCTTCGCCGATCTTGGCTTCGCCGTCGCGACCGGGCCGGAAATCGAGGACGATTGGCATAATTTCACCGCGCTCAACATTCCGGAGACGCACCCGGCGCGGGCCATGCACGACACCTTTTATTTCCCCGACGCCGAAGGCCGCGAGGCAAAGATGCTGCTACGGACGCATACGTCGCCCGTGCAGGTCCGCACGATGCTCACCCAGAAGCCGCCGATCCGGATCATCGCGCCGGGCCGCGTCTACCGCGCGGATAGCGACGCGACCCACACGCCGATGTTTCACCAGATCGAGGGGCTGGTGATCGACAAGGGAATTCCTCTCGGCCACTTGCGCTGGACGCTGGAAACCTTCCTCAAGGCCTTCTTCGAGCGCGACGATATCGTGCTGCGGCTGCGGCCTTCCTTTTTCCCCTTCACCGAACCTTCGGTAGAGGTCGACGTCGGCTATTCGATCGAGAAGGGCCGCCGCGTCATCGGCGGTGCGGAAGGATGGATGGAGGTGCTCGGCTCCGGCATGGTGCACCCCAAGGTGATCGCTGCCTGCGGTCTCGATCCGGAGGAATATCAGGGCTTTGCCTTTGGCACCGGCGTCGATCGGCTGGCGATGCTGAAATATGGGATGGATGATTTGCGTGCCTTCTTCGACGGCGATCTGCGCTGGTTGAAACATTATGGCTTCCGGGCGCTGGACGTGCCCACGCTCAGCGGGGGAGTGGGCGCATGAAGTTCACCCTGTCCTGGCTCAAGGAGCATCTCGACACGAATGCAACGCTGGAGGAGCTGCTGGTCGGCCTCACCAAGCTTGGTCTGGAGGTCGAAAGTGTCGACGACCCATCTGCCAAGCTCGCCGGATTCACCATCGCGCGCGTGCTGACGGCCGCGCCCCACCCGCAGGCCGACAAATTGCAGGTGCTGACCGTCGATACGGGCGACGGAAACCCGCTGCAGGTCGTCTGCGGCGCCCCCAATGCGCGGGCGGATCTGGTCGGCGTGTTCGGCGCTGCCGGCGCGACGGTACCGGCCAACGGCATGGTCTTGCGCGTGGCGGCCATTCGCGGCGTCGAATCGAACGGCATGATGTGCTCCGCGCGCGAGCTGGAGCTGGGCGAAGAGCATGATGGGATTATCGAACTCCCCGTCGATGCACCGGTCGGCACATCCTTTGCGGACTATAAGGGCCTGTCCGATCCGGTGATCGACATCGCCGTGACGCCCAATCGCCAGGATTGCATGGGCGTGCGCGGTATCGCGCGCGATCTTGCCGCCGGCGGCTATGGCACGCTGAAGCCGCTCGACATTCCCACAATTCGTGGCGAAGGCCCGTCGTCGATTATGGTCGCGACAGAAGACCCGGAGGGCTGTCCTGCCTTTTTTGCGCGGACGGTCACCGGCGTCACCAACGGCAGCGCCCCCGATTGGATGAAGCGGCGCCTGCACGCGGTGGGGCAGAAGCCGATATCGGCCCTGGTCGACATCACCAATTATGTGATGCTGGATCATGGACGCCCGCTGCACGTCTACGATCTGGCCAAGCTGAATGGTGGGCTGGTGGCCCGTAAGGCCTCGGACGGAGAGAGCCTGACCGCGCTGAACGGTAAACAATATCAGCTCGATGCGACGATGACCGTGATTGCGGACGATGCGCATGTGCACGATATTGGCGGCATCATGGGCGGGGCGGAATCCGGCGTGTCGGAAACAACCACCGACGTGCTCATCGAATGCGCCTATTTCACGCCTGAGACGATTGCTCGGACCGGCCAGAAGCTGGGCCTGACCAGCGATGCGCGCCAGCGGTTCGAACGCGGCGTCGATCCCGCCTTCCTGGGCGACGGTCTGGCGATCGCTACACAGCTGGTGCTGGAGATTTGCGGCGGCAAACCGTCCGATGTGGTCGAGGCGGGCCAGCCGCCGGTGGGCCATGCGACCTTCAAATATGATCCGCTCGCCGCGGCCCGGCTGGGCGGCATGGATGTCGCGCCCGAACGCCAGCGGGAAATCCTCGCCCGGCTGGGTTTCGGCATCGACGGCGCCTGGACGGTGCGTGTGCCAAGCTGGCGCCGCGACGTGGAAGGTACCGCGGATATTGTCGAGGAGATCGTCCGCATCGAAGGGATCGACAATGTGCCGGCCGTGGCGCTGCCGCGCCCCGATGGTGTCGCGCGGCCCACGGCGACGCCTGAGCAGAAGGTGGAACGCATCTTGCGTCGCACCGCCGCGGCGCGTGGCCTCAATGAAGCGGTGACATGGAGCTTCCTGCCGCAAGGCGAAGCGGATCATTTCGGTGGGGCCGCCTGGGTGCTGGCCAATCCGATCAGCGAAGAACTGAAGGCCATGCGTCCGTCCTTGCTGCCCGGCCTGCTGGCGGCAGCACGGCGCAACCTGGATCGCGCTGCTGGCCCGGTCCGCCTGTTCGAGCTCGGCCGCCGTTACCTTGCCGACGGCGAGCGCCCGACGCTCGGCCTGTTGCTCGCAGGGGAGGCGCCGCGCGATTGGCGCGGCCGCAAGGCGCCGCTCGATGCCTATACGGCTAAGGATGAAGCGATGGCGCTGTTGGCCGCTGTTGGCGCGCCGGTAGACCGGTTGCAGGTGATGGAAGCAATGGCGACGACATGGCATCCCGGTCGCTCGGGATCGTTGCGGCTTAGTCCCAAGACCATCCTGGCGGAATTTGGCGAGCTTCATCCGACGACGCTGAAAACGTTCGGGCTCGACGGACCGGTCGTCGCCGCGGAGATCTACCTCGACGCCATTCCCGCCAAGCGCGACGCGGCGCGCATGCGCACCGCCTATGCGCCGCCTGCCCTCCAGCCGGTCAAGCGCGACTTCGCCTTCATCCTCAGCCGTGATGCACCGGCGGATACCTTGCTGCGTGCGGTGCGCGGTGCCGACAAGGAAGCCATCGTCGACATCGCTTTGTTCGATGTCTTCACGGGCACGGGCGTGGCCGAAAACGAGAAATCGCTCGCGATCGAAGTGACCCTGCAGCCGGCGCAGAAAAGCTTCACCGAAGCCGATCTTCAGGCCATCTCCGAACGGGTGGTCGCCGCGGCCGCCAAGACCGGAGCCCGCCTCCGCGGGTAACGATCGGCAACTTCTACTCCGTCACCCCGGCCTCGAGCCGGGGTCCCGCTTCTTTTGCGATCGCTGGAGGTGCGGGCGACGGGGGAAACGTGCGTATAGCGCGCACCAAGGAGGTTCAGCGGAACCCCGGCTCAAAGCCGGGGCGACGTGGGTGGACGCGTTTGCCACGCCCCCCTTCACCGCCGCAGCAGGAACACCGCATGTTCCGCGCGCAGATTGGCGGCGGCGCTGGAGATGCGCCGGTCGCCGGTGAGGAACCAGGCCCCCTCCACCCGCAGCCCGCGCTCCGCCACGAAGGCGCGGAAGTCGTCGATCGTCAGCTGGTGGATATTCTCGGTCTCATACCAGGACACAGGCAGCGCGGCCGTCACCGGCATCCGCCCGCCCCACATCAGGTTCCAGCGGACCCGCCAATAAGCAAAATTGGGGAAGGACACGAACGCGCGCGTCCCGATCCGCAGCAATTCCGTCAGCACCTTGTCCGGCGCGCGTGCCGTCTGCAGCGTCTGGCTCAGGATCGCGTAATCGAAGGCATGGTCGGGATAATAGACTAGGTCGGTATCGGCATCGCCCTGGATCACGGACAGACCTTTGCCGACGGCAAGGCTCACATTGGCAGGATCGATCTCCAGCCCGCGCGCATCGACCTGTGCGCGATCGCGCAATTCGGCCATCAGTTCGCCGTCGCCGCACCCGATGTCCAGGATGCGGGATCGCGGCGCCACATGCTGCGCGATGATGGCAAGGTCTGGCCGCAGGCTCATGGCGCGCTCCGTAGGGCGTCGGCAAAAGCGGGGGCCAGCCGCTCCATATAGCGCTCCGGCCGGATCAGCGGATAAAAGCCCTTTGCGGCATAGACTTCGTGGGCGTCGCGCGTGACCAGTGCGAAGCGGCGAATGCCCTGGAAATCGGGATGGTCCAGGAACCAGGCGACCAGCCGCTTGCCGAGCCCATGGCCGCGCCAGGCTTCCTCTACCCAGACATCGGCCAGCCATGCGAAGGTCGCATGATCCGTGATCATCCGTGCGAACGCGACCTGCGTTGCGTCCCGATAGGCGCCCAGGCAATGCGAGCCCGCTATGGCCCGCTCCACGGTCTCTCGCGCGATGCCCGGCGACCAATAGCTCGACGCCAGCCAGCCATGGATGCGGGAGATGTCGAGCTGCGCCCGGTCATCGGACAGAACGAAATCGGTCATCGCGCACCCGCCCGGATGAAGCCGTCGACCACGCCGAATAATTGCGGCACGTCCAGCAGGAAGGCGTCGTGGCCGAAGGGCGAGGACAATTCGACGAAGCTCGCGGCCGCACCGGCGGCATTGAGCGCATGCACGATCGCGCGCGATTCACCGGTCGGGTACAGCCAGTCCGTATCGAAGCTGACCAGGCAGAAGCGTGTCCGGGTGCCCTTGAACGCGTTGGCGAGCAGGCCGCCATGTTCCTCGGCCAGATCGAAATAGTCCATCGCGCGCGTGATATAGAGGTAGGAGTTGGCGTCGAACCGGTCGACGAAGCTGATTCCCTGATGACGCAGATAGGATTCCACTTGGAAGTCCGCGTCAAACCCGAACCCTTTTTCACCGCGATCCTGCAGTTTGCGCCCGAATTTGTCGTGCAAGCCCGCTTCGGACAGATAGGTGATGTGGGCGGCCATCCGCGCCACCGCCAAACCGGCCGATGGAGGATCGCCGCGGCCATAATAATCGCCGCCTCGCCAGTTGGGATCCGCCATGATCGCCTGCCGCCCAACTTCGTGAAAGGCGATATTCTGCGCCGAATGACGCGCCGCCGACGCGATCACGACTGCCGCGCGCACGCGATCGGGGAAGCTTGCGGCCCATTCCAGCACCTGCATGCCGCCCATCGACCCGCCCACGGCCGCCTCCAGCGTCGCCACGCCAAGATGGTCCAGCAGCATCGCCTGTGCGCGTACCATGTCGCGCAGGGTGATAACGGGGAAAGACATGGCATAGGGCGCGCCCGTTTCGGTGCGGATCGTCGCAGGCCCCGACGATCCCATGCAGGACCCCAGCACATTGGCGCAGATCACGAAATGACGGGCCGGATCGATCGGGCGCCCCGCGCCGACCATCCGGGTCCACCAACCGGGTTTGCCCGTACGCGGGTGGGCCGAGGCAACGTGGTGATCGCCCGTCAGCGCGTGGCAGATCAGGATCGCGTTCGATGTGTCCGCGTTCAGCGTGCCATAGGTTTCATAGGCGATCTCGACCGGTGCGAGGACACCGCCGCCGTCCAGCTTGAGCGGACCCTTCAGGATGACGTGGCGTGCAAGGCCGAAGCGTTGATCGTCGGACATGGGAGCGGCCGGCTAGGGGGCCGCTACGCCGATTGTCAACACCAGGCGCATCGGCTCTGGTCGAAAGCGGGTGGGCAGGGGTGCGGAGGCCGGGTGCGGATCGCTCGACATCGGGGCGAACCGGCGGCTAACGTGGCAATTCATATAAGGATCACAAATGGTTCGCCTGACGCTATTCGCTGCCGCCACTGCCATGGTCACCCTTTCGCCGGTGCTTGCGGCCAATCCGTTCGATCAGCCCAGCACGCTGCCATATCAGGCCCCTCCGTTCGATCGCATTGCCGATACCGATTACCAGCCGGCCATTGAACAAGGCATTGTTCAGAGCTTGGCCGAGATCCGCAAAATTGCTGACAATCCGGCAGCGCCGACGTTCGACAATACCGTTGTCGCGATGGAACGGCAGGGGCAGATGCTGGCGCGTGCCCAAGCGGCTTTCGGTCAAGTCGCGCAGGCCAACACCAATCCCGTCCTACAAAAGGCACAGGCCGTGCTTGCCCCGCAGCTCGCGGCCTATAACGACACGATCTATCTCGATCCCAAACTGTTCGCCCGGTTCAAATCGCTCAATGATCGCAAGGCCGCGCTCAAGCTGACGGAAGAGCAGGCGATGCTGCTCGACGATTATTACAAGGATTTCGTGCGTGCCGGCGCGCAGCTGTCTGCGGCCGATCAAGCGACACTGCGCAGTCTGAACAAGCAGCTGTCCTCGCTCGGCGTCGCCTTTCGACAGAAATTGCTCGCTGCCACCAAGGCGGGCGCCCTGGTGGTCGACAGCCCAGCGCAATTGGCGGGCTTGGGAAGCGCCGGCGTGGAAGCGGCGGGGCGCGATGCGCAGGAGCGTGGCCTGCCCGGCAAATATCTGATCCCGCTGCAGAACACGACGACCCAGCCGGCGCTGCAGTCCCTTACCGATCGCGCAACCCGTGAAGCCTTGTTCAAGCAAAGCTGGACGCGCGCCGAAAAGGGCGACGACAACGACACGCGCGAGACGATCGCGCAGATCATTCAGCTACGCACCAAGAAGGCGAACCTGCTCGGCTTCGCAACATGGGCAGATTACTCGCTGGCCGAACAGATGGCCAAGACGTCGGATACGGCGCGCAGCTTCCTGAACGCGCTCGATGCCCCCACCGCCGCTGCGCAGGCGCGCGAACTCTCCGAGGTTCAGCATGCGGTCGACTTGGAAAAAGGCGGTTTCCAAGTGCAGCCGTGGGACTGGGATCTGTATGCGGAGAAGGTCCGCAAGGCGAAATACGATCTGGATGAGAATGAGACCAAGCCGTATTTCGAGCTCTGGAACGTCCTGGAAAACGGCGTCTTCTACGCCGCCAACCAGATGTATGGGCTCAGCTTCAAGCGCCGTACGGATATTCCCACCTTTCATCCCGACGTCCGCGTCTATGAGGCGTTCGAAGAGAACGGCACGCCGCTGGGCCTGATCTATTTCGATTATTGGAAGCGGGACAATAAGGCCGGCGGCGCGTGGATGAACTCCTACGTGCGCCAGTCGAAATTGTTCGGCACGAAGCCCGTCATCAGCAACACCGCCAATTTCACCAAGCCGGCACCGGGCCAGCCGTCGCTGATCACATCCGACGACGTGCGCACCATGTTCCACGAATTCGGTCATGGTCTTCATGGCCTATTCGCCAACCAGACCTATCCCAGCATCTCCGGAACGGCGGTAGCGCGCGACTTCGTCGAATTCCCCTCCCAGTTCAACGAACATTGGGCGCTCGAACCGCGCGTGCTCGCCCATTATGCCAGACATTATCAGACCGGTGCGGTGATGCCGCAGTCCTTGGTCGACAAGATCAAGCGTGCCGAGCTGTTCAACCAAGGCTATTCGTTCGGCGAATTGCTGGCCGCCGCGCAGCTCGACATGGCCTGGCATTCGCTGCCCGGTGATGCAGGGCCGCAGCAGGTGGACGCGTTCGAAGCCAAGGCGCTCGCCGCGACCGGCCTCGACGTCGCGCATGTCCCGCCCCGTTACCGCACCAGCTATTTCTCCCACATCTGGGGCGGCGGTTATGCCGCCGGTTATTACGCGTACATCTGGACCGACATGCTCGAAGAGAATGTCTATGATTGGTTCAAGGTGCATGGCGGTATGACGCGGGCGAACGGTCAGCGCATGCGCGATCTGGTCCTCTCGCGCGGCCACACCCAGGATTACAACGTCATGTTCCGCAACATGACCGGCCACGATCCTGAGGTAGCACCGCTGCTGCGCAGCCGGGGTATTCCCGCAAAGTAGACGTAACAGCGATCATTCCCGGCGCAGCTGTCTTCGTGCTTCGCTCGCAATGACCGGTGGCGTCAGTCCGGCGCTGCTGACCAATAACCGTAACATTCGATCGCTAGCCGCGGCGGCGTGTGTCGAGCATCGGCTTAGCCTGAATGATCTCAGTTCCTGGCTCCGGCCTGCCGCGGACAGTGGGCTGGCCCGATCTTTTAGCGCCGCCTCCACACCTGCTTGATCTCGTATCGTGTGGAGTTGCGTGATGGCGTTGCAGATCGATCGTCGTAGCCTCGTCCTCGGCGGCGCGTTGGGATTGGGGGCCCTTGCCCTCCCGGCGGGGCGTGGCCTCGCACAATTGCCGCGCGCCACCGGTTTCACCCACAATGTGGCCAGCGGTGAGCCGGGGCCGGATTCGATGCTGCTGTGGACGCGCTACCAGCCGACCACCGACGCAACCATCCGCCTCGATGCCGAGGTCGCGCTGGATCCCGACTTTTCCAAGATCGTGTCCGGCGGCAGCGTCCGCACAGGGCCCTACCGCGACTGGACGGCCAAGATCACGGTCGACGGCCTGCGACCCGGCACCGTTTACTGGTACCGCTTCATTGCGCCCGACGGCAGCCGATCGCCGGTTGGCCGGACCAAGACGTTGCCCGTTGGGCCGACGCAGCGCTTCGGCCTTGCCGTCTTCTCTTGCTCCAACTTTCCGATCGGCTGGTTCAACGCTTATGCGCACGCCGCCGCGCGGGACGATCTCGATCTGTGGATGCACGTCGGCGATTATATCTACGAATATTCCGCCGACCATGACGCGAACCAGGCGGCAGGGCGACGGGTCGATCCCGCCAACGCCATCCTGACCATCGCGGATTATCGGCTGCGCTATGCCTGCTACCGGGCCGATCCCGATCTACAGCGCCTGCATCAGATGGCGCCCATGGTCGCCTTCTGGGACGATCATGAATCGGCCAATGACAGCTGGGAAGGAGGCGCCCAAAACCATCATCCGGATACGGAGGGGGATTGGAACCCGCGCCGTGCCGCGGCGATGCAGGTCTATCACGAATGGATGCCGGTCTCCGACGAGCCCTGGAAGGCCTATCCGATCGGCACGCTTGCCACCCTATACCGGACCGAAACGCGCCTGCTCGCCCGTACGCAGCAGGCCAATCTGGCGCCGCTCTTTGCCGCCGCCGATCCGGACGCCGCGCTGAAAACCTTCCGCGACGGCATCTGGCAAGATCCTTCGGCCACAATGATGGGCTCGACGCAGGAGAGCTGGCTGGCCCATGCCCTGAAGACCAATGCGCGCGCAACCCATTGGCAAATGGTCGGGGTCGGGACGATCGTCGGCCGAACGCTCATGCCCGCGAACGCGCTCGATTGGCTCCGTCGCGACGCCAGTGCCAAGACGATCAAGGAATTTACCGACGACCTACGCGCGGCCAAGGACGGCCTGCCCATGTGGATGGACCGCTGGGACGGTTATCCGGCCGCCCGCTCGCGCCTCTTGCGTGCCGCGCAGCAGGCCGACGCCGATCTGGTGATGCTGTCAGGCGACAGTCACAACGCCTGGGCCTTCGAGCTCAGCGAAGACGGCAAGCCCGCCGGTGTGGAATTTGGCGGGCACAGCGTTACCTCTAACGGCTTCGAAGGCAGTTTTGCGGCCGATCCGCTGAACGTGGCGCGCGGCTTCGTTGCAACCAACCCTGAACTGCGCTGGGCCGACACCAGCCGGCGCGGTTACATGATGTTCGACATCGGGCCCCAGCAGGTCGCGGGCGAATGGCTGTTCATGCAGACGGTCAAGGCCCGCACCACCGCGCTCAGCGGTTCGCATCGCATGGCCGTACAAAAGGGACGCAGGGTCTTCGCGGCCTGATGCAGCCTCGGGCCATGAGCGCCGCACCTATCGGATCGGCCGCTTCTCCAGCTTCCGTGCAAGGGTCCGGCGATGCATGCCCAGCCGGCGCGCCGTCTCTGAAATGTTGAAGTCGGTCTCGACCAGCGTCTCGTTGATCCGCTCCCATTCCAGCGTCTTGATGGAGGTCGTGCGTTCCGAGATCGGCACCTCGGTATTGCCGCCGGCGCGGGTAAACGCCTCCTCGATATCGTCGGTGTTGGACGGCTTTGCCAGATAATGGCAGGCGCCCAGCTTAATCGCCTCCACGGCGGTCGCAATGCTGGCAAAGCCCGTCAGCACGACGATCAGCATCTCGGGATCGTGCGCGTGCAGGCGCTGGACGCAGGGCAGTCCGGATGCGTTGCCCAGCTTCAGATCGACGACGGCAAAGCGGGGCGCTGCTTCGTCCAGCAGCGCATCCAGCGCCTCCGGGCTTTGCGCTACCCACACGCGATATCCGCGTCGCTCGAACGAGCGCTGCAGTGTGCGCGCGAAAGTCGCGTCATCCTCCACGATCACCAGGCGGCGGGCTTCGTCCATCACATATCCTGCGCGGGGTCGGCGGAGAGGGGCAGAACCAGCTTTACCTCCGCACCACCCGCCGGGCGGTTCCCTGCCTCCAGCCGACCGCCCAGCCGCCGGGCGACGTTGGCGGCGAGGAACAGCCCCAGTCCGTGGCCGGCGCCCTTGCTCGATTGGTACAGCTTGCCGATCATCGGCAATTGCGCCGCGGGAAAGCCGGGTCCGCGATCGATCACCGCCAGCACCAGATCCGTGCCCTGCCGCTTGGCATGAAAACCTACGCCATAGGGGGAGAGCTCGGCGGCGTTGTCGAGCAGGTTCCAGATCGCCTGGCGCAGGGAAGCGTCCACGACCAGGGCCGCCCGGTCCAGCCCTTCCATCGTGAAGTCCAGCGGCAAGCCGGCATGTGTCTGGCTCCAGGCAGACACGGTCTCGTCGAGGAAATCGGGGACGGACGTCTTCTCCATATCCTCGCCGCGCGGTTCGCCGGCGGACTGGAGGATGTCGGACACAATCGCCTTGCAGCGGCGCACCTCGGCCTGCATCTCACCCAGGTCGCTCGCCAGATCGGGATCGTTCGCGATCGCCGGCATGCGGCGCCAATCGCTGAGAATGACCGACAGCGATGCTAATGGCGTTCCCAATTCGTGCGCGGCGCCGCTGGCGAACAAACCCATGCGGACGATACTGTCTTCTTCCGCCGTATGTTCCCGCAGGTCCGCCAGATAGCGATCGCGCGCGCGCAGGTTGCGCGTGATACGGGTGATGAACAGCCCCAGCAACGTGCCGGTCAGCGCGAAGCTGATCCAGCCGCCGACGCGCTGCAGATCGCCCAGATTGGCGAACACCCTGGGCGGGTAGAGCAGCGGCGCGCTGTGCGCGGCAAGCCAGGCATAGCAGCCGCACGCTGCGCACACGATGACGATCACCGACCAGGCTTCCAGCAGGATGGCGCCGAGAACGACCTGCAACAGATAGAGCGAGATGAACGGGTTGGTCGCGCCGCCGCTCATGTGCAGCTGTGCCGTCAGCACCGCCATGTCGAGCAACAGCGCGATCATGGTGGCGCTGTTGGTGATCGTGAGCCGCGGCAGCACCAGGATGTTCACCACGTTCGCCAGCGCCAACAATCCGACGAGCGTGATCATCGGGATCAGGGGAAGACGAACGCCCAGCCCCAGGTTGACCGCAAGGATCGTGATCAACTGCCCGCCCGCGGCGATCCACCGCAGTTGGATCAGCTGCCGCATATTCTCCGCGGCGATCGTCGGCAGGGGGCTGCGCGGGCGGCCCAGGCCGCCGCGCCGTGTCAGGGCCAGAACCGGCGTGTCCATCACGCCTCGCCGGATCGCCAGGCGATCCGCGCACCGGCGATGCACAGGCCGCACAGCGCGAACCATGTCAGCGCATAGACCAGGTGGCTGTTGCGGAAGCGTATCACGGTCAGGCCGCCGACCGGGTATCCCCCTGGATTAGCGGTGGCATCGGCATCGATGAAATAGGGAGCGACGTCGTGGAGATCACGTGCCTGGGCAATCGCTGCCACGTCACGTGAATACCAACGGCCGGCGGCGGGGTTGTTGCTGCGCAGAAAGCCGCCCTTGGGCTCGCTCTCTCGCAACAGCCCGATGACGGTCACGTTGCCGGTCTTTTGTGCCTGGGCGCGGCTGCCGGGATCGCGCCGTTCGGCCGGGACATAACCGCGATTGATCAGGATGGTGCCGCGCGTGGTTCGAAGCGGGGTCAGCACCCACCAGCCGGGGCCGAGATCGGTCACGGCCTGCACCAGCGTTTCGCGGTCATGCAGGAAGCGGCCTTCGACACGGACCCGGCTATAGGTCATGTCCGCCTTCCACGCCGCGGGCGGGGGCGGGGCCTGCGGTGCCGCGTGAACCCGCGCGTCCACCCGCGCGATCAGGTCCAGCTTCCAGGCGCGGCGTTCGATCTGCCAGACGCCGAGAGCGGCAAAGCCTGCCGCAAGCAACAGGCAAAGGGCAATCAGTCTCCGCCGCGCCGCCATAGCATTGTCTTCAGGAGCCGCCGTTCATGCCGTCGGTGCCCATCGGCATCATGTTCGTGTTCAGATGATACATGATCCACAACGATCCGCTGATGACGATGGTGATGATCACGACCGTGAACATCAGCGTCATCAGGGTCCAGCCGCCTTCCGAACGGCTGTTGACGTGCAGGAAGCTGAGCGTGTGCACCACGATCTGCACGAAGGCGAGAGCGATGATCAGCAGGACGGTCGTCTGCACGTCCGCGATCACGCCGGTCATCACCAGCCAGAAGGGGATGGCGGTCAGGATGACCGACAAGGCAAAGCCGGTCAGATAGCCGCGCCGGGTGGCGTGGCCCTGGCCCGTGGCCTCGCCATGGCCCGCATCGTGGTGGGCGTGGGGCGCGCTCATCGCAGAACTCCAAGCAGATAGACAAAGGTGAACACGCCGATCCAGACCACGTCCAGCAGATGCCAGAACATGCTCAGGCACATCAGGCGCCGCTTATTGTCGGCATTCAGGCCATGCTGGCCCAGCTGGACCAGCGATACCATGATCCACAGCAGGCCGAAGGCGACGTGCAGTCCATGCGTACCGACCAGCGCGAAGAAGGCCGAGAGGAAGGCGCTGCGCTGCGGCGTGGCCCCCTCGGCGATCAGGTTGCTGAATTCGTACAGCTCGATGCTGATGAAGGCGATGCCGAACAAAGCGGTGATCGCCAGCCACACCTGGGTCGAGCGCACCCGGCCTTCGTCCATCGCGATCATCGCCATGCCGCAGGTGATCGAGGAGATCAGCAGCATCGCCGTATTGACCGCGACCAGCGGCAATTCGAACAGCTCGCGGGAGGTGGGCCCCCCCGCATAGCTGGAACTTAGCACGCCATAGGTGGCGAACAGGGTCGCGAAGATGAGCGCGTCGCTCATCAGGTAGATCCAGAAGCCGAGCAGCGTGCTGCCGCCGGTGCCGTGCGCGTGGTCGTCTTCCTCGATCACATAGAAGGAGGGAGCGTCCGCCGGGTTGGTGGCCAGAACTTGGTCGGTCATGTCAGGCCTCCGCCGTGGTCAGGCGGGCTTGTTCGGTCCGCGCGACCTCGTCCGCGGGGATGTAATAATCCCGCGCATAGTTGAACGTGTGTCCGATGCCGACGACGAACAGCCCGACCAGGCTGACGGCGGCCAGCCACCAGATATACCACACCATCGCAAAGCCCAGGACCAGCGAGAGGGCGGACAGGATCACACCAGCGCCGGTGTTGCGTGGCATGTGGATCGGACGGAAACCCGTGGCCGGGATTTCATGGCCGCGCTTCTTCATGTCGTACCAGGCATCCAGATCGTGGACGATCGGGGTGAAGGCGAAATTGTACGGCGGCGGGGGCGAGGTCGTCGCCCATTCCAGCGTACGCCCGTGCCACAGATCGCCCGTCGTATCGCGCAGCTTCTCACGGTTTTTGATGCTGACCGCGATCTGGATGATGAAGCCCAGGATGCCGATCAGGATGATCACGGCGCCGATCGCCGCGATCACGAACCAGATCTGCAGCGACGGATCGTCGAAGTGGCGAACACGCCGCGTCGTACCCATCAGGCCGACGATGTAGATAGGCGTCCAGGCGACCCAATAGCCGATCACCCAACCCCAGAAGGCCACCTTGCCCCAGAAGGGATCTAGGCGGAATCCGAAGGCCTTGGGGAACCAGTAGGTCATGCCCGCGAACAGCCCGAACACCACGCCGCCGATGATGACGTTATGGAAATGCGCCACCAGGAACAGCGAGTTGTGCAGCACGAAGTCGGCCGGCGGGATTGCCAGCATCACGCCGGTCATGCCGCCCACGACGAAGGTGAGCATGAACGCCACCACCCACATCATCGGCAGTTCGAACCGGATCTGGCCGCGATACATGGTGAACAGCCAGTTGAAGATCTTCGCACCTGTCGGGATCGAGATCACCATCGTGGCGATGCCGAAGAAGCTGTTGACGCTCGCGCCCGAACCCATCGTGAAGAAATGGTGCAGCCAGACGAGGTAGGACAGGACCGTAATGACCACGGTCGCGTAGACCATCGACGAATAGCCGAACAGACGCTTGCCCGAGAAGGTGGAGGTGATCTCGGAAAAGATGCCGAATGCCGGCAGGACCAGGACGTAGACTTCCGGGTGACCCCAGATCCACACCAGGTTCCAATACATCATCGGGTTGCCGCCGAGATCGTTGGTGAAGAAATCCGTGCCGACATAGCGGTCCAGCATCAGCAGCGCGAAGGCGGCGGTCAGCACCGGGAAGATCGCGATGGCCAGCACGTTGCTGCACAAGGCGGTCCAGCAGAAGACCGGCATCTTCATCATCGTCATGCCGGGCGCGCGCATCTTGATGATCGTGGTGACCATGTTGATGGCGGATAAGGTTGTCCCGACACCCGCTATCTGGAGCGCCCATAGATAATAATCGGGCCCAGTATCCGGACTGTTCTGCAGGTTGGACACCGGTACATAGTTCAGCCAGCCCGCACGCGAAAACTCGCCCACGAACAGCGACACCATCACCAACGCCGCGCCGGCCACGGTCAGCCACAGGCTGAGGCTGTTCAGATATGGGAAGGCGACGTCGCGGGCGCCGATTTGCAATGGCATGACGAAGTTGATCACGCCCGAAATCAGGGGGAT
>NZ_JBMDXN010000129.1:0-78003 GCF_048595155.1 Sphingomonas sp.
TTATACGTGGGCGCGCCACCCTGCGCTGCATCCGGGTCAGATCCTGTTGAAGTCGCCGCGGGGGCGTGCGGCGGCAAGCTTCGCCGCGCGCCCGAAGGACCAATAGAGTGCGCCGCCCAACAGCGTCGCGACGAAGCCGAACAGGCCGATGAAGAAGCCTGTCATCCCTTGATCGGGCATTTTGCCGTGCAGCTGCTCGCGCGTCAGCAGCGTGACATGGGCGGCAAGCTTGACGCCGGCATGCTGCATTTCGCCCGCTTCCCAATCGCCCATCACGGACAGCGTGCCCTCGCGCGGGCCGGGAGCGTTGACCATGTTCCAGGATGCCACCTCAGATTGCGGCGAGGTCTGATCCAGCTCCACGACTTTTGCCGGAACGTCGGCCCGCTCGCCGGGCGCGCGGAGCGGATAATAAACGTCGTGATGTATGTCCTGCCGAACATTGTAATGATAATTCCAGCGCTGGGAGAGATCCGGCACGGCGCCGATCACCCGCGCGGCTGATGGCAAAGGTGCGGATGGATCGGCCAGCCGTGCCAACGATAGTTGTGGCAGCGGGGCACGCGGCCGAGAAGCATCGTACACGCCATAGGCGATCGCAACGACGATGGCGGTCACGCCGACGATCGTGACGACCAGGCAGGCGCGGCGCACCTTGCGGAAATGGGACGGCGAGTCCGCATAGCCTTCAATCTTCGGCCCCCAATCCCGATCATAGGCCTGACGCATGCCCAACAGGAAAGGCGTGGACCGGTTGATCGGCATCACGGCCGTGATCACGCGCGGCACGAAGATCAGCGGAAAAAACAGGATCGCCAGAAGGATGAGGCTGTTCGATCCGAAGGTTTCCAATTGCCAGCTGTCGAGGCGGCCAAATGGCCCCCAATGGGACATCAGGCCTAGGCCGATCAGCGGCAGCACGAAGCCGGACCACGTGCCCGCCACGAGCGAGCCCCACAGACGGCGGCGCATCCACTGCACGTCGATGCCAGGATCGCCCAGCCGCAGCTTCGGCCGCGTTCCGGTGAACGCCGCATCATAGGATCGGTAAAACGACGCGTCGGGCGCGTTGGTGAGACCGGCAGGGGGGCGATCGCGCGGCACCGCGTTTCAACGCCTCAGCGGGTTCGCGGTTGCGCCGGGCGCTCGGTGCCGCCCGCGGCAGGGTCAGGGCGTCGAACGCCAGCGGATCCAGCCGTCGCCCGCATCGCCTCCATCGAAGGTAGCGCGGAAAATCTTGAACAGGATCTGCGTGCTTTCGACCAGACGGGGCCCTGGGCGATTGAAGAAATGATGGCCGTCGGCGATGAACACGTTCCCCTCGGCGACGGCGCGAAGCTGGCGCCAGCGCGGCTCGCCCGACACCGCTTCGATATCGGCGACGCTCTGCGGAATTTGATAGCCGCACGGCATCAGCACCAGCAGGTCGGGATCGGCATCGACCAGGGCGGACCAGTCGAGCATCGGCGAATGCTGTCCGGCCGCCGCCAACAGCGGTTCGCCGCCTGCTATCTCCACCAGTTCCGGAATCCAGTTGCCGGCACCCATCAGCGGATCGAACCATTCGATCGCGACCACACGCGGCCGCTTTGGTAACTGGTCTGCCGCTTGCCGAAGCCGGGCAAGCCGGGCCTGAAGATCGGCCACGACCTGTTCGGCTTGCGTCTCACGCCCGGTTGCGGCGCCGACGCGCCGGATATCGCCCCAGACATCGTCGAGCGTATCGGGTGCGAGCGAGACAAGTTCGGGCTGCGCGCCCGTCCAGGCGCGCAGTGATTCCTCGAGGTCGGCCGGCGTGACCGCGCAGATTGCGCATTGCGTCTGGGTCAGGATCACATCGGGCTTCAGCGAGCGCAGCAATTCGGCATGCACTTCGTAGACCGACAGGCCCTGGCGGACGATCTCCTGCACGCGGCGATCAATCTCGATCGAACGCAGGCCCTTTTCCAGCTTGGTCGCGGTGCAGACTGGCAGGCGCTGCACGGCGGGCGGAAAATCGCATTCGTGCGACCGTCCGACCAGATCGTCGCCCAGCCCCAGCGCGACCGCAATCTCTGTCGCGCTGGGGAGGAGGGAAGCGACCTTCACGCCGTCGCGCCGTGCGGCACCATGCGCGGGGGCAGCAGCAGGCGGAGCGTTTCCCGCACGACGAGCAGCGCCGCAAACCAGGCCACTTCATTGCGGGCCAGCAGCAGCACGATGTTGGGCGTGAAGGCCTGCGTGCCGCCGATCGCCGCGCCGTAGAGGAACAGCACGGCCTCATACAGGACGAAGCCTGCCGCGAAGGCCAGGATCGTACGCGCGATCCCCTTATACGCGCCGATCGCATGAGCGGCGTGCGCCGCAGCGCGCGCGGCGAGACCCAGAGCAAGGCCCCACCCGATCGTGGGCGCGTCGAACGGATAGCCCAGCAAAGTATAGCCCAGCAGCTGCTCCGCCGCCCAGGCGAGCGCCGTCGCCGCCAGCGCATGGCGCAGCGGCAGGGTGGCCGCAGCCATCACCGCCAACGCAACGAAGGGCATCATGCAGGATGCCGCCAGCGTTCCCGCCACGGTAACCAGCGCGAGCGCGGCCGCCCACGCCCAGCCGACCCGATCGTCCGTTCCGAGTTCATCGATCGTCATCATCCGGCTCCTCAGAAACGGGCGCGAATGCCGCCATAGGCAGCAATGCCGGGGTTGGTGAAGCTGAACACCTGCTCATATTTCTTGTCGAGCGCATTCTCGACGCGGCCGAACAGCGACAGGTTGCGCGTGATGGCGATATCACCGTTCACGCCGACCAACGTGTAGGAGCCGAGCCTGACCGTCGTCGGTACGAAGCTGGGATCCAGATAGGCACTGTCGGTCTGCTGGCCGTTATAGCGTACCACCAGGGTGACGCCGCCGCGATCCTCCGGCGCGTGCCAGCTGACCGCGAGGCTCGCGATATTGTTCGGGCGGCGGACCTCCCGCACATGATCCTCGCGGGCGTGCAGATAGGTATAAGAGGCATCGACGCGCCAGGCCGTACCGATCCGCGCGGTCAGGAATGTCTCGACGCCATGCTGCTTGGAATCGGTATCGCGATTGGCCGGCGTCGCGACGAAATCCGGGGCGGGATAATCGGTGAAGATCTCATTCTTCAGCCGGCTGTCGAAATAGGTGGCGCCGATGGTCAGCGCCTGGCCGGCGAGCTGCTGTTCGACGCCCGCTTCCCAGCCGGTCGATTTTTCCGGCTTCAGGCTGCCATTGCCGATGAAGCGGCCGTCGATGAACCCGTAAAGCTCGAAGAAGCCGGGATTCTTGACACCGGAACCGCCGGCGACATGGACTTTGGTGCCGGTGTCGAACGCGTAGCTCGCATCCGCGCGCCAGGTCGTGGCATCCTGAAACTTGTTGTTGAAATCGTGACGCAATGCGCCACCCAGCGCAAAGGCGCCTGCAGTCAGGTTATACTGGCCGACAAGCCCGACATTGTTCGTGTGGCGCCAGCCGGTGAAGGAGGAGCCGGTCGGATCGGCATTGCGATAGCTTTCGCGTTCCGCATCGGCGGCAAAGGTGATGCTGTTACGGGTAACGCCTTCGTCGAAGCGCAGCGTGCTTTCGAACGAACCCTTCACGCGGCTGCCCCGATCGCCATAGCTGGGCGCATCCAGATCGAAGCCGTCGCGCTTGGTGTTGGCCACCTGAGCCGACAGGGCATTCTGCCAGCGCCCGTCCAGTCCCGATGCCTCCGCGCGCACTAGGCCGTACAGGCCGCGCACGCGCACGAAGCTGCCGGGTGAATCCACTGCCAGGCCGAAGGTCGGGCTACCTGGCGTGAAATCCTGATTGTTGAAGTCGCTGACGGTACGCGAATAGCGGCCGACGGCGGAGATCTTGATGTTGCCGGCTGGGTTCCAGGTCGATTTGAGCGAGGCCGCGGTGGTCGCCTTGCCCAGGTTGCGGTTGCCGGTGCGCGTGCCGGACGTGCCGTCCGTGTCGTTACGCGTCAGCGTCAGCGCATAATCCAGATCGCCGGTGACGCCAGCCGCGCGCGCGGCGGCGTTGAACGTGCCGAAGGAGCCGCCTTCCGCCCGCGCCGTAAAGCCCGGCGCTTCGCGCCCGGAAGCAGTGATATATTGCACGACGCCGCCGATCGCGTCCGAACCGTAGAGCGCGCTCTGTTGGCCGCGCAGCACTTCGATCCGCGCCGCCTGATCGGCCGCCAGCGTGCTGAAATCAAACTCGCCCTGATAGGGATCGGACACTTCGATCCCGTCGATCAGCACCAGGACATGGTTGGCTTCGGTGCCGCGCAACCGGATCTGGGTCTGGCCGGGGACGGAGCTGACCGCGACACCGGGAACGTCGCGCAACACGTCGGATACGTCGCGGACCTGGCGATCCCGCATCGCCTGCGCATCCACCACGGTGAGCGATCCGCCCAGCCGATCGGCCGCCTGCGGGTCGGCCGTGCGGGTGCCGGTGACGACGAGCTGATCGTCGGACGGGTCCTGCGCGAATGATTGGGCGGGAAGCAGCGCGATCGCGGTCGCGCAAAAAAGGGCCGTCTTCATGGAGCGTAAAAAACCTGGCGCCGAGCGAACCAAGCCGGGTCCTCCGCATGCGCGGACGTTGGGAGCGGCGAGGGGCGCGCCCCGCCGTTCCGTTCGCTGCGGCCCCGGCCGCCTATCGTCGCTCAGACGAAAGTCTTTTCGCGCCTGGCCAATCCCTGAGCCGGGCAAGAGCGACACGCGCCGGTCGGTCTCCTGGCTTGCGGGTCATCGTTCGAGGCGCGCCTTCCCAGGATTTCCCCCAGTGGCTGCGGACAGATCCGCAAGCGTCCCGCACTCACCGCTCACAGTTACAGGGATAGCTGCAGAATGGACCCGAAGGCGGCACTGCATTCCCGTTACCGGCGTGCATCCGGTTGCTCTCGCGAGCCCCCTTGCGGCGGGCCTTTATCCGCTTGCCCCGTGAAAGCAACATCGATGTCGCTTCGGGCGCGATCCGTCAGCGGGTGTGACGCAAGGTTGCAACGATCGGAAAATGATCGGACGGATAGCGCGCGCCGTCATGCGTGGTCAGCACGGCCGCACGGATCGGCCGGAAACCGCGTACCATGATATAGTCGATCATGCTGCCGGGCGTGCCGCTGAAATCATGGAAGGTGCCCGCGGGCCCCTGCTTGTCGGGGGCATTCTGCCAGACGTCCGTCAGGATCATGGCCAAACGGCGGTGCGCTTCGCTGTCCGGGATCGCATTGAAATCGCCGGTCAGGACAATCGGCAAACCCTGCGCGAGCGCAGGCAGCCGACGCGCGATCAGGTCGGCCGATCGCCGCCTTGCCTGCTCATCTTCGGCATCGCGGTTGGCGAAATGCGTGTCCATCAGCAGGAAGCGATAGGATCCGGGGCCGCGCGTCTGGAATATGCCCCAATTCACCATGCGCGGCAGCGCGGCGCCCCACCCCATGCTGCCGGATTCGGCCGGCGTCTCCGACAGCCAGAAATCGCCCTGCCGCACCAGCCGGAGTCGGTCGGTGCGGTAAAAGATGCCCATATGCTCGCTGCCGTGGCCGCCGAACCGGTCGCGCCCGAACCAGCGGTAGCGGGGCAGCGCACGCACGACGTCCGTCCCCTGCGACTGGAACAATTCCTGCGTGCCGATCACATCCGGATCGGCGAGGCGGATGGTGCGGACGAACAGGTCGCGCCGCTTCGCCCAGATGTTCGGCCCGTCGTCGGGATTTGGATAGCGGACGTTGAACGTCATCACGCGCAGATCGCGTGCAGCGACGCCGGTCGCGCACATGAGCGCCAAGGCGGCGAGCCCACCGATACGTGCGACAAAGGTCTTCAACATCGCGGGTCCTTCCTCCTCGTGGCGCACCACGTTTCGCCAATTGGTAACAGACGTAATTTATGACCAAGCTGTGACAGGCGCTTTCCCCGCATCCCCCCGCCTCAGCCGTGCTTTCTACAATTTGGCCGGCATGGAGCTGTGGGAACGCTTTTCGCTGCACGGCATGCGGTCGCTGCTGACGCTCTATCTGCTGCACCAGGTGTTGGCGGATGGCGGCGCCGGCGCTTGGGGCGTGCCGACGATCCGGCACGATCTGGAGGCGCTGTGGGGGCCGCTGTCGGTGCTGGCGCTGACGTCGCAAATCTATGGAGTGTATGTGGCATCCACCTATCTGGCGGTGCCGGTTGGCGGCCTGCTGGGCGATTGTCTCTTCGGGCGGCGCCGTGCGGTGCTGATCGGCGCGGTCGTCGCCGGGGTAGGCCATGCGTGCCTGATCTGGCCCTTTTTGCTGGTTCCGGCGTTGCTGATGCTGATCGCGGGCACGGGTCTGTTGAAGGCGAACCTGGCTGCGCAATTGGGCGATCTTCACCCCCGCGACGATCCGGATCGCGGCATGGCGTTCGCGCGCTACCTTGTTTTCCTCAACATCGGCGTGATGCTCGGTCCGCTGGTATGTGGATGGCTTGGCCATCGGTTCGGCTGGCAATTTGGCTTTGCCGCGGCAAGCCTTGCCATGCTGGCCGGCCTTTCCCTTTATGCCGGCGTGCCGGAAGTCTCCCGCTGCAGCCGGCGTGCCGATCGGGCGGAGTGGGCGCAGCCGTCGGAGGGTTCGATCCTGCTCGCGCTCGCGACGATCGGCGTCACCATCCTCGCTTTTTCCGCATATGAGCAGGTCTCCAACCTGTTCCTTGTCTGGATCGAGCGTACGATCCCACTGGATGTCGGTGGCTTCGTCATTCCACCGGCCTGGTTCGTGGCCGCGGACGGCGTGCTGACGATCGTGATGGTCTTCCTCAGCAGCCGTGTTCCCCTCGTGATGCGGATGAGTGGGGGTGATCGCTTGATCGCCGGCTGCCTGGCCATCGTCACCGGCTATGTGCTGCTGTCCGGCGTCAGCCTGCGTGGCGTCGGTGCTGTGTGGGAGCCGCTGAGTGTGCTCGCCTGCCTCGACATGGGTATTGCGCTGATCTGGCCAGCCGCGCTGGAGATCGTGACGGCGGCCGCCCCAGACGGGTGGAGCGGCGTGATGGTAGGCCTGTTCTACCTGCATGGCTTCTTCGCCAATCTGGCGGTCGGCGCAATCGGTGCCCTCTATGAACGGATGGCGCCGCCCATGTTCTGGGCCCTGCATGCGGGCATTGCGGGTGCCGGATTGGTCCTCGCGCTGCTCCTGCGGCCGCACCTGGCTGGCAGAGCTCGGGCGATTGATCTGGTGGCCGCCTGATCGCTTCATCGGGCGACGCCGGCAAATTACCTGCCCCGCGCACACGGCTAAGTGTGGCCGAGACGTTCTCTCAGCGCGGCAATCCGAGTATCTTTCGATGAGATGTGTGGAGATCATGACCGACTGACACGCGCGTTTGCGATGAAGTCATCAATACCCGGGCAAAGTGTCACAAAAGCTACGCGACGGCGGATTAGCGGCCGGTTCGGGCTTAAACGGCCGCAACGATAACGCATCGGGGATTTCAATGAACAGCATCATCAAGATGGTGCGCGTCGACGCGCGCCTTCGTTCGCGCACGGCCGCATGGCTGAACGGCGCCGCTGGCATCGCCATCGCCGCTCTCTCCACGCCCGCGATGGCATCAGATACCGCCAATGGCGGCCCGAGCGCCGAAAGCCAGGCCGTCACCGTCCCGCGATCGGACATGGTGCGCAATGACGGGGGGCAGGACATCATCGTCACCGGCCATGCGTCAAAAAAGGCGGAGATCGCCTCCACGGGCACGACCAGCGTCCTCTCCGGTGCCGATCTTCAGCGTCAGCCCGCGGTCAGCGTGGTCGACGCGCTGGCGCGCCTGCCCGGCATATCGGTTGCCCCGACCGACTTTTTCGGTACGCCCTCGTCGGGCAATCATGGCGGGCTGGACGGCGCGGCGCGGGGCGGGGCGAGCTTCGTTTATCTGCGTGGGCTCAGCGGCTCCTACAACGTGAACCTGGTCAACGGCGCAAATGCGGCTCAGGGCATGCCCTATTCGCGCCAGATCCAGCTCGATCTGCTGCCGCCGGTCGGGATTGCGGCGATCGTCGTCAACAAGACGTCGACCGCGGACATGGATGGCGATGCGATCGGCGGCACGATCGATTTCCGGACGCCCACAGCCTTCGATTTCGACCAAAAGACCCATGTCGGCGTCTATCTGCAAGGCGGGCTCAACCAGACCGCACTGGATTACAAGACGCCGGCGGGCAGCGGCATGGCGCAGGCCGAAATCTCCCATCGCTTCGGTCCCGACGATGCGTTCGGCGTCTATGCCACCGGCTATTATGGCAAGCGCTATTTCGCCTCCACCATGGTCGATTTCCAGGCGGGCCAGTGGGAGTTCGCTGTTTCGGACGGAGAGCAGGGCAGCAATCCCGACGGCTTCGACAAGAAGGACAATCTGCTCCTCACCAGCACCAATGCCCAGTTCACCGAAGGGCATCAGACCCGCTATGGCGGCGCGCTCGGGCTGGACTGGCATCTCGGCGGAACCAGCCTCTATGCGCGCGGCACTTATGCGGTGTCCGACATCGCGCAGAACATCTACCAGAAGGGTATCCAGGCCGATCATTATTCGGCCGCGATCCAGCGTCCGGACGGGCTGTTCCAGAATGCCGAGAGCGACGCCGAATATCATGGCTGGTTCGAAACCGCGCCCGCCCAGTCCACGCTGATATCGGGCGTAATTGGCGGCACGACCGAGGCGGATCGACTGACGCTCAATTATAGCGGTTTCTGGAGCTGGGGTAAGAGCGCCGCGATCAACCATGCCGAGATCGGCTACCAGACCTTCGCCGGCAATCAGCTCAATGGGCCGTTTCAGGTCAGCTATCGCGACGGCTATCCGATCCCGCTGCTCAGCGCGGCACAGCTTGCGCGCCTCAACGACAACAGTCTGTTCACGGCCGAACAGGATAGCGGCGAATATACGACCTCGCGCAGCGTCGCATCCAAGCTCGGCGGTCGCTTCGATGCGACCTACAAGGTCGGATCATGGCTCGATGCGCTGAGCGCCGGCGTCAAATTCGTGCACAGCACGCGCAACACCTATTCGCGCGACTACAGCAATCTCGACCTGGTGCCGGCCGGTCAGCCGATGACGGACAGCCCGTTCGTCCGCAATCAGATCGCTGAGATCGACCGCAAATATTATCCTTACACCTTCTTGCGTGGCAACGGCACCGCGCTGACCGACGCGGCACGGCTCGCCGCGGCGCAGGTCACATTGTCGCCGGACGATTTCAACAAGAACAGCCTTTCGGGTACGGAAGACGTCGTGTCGGGCTACGGCTTGGCGAAGATGGAATTTGATCGGCTGGAAGTGCAGCCGGGGCTGCGCTTCGAACACACAACTATCGACAATCGCTTCTGGAACATGGTCAGCGGCGGCAGCGCCACCGGCGTCCAGGACGGCTTCCAGACGAGCAAGAGCCATTTCAACATCCTGCTCCCCAGCCTGCACGCCAATTACCGGCCGGACAGCGATAGCGTGCTGCGCGGCGCGATCTGGCGCAGCTACACCCGGCCGGCCTTCTTTCAGCTCGCCGGCGGTAGCCAGACGACGGTCAATTCGGATGGTTCGATCGATATCACGGAGGGCAATCCCGATCTGAAGGCGGTCAAATCCTGGAATTTCGATGCCAGCATCGAGCATCAGCATCGCGGATTCAGCGCCTCCGCCGCTGCTTTCTACAAGGCACTGAGCGATTATCTTTACGATCGCGGCACCAGTTTCCGCGCGCAGCAGATCGCGCAGAACGGGATCTCGTCCATCTCCCGGCCGGTCAACGGCGGCTCGGCCGGCATGTATGGCGTCGAAGTGTCGGCGCGCTTCCAGCTGGTCGATCTGCGCGGTTGGGAAAGCGGCTTCGGCGTGTCGGGCAATGCCACGCTGCAGCACAGCTGGGCACATCTGAACGATGCGGCGACCGATCACAGCCAGCAGATGCAGGGAGCGCCCAACCACCTCTACAATGCGTCGCTTTTCTACGAGAAAGGGCCTTTCTACGCGAACCTGTCCTATCGCTATAACGGCGCGTTGATCGCGGCCTATCGCTTCGGCGACTATGGCGGGAAGGAGCTTAACGATACGCAGCGCGCCACCAGCAGCGTCGATGCGACCGTCGCCTACACCATCGACCGGCGGTTCAAGATCGCGGCGGCCGCCACCAACATCTTCGACAATATCAGCTATTATCGCACGGTCGGCCCCGACAGCGATGAGGTGCCGCAGATCGTGCGCTGGGGGCGCGGCTTCACGCTCACGGTCACGGCCGACTTCTAAGCCGCTGGCCGGGCTGCCGTTCCTAGTCATATCGGCGGCTCGGCCGGACGCATGATCGCGCAGGTTTGTCTTGAAAGACGGCGCCGGACCGGCTTTTTCTCCGCGGCCCAGCCCGTGCCGGCGAATAGCAGAGGAATCACGTGCAGAAGCGCTCGAAGCGGCAGCGTGACATCGTATCGCGCCTGCGATCCGGGATGACCCTTTCCGTCGCCGGCATGGCGGCGGACCTGGATGTATCGGACGAGACGATCCGGCGGGAGTTGCGCACGCTGGAAGAAGCCGGGGTCGTTGTGCGCGAGCATGGCGGTGCGCGGCTGGCCTCTCCGGCGCTGGAAGGCCCGCTCAGCCAGCGGATGGATGAAAATGCCGAGGCGAAGATCCGGATCGCGCGCGCCGCGGTCGAGAAGATCGACGACGGCGCGATCCTGTTCATCGATGCCGGCACCACGTCCTGCTTCATCGCCAAACAGCTTGCCGACCGACGATCGCTGACCGTGATCACCAATTCGCTGCAGGTGGCAAACGATCTGGGCGGGATCAACGACAACCGCCTGTTCCTGGCCGGCGGCCAGATGGACTATGACTATCGCGCCTTTTCCGATCACGAAGCCCAGGCCTATGTCCGCCTGTTCACGCCGCATCTGGCGATCCTCTCGGTCGGAGGCATCAGCGTCGAACATGGGCTAACCGATTTCCATCCGTCCGAGGCCGCGATGAGCCGTATCGCCTACGAAACCTCGACCCGCACCCTGCTCGGCGCCGACGCCTCCAAGTTCGGGCGGCGCGCGCTGCAGCACACCGCATCGCTCGCCGATGTCGATATCCTCGTCACCGATGAGCCGCTGTCGGACGAATTTGCAGCCGCCTTCGCACACGCCGAAGTTATCATCGCCTGATCCCCGCCCGCATGGCGGCAAAACTGTGCTGCCATGCGGGCGGCTACCGCGCCGCATCGCGATCGGCGACCCTCGGCATATGCAGAGGAGACGTCGCATGCTTCACGAAATTGCCGGGCCAAAGCTGGATCGGCTGACCCAAACCATCCCGGCGGATGCGTCGCCGGTGATGCTCAACCTGTTACGCTTTCGTCCCGACGGCGGCCGCGACCTCTATTTCGATCGGTATATTCCCGCCTTCAGATCGGTGGCCGCCGCGCTCGGCATCGTCGGCATCGCACCGCTGTGGACCGGCAATGTCGCCGGCTTCGTCGCGGGGCCGGCGGATGAGGCATGGGATGCGGCGCTGCTGGTCCGTTATCCCTCGCTTACGGCATTCCGCGCGATCGTGGAGAGCGATGCCTATCGCGCTACGGCGGCGCCCATTCGGGAGGCAGCGCTGTGCGACTGGCGGCTGATCGCGCAGAATGAGATGGTGCGGGCCTAATCCCGACCGGGCGGCATCGATAAGACGTCGCCACCCTGCGCCAGTTCGACAAGTTTCTCGAACGGCATGTCGACGATCTGGGCAAGCCAACCGGTGCGATGCCAGTGTTGGATGCAGAGCATCAGGTGCAGCACCAATTGCTGGCTGGCGCCTAATCCGCTCCCTTCGGCGCGGGCGATATCCTCGCGGAACTGATCGTCCATGCGCCGGTCATGCGTCGTGCTGATCGGGCGATCAAGCGGCCCGGGGGTTGGCAGTGCATGCGTCACTGGATATCGTCGAAGGCGTGACGCGATTTCCCTTTTTCCAGCGCGTCTCGGCTGCGCCGACGACACCCAGGCCCGCTCCCGTCTCCCGCAATTTCGATATTGCGGAGCTATATGATGGGCCGCTGGCGCTGCCCGCCGCGGCCGAGGAGGGCCAGAGCCGGCTGGATGAGAAGCTGCGACAGGCCTATTTCTGGATCGTCAACACCGCGATCATCAGCCCGCATTACGATATCGAATATGACGATGGCCCGGCCCCGCAATTTCAGGTTGGCGATAGCAAGCGCCTGCTGACGCTGCCGTCCGCGCAAAGCTATTCCAGCTACGTCCTACTGCCGCTGTTGGCCTTCGCCACGCGATCCAAATGCCTGTTCGTGGGCGGACCCGGTCGCGGCAAGACCGCAAGCGCGATCCTGATGGGGGTGCTGGCAGGATCGCCGGTGCGGGAGGTGCGTCGCGCGATGCAGCACGGCCACCCGCAGATGACGATCGCCGATCTGCTCGGCAATCCGCTGCCGGCCGATCTGGTCTCCGCCCAGAGCGTCGATGCGATCCGGATTGCCTGGCGGCCGTGGCTGGGCATGCGGGTCAAGATTGTCGACGAATATAACCGCATCCCCACCCGTACGCAGAGCGCGCTGCTCACGGTCATGGGTGACAATTATGCCGAAGTGCTGGGGCAGATTTACGAATGCCCATCCGCGGCCTGGTACCTTACCGCCAATGACGATGCCGGCGGCGGCACCTATCAGGTGATCGAGGCGCTGCGCGACCGTATCGACGTGGTGGTGCAGGCGCTCTCCTTCAATCCGCGTTTTCTGGATGAGCTGATCCTGCGGATCGAGGAGAATGTCCGTCCCGAAGAGGTGGTGCCGCGCGAAATCCTGTTCGACGAGACGGAGGTCGATCAGCTCGTCGCCGCCGTGCGTGCCATGCCGTTATTGCCGGAGGTGCGCCATCGCATCGAATTCTTCGCCAGCCAGTTCGAGTTGATGGAGCCGGCCGGCGCGACGTTTGAATATATGAGCAAGGATACGGCGCGCCTGTCAGGGGTGGATTGGGCCCAGGTCACGGCCGCGGACGGCGGCCGCGATCGGCTGAAGGACATCGGCACACAGACGTTGAACGGTGTTTCGGTCCGCAACCTGATGACCCTGGTCAGCTTCAGCAAGGCGATGGCCTTCTTCCGCGGCGCGGATGCGGTAGGGCTGGAGGATGTACGCCAGGTACTGCCGTTCGTGCTGCGTGACAAATTGCATCCGGATCGCGACGCGCCTTTCTTTGGCCTGCCGGAAAATGCCGCCTATCGTACGGATGCGATCGCCTGGCTGCGCCATCTGTTCGATCTGTCCTGCGAGGAATATGACCGGCTAGACCTGGATCGCAACGATCCGGTGCGCGACCTGGCCCAGCAGTTCGCGGCCGGCCTGGACGGGCTGGGCGAGCGCGAGGTGCGGACACGCCTGACGCAGATCGAGCGGCTGATCGAAGAGCGGGTGAGCGGCCGCAAATTGTACGGCCCGCTCTACGACGAGCTTCTCCACCTCAAATATCTGCATCAGCGTTACACCAATTATCTCGCGTGGCTCGGCAGCCGCCCATGACGCTGTCGCCGGTGCTCGCGCGTGAACTCGCGGCAGCCCGACCCCGCTTCAACGCGCAGGTGTCGGAAGCGCGGCGGGCGCGCACCGGGTTCGATCTGGACGCGCTGACCGATGCCGTGCGCGAGCGGATCGATCCGCTCGCGGTTGCGGTGGAAGCGGCCGCGCCGGATCGTGCCGCTGCCGTGGTCGATGCGGCCTTCGCCCTAACCCTGGATCTGGTCGGCCGCGGGTTGGCGGGCACGCGGCGGGCGTTGATCGATCGGGTGTGGGCGCAATTGGCGCCCGCGCTGGCGACCACCGTCGCGCAGAGGCCGGAGCCCGTGCTGGCGATGCTGACCAACGCCGCGCTGACGATCGATGCTACCGCCGGTGCGCGTGCCGAGGCCTGGATCACACATATGGCCGAGCTTGGACCGCTGATCGATGCGGACACACTGCCGCGGGTCGGGCAGGTGGTCGCATGGCGATCGGGCATGGCGCATTATCGCGCGCAGGCGCTGGCTGCTGCTGACGCCTTGCCGGAGCCGCTGGCACTGGCGGCGATCGGCGCCGTTGGATCCTGGCGGGAGGCGCGCGCGGCACTCGCGGCGGATCGTTGGTGGACGCCCGATGGGCGCCCCGCCGCGCCGATCCGGGTCGGTGGCTTCGTCGGCTTTGGCGGACCGTTCGAACGGCCGCCGCGGCTGAAGGCGGGCGCCGATGGCTTCATCGTGCGATCCGGTGCGCAGATCTTTCTGCTGATTGCCGACGCCTGGGGCGCAACGCTCCATCCTGCCAGCGACGCGGAATATGATGCAGCGGAGCCAGCCACGGCCGCGCCGGGTGTTGCCACCAACTTGGCGACGGACAGACTGGTTGCCGCCCGGACGCGCGACAGCGTAGCGCTGGCGTCCCCCTACAGCCATTTCGTCGAGGTGCAGCCGTGGCGGCCATGAGCATGGCCGAACGTCTCGCGCTGTGGCAGGCCGCTTGGCCAGCGGCCCTGTCCGCGTGGAGCCGTTTTACCCGGCTGCGCAATCCGCAATTATGCGACACCAGTGTGTCTGCCGGCCGCGAAGGGCTGGACGGCGCCTTCGCCATGATCCGGCTGGTCGACAAGAGCGTCGTCATCGATCTGGAGGCAATCGGCAGGCTCGACCTGGACGATCATGCGACCGAGATATTGGCGCATGAGATCGGCCATCACGTGCTGGCGCCGGCCACGGCGACCGAAAGCTTCCGGCTGATCGCGCGGTTGCGGCGTGCGCTGCCGACGCTGGAACGCCATGCGCCCATGGTCGCGAACCTTTATACCGATCTGCTGATCAACGATCGTCTCCAGCGTCAGGCAGGGCTCGACATGGCCGGCGTCTATAGGCGGATGGTCACGCGGGAGGGGGGCTCGCGCAGCCGCTTATGGTCGCTCTACATGGGCATGTATGAGGCTTTGTGGTCGCTCGAGAAGGGCAGCCTTGGCGGCCCGCGTGGCGATGCTGTGATGGAGGGCGATGCCTGGCTCGGCGCGCGATTGATCCGCGTCTATGCACGCGACTGGCTCTTTGCCGCGGGCCGCTTCGCCACTCTCGTTCTGCCGTACCTGGCCAAGGATGCGGAGAAGGATGCGGCCATCCGTCGGCTGCACGACACGCGCAGCGCGGCCGATGGGGCCGATCCCAGCGGCGCCCAGACGATCGAAGCGGGCGAAGAGGATGGCGCCGTCCATCCTGCACATGATCCGGCGGTGACGGGTAACGAGGATGGCCCCGCCGCCCCGCCGCCCTTGCCGCCGGCGGAGCGACCCAAGGGCGGCGGTGTCGGGCAGACGCGCGAGCCGTTCGAATATGGAGAGATCCTGCGCGCGGCGGGTCTGAACCTGTCCGATGAGGAGATCGCGATCCGCTATTATCGCGAGCGTGCCTTGCCGATGCTGATCCCCTTCCCGGTGCAGCCCGCCAAGCAGGGGCAGGAACCGCAGCTGGAAGGCGTCGAACCCTGGTCGTTGGGCGAATCCTTTGACGAGATCGACTGGCTGCAGACGGTGGCGCAATCGCGCACGGTGGTGCCCGGTGTCACGACCGTGCGACGTGTCTATGGCGTCGAGCCGGGGGCAACCGAAAAGCCCGAGCCGATCGATCTGGATCTCTATGTCGACAGCTCCGGATCCATGCCGGATCCGCGCCAGACGACATCCTTCCTGACGCTGGCCGGCGCAGTGATCGCGCTTTCGGCGCTCAAGGCGGGCGCCCGGGTGCAGGCGACGCTCTGGAGTGGAGCCCATCAATGGATGGGGACGGATGGGTTCGTCCGCGACGAAAAGGCGATCCTGGAGATATTGGTCGGCTATTTCGGTGGCGCCACCGCCTTTCCGATCCATCGGCTGCGCGATACGTTCGCATCGCGCACGCCGCGCGATCGCGCGGTCCACATCCTGAATATATCGGATGACGGCATTACCACCATGTTCGACACGGACGAGCGTGGGAATAGCGGCTGGGACGTGGCGGCAAGTGCGCTGCGTCAGGCGCGCGCCGGCGGCACGATGGCGCTGAACCTGGGGCCCTGGATTAAGCCCGAGAGCGAGATTGGCCAGGCGTTGGCCCGTGCCCGGGACGCGCAGGGCTGGGACATTCATTCGATCAGCCAGATGGAGGATCTGACCGCCTTTGCGCAGGCCTTCAGCCGGCGCCGCTATGGCGGGGATGCCGCGCGCGCCGGGGTGGCGGCATGATCGTGCTGTGGCGTACGACGACGCACTGCAATTATGCCTGTGGCTTCTGCGCCTATGATCGGCGGCTGGGCGGCGCCCGCCGCGCCGTCCCGGCCGCGGAAGCGATGCGCTTCGGTACCCTGCTGGCGGAGTGGGCGCGCGCAAGTGGCGAGACCGTGCTGCTGAGCTGGCTCGGGGGTGAACCTTTGTCATGGCGGCCGATCTGGCCTGTGTCCGCCCGGCTGGCGCAGGCGGGCCTGGCGATCAGCGCGACCACGAACGGCAGCAGCTTGGATCGCGCTGCGGTGCGCGCCGCGCTCATCGCCGATTTTCGCGAAGTGACGGTCAGCATTGATGGGCCCGCATCGATCCATGACGCGCTGCGCGGGCGGGCAGGGGCCTGGGATCGGGTGCGATCGGGGCTGCGGGCGCTCGCGCAGGAACGCGGCGAGGCGCCGCTGCGGCTGCGGGCCAATGTCGTGCTGATGCGCCGGACGCTGCCACATTTTCCCGATCTGTGTCTGGGGCTGGCCGAATGGGGCGTGGACGAGATCACATTCAACCAACTGGGCGGGCGTGACCGGCCGGCTTTCTTCCCGGCCGAGCGGCTACGACCCGGCGACATTGCCGAACTGGCGGCGCGCCTGCCCGCGCTGAAGCGCGATCTGCAGGCATGTGGCGTCATCTTGCGCGGCGGCGCGCGATATGTCGAACGCCTTGCCGCCAGTGCCGACAATCGCGCGCTGGCGATCGAGGATTGCGGGCAGGGCGCGCCCTTCCTCTTCATCGACGAGGATGGGATTGCCGCGCCCTGCAGCTTCAGCGGCGCCGCTTACGGTGTTCCGATCGCCGCGTTGCGCACCGTTGCGGATATGGATGGGCTGGCGGCGCGGTTCGCCGCGGCCCGTGCGGCGCGCCGTCTCCCAACCTGTGACGATTGCCCCTCCACCCAGCAATTCGCGAAATTCGCGGCATGATCGAAGGTCCACCGCTGGAGCGGCTGACCCGCCGCCTCGCCGAAACCCCGGCCGACTTTCTGGCGGATCCGGACGTACAGGGCTTTGGGCAGGTGGCCACCGCCGCGCTCGTCCATGATCTGCTGGCGCGCCAGGGCAAGGCGCCGGCGGTGCGGGATCTGCAGCCCTTTCTGGCGATCGAGGAAAAGGACCGTAACCGGCTTCGGCTGACGGCCATCCTGGTGTGGCTGCTGGCGGATGAGAGCTTCGCCGATGCGCTTGGGGCGCCGGCGCCGATCATGGCCTTGCTGACCGCCAGGACGGGCGATCTCGCCGCGAACGGCCGGGCACAGGCCTATGTTACCGACGTCGAACGGCGCGAAGAACTGGCCCGCACCGCATTGGCGGCGCTGGACATGGTCCCTGCGGGCGAGACCGAGGCGCAGGCGACGGACCGGCTGTCCGCGGTCAGCGCGGCGGAGCGCAACCGCCTGTTGAATGCCAGCCGGGCGGCCGAAGAGCGGGCACGCGCAGTTCGCGAAGCGCTGATCCGCAAGGCGGCCGAGGAATCGGCCGACAAATATACGCGCGAATGAGCGAGCCGACCGACGCCGAACGCTATCCGACGCTGAGCGAAAGCGGACGGGCGATGCTGCTGCGGATGACCGAGCATCCTGCCGCGCCCACCTATCGCAATCGCAGCGGCAACCGGCTGCTGCCGGCGGACCTGGAGGCGCTGGCGATGTTCGAAGCCGAGATGCTGACCGCTCCGATCGGCTGGCGGCCCGGCATACCGCCCGCGTGGATCGGCGCCTTTCTCGAGCAGACCTATCGGGAGGTGCCGCATTTCCGCGCGCGTGGAAATGCGCCATCGCGGCTGGATGATATAGCCACGACATCGCGCGCCGATCTGGCGCGGGACATTGCCGCCTTCGTGCCCGACACGGTAGCAACCGATCGGCTGATCAATTTCCGCACCACCGGTACGACCGGCCACCCTCTGCTGATCGCGTCGCACCCGCGCGTGGCCGCGAGCTACCTGACGTTCCACAAGCGCGCGCTTGCCCGCTTCGGCATCACCTTGCGCGCCGGCTCCGGGGATGTTGGGGTAGTATTGCTCGGCCATCAGCAGCGCTGTTTCACCTATGTCTCGGTCACGCCCACGATGGGCGAAGCCGGGCTCGCCAAGATCAACCTCCATCCCAACGACTGGCGCGAGGCCGACGATCGTGCGCGCTACCTGGATGCGCTGGCGCCCGAGGTGGTGGCAGGCGATCCAATCTCCTTCGCCAGCCTGCTGGAACTGCCGGTGACGATGCGGCCGCGCGCCATCCTGTCGGTCGCCATGATGTTGACGGATGGCATGCGCGACCGGCTGGAGGCGCGGTTCGGCTGCCCGGTGCTCGATCTTTATTCGATGAACGAGGTTGGTCCGATCGCGGTGACGGATCGCGCGCTGGGCGGGCGCGTGCTGCTGCAGCCGCGCCTCTATGTCGAGATCGTGGATGACGCCGGCCATGCGCTGCCGCCGGGCAGCCGGGGCGAAGTGTGCGTCACCGGCGGGTTCAATTTCTGCCTGCCGCTGGTGCGCTATCGGACCGGCGACACCGCCGTGCTGGACATGGCCGGCGACGTGCCGATGCTGCGCGATTTCAGCGGCCGCCGCGCTGTGCGCTTTCGCACCGCTGCGGGTGCCTGGGTCAACAATATCGACCTCAGTCATGCCTTGCAGCGGCTTTCCGGCGCTCAGTTCGCAATTCATCAGGACAGCGACGGCGCCATTTCGCTCGCGCTTTCCGCCGATGCCAGTGACGAAGCGGGCATCGCGGAAGCGGCGCTGCGCCGCGTGCTCGGCGACGTCCCGATCTCGGTCACGACGATCGTGAGTGAGGATAAGCTGCTGCAATATACGTCCGATCTTCCCGGGAGCCTGGCAGCATGAGCGCCGCTCCCGAGCGGACGGTTACCGGCTTAGTGGTTGGCAAATTCTGCCCGCTGCACAAGGGGCATGAGGCGTTGATCGCCTTTGCGCAGGCGCGCTGCGATCGGTTGCTGATCCTCAGTTACACCAAGCCCGAATTTCCCGGCTGCGCGCCGGCGCAGCGCAGCGCCTGGCTTGCTGCGCAATGCCCGCAGGCCGAGCGGCTGGTGATCGATGATGCGGCGCTGGCAGCGTTCGCGCGGTCTCGGGGCGAGGCGCCGCGCCTGTTGCCCGACAATGATGCCCCGGCGGAAGACCATCGTGCCTTCGTTGCCTGGGTCTGTCATACCATGCTCGGCACGACGGTGGACCGGGTCTTCACCAGCGAGGATTATGGTGACGGCTTCGCGGCAGCGCTGGCCAAATCCTTCGGGCATCCGGTTACGCATAGTCCCTTCGATCGCGACCGCGTGGCCGTGCCGGTATCGGGAACGCGCGTGCGGGCCGATCCCTGCCGGCACCGGGCCTTCCTCTCAGAGCCGGTATTACAGTCGTTTGTACCGGCAAACTGATCGGCCGCGCATCTACACGATCTTCTGGACGAGCGGCTCGATCCGCAGCGTCACCACGTCCACCCCCGGTCCGCGCGTCGCGGCGAACAGGATCGCATCGGCGACTTCCTCCGGCGGCAGCAACTCATAGGCGTCCACCCGCCGCGCACGCTCCTCCGGCGAAAAGGGCTGCATGGCCGATCCGATCGCGCCGGGTTCAATCAGGGTCAGCCGGATACTGTGGGGAATCAGCTCCTTGCGCAGCGTTTCGGCAAAGGAGGCGACCCCGCCCTTGGAGGCATTATACACGCTCTCGCCTACCGCTTTGATGTGAACGCTGATCGATCCAACCAGGATGATCAGCCCGTCCTTGATGCCTGAGACGCGCATCCGCTGGATCGCGCCCTGGGTGCAGGCGACATAGCTGACCAGATTGCTCTCGATCACATAGCGCCACGCGGGCTCGTCCATCTCGAGCAGCGGGCCGGAGCCGACGCCGGCGCACGCGATCAGCATGTCCAGTCCGCCGAGCCAATCGTCCACCTGCGCGAACATCTGCGCGACGCCTTGGGAGGTCGAAAGATCGGCGGTCACATGGTGGATGTCGGCCGCCTGGTTTGAGGCGCGGGCGGCCTCGGTAGTGGCGTGCAGATCCGCCTCGACCCGATCGGTGATCAGGATGCGCGCGCCGTGCTGGATCAACTGCGCCAGCACCGCGCGGCCGACGCCACCGGCGCCGCCGGTGACGAGGATGCGTTTGCCGCGCAGGCGAGATGGGGCGATCGACATGGCGTCTCCTCGATCCGGCGAAATCATGGTGCGGCAATCAGGAAGGCCGCGCCGGGGATGGACAGGTTGGTAGCGGTCGGCTGCAGCCGACCCTCGTCGTCGACATCGAACGCGGTGATGTTGGCGCTATGCTCATGCACGACGATCAACTGCCGTTCGGCCTCCATCAGCACGAACTGGCGGGGAGAGGCGCCGCCGCTCGGCACATGCTGAAGCAGGTGGAGCGCGCCATCATCGTCCCAGGCGAAGACGGCAATGCTGTCATGGCCGCGGTTGCTGACATAGGCGCGATCACCCGCCCGGTTGAGCGTCAGATGCCCGCCCAAGCTTTCGCCGCGATATCCCTCCGGCAAGGTCGATCGCACCTCGCGCGGCACCAGCTGCCCGTCGTCGCGATCCAGTACGGTCAGCGTACTGGCAAGCTCGCTGACCAGAAGCACCCGAAATGCCTGGGGATGGAAAGCAAGATGACGTGGTCCCGATCCCGGCGGCGCGCGATAGGCGACGCGGCGTGCCCCGGCGACAGCAGTGCCAGGCGTGAAATCGTAAACGAGGATCTCGTCGGTCCCGAGATCGACGTGATAGAGAAAGCGTTGGTCCGGGCTGAAACAGGCGCAATGGGCATGGGGCCCGTCCTGGCGATCCTCGATCGGGCCATGGCCGGAGTGCGCGAGGATGCGCGCGGGCTGGGTCGGGAGGCCATCGTCGTCCAGCTGCAACAGAGCGACGCTGCCGCTGCCATAATTGGCGACAGCCAGGCAGCGCCCGGACGCATCCGCCGCCACATAACAGGGCTCCGACCCACCCGTTGGCGCCTGCAGAAGCTTGCGCCAGCCGCTCTCCGTGAAGCGGAAAGCGCCGACACTGCCGGTCGCCTGCTCGGCGACAAAATAGAAAATGCCATGGCGTGCGGAATAGGTGCCGAAGGAGGCATCTTCGGCATCGGCATAGGGTTCCCCGCCCGACCAAGTGCCATCCTTGTGGCGGAAGAGGGGATGCAGGCCTCCGCCGCCCGACATATGATAGGTCCCGCAATAGAGGGCGGGCATACCGGCAGGAGGTGTCACGGAAAGGTTACCGCGACGAACACGGCGCCGGTTCTCTCTTTCGCGTCCGCGACTTCGAATGCCTCGTTGATGCGATCGATCGGGAAGCGGTGGGTGATCAGCTTCTGCGCGTTCAGCTTACCCCTGGCGAGCAGCTCCAGCACCATGCCCTGTTCCGGGTAGATGTCATGGAAAGCGAAGCTGGCGCTGGGGATGATCCGGATCTCCGACATCTGAATGCGCTGCCATTCCAAGGGGATCGCAATTTCGCCATCGTCGAAGCCACCGACGATCACGACCTTGCCGCCGCGCCGCGCCATCCGTGTTGCCAGCGGCAACGTCTTCGGCATCGATGGCCCACCCGCGCATTCGAAGCAGATGTCGACGCCGCGGCCGCCGGTAAATTCCATCACCCGGGCGGCGGCATCGGCGTGCGCGCTGTTGACGACAAGATCCGCGCCCAAGTCGCGCGCCACCTCGAGCGCGCCGTCGACCAGATCGACGATGATGACGTCCGCGCCGCTGAGCTTGGCGAGCTGGAGCTGGCCAAGCCCGATCGGCCCCGCACCGATGATCGCGATCTTGTCGTTCACGCCCACCTGCGCAAGGTGATGGGCGTGCAGGCAGACCGAGAAGGTGTCGATCAGGGCCGCTTCCTCGAAGCTCACATGATCGGGTAATTTGTAGAATTTCTTCTCCGGCCCGCACACGAACTCGCCATAGGCGCGCGATACATATTGCGTCCGCACATCGTAGAGATGCTCGCAAATATTGTAGCGCTGCACGGTGCAATAGTCGCAGACGCCGTCGCCCATCACGGTTTCGATCACGACGCGGTCGCCGGGCTTCAGATTGACCACATTGGCGCCAACATCGACGACCTCGCCCGCCAGTTCGTGGCCGACAATGTGGCATTCCAGTGCGGGATCGGCCTTGTTCCAGTGGCGTAGATCGGTGCCGCAAATCCCGGCAACCTTCACGCGGGCGAGCACGAAATCGTCAGCAGGGATGATCGGGCGGTCCACCTCCTTCACGGTGAATTTGCCGTCGGCGGTTTTCAGGGCAGCCTTCATCGGCGCGCTCCTGGATGGGGCATTCTCGTCCGCCGCACTCAGCTCGTCTTCTGGATCAGGGGCTCGATCCGCAGATTGACGATGTCGGTGCGTTTGGATCGCGTGAGGACGAAGTGAATGGCATCGGCGACGTCTTCGGCCAGCAGCATCTGCTCCGCCTTGATCGCCTCCTGCTTTTCGGCATCGCTGCATTCCTGCATCGGCGTCGCGACCGATCCTGGCTGGATGACGCTGACCTTGATGTTATGGGGCGCAATCTCCTTGCGCAGCGTCTCGGCAAAGGCCTGGATGCCGGCCTTGGTGGCGGAATAGACGCTTTCACCCTCCGCCTTGATCTCGGTGCTGATCGATCCGACGAACATCAGGTGGCCGCCGCCCTTCTGCTCCATACGGTGGATGGCTTGGCGCGCGGAGGACAGATAGCCGACCAGGTTGGTCTCGATCACATAACGCCAATCCTCCTCCTCCATCTCGTGGAGGGGGTCCGCGCCAAGCGCGGCACAGGCGACCAATATGTCGAGCCCGCCCAGCTCCCGGTCGACGGCGGCGAATACCTCTTCGATGCCCGTGCGCGTGGCGGCATCGGCCACCAATCCCGTACAGCGCCCGCCGCCTTGGCGTGCAAGCTCCAGGGCTTCGTCCAGCGCATCTTGGTGGCGGCCGAAGGTCAGCACATGCGCGCCCTCGCGCGCCAGCAATGCGATGGTCGCACGGCCGATCCCGGTGGTGCCGCCGCTGACGAGGATCCGCTTGCCTGCCAATGGAGTGGGGGTGATCACACGCATGCTGATCCCATTCCGACAGGACGCGCGCGGAAATCTTTTGCTATTGCTCGCCACGTCATGGGTTCAACCTCCGACAAGACATGCCCGACTAACCGGATCGTCGCGCGGATGTTCCTGAAAACATGCGAGAAATAACCTGCGTTAGGGAGGTTTGGACGCATGCCCGCTTATCGCCAGCGTCGGTCCCGCCGGTGAGGAGTGACGGGGTCAAAGGTGTATCGCCCGCAGCCCCGCCTGCGATAGGATGGCAGCATGACAGCGCAGGCACTCCCGACGCGTAGCGAGGTGGATAGACCTACGCTGAGGATGCGGCTTGCCCGTCTCGGCAGCGAACCGGCGCTCTTCTCGGTCAAGTGTTTCGCGGCGGCGATGCTCGCTTATTATGTGGCGCTGCGGATCGGCCTTACCCGGCCCTATTGGGCAATCACCACCTCCTATATCGTCGCCCAGCCGCTGGCGGGCGCCGTCCTGTCCAAGGCCGTCTTCCGCGTGGCGGGAACCGCATTGGGCGCAACGGCCGCGGTCGTGCTTGTCCCGACCTTCGTCAATGAACCAGCGGCGCTGAGCCTGGGGCTGGCCCTGTGGCTAGGTGTCTGCCTCTATTTCTCGCTGCTCGATCGCACGCCGCGCGCCTATATCTTCCTACTGGCGGGCTATACCGCCAGCATCATCGGCTTCCCGAGCGTTGAGGTGCCTGGTCAGATTTTCAACGTTGCCATTCTGCGCGTGCAGGAGATTGTGATCGGCATCCTGTGCGGCAGCCTGATCCACGGGGTCATCCTGCCGCGATCGGTGGCGGACCAGTTGCTGCGCCGGGCCGATACGATCCTGGCGGATGCCGAACGCTGGACGGCGGATTCGCTCTCCGGTGAGGGCGGCGCCGCGCTGGCGCGCGATCGCCGGCGCCTCGCGCTCGACGTGAATGAGCTGCACCAACTGTCGATCCACCTGCCGTTTGACACCGGGCGGCTGCGCCCGCGCGTCCGTACGGTGCGCGCGCTGCAGGACGAATTATCCTTCATCCTGCCGCTCGCGAGTGGGGTTGAGGATCGACTGCGCGAATTGATCCGGGTCTGCGGCGCGATCCCGGCCGATCTTAAGGAATTGCTCGCCCGCATTCAGGCGTGGTTGGCGGCCGGTGCGGACGAGCAGGGCGGCAATCATCTGGTCGCGCTGGCCGCTGCGGCAGAGCCGGACATCGTTGCTCCGCTGCAATGGCGCGATGCCTTGCGGTTGAGTATCACCGCCCGGCTGGGGGAGCTCGTCCAAGCACATCGCGATGCGCGGCTGTTGCGCGAGCAGATCCGTGCGCCCACTGCGCGGGCGGTCTCGCCCAGCATCGCCACGCTGCTCGCCGCGACCGGGCGGCGCGCGCTGCACCGCGATCGCGGCGTGGCGATACGCGCGGCGGCGGGAACGACCGCAACCGTGCTGCTCGGTTGTGCTTTCTGGATCTTGACCGGCTGGCCTGACGGGGCCGGCGCGGTGCTGATCGCGGGCGTGTGCTGCGCCTTGTTCGGCAGCAGCGATGAGCCGGCGCCGGCGATCATGAAATTCTTCTGGGGGTCGCTGCTCGGCATCGGCCTCGCCGCGCTTTATGCCTATGCGATCCTGCCGCGGGTCACGACCTTTCCGATGCTGATCCTCGCGCTGGCGCCGACCATGCTGATCCTGGGTGCGTTTCTTGCCGACGCGCGCCCGTCGTTCGTGGGGCTCGGCGCAGTGTTGGGCGTGCTCAACAGCATCGGCTTGAACGATCGCTACACACCCGGCTTCGAAGGCTTCATCAACGGCTCGCTCGCGCAATTGATGGGCACATTGTTCGCGGTCGTGACGGTCGGCCTGTTCCAGACGATCGGCACCGCGCGCAGTGCGGAGCGCCTGATCCGCGCCGGCTGGCGCGACCTTGCCCGCCGCAGCGATCTGCGCAGCCCACCCGACGCAACCGGCTGGACCAGCCGCATGCTCGATCGGATCGGGTTGCTGGCGCCGCGTCTGGCGGCGCGCGGTGACGATCCGGGCAAGCCCCTGCTCGACGCCTTGGTCGATCTGCGCATTGGCCTGACAGTGGGCGAGCTGCGCAACCTACGGCGCGGCGGAACGGAGGAGGAAGAGGCGCTGATCACGCCCGTGTTGCGCGGGATCGCCAAATATTATCGTGGGCTGCGGATCGATGCGCCGGCCGAACCATCGTCCCAATTGCTGGAATGCATCGATAATGCCCTGCGTGTGTTAGCGCAGGGGCCCTCGGCCGAACGGCGTCGCGCGGCGGTGCTGGCGCTGACGAGCCTCCGTCGCAACCTGTTCCCGCGGGCAGCCGGATTGAACGAGGAGACGGCGGGATGAAGGGCGACATGATCGTGGCCGGCGTCTATTTCCCGACCTTGCTGCTGCTGGGAATCATCGCGCTCGTCCTGACCGGGCTGTTGACCCGGCTGATCAACCTGGTCGGCGGCTATCGCTATGTCGCCTATCGCCCCCTTGCGGATCTTGCCTTGTTCGTCATCATTCTTGGTTTGTTGTCCTTTCTGACCTCGCGTCCCGGCGCCGGCGCATGAGGAGTTGGCTTGCCCCGCTGGGCCGCCTTGCCATCACGCTCCTGCTGGTCGCGGCGGCGTTGCTCGTGGCGGTGTGGCTGTGGCATCGCTACGAGCGCGATCCGTGGACGCGCGATGGCCATATCCGGGCCGATGTCGTGCGGGTTACCCCCGACGTGTCCGGTCTCGTGACCCAGGTGGCGGTACGTGACAATCAGCGCGTCAAGCCGGGCGATCTGCTGTTCGTGGTCGATCGGCCGCGCTTCGCTTTGGCACTGGCCCAGGCCGATGCAGCCATCGCCAGCGCTCGTGCGACGCTGAACCAGGCGCGGCGCGAATCCGCGCGCGATCTGGCGCTGGGCGATCTCGTCGCGGCGGAAACGCATGAGCAGAATGTCGCGCGGGCGGCGACGGCGGCCGCGGCGCTGGCGCAGGCGCAAACCAGTCGGGATCAGGCCGTGCTCAACCTGCAGCGCACGACCGTCCGCGCGACCGTCAACGGCACGGTCACCAACCTTGATCTCCACCCTGGCGATTATGTCGCGGCCGGCCAGCAGGCACTGGCCCTGGTCGACGACGATTCGATCCGGGTCGAAGGCTATTTCGAGGAAACGAAGCTGCCCCGCATTCGCATCGGCGATCCGGTGCGCGTCCAGTTGATGGGCGATGCGGCGCCGATCCGCGGGCATGTCGACAGCATTTCCGCCGGCATCAGCGACAGCGAGCGCACCAATGCCGGCAACCTCCTCCCCACAGTCAACCCCACCTTCGCCTGGGTCAGATTGGCCCAGCGCATCCCGGTCCGCGTGAAGCTGGATCAGGTTCCCGCCGGCACGCGCCTGATCGCCGGGCGCACCGCCACCGTCACGATCCTGCCGCAGGCCGGGCGTTGAGGCATTTCGTCTGGCTGGTGGCGCTGGCGCTGGCGGGTTGCGTCGCTGGCCCGGACTATCAGCTGCCCGATCGCGCCGTCGTGAACGCGCCCGCCGCCCAGGGGCGCTTCGACAGCGGTACGGCGCCGGTCTTTCGCCAGGCGCCGCTGCCGGATCATTGGTGGGGCCTGTATGATGATGCCCGGCTGGACGCGCTGGTCGGACAGGCGCTGGCGGCCAATGCCGATCTGCGCGTCGCAGATGCCAATCTACGCCGCGCCGAAGCGATCGTACGCGAGGCGGAGACGGCTCGGCGAGTCGCCACCAGCGCGGGCGGCGGCGCCACGCTGGCGCGCCCGTCCGGAACAGGCGGGGCGTTGCCGGGCACGGTCGGCTATGATCTGGGCTTCAGCCTGGCCTATCCGCTCGATCTGGCCGGACAGATACGGCGCGGGATCGAGGCGGCACAGGCGGATGCCGAAGCCGTGCAGGCGGCGCGCGACGATGTGCGCGTGACCGTCGCGGCGGCCACCACGCGCGTATATGCCGCCGCCTGTGCGGCCAATCAGACGCTGGCTGCCAATCAGCGCATCGTGGCGTTGCAGCGGCAGACGCTGGACGTTACCCGGCGCCTGTTCCGGGGCGGCCGCGGGACCGCCTTCGATGTGACGCGTGCGCAGACGGCGCTCGAACAAAGTCAGGCGCAAACCCCGCCCATTCTCGCCGCGCGCCAGGCTGCCCTCTATCAGCTCGGCGCCTTGTTGGGCGCGCCCCCGGCAACCTATCCGCGCGAGGTCGAACGCTGTGCCGCGACCCCGGCCTTGTCGCGTCCGATCCCGATCGGCGACGGTACCGCGCTGTTGCGACGGCGGCCGGATATTCGCGCCGCGGAGCGTCAGCTCGCTGCCGCTACGGCACGGATCGGCGTCGCCACCGCCGATCTCTACCCGCAGGTCAGCCTTGGCGGCTCGGTTGGGCTGACCGGCCCGGTCGCCAGCATCGGACGTGGCAATGACTTTGCGGTCAGCCTGGGCCCGCTCGTCTCGTGGAGCTTCCCCAATCGCGCCGCGGCCCGTGCCCGCATTGCGCAGGCAGGGGCAGCCGCCGATGCCGCTGCGGCACAATTTGATTCCACCACGATCGAAGCACTGCGTCAGACCGAAACGGCCCTGTCCGCTTATGCGCAGGAACTGGATCGCAACCGCGCGCTGCGCCTTGCCCGCAATAGCGCCGCGCTGGCGACGGATCAGGCGGGACGGCTCTACCGGTTCGGCCGGGCGGGCTTCCTGGACGTATTGACGGCGCAGGCGAGCCTCGCGACCGCAGAAGCGACGCTGGCGGCTTCGGATGCGATTGTTATCGACCGTCAGGTCGATCTGTTTCTGGCTCTCGGCGGTGGGTGGCGGTGAAAGGCCGAAAATGGACCTAATGTCCGTCGAACCTTAACGTAAGTCACGGTAGCGATGGCCTTGCCATGTCACTTCGGCAGCAAAGGTATGGAGTCGCGGCGATGGCGCCAGACGATCAGGAATATTTGCAGCGGCGCGCGGAAGCGGAACTGGAATGCGCGCGACGTGCATCGCATCCTGCCGCGATGCGCGCCCATTATCTCCTGCTGGGCTATTATCTGAACAAGCTGTTCCCGGGCGGCGATGACGTTAAGCAAAGCCGATCTTCGCTCCAGATTGTCGGGCAGACACTCGCATAACAGGCAGGCGACTGTGATCGTGCCGCCTTATTGCGCCCTGTGCGGAACGGCGCTTCGGGCGGGATGTTTGGGCTAAACCCAGCTGCGACTGCGCGTGGGACGAGGTGCTACTATGGACGCCGATACTTCCCAGCCGATCCGCCATTCCCGCATTCCCGCGATCATCATCGGCGGCGTGATCACGCTGATCGGCGTGATACTTGCTGTTGCCGGTGCCTGGCTCGCGCTGCTCGGCGGCTCGGCCTATTACGTCATTACGGGTAGCGCGATGATCGTGGCCGGTTGGTTACTGATCCGCCAACGGCTCTTGGGTCTGTGGATCTATGTTGCGATCGTCGCCGCCACGATCGTCTGGGCCTTTTGGGAAGTCGGTACCGATGGCTGGGCGCTGGTGCCGCGCGTGATCGCGCCATTGGTGCTGCTGATCCTGGCGCTGCTGGTTGCGCCGACGCTGACGCGCGCCGCCCATCGCTGGCGCTGGGCCTTGGGTGCCATATTGGTGGTGGTGCTTGGTACCGCCGTGGTCGGCGTCGTGCTCGGCCGGATCAACCAGCCGCAGGTGCTGGCGGCGCTGCCCGATCCCGGACCGGCGATGGCCGATCCCGCCGCCCTGCAGGCAGATGCGGATTGGCCGGCTTATGGCGGCTCCTATAGCGCCCGCCGTTTCTCGCCCCTCGCGCAGATCACGCCGGCCAATGTCGGCCAGCTCCGTCAGGTGTGGCTGACGCACACCGGCGATCTGCCGTCCTCCGCCAAGATCCGGAACACTTATGGGGCGGAAAATACGCCGCTGAAGATCGGCGACACCCTTTATGTCTGCACGCCGAAAAGCATGGTGATCGCGCTCGATCCCGCAACCGGCAAGCAGCGCTGGCGCTATGATCCGCAGGTTTCCGATACGGCCATTCCCTATACCGCTGCCTGCCGTGGGGTGAGCTATTATCCGGTGCCGGGCGCCGCCGTGGGCAGCCCCTGTGCCACGCGCATCATCTACGGCACGCTGGATGCGCGCATGGTGGCTTTGGATGCGCGCAACGGCCGCCCGTGCGAGGATTTCGGTACGCACGGCCAAGTCGATGCCAAGATCGGCATGGGCGTGGTTCCCGCGGGTTTCGTCTCGATCAATTCGCCGCCGACAATCGTGCGCGGGGTGGTGGTGACCGGGCATCAGGTGCTCGACGGCCAGGATCGCTGGGAGCCGTCCGGCGTGATCCAGGGCTTCGACGCGGTCACCGGCAAGCTGCGCTGGGCGTGGGACATGATGCACCCGAACTGGAACGGCTATCCCCCGCCGGGCCAGACCTGGGCGCGCGGAACGCCCAATATGTGGACGATTGCCAGCGGCGATGAGCAGCTCGGCCTTGTCTATCTGCCCATGGGCAATTCCACGGCGGATTATTGGAGCGGCAAACGCCGCCCGCCGGAAAATTTCTATGCAACCTCGCTCGTCGCGATGGACGTGACTACCGGCAAGCCGCGCTGGCGCTTCCAGGCGGTACGCAAGGATGTCTGGGATTATGATTTCGGTGCCCAGGCAACCCTGATCGATTATAAGGGGGCGCCGGCGCTGGTTCTGCCGAGCAAGCAAGGCGATATCTATATCCTCGATCGGCGGACCGGGCGTCCGCTGACCCCCATCGGCACGATCAAGGCGCCCGGTGGCGGCGTCGAACCGGAACAGCGCGCGCCCACGCAGATCGTTTCCTTGTGGCAGACGCTGCGTAAGCCGCCGCTGACGGAAGCCGATATGTGGGGCATGTCGCCGATCGATCAGCTCGCCTGCCGCATTCAGTTCCGCCGGGCGAGCTATAAAGGGTTCTTCACGCCGCCGGAGGCGGACCGGCATTCGATCGAATATCCCGGCTATAATGGCGGCACCGATTGGGGTGGCGTCGCGGTCGATCCGCGCCGCAGGGTGATCTTCGCCAATTATAACGACATGCCCAATTATGTCCGGCTGGTGCCGCGCGCGATCGCCAACAAGAAGGGGTGGGCCCCGCGCGATCAGGCCCGTGGCAATATCGGCGGCGCGGAAGGCGCAGGCGACCCGCAGGCGAACACGCCTTATGCGATCGACGTCAATGCCGGCTGGCGGCTCCCGATGACCGGCATGTTGTGCAAGCGCCCGCCTTATGGTGGCATCCGCGCGATCGATATCGCCAGCGGGAAGACCTTATGGGATCGCCCGTTCGGTACGGCGCGCACCAATGGGCCGTTCGGCATCCCATCCATGCTGCCGCTGACGATCGGCACACCCAATAATGGCGGTGCTGTCGTAACGGCCGGGGGCGTGGTCTTTATCGCGGCTGCGACGGACAATCTGATCCGTGCGATCGATCTGCGCAACGGCAAGACGATCTGGTCGAAGGTGCTACCCGCCGGCGGCCAGGCGACTCCCATGGTCTATGCCATCAACGGCAAGGAATATCTGGTGATCGTCGCCGGCGGCCATCACTTCATGGAAACGCCGATCGGCGACAGCGTCATCGCCTACGCCTTGCCCTGACCACGCCTCATTCGGCAGCAACGGCTTCGGGTGTCGCCTTGGCGAGATCCAGGTCAGCGGCGAACCAGGCGCAGGTGCGCTCGACCCCATCCCGCACGCGTACGGTCGGGGACCAGCCGAGCCATTCCTGCGCACGGCTGATGTCCGGACGGCGGCGGCGGGGATCGTCCTGGGGCAGGGGCATGAAGGTGATGTCATCCGGCGCGCCGACGATGTCGCGGACCATCTCCGCCAATTCCCGCACCGTCAGCTCCTCCGGATTGCCGAGATTGACCGGCTGGGTGCCGTCCATCTCGCTTTCCATCAGCCGGATCAGCCCGTCGACCAGATCGGAGACGTAGCAGAAGCTGCGTGTCTGCGTACCGTCACCATAGATGGTGATCGGCTGCCCGGACAGCGCCTGGCAGATCAGGTTGGAGACGACACGGCCGTCATCCGGATGCATGCGCGGGCCATATGTGTTGAAGATGCGGGCGACGCGCACATCCGCACGTCCCAGCCGGGCATAGTCGAAGGTGATCGCCTCCGCCGCCCTCTTGCCTTCGTCATAGCAGGCGCGCGGGCCGATGCAGCTGACCCAGCCGCGATAATCCTCCCGCTGCGGGTGATGCTCCGGATCGCCATACACTTCGCTGGTGGACGATAGCAGGAAGCGCGCGCCCGAAAGCTCCGCCAGCTGCAACAAGGCGCTCGTGCCGATCACATTGGTCAGCATCGTATGTTCGGGGTTGGCCTGATAGCGCGGCGGGGAAGCGGCGCAGGCAAGATTGTAGATGCGGCTGATCCGCGGCGCATGGCTCAGCACCGCACGCGGCAGCGGCTCGGTGATATCCGCTTCGATGAAGCTGAAGTTGGGATATTCCTCCAGCAACTCGATGTTGGCGGTCCGGGCGGTTTGCAGATTGTCGATGCACAAGACGTCGTGCCCTGCTTCCAGCAGGGCGGTGCAGAGGTGGGTGCCGATGAAGCCGGCACCGCCGGCCACCAGGATAAGATCGCTCGTCCGTCCGATCATCATGCAATTTCCCGTAGTGTAGCGTCTTCGTGCGGGCCGTTTGTGCGGCCTTCCGATGCTTCGTTGAGGTGGGCTTCCAGTTCTGCGGCGCGATGCGCGGCCGTATGTTCGGCGAGCACGCGGGCGCGCGCCGCGCCGCCGATGGCGTCGCTGTCGGCGCGATCCAGCGCCGCGATGACATCGGCGCTGCTGTCGGCCAGAATGATCTCGGACTCCGGCGCCAGCAGCGCGTCGAGCCCGGCCCAGCGATCCGACACGATCGGTGTCCCGCAGGCCGCCGCTTCGAACAGGCGCACCGACGGTGACCAGCCGGCCGCGATCATGTCAGCCCGGGTGACGTTCAGCGCGAAGCGGGAGGCGGAATAGAAATCGGCATGGCCGGCAGGCGGAAGATGCTCGATCCGCTCGACATTGGCCGGCCAATCGATGTCGTCCGGATATTGCGGGCCGGCCACGACGAAACGCCGATCCGGCATGGCGCGGGCGGGTTCGATCAGCAGCCGTTCCAGCGTCGGCTGCCGATCCGGGCTATAGGTGCCGAGATAGGACAGGTCCCACCGCTTTGGCACACCGGTCGGCCGGTAGGCGTCGGGATCGACCGAACAATAAAGCGCGCGTGCGGCGGGCGAGCCGTAGCTCTCCTCCAGCAGCCGCAACGTCGGCCCCCCGGTAAAGGAGAGATAGACATCGTAGCCGGGAATGACCTCCGGCGAGAGATATTCGAAATCGCCCCGCGCCAGCTTGGCCAGCGTCACCGGAGTATCGATATCGTAGAAAGCGGTGACGCCTTCAGCGATGCCCTGGACATAGCGCGCGATCGCCACGCCTTCGGGGACGTAGGATCCGACGATCACCGCATCCGCCGCGGCAATCTCGTCCTGCCACGCCGTCAGCGCCTCCAGATCGTCATAATAAGCGAGCCGGCAGAAATTGGGATCGGTCAGATCGCGCTGGCTGGCATACCAGGGCACGTTGCGTTCGAGGAACAGGATGTCGTGCCCACGTGCGGCAAAGGCCTTCAGCAACGCGCGGAAGGTTGTGGCGTGACCATTCCCCCAGGAGGAGGAGAGCGACAGGCCCAGGACGACGAGCTTCATGCCGCCTCCCGCGCCCGCGCGAAATGCGCTTTGAACAAGGCGTCCACCTGCGCCCCGCGCAGGCGATACGTATGTTCGGCCATGACGCGCACCAGCGCGGCCTCGCCGATCGCCTTGGCTTTGGCAGGCGTCAGCGCCGCGAGATGTTCGGCAACATCCTGGCCATCGCGGGCGACGAGCACTTCGACGTCCGGCTTCAGGAACAGGCCCAGCCCTTCCCACGCGTCGGTGATCAGGCAGGCGGCGGCGCCGGCCGCCTCGAACACGCGGGTTGCGGGCGAGAAGCCGATATGCGCCATGCTGTCGCGCGCGACGTTCAACACCGCCAGCGGTGTGCAATTGAAGGCGTTATGCTCGGCCGTGTAGACATGCCCGCGATGGCGAACATTGGCGGGCATCGCCTTGCTGTCCCAGCCGTTGCCGCCGATCAGAAACTGCCGGTCGGGCAGCGCCGCCGCCGGCTTCAGGAAGAATTCTTCCACCCGTGCCTCGCGGTCCGGCAGGCGGTTGCCCAGGAAGGCGAGGTCGCAACGGAAGCGTTCGTCGGGCGGCACCGGGTGATGCGTGGACGGATCCAAAGCGTTGTAGACGGGCACGCACTCGCGCGCGCCAAAGCCGCGATAGGCGTCGATCACCGGCTGGCCGCCACCATAGGTCAGGACCATGTCGATATCGGGCAGGGCGGCGATCACCGGATGCGATGCGTCGGCGCGCATCTCGTCCAGCGTGGCGGCGGCGTCGACGTCCCAGAAGATGCGGAGCGCATCCGGACGCGCCTGGGCGACAATCCCTTCCAGCAACTCGCGGTCGAACACGCCGACGCCGTTGGCCTTCACCACGATGTCCGCCGCCGCAGCCTCGGCCAGCACGGCACGCATCGCTTCCTCGGTGGCGGGGTAGACCACCGATCGCGCCCACTCCGGCGGGTCGATATCGCGATGCTGCTGGCGGTCGAATGCATCGGGTTCGTAGAAGGTGATGTCGTAACCGCGCGCCGCCAGATCGCGCAGGATGCCCCGATAATAGGTCGCGGCTCCGTTCCAGTAAGAGGATACCAGGCTCGAGCCGTAGAAGGCGATCTTCACGCGGCAGTCTCCAGATTGGGGGCGCGCAGGCGCGCGACGATGGCGAGCAGCTCATCGACGCGGTGGGCGCAGGTATGGCGGGCACGGACGGTCTCCAGCCCCGATGCGACAAGGCTGGCACGCAGCGCGGCATCCTCGCGAAGCGCACGCAGGTGCGCCGCCATGGCCGCTCCATCGCGGGCGATCAGATAATCCCTGCCGCCCCGAAACAGCCCTTCGCTATCCTCCCACGGCGCCGAGACGAGTGGGATGCCGCAGGCCAGCGCCTCGAACATCCGAATCGTCGGAATGCCGGGCAGGATCGTCGAATAATAGCGGCGGGGCACATGGACCGTTGCCAGATGTTGGGCAAAGATCTCCGGCGCGCGCGCGTTGGGCGCCCAGCCATGATAGGCGATGCCATAACGGGCCAGTGCTTCCCGGGCCTCGTCCGGGTAGCGCACGCCGTAAATATCGAGCGGCAGGCCGACCGCCTGCGCCGGACGGAACAGATATTCCTCCAGCTCCTGCGTGCGTTCGCCATCGCCCCAATTGCCGATCCAGACGAGTCCGCTGCGCCGGCCTTCCTGCGTCGGCGGATGGAACAGACGCGTGTCGGCCGCCTCGTGCCAGGTCCAGACGCGGTCGCCCCAGCCCCAGCGGCGATAGACGTCGGACAAGGTCTCGCCGAACGCGAGTATGCCATCATAGCCGGACAGATCGAAGGCGCGGATCGCGTCGGGATCGCTTACCGCGCGGTGATGCGTGTCGTGGAATAGCAGGGTGAAGCGGCCGCCGGCGCTCCGCATGCGGCCGATCTCGGCCACCAGCGCGGGATCGTTCCACTCATGCATGATCACCAGATCGGCACCGTCCACCATCGCCGCGCGATCCGCCTCCGGCTGGTAGCTTTCGCTGCGCAGCTCGGGATAGGCATGGCGAAAGGGCGACAGGCCGGCCTCGCCATGATCGGCCAGCAAATTGGCGAGGCTCCAATTGCTGGCCGGCTCGAGCGAGCCTACGCGGTGGCCGCGTGCGATCAGTTCGCGCAGCACGCCCCGCAGGAAATGCGCATTGCCATGGTTCCAGCAGGAGGCGAGGCTGTGCGTGAAATAGACGATATTCATGCGGCCGCCTTCGCCGCCGCGGCCGGTACGACGTTGCGATAGAGCGCCGCGGTCGCCGCTGCCATCCGGTCGGGCGTGTAGGCCTGCGCGGCGGCACGGGCTTTGGAGCCGAGCTCGGCCCGCAATGCGCTATCGCCTACGACTGCGCCAATCACCCGCGCGAAGCCGTCCGCATCCATTGCCGGCACGAAGATCGCGGCATCGCTCCAAAGCTCGCGGAAGGTCGGGATGTCGGACAGGACCAGTGCGCAGCCGGCGGAGGCTGCCTCCAGCACGGCCAGCCCGAACGGCTCGTAAAGCGCGGCCGACGCGAAGACGGGGCGGGGGGCGAGGCATGCGGCCAGCGTCGCTTCATCGACATTGCCCGGCGTGTAGAGATGCTCAAACCGCACCTGCTCGCCATGCGGCGCCTCAAGCGGCCCGAACGCCTTGAAGGGTACGCTCAGCTGGCCCGCCGCCCGATCGAGCGTGGCGACATTCTTGCCCTTGTCCCATAGCCGGCCGGCGGTGATCGCGAAATCGTGCGGGGCGGCATCGGCATAAGCGCGCGCCGTCCGCCCATTATGGACCACCGATGGGGTGACCGGCAGATCATAGGCCGCTTGGGCTTCGGCGGCGAAGGCGGCGCTGGGGCACAGGACACGGTCGGCCGCGTGCAAACCTGCCCGCACCAGATCGGTCTGCCAAGCGAAGCTGGCGGGTGGCGGACCGTCGCCAGCCGCGTGCCACCACGTCTCGACACAACTGTGCAAAGCCGCGACAACCGGCGCCGGGAAGTCTGCCGCTCCGGCAAAAGCGGGCTGGTTGAGGTGGACGATGTCCGCCTTGATGTCGGTAGCAAGGACGGCCAGCGCGGCGGCGCTGGCGCGGACGGCAGCCGCATCGGGTGCCAGCCAGTCGAGCGGAAGGCCTGTTTCGATCAGGCGCACGCCCGACGCCGCGTCTGCTTCTGCCTGCTGCGCCGCGCTCGGCGCGGGGCCGAGCACCGCCAGGATCGGATCATAGCCCAGCGGCACCAGCGCGCGCGCCAGCTCCAGCGCATAGGTCCAGACGCCGCCGATCGTATCGGCCGTCATCAGGACGCGCGGGCGCCTCATGCAGCGGCTTCCAATACGGCTGCAGGCGCGGCCAGATTGCGCTCGGCCGCCAGCCATGCGGCCAGGCGGGCGACGCCCTCCTTCCACGGCACCTTGGCGCCCAGGCCGAGGGCCGCCTCCGCCGCGCGCGTATCGGCGACGAAATAGCGCTGGTCGCCGGCGCGCCAGTCGGACGTGCCGATCTCCAACTCGCGCCCCAGCAACGTACCGATATGGCTGAGCAGTTGCCGCAGGCTGACCGCATTGGCCGGGCCGCCGCCGAGATTGAAGGCGCGTCCGCTGACCGCGTCGATCCGCTCCCACGCTTTCACATAAGCGTCGACCGCGTCGGACACGTCCAGGATGTCGCGCACCTGATGGCCGTCGCCATACAGCGTGATCGGCTTGCCTTCCAACGCCCGGATCAGGAAGTGGGCGACCCAGCCCTGATCTTCCGTTCCCATCTGCCGCTGGCCATAGATGCAGCTCATCCGCAGGACGGCGGAGGCGATCCCGAAGCTGCGGGCATAATCCAGCACATATTGGTCGGCCGCCCCCTTGGAGCAGCCGTACGGCGTATGGAAATCGAGCGGACGGCTTTCCCCGATGCCGTGGTCCCGCACCGCGGCGTCGCCGGGGACGTAGCGATCGCCCTCCAGCTGGAAGTCGATATCGGCAAGATCGCCATAGACCTTGTTGGTCGACGCGAAGATGATCGGCGCTTTTGGATTGCGCGTGCGCAATGCATCCAAAAGGTTCAGCGTGCCGACGATATTGATCGTGAAGTCGTCGCGGGGATCGACCATGCTCGTCGTCACGGCAACTTGCGCGGCCAGGTGGAAGACGGCTTTGGCGTTGGCCGCCGCATCCGCCAGCCGATCCTCGTCGCGGATGTCGGCGATGATCGCCTGGACGCGATCGCCATGGCGCGACTGAACCCAGGCCAGGTTGGTCTCGACCCCCGCCCGCGACAGCGCGTCATAGACCACAACCTTATGCCCGGCGCCCGCCAGCCGATCGACCAGGTTGGAGCCGATGAAGCCGGCGCCGCCGGTGACGAGGATCGGGCGATCCGCTCCGTCGATGCTCATGCGACCAGCCCGCGTGCTTCGAGCTCGGCCCGCATCTGTTCGACCCGGTCCTGCGCCGTCTGCTGTGCGACCCAGATCGCGAGTTCCGCCAGGCCTTCCTGGAAATCCTGCGTGGCGCGGAAGCCCAGCTTGTCGGCAGCGAGCGACGTATCGCAGAAGCAATGGCGGATATCGCCGATCCGCGCCTTGCCGACAATCTCCGGCGCGATCTCGTTCTTGCCCATCGCGCGGGCCAACTCGGTCGCGACCTCGGTCACCGATCGATCGGTGCCGGAGCCGATATTGAAGGTGCCGCCGACCGCGCTGGGCAGAACCAGCGCATCGGCGAACGCGCGCGCCACGTCGGAGACGTGCACGAAGTCGCGCCGCTGCTCGCCATCCTCGAAGATCATCGGCTGCTGCCCGTTCAACAGCCGCGAGGCGAAGATCGCCAGCACGCCGGTATAAGGATTGGAGAGCGCCTGGCCCGGTCCATAGACGTTGAACAGGCGCAGGCAGACGCCCTCAATCCCATAGGGCGCCGCCATGATATGGGTCGTGCGCTCCTGCACATATTTGTTGAGCGCGTAGATGGAGGAGAGGTTGGGGCGCTTCCATTCAGGCGTCGCCACCGGCGTCAGCGGCCGGCCGAGATCGTCGATCGGCTCCCAATTGGCCTGGCCGTCCTTTAGCCCCTTGCGCTCGGCGTCCTGGACAAGCTCGCCCTCGGCGTCGCGGTACAGGCCCTCGCCATAGATCGACATGGAGGAGGCGGTGACGACGCGCCGCACCGGCTGGTCGATCAGCGCCTCGAACAACACGGCCGTGCCGACGTCATTGGTCGAAGTATATCGCTCGACCTCGTACATCGATTGGCCGACGCCGACTTCCGCCGCCAGGTGGATGACGCTGTCGACACCCTGCAGCGCCTTGGCCACCACATCCTTGTTGCGAACGTCGCCGCGGATCAGTTCGGCGTGCGGGTTGAGCATCTGCGATCCGTCGGTCTCGCCGTGGACCTGCTCGATCAGGCTATCGAGCACGCGCACCTCATGGCCGCGCCGCAGCAGCTCGTCTGCCACGAAGCGCCCGATGAACCCTGCCCCGCCCGTAATAAGGATGCGCTCCACATGCCCTCCCAATACTAATTTGGATTAGTATCTAACTTAGGTTAACACTGGTTAAAATAAATACTGGAAAAGTTCTAACTTAACTTATATCAGGGCACCTTCCTGCCAATATCTATCAGGCAGATCCAAGTGCTTCTTCTTCATCTTTGTTCCGCCGCGCAATCAGATTCTTGCATTTTTACGTCAGGATGTGGAACAGACGCGGCCCTGTGTGGTTGCAAGCTTCTATGTTGATGCTCTCCACTCGTTCCTTTGCTGCGTGATGGGCTTGGTGTTTCTGGCCCGGCACGGCAGCCACGATGAGGTGGGGCATGTGTTGAGCGGGCGTTCCGACATCGCGCTGAACGAGGCCGGCCGGGCGCAGGCGCGCTGGCTGGCGGGCCGCTTGGCGGATGTGCCGCTCGCCGCCATCTTCGCCAGCCCGCGCCGCCGCGCGCAGGAGACGGCCGCGCCGATCGCTACGGCCCACGGTTTGCCCGTTCAGACCAGCGCCGCTTGGGACGAGATCGACTTCGGCGCGTGGGCAGGCCAACCCTTCGCCGCACTGGATCGGCGGAGCGATTGGCAATGCTGGAACGGCGCGCGCGGGCGCGCCGTCACCCCGGCCGGCGACACGATGGCTGCCGCCACCCGCCGTGCGGTCGATCATCTCGAACATCTGGAAGAGGAGGGGCCGGTGCTGTGCGTCAGCCACTGCGACGTCATCCGCGGCGTCGTTTCGCAGTATCTCGGGCTGGACGCGGATCGGATCCTGTCGTTCGATTGCGATCCGGGCTCGCTCACCACACTGTCGCTCTATCAGGGCGGCGGTCGCGTCGTGGCCCTCAACGAGCGCTTGTCATGAGCGAGCGCGATCCCGCGTTGACCGCCGATCGGGAGGCGCTGCGTAGCGAGATCGAGGCGCTCGCACCCTGGTTTCACAATATCGATCTCGGCGGGGTGCACACCGCGCCCGATCATTTCCTGGGCGATTATCCGAATTTCAAGTTCGAACGCTTTGCCACGCTCCTGCCGGCCGATCTGAGCGGCAAGACGGTGCTCGATATCGGCTGCAATGCCGGCTTCTATTCCATCGAGATGAAGCGGCGGGGCGCCGAACGGGTTGTCGGCATCGACAGTGACGAACGCTATCTCGATCAAGCGCGGCTCGCCTCCCGTGCGCTTGGTTTCGATGGCATCGAGTTCCGCAAATTGTCGGTCTACGATGTCGGTGCGCTGGGCGAGCGGTTCGATCTCGTGATCTTCATGGGCGTGCTCTACCATCTGCGCCACCCGCTCCTGGCGCTCGACCTGATCCGCGAACATGTCGCAAAAGACATGCTGTTGTTCCAGTCGCTGCAGCAGGGCGCGAAAGAGGTGATGGAGGTGCCGGAGGATCACCCCTTCTATGTCGAAGGGACGCTGGATCCGCCTGCCTATTTCGACGACCCGCGCTATCCCAAGATGCACTTCATCGAAAAGCAGTTCGCGCATGATTGGACGAACTGGTGGGCCCCCAACCGCGCCTGCGCGGAAGCGATGCTGCGCGCGTCCGGCTTCGCGATCGAAGGCGGGCCGATCGACGAAGTCTATCTCTGCCGCACCGCCGAAATTCCCTTTGCCACCTGGAGCGATCAGCCGATGGCGGCCTATCCTGCGAAAGGACCCGCGGCATGATCGAAGCGGCGATGATCTGGAACGAGCCCAACAACAAGTCGCATTGGGATCCCAATATCGATCCCGAATGGGCGCAGTTCGCCGATCATGTGATCCGCGCCGGCACTGCGATCCACAGCATCAACCCCGCGGTCACGCGCGTGCTCGGCGGCATGTCGCCGATCGATCCCCACTGGCTCAGGCGGATGGAAGGCCATGGCGCGCTCGACGCGGTCGATGCCGTCGCCGTCCATGGCTTCCCGCTCGACTGGAATTTATGGCCGCTCAGCGCCTGGCCCGCCAAGGTCGCCGAAATCCAGGCGGTCACCGACAAGCCGGTCTGGGTCACCGAGGTGGGCGTCAGTTCCTTCGGCGCCGAGGAGGTACAGCAATTCGGGCTGGAGCGGACCGCCGCCTTGCTGTCCGGCGTCGTGCCCCGCATCTTCTGGTATTCGCTCTTCGATCTGCCGGTCAGTTGGGGCGCCGAAACCCGCCATCGCGAGGCGGAAGGCTCCTCTTATTACCGGCATTTCTATCTCGGCCTGATCCGCGAGGATGGTACGCCCAAGCCCGCGCTCGATACCTATGCGCAGCATGCCGCCGAGATCGGCCTGATGCAGTGGTTCCACTTCCACGATCCGCGCCTGGATGAGGCGGTGGCGTGGATGAAGCGGCTCGGCACGAAGCGGTTGCGCACCGGCCTGTCCTGGGCGGACAGTTTCCGCCCCGGCGCGGTCGACTCGTTCGATCGCCAGATGGAGGCGCTCGCCGATTTCGACGTGACCGTCACCTTCTGCTTCACGCCCCAGCATCTCGGCGTCGAGCCGCACCATACCAGCCCGGCGCGAGACCCGCAGGCCTTCGCCGATTTCTGCGCCTGGATGATCGATCGTTATGCCCCGGCAAGCGGCGTACGGCCGGCCATCACGAGCCCCGCGGCCGGGCCCGGGACGTCGCCCACCGGGCCCGAACTTGGCCTTCTCAACTTCGATCGAGACGAACGGCTCGCCGCCGAAAGGAGTGCAGCCTGATGCTCGCGCGTACATCCGAAACCATCAACGTCGCCCTGATCGGCGTCGGCAATTGCACCAGCTCGCTTGTCCAGGGCGTCAGCCATTATCGCGAAGGCGCGAACGACCTGACCGGGCTGATGCACGAGACGATCGGTGGCTACCGGCCGTCGGACATCCGCTTCGTAGCGGCATGGGATGTCGATCGCCGCAAGGTCGGCCGCGACATCGCCGACGCGATCTTCGCCAAGCCCAATTCCACCGCCATCTTCTGCCCCGACGTGAAGAAGATCGGCGCGAAGGTCCGCATGGGCGTCGTCAAGGATGGCGTCGCCGAACATATGCTGGACTATCCCGACGACGATCGCACCTTTTTGCTTGCGGACGCGCCGGAACCGACCCGCGATGAGGTGGTGGCGGCGTTGCGCGAAGCCCGGGTTGACGTGATGATGAATTATCTGCCGGTCGGCAGCCAGGCGGCGACCGAATTCTATGCCGAATGCGCGCTGGAAGCCGGTGTCGCCTTCGTCAACAATATCCCCGTCTTCATTGCCTCGGACGAGGCCTGGGCCGATCGCTTCCGTACCGCCGGTGTTCCGATCGTCGGCGACGACATCAAGGCGCAGATGGGCGCCACCATCGTCCACCGCGTGCTGACCGATCTGTTCCGCAAGCGTGGCGTGAAGCTGGATCGGACTTACCAGCTCAACACCGGCGGAAATACCGATTTCCTCAACATGTCGAACCGCACGCGGCTGAAGTCCAAGAAGATCAGCAAGACCGAAGCCGTCCAGTCCGTCGCGGAGCGGCGGCTGGAGGATGAGAATATCCATGTCGGTCCGTCCGATTACGTCGCCTGGCAGAATGACAACAAGGTCTGCTTCCTGCGCATGGAAGGGCAATTGTTCGGCGGCGTGCCGATGAACCTCGAACTGCGCCTGTCGGTGGAAGACAGCCCCAATTCAGCCGGCGTCGCGATCGACATGGTGCGCTGCGCCAAGCTGGCGCTCGACCGGGGCCTGTCTGGCCCGATCGATGCCGCCTCGGCCTATTTCTGCAAGCACCCGCCCCAGCAGATGACGGACGATCAGGCGCATCAGGCGCTGGAGGCGTTCGTCGCCGATGCTGCCGCGTCAGCGGCCTGATGGCCGCTCCGTTTCCTCGAGAGCATCGAGCACGCGTTCCGGCGCGACGTCCTGCCTGATCTCGTGAAACGCGGGATCGGTCTCGGTCACGCCTATGCGTTCGGCGATGCGCACCACAAGGTCGGCAAGCTTGGTCAATTCATGCTCGGCAAGAAGGTTGATATGCAGATCCAGCTTGGCCCGTCGATCCGAAAGGGCGGCCATGCGATTCTGGCTGATCAGGACGAAAGTCGACAGGAAGATCGCTTCGACCGACGCTTCCATCGCCAGGATGACGAAGCTGGGGTCGAAGCGCGGCGCGCCCGGCACCAACCCCAGGTTGATCGTCAGCCAGAGAGCATAGCCGACCAGGTGGATCAGCACGAACAGCATCGATCCGGTGAAGCGGGTGATGCGATCCGCCAAGCGGGTGCTGAGCGGTGCGCGTCGCTCCTCCAGCTCGGCCCGCTCGCGCAGCCGCGCGATGTTGGCGGCCAGCGTCGCATTCATGCCGGCGGTGTTGGCGCCATCGGGCTCGGCGGATTCCATCTGGCAAGAAATCCTCATCAATCCAAATAGTTGCCTTGGAAGGACAATGTATGACGGCGTCAATGGAAGCGGCGATACTGGCCGGCCCGGGAGAGATGCGGATTGCGCAGGTGGCGCGGCCGGAGCCTGCCGCGGGTGAGGTGCGGATCCGGCTGCAAGGCTGTGGGGTCTGCGCCTCTAATCTCGAGCCCTGGGCCGGCCAGGAATGGATGACCTATCCGGGTGAACCAGGCGGGCTCGGCCATGAAGGATGGGGTGTGATCGATGCGATCGGCGCAGGCGTGGAAGGGCTACGGGTCGGCGATCGGGTCGCGACCCTCGCCCATCGCAGCTTCGCCGAATATGACGTTGCGCCGGCGGAGGCAGTCGTGAAACTGCCGGCGGCGCTGGCGGATGAGCCCTTCCCGGGCGAGCCGCTCGGCTGCGCCTTCAACATCTTTCAGCGCAGCGATGTCCGCCCGGGCCAGACGGTGGCGATCGTTGGGATCGGCTTTCTCGGTGCCGTGCTGACGAAGCTCGCGACCGATGCCGGCGCTCGCGTCATCGCCATTTCGCGCCGGCCTTTCTCGCTCGATCTCGCGCGATCCTATGGCGCTGCCGAGACGATCGCGATGGACGATCATTGGGCGATCATCGATGCGGTGAAGCGGCTCACGGGGGATCGGATGTGTGAGCGCGTGATCGAGGCCGTCGGCAAGCAATGGCCGCTCGATCTGGCGGGCGAGCTCGTCGGCTTCGGCGGCAAGCTGATCGTCGCGGGCTATCATCAGGACGGGCCGCGTCAGGTTAATATGCAGATGTGGAACTGGAAGGGGATCGACGTGATCAACGCCCATGAGCGCGATCCGGAGGTGCAGCGCGCGGGCGTCCGCGCGGCGGTGGAGGCGGTCGCGTCCGGCCGGCTCGATCCGCGTCCACTCTATTCGCATCGCTTCCCGCTCGATCGGCTGGGGGAGGCGCTGGATGCGACCCGCGACAAGCCCGAAGGCTTCGTGAAAGCGCTGGTGACCTATGCCTAAGTCCAAGGTCGGATTCCTCGGCGTCGGCTGGATCGGCCGCAATCGCATGGAGGCGATGATCGATACCGACGCGATCGAGGTGATCGCGATCAGCGATCCTTCGGAGGAAATGACGCGCGAGGCGATCGCGCGGGCGCCTGCCGCGCGGATCGTCCCTTCGCTGGAAGCGCTACTCGCATTGCGCCCGGACGGGGTGGTCATCGCGACACCCAGCGCGCTCCATGCCGAACAATCAATCCAGGCGCTGGCTGCGGGCGTCGCGGTCTTCTGCCAGAAGCCGCTCGGCCGCAACGCAGGCGAGGTGGCGGCGGTGGTCGATGCCGCGCGCCGCGCCGATCGTCTGCTTGGCGTCGATCTTTCCTATCGTTTCACGGCCGGCATGCAGCGCATCGTCGAACTTATCCGCTCGGGCGAACTCGGCGAGATCTTCGCCATCGATCTGACGTTCCACAATGCGTACGGGCCCGGCAAGGATTGGTTCTTCGATCGCGCCGCATCCGGCGGCGGCTGCGTGATCGATCTCGGTGTGCATCTCGTCGATCTGGCTTTGTGGGCGATGGACTTCCCCGCGCTCGCCGGTCCGGTCCAGGCGACGCTGCTTCAGCACGCCAGGCCGCTGCCCGAAGGCGCGGTGGAAGACTATGCCACCGCCAGCTTCCAACTTGCATCGGGTGCCTCCGGCGCGTCGGTGCGGCTGGCCTGCTCCTGGAATTTGCATGCCGGGCAAGAGGCCGAGATCGGCGCCATCTTCTACGGCACCAACGGCGCGGCGGCGCTGCGGAACGTCAACGGCTCCTTCTACGACTTCACGGCAGAGCGCCATCGCGGAACGCAGCGCGAACTGCTGGTCGGCCCGCCGGATGCGTGGGGCGGGCGCGCTGCCGCCAATTGGGCGGTGCAGCTTGCCGCAGGGTCGCGCTTCGATCCGGAAAGCGCCCGGCTGATCGAGTCCGCGCGGATCCTGGACGCCATCTACGCGGCCTGACCCGTACCGTTTAGTTCCGTATCGGATACTAACCAGGGCTCCGGCGTTTCGCCGCCGGCCCGTGGTCTCGCTGCGGGTATGGACACGCAAAGGGAGCTCCATGTCCCATCCCGTTTTCCTCGACGCATCGGCCCTGTCGCGCATGCCCAACGGCGCCGACCGCGAGTGGGAGGCATTCTGGAAAGACGCGCGGCAGGAACTGGAGGCGAACAATGCACCGCCTCTCTTATGGTGGTGTTTGTTCTCCAGCAGCGATTTGCGCCGCGCGCGCGCGATCGATGATGAGGATATTGGCAGCGAAGAACGCGACGCGCTGCTGGACGATGTCGGCGCCGATCAGACCTATCCCTATCTGGTCACCGACCAGGGCGCCGCGCTGGACCGCCTCCGCCAGCGGCGCGCGACGATCCTGTCGGCGATTGGCCCCGAAAACGCATCGATCTATGACGGTTTCACGGCATTGATCGAGCAGCAATTCCGCCCCTTCCTCCTCGTGCGAACGTCCGGAATGATCGATGTCGCCGACGCCGAGCCTTTTTTCGCGGCGACGCTGGCGGAGCTGGATGCGCTGGATCGAGGAGGCGCTCCGGGGCCGCGGCTGGAGGAGCTTGTGCAGGAAATCCGCAACGCCCCGCTCAAAGATCGTATCTGGTTGCTGAGCGGGACCGGCGATGTCGATATCTGGCCGACTGCCGACTTGGATCCTTCCCGTGGCCAAAGGCGCGTCGAGAATGGACAGCGTTTCGGGCAGGTCGATCAGGACGATGTCTTCCGAGGGGCTGCACCCACCCCGGTCCGCACTCGCAACAAGCGGATCGACTCACTCGTGGAATGGCTCGGCAGCTTCGTCGCCGCCGCAGCCGGCCTCGGCACCTATTATTTTACCTTGTCCTGGGTTGCGGCGGTGGGCGCCTTCCTGGTGGCGGCGCTCGCGGTTGGTGTCGGGATCGGCTGGCTCAGGCGATAGTCGCCTGCACCAGCCGTCCTCACACAGACTTTACTTCGGGCAGACCGAACCCGCCGGATCGGCGGCCAGCCGCAGATCGGACAGCGACAGGGTGAACGGTCCGGTCGTGTTCAGCGCGAAGGCGGTGGTCACCGCGGTCATATCGTCGCCATGCGCCTTGAAGCAGGCAAGCGGGATCTTCACCGTCCGCCAGCCCGCGCCCGCCGCGAACAGCTGGCTCGCATCGACCGTGCCGGTTCCGACCGAAAGCTTGACCGGCGCCGCCGGGGCCTTGTCGACGCGATAGGTGATCTGCAGCTGGACGTCGGCATTCACCTCCCGCGTCAGGTTCATCGAATTGCCGCCGATGCGGATCGTGGCATCCTGCCCTGCCGGCCAGTTAAGCTGCACCGCACCTTCCTGCAGCGTCGCGCTATCGACCGGCTTGCGCTCGACACGGCTGTCGGTGGCGAAGGAGAAGGGTGCGGGTACGCGTCCCTTGGCGAAGAACAGGCTGCTATTGCCCAGGCTGGGATCGACACCGGACACTTCGCTCAACGCCCCGACGCTACCGCCGCGCGCATAGGTCAGGCCATAGCCAAGGGCGAACAGCGGATCGTAATTGGCCTCGCTTTTGTTGAGCGTGAATTGCGCCGCCGTCTTAGGCCAGCTGAACGACAGCGTGCCGCGGAAATCCTTGCGCGGCTTGCCCGCCGCATCGCCCACCAGCACGTCGGCAACGCCCGCCCCCTCGGTGCCGGGCAGCCACGCCGCCACGAACGCGTCGGACGCGTTCAGTTCGGGATTTACCCAGAGCGGTCGACCGGACAGGAAAACGGACACAACCGGGATGCCGGCGGCCTTGAACTTCTTCAGCATCGCCAGCGCGACCTTGTCGCCCGCCTCGAATTCCAGCGTGCGGATGTCGCCGCGCATCTCGGCATAAGGCTGTTCGCCGAACACGACCACGGCCAGGTCCGGCTTGGTCGTGTAGCTGCCGTCGGCACTCAGCGTCGCGATGCCGCCTGCCGCCTTCATCGCCGCGGCGATGCCGGCATAGATGGATGTGCCGCCCGGGAAATCGGCATTGGTGTTGCCGTCGCCCTGCCAGGACAAGGTCCAGCCGCCCGATTGCTGGCCGATATCGTCGGCATCCGCACCCGCGACCAGGATGTTGGCGCTGGCCTTGATCGGCAGGACACCGTTATTTTTCAGCAGTACCAGGCTTTCCGCCACCGCCTGCCGCGCGATCGCGCGATGTTCGGGCGCGCCCACCACGTCGAACTTGCCCGCATAAGGCCGGGCGGCTTCGAACAGGCCCAGTTTCACCTTCACGCGCAGGATGCGGCGGACGGCGTCATCGACGCGTGCCATCGGGATCTTGCCCGCCTTCACCTCGGCGACGGTGTTGGTGAACAGCTCTTTCCAGCCGTCGGGTGCCATCGCCATGTCCAGGCCGGCGTTGAACGTCTCGGGACAATCCCTGGTCGTGCAGCCGGGGATCTGGCCATGCGCGTTCCAGTCGCCGACGACGAACCCGTCAAAGCCCATCCGGCCCTTCAGCACGTCGGTCAGCAGGCTTTTATTGCCGTGCATCTTCACGCCCTGCCAGGACGAGAAGGACGCCATCACGCTCATCACGCCCGCATCGATCGCGGGGGGATAGCCGGCATTGTGGATCGCGATCAGGTCGCGCTCGGGAATGTCCGCATCGCCTTGGTCGACGCCGCCGATCGTGCCGCCATCGCCCAGGAAATGCTTGGCGCTGGCCGCGACATACCCCTGCTGGATCGTGCCCTTGCCCGGCTGCCCCTGCAGGCCGATCACCATCGCCGCGGAATAGGATGCGACGATGGAGGGATCTTCCGAATAGCCTTCATAGGCACGGCCCCAGCGTTCGTCCTGCGGCACGGTCAGCGTCGGACCGAACGCCCAATCGATGCCGGCGGCGGCGGTTTCGACGGCGGTGGCGCGGCCGATCTTGGTCATCAGCGCCGGGTCGCGCATCGCGCCCAGCCCGATATTGTGCGGGAAGACGGTGGCGCCGACGATGTTGGAATTACCGTGGACGGCGTCGATGCCGAAGATCAGCGGGATCGTGGTATGGCCCTTACGCGGCTCGTTCGCGACCGCGTTGAAGGCGCGCGCCGTCGCCAGCCAGGCAGGGGCAGGCGAGCGATCGGGGCTATCGAGCGGGGGCGAGCTGCCGCCGGCCAGGATGCTGCCCAGGGGATATTGGCGCAGATCGGCGGGGCGAATGCTGGCGATATCCGCCTGCACCATCTGGCCGACCTTCTCCTCCAGCGTCATCTTCGCCATCAGCGACGTCACGAACTTTTCGGTCTTGGGATCGACGAGGCCCTGGCTCTTCGCTGCTGGCCATAAATCGGGGTGGGCCAGTCCGCGCGGCGCGGAACCTTGCGCAATGCCGGCGCCCGCCAGCGTTAGCGCCATTGCCGAGACCAGTATCCCCTTGACCGTCCGCCTCATCTTCCGCTCCCTATACGCTCCGCTATGCTGCGGCCTTGCATGGCCTTAGCCGAACTTGTCTCAAACGCCAGATGAAAGCGTTGAACCGTGATAGCATCTCCCGCGCTGAAGCTCCTGAAAACGCTTACATTATTGGCGGCGTTCGGAAATTTGACATCGATGTCCTCCGCAGCCAACGTGGCGCGGTTCGACTGGGTCGAATATCAAGGTATTGAAAAGACGGCCGCTCCTGCGGCAGGCCAATATGCCAATCCGATCCTGGCGGGCTTCTATCCCGACCCTAGTATCGTCAAAGTTGGTGCAGATTTTTATCTGGTGAATTCCACCTTCTCGTTGGTCCCCGGCATCCCCGTGTGGCATAGCCGCGATCTCGTTCATTGGCGTCAGATCGGAAATGCGATCGATCGGCCCGGTCAGTTGAACTTCGGTGGCCTCGGCATGTCCAAGGGCGTCTTTGCGCCGGCCATTTCGCATCACAAGGACCGCTTCTACATCGTCAACACCTGCGTCGATTGCGGCGGCAACTTCGTCATCACCGCGCGTGATCCCAAGGGACCCTGGTCTGATCCGGTATGGCTGAAAGATGTCGGCGGTATCGATCCGTCGCTCTTCTTCGATCCGGATGGCGGTGCCTGGCTGGTCAATAACGATGTGCCCAAGGGCACCCCGCGCTATGACGGCCACCGCGCCATCTGGCTCCACCGCTTCGATCCCGAAACGCTGCGCACCACCGGCGAAGCGAAGATGATCGTCGATGGAGGCGTCGATCCCGCCGCCAAACCGATCTGGATCGAAGGCCCGCACCTCTTCAAGAAGGACGGCGTCTATTATCTGATGGCGGCCGAAGGCGGCACCAGCGACAGGCATAGCGAGGTGATCTTCCGCGCCGATCGCGTCGACGGTCCTTATGTGCCCGCGCCGGCCGGGGTGAACCCGATCCTGACGCAGCGGGATCTGGACCCCGCCCGCCCGCAGCCGGTTACCTCGTCGGGTCATGCCGATCTGGTGCAGCTGGACGATGGGAATTGGTGGGCCGTCTTCCTCGCGACCCGACCTTATGAGGGCGGCTTCTATAACACCGGGCGCGAAACCTTCCTGCTGCCCGTCAGCTGGGCCAATGGCTGGCCGACGATCCTGCCGCATGGCACGGCCGTTCCCCAGGTCGCCAAGGCGCCTGCGCTCCCCGCTTTCGCCGCGCCGCCGACGACCGGAAGCTTCGTCGCGCGGGACGATTTCACCGCGCCCAAGCTCGCGCCTTATTGGATGGTGATGCGCTCGCCGGCGGGATATTCGCTCGGCGGCGGCGCGCTCCAGCTGCAGGCGCGGCCCGAACGGATCGGCGACGGCAAGAGCCCCAGCTTCGTCGCCCGCCGCCAGCAGAATGCGGAAGCGATCGTCACCACCGCCGTCAACTTCGCGCCTGCCGACGGAGAGGAAGCAGGCCTGGCTGCCGTTCAAAACGACAATTTCTTCCTGGCCGTCGGCCTGACCCGCGAAGGCGGCAAGCTCGCCGTCCGGGTATCGCGCCGTGCCGGTGGGTCCGATCCGATCACGGGCGTGACGGTGGCGAGCAAGACGATCTCGTCTGGCCCGATCCGGCTGCGCGTCCACGCCCGCGGCGGCCGCTATGACTTCGATTATGCGACCGCGTCCGGGCCATGGCAGCCGGTCGCGCATGATGTCGATGCGACCAACTTGTCGACGGCCACCGCCGGCGGCTTCGTCGGAACGCTCATCGGCCCTTATGCGCAAAGCGGCACGCAGGCCGCACGCTAGGCATTGGTGGATCGGCCCCACGACACGGGGCCGACCCGTTTCATTTCGGATGCGTGAACCTTAGCGCACGTCCTCGACCTGATCGAGATAGGCACCATAGCCCTGTGCCTCCATCTCCTCGCGCGGCACGAAGCGTAAGGATGCCGAGTTGATGCAGTAACGCAGGCCACCGCGGTCGATCGGCCCGTCGTTGAAGACGTGGCCGAGATGGCTGTCGCCATGCTTCGAACGCACCTCGATCCGGTTCATGCCGTAAGAGGTGTCGTGCACCTCCTCGACATGCGAATGTTCGATCGGCTTGGTGAAGCTCGGCCAGCCGCATCCGGATTCATATTTATCCGAAGATGCGAACAGCGGCTCGCCCGACACGATGTCGACGTAAATGCCCGGCGCTTTGTTGTTGAGCAGGGCGCCCGTGCCGGGCCGCTCGGTCGCGCTTTCCTGGGTGACGCGATATTGCTCCGGCGTCAGCTGGGCGATGACGCTTTCGTCCTTGAAATAATCGGCCATGGATCGGCTCCCGTCAGAGGTGTGACCCCCAATATAGGGGGTCTCTGGCGCGCGGGGAGGGGCTTGCCGTGCGCGCATCGCACCGCGACAATTGCTGGCATGGAAGGATCGCCGTCACCCTTGGCGCTGTTCGGCCCCGCGGCGATCTCGGATGCGGCGGCGGTACGATCGCTGCTCATCGCCGCCGCGAAAGCGGGCGAGGCGATCAGCTATTCGGGTTTGCTCGCCGATCTCGGCCACCGCTTCACCCGCCCCAAGATGCGGGCGGTCTGCAAGACGCTCGACGTCATCGATCGCGCGGCGCGGGCCGATGGCGAACCCGAACTGGCGGTGTTGGTCGTACGCGAATCCGATGGCCTGCCTGGGCAGGGCTGGTGGGTCGGCGACCAGCCCGCGCGCCATGATTATCATGGTGCGTGGACCGGTCCCGAGGCGGCAGCGCTGGTGCGCCGGCTGCAGGAAGCGGCCTTCGCCTATTGGCGGGACCGGCCCGTTTAAGCCGTCAGTCGAAATGCGTGCGGAAGCCGACCCCGATCGTGCGGGGGCGCGGGCCGGCGAGCAGCGTCGGCCCATTCGCCGCCGTCGGGCCGCGCTCGTCGGACAGGTTGTCGACGAACAGCCGCACTTCCGAACGACCGAACTTCAGCCCGACATTGGCGCCGTAAAGCTGGTACGGCCGGATGATGTTGACGGTGGCATCGGCATTGCGCGCCTTGCCGATTGCCGAGCCATGGACGTTCGCGAACAGCCGCAACGAATCCCCCACGGCCGTTTCGTAATTGGCATCCAGCCGCACGTTGTAAGGCGGGGTGTTCAGCAGCCGCTCGCCGTCGGCGACGCGCGGGTTGGCGCCGGCAAAGGCCGGGATCACATTGGTGAATTTCGACGTGTTGATGTTGCTGACGAGGTTGAGATTCAGCCCCCGGAGCGGCGTGTCCCACGACATTTCCAGATCGAGCCCCTGCGTCTTCGCATCGCCCAGATTGGCGAAGGCGGACAGGCCGATGGAGGTGTTGAACGCGCTTTGGAAGTTGCGATATTTGATGTCGTAGACGCTGGCCGCGACCCGTACCTTCCGGTCGAACAGCGATCCCTTAACGCCGAATTCCAGGTTGCGCAGCTTGTCCGGTGACAGCGACACGCTGCTGGGCACGCCGTCGGCGATCACCGCATCGGCTTGCGCCTGCGACTGCAGGATGCCGCTGCGGAATCCGGTCGACGCGTTGAAGAAAACTGTCCAGCTCTCGGTTGGATAATAAGCCAAATTGGCCCGCCAAGTGACCGCATCCGGCGTCGCGCGGCTGGAAACAAGCGTGCCGTTGGATACGGAATCCGACGTGCGCCGATCCTTGTAATAGCGAATGCCCAGCAGCGGCACGAGCTTGCCGCCGAACAGATCGTAGCTGACCTCGGAGAAGGCCGACGCATTCTTGGTCTTGGTCAAGGTGCTGCCGGTGATGGCCAGCGTCGGGAAGTTGATGTCGAACGTGTAGAGGCCTTTGGCATTCTGGTAGAAGATGCCGCCGACCCAGTGGAACGGCCCGGAACCCGACGTCGCCAGGCGGAATTCGTTGACGAAACCGCGCGCATCGCCGCCATTGTTGAGCGTGCCGATGCCCAACGGTGCACCCAGATTGAGCCCGACCTGGAAGCCGCCCGGCAGGACGCGCTGATAGGCCGTCGCGTTGGTCAGGGTGAGACCGCCGAATTCATAGGTGATGGTGTTGGAGAAATAACGCGCCCGGCGCCGGTCATAGCCGACCACATCGCCCTGATAGGCGGCATAAGGCGGATCGAGTGAATTCATCACGTTCAGGTAATTCTGGTCGGTGCTGAACAGCCACGCCTTGGCCTTGATCGTCAGCTTGTCGTCCGGCTTCCAGAGGATGATCGCCTGGAAATCCTTGGCACGGACCGTGTTGGCGTCCTTCTTGGTCGGCGTTCCCGTCGGCGCGCCGGCATAGATGTCGTTATAGCCGGCGCGATAGTCATAGCCGCCGCTCAGCCGTATACCGAGGTGATCGGTCACCAGCGGAGCGGAAACCGCACCCGCGACGCGCCAGTTGAGCTTGCCCGATTCCCGCGTGTTCGAAAGCTCGCTGTCCGCGTCATAGGTGAAGTGATCCAGCGACGGATTCTTGGTGTGGTAGATGATCGTCCCGCCCATCGATCCCTGGCCATAGAGCGTGCCCTGGGGCCCGCGCAGCACCTCGACCCGGTCGATATCGAAATATTGGACGGGCGGTGCGCTCTGGTTGTTGGGGATGCCGAACGGGGTATCGTCCAGATAATAGCCGACCATGCCGTCGCCGACGGGGCCACCGGCGCCCGATCCGCGGAAGGAAAAGATGCGATATCCGGCGCCGATTTCCTGCGCTTCGGACGCGCCCGGGATGAGCTGGATCAGGTCCGCACCATCGCGCACGCGGCGCTGATTGAGCGTTTCCTGGGAGAAAGCCTGGATCGCGACGGGCACCTTATCGAGCCGTTGGGCACCGCTTTTGAGCGCGGTGACGATGATTTCGCCCTGGTCCATCGCCGATGCAGGGGCATTCTGGGGTGCCGGCGTCGCGGTCGCGGCGGCGTCTTGCGCGAAAGCAGGGCTGGCGGTGACGGCCATCAGCAGGGCCGTTGCCGAGGCGCACCCGCCCAGCAGGAGCCTGCGCCGCCGCGCATGCGATGCGCGCCACGCGTCCTGAACCGCTGCTTTTGGTCGCCCCTTCATCATCCATCTCTCCCTGCTGCAGCATTGTTTTTAGTTGCTACAATCGATTGCATGTTTAACACTCGGAGTGTTCTGAGGCAATATCTGCGCAAGCAGACGGTGATTTTGCAGGAGTTGCGAAGCTTTTCAGCGACCTAGAAGTGCCATTGTCGCCGGAACGCGTCCAACATTGCAATCGATTGTCCACTGCGCCATGCTCGTGGAAAGACAAGCAAGAGGAACGTCGGATGAGGGGTAAAGTGGGGCGCAGGATCGCTACCGGGCTGTTGCTGTGCGCCGCTGTCGGCGCGTTGCAGGCACGGGCCGCCGCCGAAACGTGGGTGAGCGTGTGGGCAACTGCGCAGGATCTGACGCCGCCGCCTGTCCTCAACGTCCCGCCGCCGCCGCCCGAGGTGATGGAGCAGTTCAAGCGCGGCCCGCAACGTGTCGTGCCCATTCCCGACACACTGCAGGACCAGACGGTACGGATGATCCTGCAGCCCACGCTGGCGGCGGACATGGTGCGCATCCAGCTTTCCAATGCCATCGGCAAGCCGCCGCTTACCTTGTCGTCCGTCCATCTGGCGCTGCGCACGCAAGGCAGCGCTATCGATCCGGCGTCGGACCGGGCGCTGACCTTCGGCGGCAAGCCGGTGACCTATATTCCGCCCGGCGCGATCATCGTCAGCGATCCGGTTCGCCTGTCCGTCCGGCCCGATCAGGAGCTGGCCGTATCCCTTTATGTGAAGGGCAATAGCGGCGGCGTGACGGCGCACCCGCTGGGTCTGAACCCGGCTTATATCGCCGCGGGGGATCAAACGGGAGCGCCCAGCCTGCCGGCGGCGCGGGAGGTGCGGAGCTATTTCTGGCTGACAGGCCTGGAAGCGGCGGTGACGCAGCCGACCAGCCTGATCGTCGCCTTTGGCGATTCCATTACCGACGGTTTCGCCACGACCCCCGGCCGCCACAATCCCTGGCCTGAGATCCTGGCACAGCGGCTGCGGGTGCGCGGCGGCAGTCCGCAGTGGAGCGTGGTCAATATGGGCATTTCCGGTAACCGGGTGCTGCGCGACGGCGCCGGCGCCAGCGCGCTCACGCGGTTTGATCGCGACGTGCTGAGCCGGCCGGGCGCGAAGTGGATGATCCTGCTGGAAGGGATCAACGATATCAACATGTCGCAGATGAAGGCGTTGCCCGCCGATCAGAAGGCGGACGCCGACGCGATCATCGCCGGCTTGTCGGCGATGGTCAGCAAGGCGCATCTGCACGGAATCAAGGTGATGGGCGCCACCATCACCGCAACGGAGGGGCTGTGGCTGTATACCCCGCAGTCGGAGGCGACACGTCAGGCGGTCAATACCTGGATCCGCAGCAGCGGCACGTTCGACGCGGTGGTTGATTTCGATGCGGCGACGCGCGATCCGAAACGGCCGGCGCGGCTGCGGCCGGACTATGATTCCGGCGACCATGTCCACCCGAACGACGCCGGCACGCGGGCGATGGCGGAGGCGATCGACCTCGCGACCTTCAAGCAGTGACCTAGACGACCACCGGCTGACCGAAGGCGCGACGCAAGGCGTTATATTTCGCCTTGTTAAAGCGCTGGGCGACGAGCGTATCCGCGCCGGCCCGATCGAAGCCATGGAAGGCGCCCGGCACGACAACCAGCTCGGTCGGCACGTTCGCCTCGGTGAGCCGCCCGGCATAAGCGATGTCTTCGCCGACGAAGAGATCAATGCCGCCTACGCCGATGAAGGTGGGCGGCAGCCCCGCCAGATCGCGGCGGCGGGCGGGCACGGCCGCGGCGGGAACGTTGCTGCCGCCGGGCGTCAGCCCGAGGAAGCTCCCCCAACCGAACCGGTTGGCACCGGCATTCCAGCCGATCGCGCCAATCCAGGGCGGCGGCGTCACGCCGCTGCCGGTGCGATCGTCGAGCATCGGGTAGATCAGGATCTGCGCGGCCAACGGCACCTCCCGCCGATCGCGCGCGGCCAGTGCCAGCAGGGCGGCATGGCCGCCGCCTGCACTTTCGCCCATCGCCACGATCCGCGCGCGATTGACGCCGAGCGCACCGGCATTGTCATAAAGCCATTTCAGGCCGGCATAATTATCCTCGATCGAGCCCGTATAGGTCGTCTCCGGCGCCAGCCGATATTCGACCGAGACGATCACGCAGTCGAGATCGTGCGCGATGCCCTGGAGGTAGGCGAGCTCGCTCTGCGCGCTGCCGAGGATGAATCCGCCGCCATGAGTGTGGAGGATGCCAGGCCGGGACGATCCCGGCCTGGCATTGACGATCCAAAGCGTGACCTCGGGCTGGCCCGCGCGTCCGGGCACGCGCCGCTGTTCGACGGGGACATCCGTCCGCCGCGCGGCGGGTGGCGGCATGTGCGAGCGGATGTCGTTCAACATGGCGCGGGTCCAGGGGCGCGACGGGCCATTGGCCTTCAGCATCGCTTCCGCGATGGGGCGAAGTTCAGGATCGACATTGTCGAGGATCGAGGCTGGCGTGGTGCTTTGCGCCAGCGAAGCGCTGGAGCAAAACGCGGTCAGCAGCGCGCCAGCGCCAAGCCCCATGACGTCGCGACGACCCAATTCCATCCTCTATCCTCTCTCATGATTCTCGTCATCCTCGGCAGGGTATCGCGGCCGCTGCCGGCTGGCACCCTGAAAGGCCGCGCGCCTGCCAACAGGAGCGCGGCCCCGCAGTTACTGCATGTTCACCCGGAAGCGCAGCCCGATCGTGCGCGGCGTGGGGCCAGCGCCCGAGAAGGGGCCGGTCGTGCCGACGATCGTCGGACCGCGCTCGTCCGTCAGATTGTCCATGACCAGCGCCAGCTCATACGGTCCCTTGCGCAGGCCTAGCGTGGAGGTGACGATGCTGTAGGGCCGTGCGCTCACGCCGCTGGTCTGGAGGCGATCGCCGGAGCGGCTCCAGGCGACATTGGCGAAGCCTTCGACATCGCTGCTGATCGCCGTGGTGTAGGCCGCATCCAGCCGCCAATTGTGCGGGATCGTGTTGACGATGCGCGTGCCTGGACGAAGATAGGGCAAGGCCGCCTGGACTGCCGGCTCGACCCGATCGAACTTGCTGTCGTTGATGTTGCCGACCGCATTGAGCGTCAGGCCTTCCAGCGGCGTGCGCCAGTGCAGCTCGAAATCGATGCCCTTGGTGGTGGCGTCGCCGAAGTTGGAGAAGCCGCTGACGCTGGTGTTGATCGTCGGCGTGCTTGTCTGCAGGTCGCGCAGCTTGGTGATATAGCCGTTCAAGCCGACCGTGAGGTTGCGGTCCGGCGTGCGCCATTTCAGCCCTATTTCATAATTGGTCGACCGTTCCGGCTTGAGCTGGGTGCTCGCCGGAATGCCGGATTGGTTGAGCAGATCGGCCTGGACCGCCGACTGGACGATGCCCGCGCGGAAACCCGTCGCGGCGGTGATGAAAACAGTCAGTTCGTCCGTCGGCAGATAGGACAGGTTGGCCCGCCAGGTCGTGACATTGGTGGTGTTGGTGTTGCGCGTGGTGGCGTCGGCAAAGGTGCGCTTGTCGTGGAAGTATCTAAGGCCGACGAGCGGCACGAGCTTGCCGTCGAGCAGATCGTAGCTGACCTCGCCAAAGGTCGCCCAATTCTTGGTGAGGGTGTTGTTATCGGCGTTGATGTTCAAGGTGGGATTGAGTAGCTGGTTGGCCTGCGGGCCCTTGCCGTCCTGATAGGCGGCCCCGACAAGCCAGTGAAGCGGCCCGCTGCTGGTGGAATTAACCCGCAGCTCTTCGCTGAACATCTTCGGATAGAATTGGCTGGAGAAGAACCCTGACGGGGAGAGCGGGATGTTGATCCCGAAATTGCCCTTCAGCTGGCTGGTCGCGCTGGTGACCGAGAAATTCTTGAAATCGACATTGGCGGTAAAGCTGTACAGCTTGAAATCGCCATTGCCGAAGCTCGGCTGATCCGCCGTATTTTCATAATAAGGCGGATCGACCGAAGCCATGCCGCCCAGGAACTGCTGGCGTGGGCGGAAATGCCAATATTGGGCGCGCAGCTTCACATTGTCGGCGGGCTTGAACAGCACGACCGCGCGGATGTCGTCGTTGCGCACCACGTTTACGTTCTTGCGATCGGGCGTGCCGTCATAGGCGCCGAAATATTCGTCGGCCCAGCCGGGATTGTAGGAATGGCCGCCGCTGACGCGCACCGCCAGCATATCCTTGATGATCGGGATCGAGACCGCGCCGGAGATGCCGTAGTTGAGGCCGCCGGCGCCCTTGGTTTGCGAGCCTTCCAGTTCGCCAATGAACTGGACCTTGTCGAGATTGGGATCGCGCGTGTGGAAGATGAACACGCCGCCCGATGAGCCTTGGCCATAGAGCGTGCCCTGCGGCCCGCGCAGCACCTCGACCCGTTCGATGTCGAGGAAGCGCACCGGCGGGGCGATGCCGAAGTTCGTCACGACGAAGGGAACGTCGTCGAGATAATAGCCTATCGGAGAATCGCCATTGGCGTTGCTGCCACCCGCGCCGCGCAGATTATAAGAGCGGGAGGCGACCGACTGGCGCTGGCCTTCGAGTGCGCCCGGCACGAGCGACACGAGATCGTCGACCGATTTGACGTTGCGCTCTTTCAGATCCTCGCCGCTGAAGGCCTGGATAGCGAGCGGCGTACGCTGGAGCGACTGTACGCCGTTCTTCTGGGCCGTCACCACCACCTCACCCGCGTCATGCACGGCGGCCGATCCGGTTTCTGCCGGAGCATCCTGCGCGGTGGCGGAGGCCTGGCCGGATGTTGTCGACTGGGCCTGCGCTGCGCCCGCGACGACAGCGGCGACCAACGCGAGCGTGGCCGCATTGTTATGAAACCTCACCGAACCTCTCCTGATTTGTTTTATCAATCGATTGCGTAACTCCATAATCGCGTTTTTCCAAGGGGAGGATATCAAAATCTTGCTCTTCAGATGGTCCGAACACCCCTGATCTTGACAATCGATTGTCAAAAATTGGCGAAAATCGGCGGTTTTGACACCGAATAGGCCGCGCTTGCGCATGAACGGTTGCGCATAATCCTTTTATATCGCCTGGGCGAAAAGCACGCAGGATTGTTGCGCAGCCCGGCATGTCCCGCTATCCCGGTGACAATCGATTGCAAAAATGATGAGGGGATGGACGATGATAAGGCACGATTCGGCGATCGGCCGGGATCATGGCGAGCGGCGTCGCGCGCGCGCTTTTTTTGCGATCGCATTGTGCGCCAGCGGCCTGACGATGAGCCCGGCGAACGCAGCTAAACCAGGCGAAACTGCGAGCGCCGCCACTGCCCGTCCGTCTCCGCTCAAGGTCGGTGCGGCCAAGGTGGATGTCACGCCCGCGGAAGGGCAGTTGCCCAAGAATTTCCGGGGCGTGCTCGACCATATCTATGCGCGCGCGATCGTGGTGGAAAACGGCACCAGCCGGGCCGCGATGGTGACGGTAGATGCCGGCGCGATCCCCGGGCCGATCTGGCAGCAGGTGAGCGCACGGGTAGCGCGCGAGCTGGGGATCCCGACTGACCGGCTCCTGCTGACCGCCACGCATACCCATAGCGTGCCGTTCGTGCGGGATGCGTCCTATCCCGATCAGATTTTCGAAGCGGTGCGCAAGGCGGCCGCCGCGGTGCAGCCAGCGCAGATGGCGTACGGAACCGGCGTTTCCTACATCAACGTCAACCGCAACATCATCGACCCCAAGACCCATCGCTGGTGGGAGGGGCCGAATTATGATGGTCCGTCGGACAAGACGGTGGCGGTGCTGCGCTTCGTGACGCCGAAAGGCGATCCGATCGCGGTCTATTATAATTATGGCGTCCATGCCGTGATCACGGGTGCGCTGGATCTGGTAAGCGGCGACATTCCGGGGGCCACGTCCCGCTATATCGAGGATGCGCTGGGCGACGACGTCGTCGCGGTTTATTCCAACGGCGCGGCGGGGGACCAGAACCCGATCTTCTTCCAGCAGACCTATGATCTGCGCGCGATCCGCATCAAGGATTATGCCGCGCGCGGTCAGGACATCAGCAATGCCATGCCGCCTGGCGGCGAAGGGCTGGATCGCAATAATCCGCAGGTCATCAAGCTGATGAACCAGCAAAAGCAGATGATCCTATCGATGGGACAGATGCTGGGCGAAGAGGTGCTGCACGTGTCGCGCGACAGCCTGGAGCGGCCGGTTGCCGCGGCCAGCATCACGGGCGGGCAGGAGGTTGTGACGTGCCCCGGGCGCAAGCGGCTGGATCAGGGTCGTGCCGGCTATCCCGGCACCTATGCCGATGCCGATCCGATCGGGCTGCGCCTGAGCCTCCTCAAAATCGGGGATACCGTCATCGGTGGAGTCGACGCCGAATTGTTCACGATGATCGCGCAGCGCTTCAAACGAGAATCGCCCTACAAGCATACGATGATGACGACGCTGACCAACGGCGTTGCGGGATCGGGCTATATTCCAAACGACGCCGCTTATGGCTTCAACACCTTCGAAGTCGTGTCGTCGCGGCTGAAGCCGGGATGCGCCGAAAGCGCGATCGTGAACGGCCTGCTGCACCTGATCCGGCAATCCGACGCGACCGAAGCCGGCAAGGGCCGTTGAGCCGCAGGACCGAAAGGCAGATTCGATGAAACGCGTCGGCAAATCCCATCGCACGATCGTCATGGCAGCCCTCGCCGGCGCGTTTGCAGCGGCAGCCGCGGTAGGGCAGCCCGCGCCGCAGGGGGCGGCCCAGCCGTCCTTCCGGGCGGACGGCACGGTCATCATCGATGGTCTGGATCTGCCCCTGTCGAACCTGCTGAGCCCGGAAGGGGCTGCCTATCTGCGCCACCTGATAGTCGACAAGCCCTTCGGTGCGGGGCCGCCTCTGCCCGACATCAAGGCGGAGCGGGCGCGGCAGGACAAGATCATGCACGTCTTCCTGGATCCGATGGTGAAGCGCTACGCCGTCAAGATCAGCGAGCAGCGGATCGGGGGCGTCGTGACGGATGTGGTGGAGCCGGCTGACGGCATCGCACCCGCCAATCGCAATCGCGTGCTGATCAATCTGCATGGCGGCGGTTTCGTGACGGGCGCGCGGACCGCATCGCTGGTGGAATCGGTGCCGCTGGCCGCGGTGATGAAGATCAAGGTGATCTCCGTCGATTATCGCATGGGGCCGGAATATCAGTTCCCAGCGGCGAGCGAGGATGTCGCGGCGGTCTATCGCGAAATATTGAAGACGAACGATCCCAAGCGGATCGGCCTGTATGGCTGTTCCGCCGGCGGCATGCTGACGGCCCAGTCGATCGCCTGGTTCCAGACCCACAACCTGCCCCGACCGGCGGCGGCGGGGATATTCTGCGCGTCACTCGGCCAATTGGCGGCGGGCGATTCCGCGATGCTGGGCATGGCCGTGTTGGGAATGCCCCGGCCGGCGCCCCGTCCGGCCGCGGCACAGCCTGTCCCGGCGCCGCCGACCTATATGGGGGCGGTCGCCAACGACAATCCGCTGGCGTATCCGCTCACCGCACCGGCCGTTCTGGCGAAATTCCCGCCGACCCTGTTCATTTCAGGCACACGGTCGTTCGAGTTCAGCGCCGCCCTCAACTCCCACAATCAGCTTGCCAAGGCCGGGGTGGAATCCCAGTTTCATGGATGGGACGGCATGTTCCACGGCTTCTTCTATAATTCCGAGTTGCCGGAATCACGTGAGGCCTATGATTTCATGGCAAAGTTCTTCGATAGGCATCTGGCACGCTAGGCATCAGCGCGCCGCGCCCTCCAAGGCGTCGGCCGCCAGCGCGATGGCGCCCAGCGGTCCCGCCTCGGTGCCGAGGCCGGCGACCTGGACGATGTCCGTTGCGGTCGCGGCGGTCAGATAGGGAAGGTAGGATCCCAGCGCCTCCACCAGCCGCGCACGTACCCGGGGCAACAGGAACGTCCGATGTAGCGCGATGCTGCCACCGAACAGGATGCGTTTGGCGGCGGTGGTGAGCAGGATCGCCCCGCACAAAGCGGCAATGTCGGATGCGACATCGTCCCAGCCCGGATGCGAGTCCGGCACGGAGGCCGCATCCCCGCCGAAGCGCGCGGCCAGCGCCGGTCCCGACACCAGCCCCTCGACGCAATCGCCATGGAAAGGGCATATGCCGGCGAACGTGTCGCCCGGCGCGCGACGCAGCCGAAGGTGGCCGAGTTCGGGATGCATCGCGCCATGGACCGGGCGGCCGCCGACCAGCAGCCCGCCACCGACGCCGGTGCCAAGCGTGATATAGCAGAGCGGATCGCAGCCGATGCCGGCGCCGCCCTGAAATTCCGCCAGTGCCGCACCGTTTACATCGGTGTCGATCCGCCACGGGCAATCGAGGCCGCCGGTGAGCAGATCGGCCACTGGTGCGCCGCTCCAGCCGGGCTTGGGCGTCGCCAGGATGGTACCGTAATGCGGTTGGGTGTGATCGAGCTGCACCGGCCCGAAGGAGGCGATCCCGATCGCCTGTAGCGGCTCAGCTGCGTGCCACCGGCCAAGCTGTTGGCGGAGCGCACCGAGCGTGCCGATGACTTCGCCGGTCGGGATGGTGAGCGTGTCGACAATCTCCTGCCCCAAAGCGAGGACAGCGATGCCCTTGGTGCCGCCCAGTTCGATGCCGGCGAGCCGGGCCTGCGCGCTCATGCTAGCGTTCCAGTGTGGCGCGTGATCCGTCCAGCCGCAGGCGGACCATCGGCGCGAAGGTGGCACCGAAGCGCCGGCCTGCGGGACGTGTGCCCTCGGCGCCCCAATCGTCGACGAAGCTCGTTACTTCCAGATCGGCCATGACGAACCAGGCATAGGCTTGGCGCGGTGCGCGCGCCGGGTTGGAGAAGACCAGTCCAGTTCCGTTCAACGCGTCCCACGGGCCCTCCAGTCGTTCTGCGGTCATGCCGTACAGACCCGTGGGTCCGGCCGGTCCTGCCGGATCGAATACATGGCTTTGGGTAACCCAGAACAGATAATAGCGCCCCCGGTGGAAGACGACATGCGGCCGTTCGAGTTCGTTGTTGAGCGCTTCAGCGGTGATCAGCGGGGGAAGGATGCGCCATTCGTCGCGATCGGGATCGTCGCTGACGGCAAGACCGATGGCGCCGTTGAAGGCGGACGGAGATCCGGCGAGTGAGGCGGCGAAGAACAGATAATGGCGTCCATTGGCCGGATCCCGAAAATAGGCCGGGTCGCGAAACGCCTTGATGGTGCCGACCGCGCCGCTGCCGCTGTTGCTATCCATATAATGATCGGGATCGCGCAGGACCGCTTCATGCAGATCGCGCCAGTCGACCAGCGCCCAGCCGCCCGTGGTCGGAACGAGCGTAGCACGGGCGCTGAACAGTCGCTGTTCAAAGGAGAGGCTGGCTTCGCCACGCCGCCCGGCGGCGGTGAAATAGAGGGTGACGCGATCGCCGTCACTGAGCACGGCCGAGCCCGACCATTCGCGGCTGCCCGGCGAGAAGCCGTCCGGCATCGCCGGGCCGAGATCGCGCCAACCGGTAGGGGAGCGATGGATCAGATGAATGCGCGCGTGGCCGTGGCGCTGATCGGGATCATCGAACCGCGGTGCCGCGAGCGCCATCCACAATGTCTCGCCCTCCGCGACCGGCACCGGCAATCCGCCGCGATCCTGGATGGGCCACGCATCCCAGATGTCGAGATCGTCGGCGATGCGCTGGAAATCCTGCGCGTCCAGCAGTGGCGCGGCTTCGACCCCCTCCGCCGGGATGGCGCGGACATGCGCCGCCGTCCATCGCGAGGGCGAGGTGGCATGGGCGTCTGCCCCGGCGTCTGAAAGAATATCCCTGGTCAAACTGCCACCCGCATCTGGTTGATCGTTTTCAATGGAGCCGAGCCCCCGCAGCCGAAGGGCAGGCGTTCCACAATCGCGGTCCCCATCCCTCGCGATCCTGTCCTATGGAACTGATCGCCGGATTACAATCGATTGTAGAAAGGTTTTTAGGCGCTTTTCCGCCATAATGGCGAAGAGCGGTGGCAGTGTGACGCATGCGCGGGCTCGGCGGGCGCGGCTCAGCTGGATTCGCGGACGATCAGTTCCGGGTTGAGCACGACCGAACCCGTCTGCTTGCCGTCGATCCGCTTGAGCAGGCAATCGACCAGATGCGCGGCACCGGTGGTGATATCCTGCCGGATCGTGGTCAGCGCCGGCATCGAGCTGCGCGCGATCGGCAGATCGTCAAAGCCGATCAGCTTGATGTCGCGCGGCACTTGAACGCCGCGACCCGCCAGCGCCTGCAGCGCGGCCAGTGCGATGACATCGGAGGCGGCGAAGATGCCGTCCGGCAGTTGATCGGTCTCGGCCAGGAATTGTGCGATCTCGGCTGAACTCAGATCGGTCGCCAAATGGGTTGGAATCTCGATCAGTTCGGCGGCGCCCTGTTGCTCGGCGATGGCGGCACGCGCGCCCTCCAGCCGGTGGCGGATCTCGATCGCGTTGATGTTGCCGAAGAAAGCGATGCGGCGGCATCCGCGCGACAGAAGATGGAGGATGGCGAGGCGGCCGCCGAGGAAATTGTCCGTGCCGACGGAGCAATGGGCCTGACCCTGCGAGAAGGCGCCCCAGGCGACCATGGGCAGATAATGCTGGGCGGCCTTGTCCAGCGTGGCGGACTGATCCGACTGGCCGATGATGATGAAGCCATCGACCCGATCGGAATCGATCATCGCCTCCAGCCAATCGTCGCGATTGGGAATGACGCGCGAAAGGACGAGATCGAAATCCCGCTCGGTCAGTTCGTCGGCAAGGCAGCCGATCATCGCCATGAAGAAGGGGTCGGAAATATGCTGGGCGCGTTCATGGCCGAGCGGGATGACCACGCCGATGGCACCGCGCCGTTTGATCCGCAGGTTGCGGGCGAAAGCGCTGGGGCGGAAGGCGTGTTCCTGGGCCAGCTGGCGGATCCGTTCCGCCGTCTTGGCGCTGACCATGCCCTTGCCCGCGAGCGAGCGCGACACGGTTGCGGCCGATACACCCGCCAGTTCGGCAAGGTCGTAGATGGTTCTAACCTTCTTCGCCAACGGCGCGTCCTTCAGCCGGATGCCGGATGATCGGCGGGCATGCCGTTAATGGGCAAGCCGCGCCGGGGGATCAAGGCATAGCCGCGCCATCCGGTCAGGATTGCGGGTTCGCGGCATAATCATCCTGGTTGCGGCGCGCGAGACGGGCCGCAAAGGGCAAGCGCGCCATGTTCCAGAGGCTCAAGGCTGCCAACAGGGTGGCGAGAAGCGCGCCGGCGACGATGCTATAGGCGATGTCGCCGAGCCAATCCCCGGCCAGGCCCATCAGCAAAGGCGTCGCGACCGCACTGATGCAGGTAACGAACAACAGCAGGCCCGCGACCGAACCGTGGCGGCTCTTTTTGAAGCAGCTGATCCCCGTGGAATTGAGCGTGGGGTAGAGGACCGACATGAACAGCCCGGTAGCGGGTAGCGCAAAGACGGCGACGCCGCGTCCACCGACGACCGCGATCCAGAACAGTAGCGCCATCGCGCTGCTGCACAAGGCGAGCACGATCGGCCAATCCCATTGCGATAACAGCCATACGCCCAGGAAGCGGCCGACCGCGCGCAGCACGAAGAAGATCGAGACGGCATAAGCCGCGACCTGCAGCCAGGGGCCGTGATAGGCGCCGAGATAGGTCGGCACCCAGACGTAGATCGCGGCCTCCGCGCCCACATACAGCATCAGCGCCGCGCCGAAGAAGATCGCGGCCGGGTCGCCCGCCAGACGCAGCGCCTCGACCGGGTTGGCGGGCTCCGTACGCGATGCGGCGGGTGTCGGGAATTTGAAGATGGCGGAGCCGGTGACGAGCAGCGCGCACAGCATCGCCGCGACCAGGTAGACCCATTTCCAGCTGGCGCCATGATGGACCGCATAGGTGACGATCGCCGGGCCGATGATCGCGCCGACGCCGAAAAAGCCCTCGACCAGGTTCATCGTGCGGGCATGTTCGTGGGTGGAACGCGACAGATCGCCGATCAGGGCGAGCGCGCCCGCCTTGAAGATGCCGATGCCGAGGCCCGCGCAGAACAGCAAGGCCACGAAGAAGAGCAGATCATGGCCGGCCGCGAACAGGGCCGAACTGCCGCCGAACAGGCACAGGCCGATCAGGATCGTGGCCTTGCGCCCGATGCGATCGGCGAGGAAGCCGAGTGCGATGGCGGCGATGCCGATCCCGGACATGGAGGCATATTGGAAGGAGCCGCCGGCGGTGAGGCCGAGATCGAATTCGCGGATCACCTCCGGAATGACGGTGCCGACGGAATCGGTCGTCATCGCGAACATCGCGAACATCAGGAAGACGAGGCCCTTCAGCGCCAGCGAGCTGCCGCCGCCGGTGCGTGCCACCCGATCCTCCATTCCCCTCTCCTTCTTTATCGGGGACTGGGTAGCGCAACGGCAATCGATTGCAAATGATTTGCGGGGTAGCCCTACCGGGCTTTGTAGATGCGGATCTTCACCGCCGGCTTGCCGTCCACCTTCGCCACATCGAGCGTGCCGAGATAGGCGCCGTCATTAAGCCAGCCATAGCGGCCGACCGGCGCCTCGAATGAAGGCGCGGTGATCAGGCGGGTGGCAGGCTGGCCGGGCTGCTGGCAGGCGGTGCCGCGGTTCAGGATGTTGATGATCACATTGTCATCCGTGCGCAGCATGTAATTGGCCTCCAGCCGGAAACAGCCTTCGGCGCCGAGTTGCCAATCCCAGCCGCCGGGAATGATCGTGCCCTTGATGCCGGGGCCTTCGAAGGTGCCGCCGATGATCGGCACGATGTTGCGATTGCCGAACGGCGTCTTGCCAACCTTCATGTCCGGGGCGAGCAGCACCACTTCCTCGAAGATGAATTGCGTGGTCGGTGGCGTGTCGGCGGTTGCGGCGGGCGCGGCCGCGGCCAGCAGCAGGCCGAGCGCGGCCGCGGCGCCGCGCATCATCAACGGGTGCATCATCCTCTTCCCCTTGTTGTCGATCATTGTTCCGGTGCGTCGTGGATCCGGCGCAGCAAGGCGGTCAGCTGGCGCAGCTCGGCGGCGGAGAAACGGCTGGTCAGCCATTGCTCATGTTGCGCGATCGCGACGCGGGCGGCGTCCAGCATCTCCTCGCCCGTGGCGGTGAGGCTCAGCGCTACGCGGCGCCCGTCGCTGCGGCTGGCCGCACGGGCGAGCAGCTGCTTGCGTTCCAGCGCGTGCACGATCGCCATGGTGGTGGCGCGATCCATCTGCATCCGCCGAGCGAGATCCGTCTGCGCGATGCCGGGATGATCGTGGACGAGCCACAAGACCGAGACTTGTTTCTGCGACAGATCCAGTCCGGCGAAATGCTCCGCGAAATGACGCAGCACCGCACCGTGGGCGAGCCTGATGTGCAGCCCCAATATTTCGTCCAATCGGGTCGGTTGACCGGCCAACTTCATCCCTCATCTCATCGTCGTCCACTGCGTGATAGCCGGGGGACATCATGCCGCAAACTGTATCGATTGAGACCGAGACGATGGCCGGTCGCGCGTGTTGCATCAGGAACAGGTGAAGTTGGCGGCCTGTTCGATGCTGCCCGAGCCGTTATAGCGCGCCGTCTTGGGGAAAGCGCAGAGCGGGCGGGTGCGGCCGGGCCAGGGCGAGCCGGGGCCGGCCTTTGCTTCGATCCGATCGGGCGCCTGCGCTTGCTCGACCCAATTCACCAGCGCGGCGAAGGCATCGAAGCCGTCGGTGGCGGGGCCGCCCTGGCAATGGCCCATGCCCGGCACCGGAAACAAGCGGGCGAAGCGCGCCGCCTGCCGGCCGGTGCGCGCGTCGAGCGAGGCATACCAGTCGATCGTGTCGGCGAGCGAGAAGACCGGATCGGACACGCCCTGCGTCACGATCAACTTGCCCCCGCGCTTGGAGAAAGCGGACAGATCCGCGTCGCGGGCGCCGCCGATATCCTGCCAGGCGGAGCGCGGGAAACCCTTGCCCTTGGCGTAGATGCGCTGAGGATCCGTGTTGAAATCGAACGCCATGGCGTAATCGAGCTTGGCCTGGAACGCGTCGGGCAGGCCGGTCGGCGGGGTGGTGAAGATCGCCGCCAGCGACGGCGCGCCCATCATCACGTTGATCGAGGGCACCGGGCCCATGCCGATCTTCCAGATGCGCCAGCCCGGGTCGGCCCAGCCGGCATCCCAGAAGAAGCGCGCATAAAGCGGCTTTTCCTTGATCGTGCGCGCGCCGTTATGGACATTGCTTAGCGCGTAAATCTGTTTGAGCGACAGGCACCCTTCCTGCTTGCCGCCGGCGCACGCCCGCTGCTTGAGCTGGGGCATGACTTTCTCGGACGTGCATTGGGTGAAGGCGCCGACCATTCCGTCGGCAACGCCATCATCCTTGTCGCACGCCGCGAGGATCGCCTGGCCGACGAGCGCGAAATCGCCCGGGCTGAAGCTTTGCGACAGCATCTGCTGGGTGAGCGGCTGATGCTCTTCGCGCACGACGTTGCCGATCGTCTGCGTATCCCACATTTCGGCAATTGCGGCGCGCGGCAGGGCGAAACCGGGTGCGCCGGCGACGATCCCGTCGAACAGATCGGGATAGTGCGTCGCGGCCATCATGCCTTCCTGACCGCCCTTGGAGCAGCCCACGAAATAGCTTTTTTCGGGCGTGCGGCCGTAGAAGCGACGGACCGCGGCCTTGGCGGCGTTCACCGTGGGCGGCAGCGAGGCGCCGCCATAATCGGCGCGCGCCTGGGGATCGAAGCCGAAGGCGGAGGCTCCGCCGCGTTCGGGCACGGTGTTGGTGGCATTGTCATGGCCCGAATCCTGCGACAGCACCGCATAGCCCGCGACCAGCGCGGGCGGAGCCGCCCCCATCCGGCCGATTGCATCGCCCAGCTCGCCATTGGTGCCGCCGCCACCCTGCATGAAAAATTTGCCATTCCACGGCACCGGCAGGCGCAGGTGGAAGCGAATGGCATAATGCTGGCCGTCGACGCCGGTGCGTTCGTGCATCGATCCCACGATCTCGCAATGGGCGGGCAGGGTGATCGGGGGCATGGGCGGCATGCCGGGCATCATCGGCGGGGTGGGCGCAGGGCCGGCCTCATGCCAGGCGGCGGTGACGACCCTGGTTCCGGGTTCGGGCCAAGCCATGGTCTTGCCGAGCGCGGTACAATCGGCGGATCCGGCGGGTGCGGCAGCGGCGGCCGTGGCGGGCCAGGCCGCGAGGATCGCGGCGGTGGTGCCGATCAGGCCGGCGCGTATCGTCTTGCTGTGCATCATCAGAACCTCACCCCCGCCCGCAGGCCATATTCGCGCGGCGCACCCAGGAAGCGATTATTGCCCGTAATGCCGCTCACGTACGTCTTGTTGGTCAGGTTGGTGCCGTAGCCTTCCAGCGTCCACTTGCCGACCCGCAGCGTGATCAGCGCCGACAATAAGCCGCGGCCGCGCAGCCGGCTGAAGGCGGGCTCGTAGAAGTAGTTGCTGAACTGTGGTCCGACATAGGCATAGTTCAGGCGCGGCGTGAGTGTCTTGCCGCCGCCCAGCTGCACCGCGTAGTCGACCCCGAAATTATAGCTCCAGCGCGGCGAGAACAGGTTGGGCCCGCCGCCCGCGTCGCGGACGAACGGGGTGTAATCGGTACAGCCGGTGGTGGGGATGGCGCCGCATTGCGGCCCCAGGGTGGTGCCGGGGGGAATGAGGCGGCTGTTGACGGCGGTCAGGCTGCCGAGCTTGGAATGAACATAGGCAAAGCCCGCATCCAGGCCGAGGCCGCGGACCTTGGCCTGCAGCTGGCCTTCGACGCCATAGATGGTGGAGCTGGCGACGTTGGTCACGCCATTTTGGCCGGAACTGGTGTCGACAAAGTCGAACTGGAAGCGCTGATAATCCATGTAGAACAGGCCGAGCTGGGTGCGCAGATGGCCGCCCAGCATGGTGGATTTCCAGCCGGTTTCGTAATCCCACACCGTCTCCGGCTGGAATTGCGAGGTGGCCGAGTTGGCGCCGCCCGGCTTGTAGCCGCGCGCGGCGAAGGCGTAGATCAGGTTGTTCGAATCGACCTGGAAGTTGATGTTGGCCTTGCCTGTGAGGCGGCCGTCCTTGTGGCTGTTGCCGAGATCCGCGACCTGCAGGCCGGTCGGGCCGAAGGCGGTGCCGTAGCCGATCGCGACCCCGCCTTCCTGCGTCACCGAATAATGCGAGTAACGCGCGCCGAGTTGCAACTCGACCCGATCGGTGATCTTGTAGCCCGCCTGCGCGAACAGGCCGGTCGTGGTCTTGTTGTTGAAGATGACGACGTGCGTGGGATCGACCGGCGAACCGTTGGTGTTGAGAATATCGACGTCGATCTTGTTGTGCTGATAATAGCCGCCGATGATCCAGTTGAACCGGCCGGTGGTGGGCGAGATCAGGTTGATCTCCTGCACGATTTCCCGCTCCCGCACGAACTGGTCTTGCGTGCTGGCAGGCAGTGTCGGCGTGTTGAGCGACGTACCATCGGAATCGTAGAGGTTGTTCACCCGCTTGTTGGCATAGCCGGTCAGCGAACGCAGCGTGATGCCGCCGTCAAATTCGTAGCGTAATTCCGTGTCCGCCAGGAAGCCGCGTTCGTGATTGCGGGTGGGCGCATCGTAATCCAGCGTCCGATCTTCGCCGGTTGCGCCGGCCGAATAGGGCGTGCCCGGTATCGGGCTATAGGCATAGCCGCCGCTCTGCTTGTCGATCCATTCCAGATGGCTGAGCACGCGCAGGCTGCCGGGCGTCCACAGCAGACTGAAGCGGCCGGCTTTCTCGTTCAGCCGATCCGGGTGATTGTTGAAGACGCCGATGTCGTCGAAATAGCTGTTGCGCTTGTCGTAATTGCCTGCGCCGCGAATGGCGAGGTTGCCGGTTACCGGGATATTGATCGCGCCCTGCAGCGTGCGGTGGTCGTAGTTGCCGTAGCTGCCCTGCACGAAGCCGCCGATCCCGCTGGTATCAGGCGCCTGGGAGTTGATGAAGATCGCGCCGCCGGTGGAGTTGGACCCGACCAAAGTCCCCTGGGGACCGCGGAGCACCTCCACGCTGGCGATATCGTAAAAGCTGGAGGTCGTGAGCAAAGGCGGCTGGAAGACCCCGTTGATATAGACCGCCACGCCGTTGGCCACCGCCGGCGAGCCGCTGGCAATACCGATGCCGCGGATGTTCACCGATTGGGTGAGGCCGGCGTCGGTCACGGACAAGGACGGGGCGGCGAATTGCAGATCGTCGATGCGGGCCACCGATTTGGCGGTCAGCTGATCGCCCGACAATGCGGTCGCGGCGATCGGCACATTCTGCAGATTCTCCACGCGTCGCTGGGCAGTAACGACGATCTCGCCGAGCGTCGCCTCGTCCGGCGGCGGCGCGCTGGCGGCCGCCTGGGCGAAGACTGCGGCGGGCGTGGCAGCCAGGACGAAACCGGTTACAAGAAAAGCAGCGATGCGCATCGATCTTCCTCTCCCAGTGAACGGGCGCGGAAGCGATGCTGCGGCCGACGGCCACCCCTCGATCCTCGTCCGCAATCGTTTTCTTTTTGTACGGCAGCCGTACAATCGTGCGCACTGCTCGGCAATTTAATTGTACGTGTTCCATATTTATTTCCGCCGCCGATGACTCTGTGCAACACTGGCGTTGGCGGCCCTTCGGGCGGGACGTCGTCGACGCCGATGGGGCCAGTGCCGCAAACGCGTCGATGCCCAAGCGACCACAGAGACGCGCCCGCGGATGGAGGATGGCATGAAGCGTGGCGTCTATCGGACGATGGTGGCTGGATGGCTGTTGATGAGCAGCCTTACGGTGATGCCGTGTCAGGCGGTGGCCGCAACGCCCACCGCAACCGCGCCCGACTCGATCGGGACCGGAAGCTATCCCGCCATGAAGGAAGAGGTGGCGACGCTTCCCGACCATGTCATCTATCGGCCCAAGGATCTCGCCACGTTGGGCTCCGACAAGCTGGGGCTCTATATATTCGGCAATGGCGGCTGCAGCGCCGACGGGGCGAGCTCGCGCCAGCATCTGCTGGAGATCGCCTCGCATGGGTATCTGGCAATCGCCCCCGGCAGGATATTGTCTGGCCCCGGCGCACCGCCCGCGCCGCCGCGCGCGGCGCCACCGGCGGGCGGAAAGCTGACCGCCGCCACGCCGGCGCGGGCGTTGACGGAAGCGATCGACTGGGCGCTGCGCGAGAATGAGCGGCCGCAAAGCCCGTTCTACCATCGCATCGATGCGAGCCAGATTGCGGTCTCCGGCTGGAGCTGCGGCGGGCTACAGGCTTATGCCGTCGCCACCGATCCCCGCATCCGCACCCTCGTGATCATGAATAGCGGTCTGTTCCCGGATGGTACCAACCCGATCGCCGGCATCGATGTCGACAAATCGCAGCTCGGCCGGCTGCATGGATCCATCCTGTATGTGCTCGGCGGCAAGACCGACATCGCCTACCCGAACGGCACCGACGACTTTGCCCGGGTGAGCACCCTGCCGGCGGCGATGGTCAACATCCCGGTCGGCCATGGCGGAACCTATGATCAGCCCAATGGCGGCCTTGCCGCGAAGGTCGTCGTGGCGTGGCTCGATTGGAAGCTGCGCAATGATCCGGCCGCGGCGCGGCAGTTCGTGGGCGAGGATTGCGGTCTGTGCCGCTCCTCCGAACTCACGATCGAGCGCAAGCAGTTCTGACGGCGCGGCGGCACGCCGGATGGTCGCAACACGGATTGCCAGCCGCCCCATGAAATTGCATGTACTACATACAAACTAGCAAGCCCGGAGAGTTATGCAAAAGCCGCCCTTCCGCGCCGATCATGTCGGCAGTTTCCTTCGTCCTGCCGCGCTGATCGAGGCGCGCGCTGCCTTTCGCGAAGGGCGGATCGATGCCGCCGGTCTGCGCAAGGTAGAAGATGACGCGATCCGTGACGTCGTGAAGATGCAGGAAAGCCTGGGCTTCCATGGCATTACCGACGGCGAGTTTCGCCGCACCTATTTCCACACCGATTTCCTGCTGCAGCTGGACGGGATCGAGGAAGCCGGCGGCACCCAGGTCAAATTTCATCAGCATGGCGGCAAGGAGCTGGAATATGCCCCGCCCGTCATGAAGATCCCGGGGAAGATCGGCCATGCCAAGGATATCCAGCGCGCCGATTATGAGTTCCTGGCATCCTGCACGACGCAGACTCCGAAGGTGACGATCCCGTCGCCGACGATGCTGCATTTCCGTGGCGGCCGCGAGGCGATCGATGCCGAGGCCTATCCCGATCTGGAGGCCTTCTACGAAGATCTGGCGGCCGCCTACCGCGCCGAGATTGCCAGCTTGGCGGATGCGGGATGCCGTTATCTGCAGCTGGATGACACCAACCTCGCATATTTGTGTGACGAGACGCAGCGCGAAAATGCCCGCAAGCGCGGCATGGACCCCAACGAATTGCCGCTGCTCTATGCGCGCATCATCAACGACTCGATCCGGGACAAGCCCGCCGACATGTCGGTGAACGTGCATCTGTGCCGCGGCAATTTCCGCTCGTCCTGGGCGGCCGAAGGTGGCTATGAGCCCGTCGCCGAAGTGCTGTTCAACGAACTGCAGGTCGATGGCTATTTCCTGGAATATGACGATCCACGCTCGGGCGATTTCGCGCCTTTGCGGCACGTGCCCAAGGGCAAGACGGTCGTGCTGGGCCTCGTGACGACCAAGCTGGGGGACATGGAAGATCCGGCCGACGTGCGCGCCCGGATCGAGGACGCGGCGACGCATATGCCGCTCGATCAGATCGCGCTGTCGCCGCAATGCGGCTTTTCCTCGACGGTCCATGGCAATGACATCCAGATGGATCAGCAATCGGCCAAGCTGCAGCTGGTCGTCGACGTCGCGAAGGATGTGTGGGGCTACGCCTGAGCCGAGTTTTCGGCATGCCGGCGCGGATCCGTCCACGCCGGCTACCCTGCCGTAACTGATCCCAGTACGCTACAGCGTCGTGCCGGCCCCAGTCGCGGCAATGTTCCGGCATGTCGCCGGTCCGATGCTCTGACCAGCCCTAGCAAGAGGGACCGGATCGGAGCATTCCGACCTGGCTGGCGACATGTTCGGCGCCCACCTTGTCCTAACAGGCCCAGCGGATGTCGTTGGGCGGGCAAGAGAGCGGATGTACGTCATGCAGCTAAATCCGGGACTTAGGCGATGAACCGCATCGCGCGAACTGGCGCTCGTTTCCGGGCGTGGCGGATGAAACGCCAGGCTATGCGGGCTGCACTGCGAAGTGACGCACCGAAACTCGCTGGAATGGCTGCACAGTTCGAAGGCGAGATGCGTCTCGCGATCGAAGCCGCCTATGCAAAAAGCCTGATGCGCGATCAGGACATTGCCCATGCGCGGGCTAAATTTGCGGAGATCCTCGGCAGCGTCAAACAGCAGAATGACGAGACCTCAAATTATGTGCGCGCTTTCTGTTTGCAGAGTCTTGCCGAACTGCGCGGAGCGCTTCCCGATGCGGCCTTTCATGCGAAGAAGGGACGTGCGCTCCCGGTCGCGGGTCACATCCGCGCGATGCTCCCCATCGCCAAGCCGGCGGAGCGCCCCATGATTGGAACGGCGGTTACCGCGATGCGATAGCTCGCCGCCGCGGCTTGGCGTCCTCCGCTGTCATTGCGCTACTATGAGCGATACAGTTTTTCGGCGTCTTGCTTGAACGCGATTGCGCTTTGCAGGCGGCTGTAGAACATGTGGCCGCCTGGATAGATGTCGAGGCGAACGCGCGCATCCGCCCATGCGGGCAATTGATCGACGATGAGACGCGACAGGAAATAGGGGCAGCTGAGATCGCTCCAGCCATGCGCGATCAGCACGCGTACCTTCGGATCGGACGCGAGCACCTTGCGAAGATCGGAGACGGGGGCATCGGACGGCGCGCCTTCCTCCCATGCGTCTTCCACATCGTCGGCCAGGGTCTTGTAGGGTGCATCAACGATCCATCCTGCCTGGCGGGAATAGAAATCCACCATGGCGCTGGTCAGCGGGGCGATCGCGATATCATAGAGCGGGTCCATCGCCCTGCTGCTGGACGATCCGGGGAAGGGATCGGGCAGCGTGACCGCAGGATCGTCTCTGCTGGCAATCTTGCCCTGATCGCGCGCAATTTCCCGCAAATAGCTGGCAGCATCCACGCGGCCGTCGAGCCGCTCGACAAAGGCGGTATCGAGGCCGGTCAGCGCCGCCACATGCTGAACCAAACGAGCGTGCGCGTTAGGATCGGAACGGCCGCTCATCAGATCGTGCAGATAGTCACCGCGCGTATAGGCCTCGACCGCGGCCATGGCGGTGGGCGTAAGCCGGCCCTCACGTTCCAGTTTTGCGGCCGCCATCGCCGGCAGCTCCGCCATCCTGGGCAATGGCGACAGAGCGGAGGATTGGGTCGCTGCTGCCGGATCCAGATAGGGTGAGATCAGCACGATCCCGGCCAATCCGACGCCAACACGATCCTGCAGCTCACGCGCGATGCGCGGCACACGGTAGCCGCCGTAACTCTTGCCCAGCAGATATTTGGGCGACGGCAAGCGATGCGCCTGGATCAACCAGTCCGACACCACACGTGATAGATAATGCACGTCCTGATCGTTGCCGTAAAACGCCTTTCGGGTCCCCTCCGTATCCACCAGGCTGCGGCTGTAACCGGTGCCGATCGGATCAATAAAAACCAAATCGGTGAAGCCGATCCAGCTTGCGGGATTGTCGCGCAGGACGGGGGCGTCGGATCCGGTATCGCCCGGAGCGCCGAATTGAAGGCGCTTCGGGCCAATGCCGCCGATGTTCAGCGTCACGGATGAGCCGCCGGGGCCTCCGTCGAAGGCAAAGGTGACGGGCCGTGCCGCTCCATGACCAGGAACCATATAGGATGTATAGACGACCTGCCCGATCGCCTTGCCTGTCTCGTCACGAATGGCGATCGTGCCGATCGTGACCTTGTAATGGATGCGCTGCCCAGCGATCACCGCCGATTGCTCGATCGTATGATCAGGCGGCAGCGGGGGACGGCCCATCGCTGGCGCGGATGGCCGATCGTTCCCGATTGCCGACGTGCGCGCGGCGCTGGGGCCCGTAACCAAGAAGGCAGCGGCGAATGCGCAGAGATATGGTCTCACGGAGCCTGCCCTTTCGCTTGTGTCTCCGGTTAGGCCGTGAGGTGATGGACGCAAGCTCGCGAAGCTTTCACCTGAAACCTTACGGATTACGCAGGCTTGGTTTGGAGGCAGGCTTCTTACGCCCTGCCATGCGGTCGCATCAGACGGGAGACGGGTTACCGATTATCGTTGCTCGATCGCCGAGTCCGTCGCACAGTCTCCAAGTCGATTGCTTTGCTATGAAAGGTGGTTGGCATGGCTATGAAGTCCGGCGCTCTCAGGGTTTATGACGCTCGCGCTTCGTTGCGCTTGCTAATTGTCTTCATCTTCGCATTGGTGGGCACCAATCTCAGTGCTGCTACTCTTAAGCAGGTGCGCGGTGAGCCGAAGCCCTCCATCCAAGTTATCAACGGTCAGAGACCGGGATCGGTAGAAATCCGAGCGGGGCGGCCGACCGACTTAGCCCCCGTGTTGATCATCGAGCGGCAGCGACCTGACGGTTCGTTCGAGGTCGTGCAAAACCTTGATCTCGGTTCACTTCATTTGGTCAAATCCTGTGATCAGCCAATAAAAAGATGCGTGCAGATCAATAGCAGACTGCACCCGGTTTCTTGGAGTGGCATGTCTTGTACAGCGCAATGCCAGAAGATATGCGACAAGAATACGCGGTTACACGGCCGTTTTCGCTTTGTTGTTTTTTCTTGTGATCGCAAGAAGCGTTATGAGGGTGCTTCATTTTCTTTATGATGATAATATTATAAAGTGAACATGAAGCGTAATCAGTAATGCTGGTTATGTCGAAGGAGCTGCACTTTGGCGAAAATCGACGGCAGTAAAACCATCATGACGACTTCGCTGGCTGGGAACGCGCCGACCGTTCGGGGCGTTGCGGGGCCTCCTTCCGGTTTTGCATTTCAGTCTCCGCCCTTTCAGATCGATGCTTTTATGACGATCCATGGGCATGCTGGCGAAAAAGTCGGTGGCTGGACATTGGGGTTCGTCCAGCTGAAGTATATAGGAACAAATCACGCGCGCTATCGCGGGAGTACCGTTAAAGATGGCAGCATTTTCGTCTCCAGTAGCAACCGAATACTTTGTCGAGACACGGACGTGGGCTCGCGCGAAATCTGGTACGACAGCTTTCTGGCGGGCGGCATGACTGGCCCCATAGGGAGCAACCGACTGGCCGCCAACGCTGTAATTCCGGCATCCGGCGCGCTCACCATTCAGGCGCATCTCTTTGATCAGCCGCAGCGTTGGTGGGAGGCCGTTCGACATAACCGACGTGCCGGGGGTAAGCCCAACTACCTGCACTATGCCGTCGCGGAGTTACTGTTTTGTACGATGCTCGTTGCTCAGGAACCCTCTGGAAAGCGGCACATGCTCAAGCATGTGTATTGGAATGTCATCTGGGAACAGGTGTTCAAGCGCGATCACGCAAATCACGTCCTGCTGGACCGGGCAATCCGCCTCCAGCACAACATCCAGCACCCGGTTCATGACGGCAACCCGCATGATCGGAAGTTCTTTGGCAAGGAATACGATCTGACGCTCCCCGTCAGTAACGTAGTGTCTAACAGGCCGCCTAAAATCTTAGAGGCCGCTGATTGGTCTGAGGGCTAACTTAACGTGCAAGGATGCGCCGCAGAGCGGATAAAGTCCGGGGCGCCAACGATTTGGCCGACCGAACGGCGAGATCAGATTGCCTGAAGGCGAAGAGCGGCCGCGTTCCTGAGGCGTAATCAAGCGAGGCATTAGGCCTTCCAGGAACAGGTCTCACCTTCCATTAGACTGCGCGAGGCGAGCAACGCAGCTATGTCGCGAGCGCTGCATGTCCAATGCCATCCAACGCTAGTGCCGAAGGCCCCACATCGCGGCACGCTCCTTGGCGAGGTCGCGCATGAACGTGTCGAGCTCCGCGAGGCGGCGGCCAATCTCTGCGATGGGAACAGCGTTCCAGACGGACTGATCATAGCGCGCCCGTGCGGTTTTGAGGTCGTCGCCGGCGCGATAGCGTTCGGTGACATAGAGCGTCTCCAGCATGTCTTGGGGTCGGCTGGACTGGCTTGCCATGAGCGACAAATATTTCACGAGATATTCGGTCATGATGCCGTCGTTGGATGTGCTGACCATAGGTCTCTCCTGCTCGCGTCCGCAAGATGGGAGCGGTGGCTTCGTGCGTCTAGGCTCAGGGTTGGTTCCGCTCAGCCTCCGACGGCAAGCGCCGGATAGTCAATATAGCCGCGGTCATCGCCGCCGTAGAAGGTCGCGGGATCGGCGGTCGCGAGTGGAGCGCCGGACTTCAGGCGCGCAACCAGATCGGGATTGGCGATGAAGGGGCGCCCGAATGCGATCGCGTCGGCGCGGCCCGCCGCGAGCGCGACCTCCGCCGATGCGAAATCATAGCCGTTATTGGCCATATACGGTCCTTTGAACGCCCGACGGAGCGCGCCGAAATCGAACCCCGGCACGATATCGCGCGGGCCGCCGGTCGCCCCCTCGATCATATGCAAATAGGCGAGGCCGAATCGGTTCAGGCCTTCGACGGCATGGAGGAAGAGCGGGGCGGGATCGCTGTCGCGCGCGTCATTGACCGGGGTGACCGGCGACAGGCGTAG
>NZ_JBMDXN010000130.1:0-41384 GCF_048595155.1 Sphingomonas sp.
AAATCTCAGTCGAGGCCGCCGGCATGGTGGGTGCTGATCAACGCTTCATCTGGGAAATTACCCCGGTCGAAGGCGAATGGATGCAGGTCCAGGCTATCGGCGGTCAGCTTGTCGCCCTCGACAAGATGATGCGGGCGGTCGCTCGTCAGGACGGCGGAAAGGTGGGGACGTATCTTGAGCGCGTAGAGACCCGCGAAAACGGCGCGATTGCTTTCCACATTGCCGTGCTGCCGATCCGGAAGAAAGCACAGCCCAAAGGAGCCCCCGATGCTCCCGCTTCCTAAGCCCAACCCACCGATGGCGGCGCTGCCTCCCGAAGGCGGTTCCCATACCCGCACAGGAGGGCACGCGACCGTCAAACGGCGTAAGCGTCCTGCATATGGACGCGTTTGTTCACGGTTGGTGCTTCCGGTAAGCACGGAACGGACCTTCGGCCCCTGTCCACGCGAGGAGGCGCTGTGAGCGGCGCTGTAGCCCTACCGCGCACTGTCGCCGACCTAGTTGAGGAGCACGACCGCAAGGCCGCCGCGATCGAGGAAGAGATTGCCGCATTCGAGGCTGCTTGGACGCGCCTCGACATGGCGACCACTGTCCTTGGGACCGTCGTAGAAAGCCTAGGTGGCCGGCCGCACTTTCATGCCTCGGCCCTGCGTAAGAACCTGCTCAAGTCTGGCTGGAAGGCGATCTACAACCGTCTCCAGATCGACCGGATAGCAAGTGCCAAGGACAAACAGCTTTTCGAGCGAGCTATAGCGGACCCGCCACCCCTGACGATCGACAACGCCAAGGCCACGTTCGGCGACTATTTCGTCAGGCCGCGCTACCACATCCTGCGCGCTTTGGCGGAGGCATTCGTCGACCTTGATCCGGCTTATAAGTCGCACAGCAAAGTTCGGATCGGTGTGCAGGGCCTGCCGAAGCGTGTCATCCTCAAGGGATGGGGATATTCCGGCTGGAGCAAGGACAAGTTCCGCGACATCTGCAATGCGCTCGCGACCTACCAGGGCAAGCTTCATATCGAATGGTGCGAGATCCAGGATGTAGAGGCGCAGCACCGGGCCGGCGAAGATGCCGTCATGAATGGCCGTAAGCTCAAGCGGTATGCTGCTGGCGCTGGCGAACAGGAATGGATTGCCCCAGATCGCGGTATCACGGTGCGCGGGTTCGCCAACGGCAACGCGCACATCATCTTCGACAAGTGGACGCTGATCGACATCAACAAGGCGCTCGCCGAGTTCTACGGTGAAGTGCTTCCGGATGCCGAAGAGGAAGACGTTAAACCATCTGCCAGCACAGCGGTTTCCAAGGACCTACAATTCTACTGGACGCCGCCCGAAGTGGTTGACGCGGCGCTGGAGTTCGCGGGCGTGCCCAATCCCGCCAACTACAGCCGATACGGGGCTGGCCCGCCATGCTGCCGCGTGCTGGAGCCGTCTTGCGGCGACGGCCGTATCCTTGATGCGGTCCGCGCTCGCGGGCATCGCGCATTGGGCATCGAATACCACCCCGGCCGCGCTGCCGAAGCTAAGGCTAAGGGCCACAACGTCCTAACTGGCAACTTTCTTGAGCAGCCGGCGACACCCGACTTCGATTACGTCGTCATGAACCCGCCTTTTTACGGGCGGCACTATGCCAAGCATGTTCGGCACGCTGAGAAGTTCCTGAAGCCGGGCGGCACGCTGGTGTCGATCCTGCCGGCGACGGCGCACTACGATCATGGCGAGCTGAAGGGGGAATGGCGCGACTTGCCCGTGGGCAGCTTCTCGGCTGCCGGAACGAACGTGCCTACCGGGCTACTGCGCATCACGCGGAGAGCAGCATGACCCAACCCCCGTCAAGCGACGCTGCTGTGAGGGCGGCGTGAGGGACAGGCTGCAACTTGAGGCGCTGGCCGAATGGGTTGAGGCGCTTACCGGCCCGGATCGCGATGTCGATGCAGCCGTCTCCGAGCAAGTCTACGGCTGGAAGCCCGTACGCATCGGGCCCGACTATGACGGCAACAATGCCTGCGAGGTTCTTACCGCCACCGGGTGTCTGTACGATGGGTTCGCCTATCCGCCGCGCGGCGCCATACCGCGCTACTATCATTGCGAGCATTACACCCGCGACAGCAGGGACCCGGCCTTCCCGCGCGATGCAGTGCGCAAGCTGCTGGCAGCAGAGATCCGTTCCCTCGCCGCTAGGGCGGCTTCCCCCACCCCCTCTGCGGCAGAGGAGGCCGCTTGATATGGAACGCGAGCGATACCGCCTCATCCAAGGCGGCATTCCCGTGGCGTGGAGCGAGGGCCCCGGTGCTGTCGCTGAGATCCGCCATTATGCTATGGTTTACGGTCAGGATGGCCCGGTGAAGATTGAGCGCCACTCGGGCGGGAAGTGGCGCGTTTGGCCCGCGAAAGCCCGTGCCGAAGCAACGCTCGTAGCTGAATAGGAGGATGGGATGGAATATCCAGAGTTTGACGTAGAGATGGTCCACTGCCATGTATGCCACGGCACTGGGAAAGTGCCGAAGCTGATTTGGTGGACCAAGGATTGCTCCGTTTGCCAAGGCAGGGGCGAACGAACGATCTTGCTATCTCGCAAGCTTTCTCCCGCCGACAAAGCCATGGTGATGCAGAGCGCCATCTACGGGCTTAACATGTTCCCGCGATCCATGTCGGAGCCTCCATTCGCGCAAATGATGAGGTTACTCTTCGGAATCTAGATCAAAAGGAGTAGGTTTATGGGGAATATAGAGTGGCTGCCGATTGAGAGCGCGCCCAAGGACGACGAAACATGCTTCCTGGCTTGGGGGCCTAACTATGGAGCCCAAGTGGTCTTTTATCATCCATCAGATGCGCCCGCGCTGACGACCCACGATGGAGTTCGTTTTGAAGGGTCGGAATGGTATTGGGCAATCGTCGATGGCAACACCCTGCACAAGGACACCTTTACCCACTGGGCAGAGATCAACCCTCCTGGAGAGATCGACAAGGGTATTACGGTGTTCAAGGTCCGCGACGCTACAGACGATGTTCTTTGAAAGGATGAGCGGTGATTACCGAAGCCCCACTGCCCAAGCCCTAAGCGCCTCATACCGCGCCGCTACCTCACGCCCCCAGGCGCGCAGATTCACGATATACCCGCCGACAGCAGCGTCGGTAGCCTCAGTGGGCACCTGCGGCTGCGGTGGGAGTGGCGCCACCAGAGCGGGTGGGGGTGGCGCACTCTCGACCGTTATCGTTTTCGCGCAGGCAGCCAAGCAAAGAAGCAAGGCCGGCGCTGACAGGCGTAGGGTTGGTCGCATCGATCGTCTCCGAAAGGGCTTTCTGGTCGGCGGATTTGGCGGATGAGGCGGCAAGCAAGCCGGAGGATAGAGCGGTAAGGCCGGCGACATCCTTGGCGCGCGCGGCCTGTTCCGCCTTCAGGTTCATCGCTAGCGTGTTGATTTGCGCATCCTGGCGCGCGATCTTTGCCTGCATGCTGTGTATCCACAGGTAGAAGGTGAGGATGGCAATGGCGCCCGCGATCCACGGCAGCATGGGCCGGATCATGGACCATGCTTTGCTGGTGAAGAACGAGACCAGAAAAGCCGGCATTACTTCTCTTCCCCCGCTGCAGGTGCCACATTCACATCACCATTCTCGGTCGATGCCGTGGGCGTAAGAGCGCTACGACGCGTAAAAGTCCCCAGCACACCAATAAGCCCCGTCAGCACGGCAACGTCGGCCGCCTGCCCCTTCACGACGCCGGATATGTAGATCACGACAATAGCGGCGATGATGGCTAGGCCGAGATAGAAGCTGTGGCGGTCTTCGGTCATGACTGCCGCCCTGTCAGATTGTATTTATACAGCCCACTACTCTGCATCAGGCTCTTGAGCGCTGAGCCATAGTTCCTCGCGGTCGCATAGACGCCGGTCAGCGCATCAGCAAAGGCGTCCGGATCTGGCAGCTTGGCGCGGGCTTTGGCATAGACGCCAGCCGAGCCCAGCAATTCGCCATGGGCGTCGAAAGCCTCATCAAACGACTTGAACTTACGAAACGGCTGCGGGCCGCGCCACTGCGCTTGGCCGTTGAAATTCTGCTCATCGGTGTTGGCCGTCACGTAAGGATCGATGATCTTGCCATCACGGATGCGTGCCTTGATCCCGAACGGGTTGAAGCTGTTCGGCGGCATCTTCTTGCCCCATGCGCTTTCGAGGGCGAACTGGGCCAGCGTTACCGACGTAGGTATCTTCCACTTCAACTCGCTCCGCTGGGCCGCCATGATGATGTCCGGCATCAGGTGCGGATGCGGCGGCAAGGCCAGCGCAGGTGTCGGCGAAGGAGAAGCCCCGGCTGGCGCCAGGATCGCGTTCACGTCGTTTACCTCTTGCTGCGTCAGGGGCTTGCCCTTGATGACGCGGATACGGTCGAAGAGAGATTTTGCGTCGATCATTCACTTTGCTCCTTTCCGCGTTGATATGCGCGCAAGATGCGGCGCAAAATCCATGGAAACGCGGCAACATAACCTAAAACAATGCACCAGACGCCGACCGCCATTTGGAAAACTCCCGCCGAAAAGGATGAGGAGCTGCAGCCACGCCATTGCGGTAATGCTATCGTAATAGACGTTCTGATCCCCGTTTTTACTAAGACCAAACCCAAGGTGCATGACGATCTGCGTGGCGTAAGTGGCCGCCAATACGGCGCCGATTTGGCCAGACATCGGGAAACGGATGTGATAGCCCCCTATCTTGATCCGTTCCGGCGTGGTCAACGCCAGCAGTGCCGCAGTGTCGATAAACAGGTTCCACACCCACGGTGTGTAGTCATGCGTAGCTGACACAAAAGCCTGACCCGCTCCGAAATTTGTCAACAGCACGATCGCGCAGAAGGCCGCAGTTCGACCGCTGATCATCCCAAAGACCGACACCACCAGCAAGGTTGCGATGAAAAGTTTCATGGCCGCGTCCTCCGCGTCCGCTTGATTGTGGTCGGGGCGTTTACCCCGCCAGCCTGGATGTTAAGTGCGGATGATCCGTAAGACTGAAGCTTGCGCTCCAGACCTGCCACATGGTCGAGCAGCTCGCTGCGCTCCCGGCGCCATTGCTCGCGCGCTGCGTCATGCTCTTGCCGCATGGCCGTGCGCTCCGCGATCCAGTTGACCCGGTCGCTTTCGTGCTCGGCCTCCATGCGATCAATCCGAAGCGTCAGGCGGTCGATATGCTCACCATAGGAGGCGCGCAGCGCGGTTTCTCCTTCCGTCGCTGCGCGCTTCCGCTCCGGGATGCCCCGAATCCACCATACCAAAGCCAGAAAGAAGAGCGACCAACCGCCCCATCCCTTTAACCCAGACAGCGATATTTCTGAGATTTCGGCCACAAATCAGCCGCCGCCGGGCTTGGGCGGTTTGGGGTTGGTCGGAGGCGGAGTGGTGCCGCCGCTCTGAGTCGTGACGCCGCCATCTTCACCCTGACAATACAGAGCGAACAGCGCCTCTAGAGCCGCCTTCATGTGGGCCGGTGCGGCATCGATCGCAGCACGCAGTTTCCCGCAAAAGTCCTTGCTCATATAAGCCTCCTTCAATGCCGGGGGTGCGCCGGCTCGCATCAGCTAGTGCGCTTGATAGTTTGATCGTGCAGGGCGAACGATGTAGCCCCCAGACTGTCTGTGACGTTGATCTTAACCCGACCACTCTGGCTCTCGTTCACCGCGAAATTCTGGTAAAAAATCGCGAACTGCCCAGGTCCACTTGAATTGGAAACAGCAACCACGTCTATCTTGCCGCTTGGGTTCTGGATCATTTCGTTGGAAAAAGTATAAGGCGGCGTCCCGCCGGTAGCGGAATAGGTATAGGAATTTGTAGGCGTTGTCCCAGTTGCGCCCGCGACATTATACGGGCTACCAATATTCCAGCCAAGCTGGGCGGTAAGCCCCGAAGGCGGAGGGGCGACAGAACCGACGCCACCAGCAGCCGCAACGAAAATCCCGCTCATGACACACCCATTCCGCTAACAAGCCATTCGTTGGTTTTGACTTGCCAGAAATAGGCCCTGCTGCGCTGAGCCACTGTGCGCGTCCCGGTGGAAGAAGCGCCCTCCAGACGCAATGTCACGCCAGCCTCAGCCGTGATCGATCGGCTGGATGCGCTATCGACGTAGAATGCGGCCATGAAGCCGACAGGAAGATTGAGCGTGGCGTTGGCGGGGATGAGGAAGCCGCCGGTAGTGCTGACCACGCAGCTATCTTGATCCGCCAAGGTTAGCGTCGCTGCTGCAGTGACCGATCGGCTTACTGGCAGGCTGCGGAAACCAATGCTGCGCGCGTTGCCAGCGCTGTCCTTGACAGATGACGTTGTGCCCATCCCCGTAATGGCGCCGGTCATAGCCCCGCCGGACTTCAGCAACGGACCTGTCGCAGCTACAATCCACGCCGCAATCTGCGCCATGATCGTGCGTATGGCGTCATTGAGCGAACTGGGCGGGCAGAATTCAGCGATATTGATGCCAGCAATATCGGTATTGTTCGCGGGCGTTTGGTCCCAATCTGTGACTGAATTTTTGGACATACTACCCCGCGTCGCTCATGAGGTTAAGCGATCTGTCGGCGGCTTGGCGCCCGACTGGGATCATCGATGGCCTGTTATAGCGCGCCATGGCTCACAGAGCAACCTGGATGGGTACATTGGTCAATAGCATCATACCTATCGCCACAGCTGGAGGGGCTATAAGGCAAGCAAGCACAATGTCCCTGCCAAGACGGGCGGTTGCATAGCTGATGCGCTTGGGTTGCCATGCGCGATATTGGGCAGCAATCGCCCACCCCAGCCCAAAACCAAAAGAGGCGAGCATGGTCCGCCAGAAATCGAACATCACTGCCCCCCGAAATTATAAGCGAGCGCCCCAGTTCTGCCGAACATCCCATAAGGGCGGCGCAAGACGTTGCTGAAAATATCGCCGGTCTGCAGCGCCCATTCAGGACGGTCCAGCAAAGCACGGTTAATAAGAGGATTGAGTGTATCCGAATACAGAGGCAGAGCCGCCGCGCGCGAAGCGGCCTTGGCATAATCTGCCGGATTAAGCGGGTTGAAATTCGATGCAGCCCGCCCTGCGGTCCCGCTGTCGGGAACCTTGGACGAAAGCACATTCTGCCCAGCCTTGGCCAGTCGATCGAATGGGGCGTCCCCTTCGGCCGCTGCCATCGCGCCGCTGAACCGCTTGGTATTGGCCACAGCTGCATTACCCAGCTGGGCTGGCGTGAACACGTTATTGTTGTTCCTGGCCGCATTCACGGCATCAGCAAGGATGCTGGCATTACGATGCGTGCGGTTGGCAGCCAAGAAGTCTGGGAAAGCACCAGGGCTCTGGTTGTTCAGAGCGTCCGCAAGCGCCATCTGGCCATCCCGCATGGTTTGGCCGATTTCGTATCCGTAGGCACCATTCTTGGTTTCGTTCGCAGTCCGCGCGAGACCGCGATACGCTTCCTGAAACTGGCGCCCATTTAGAATGCCGGTATCTCCAGCAGGCTCTCCAATCCGATTGGCCAGCGCATTCACGGCACGCTGCCCAGCCCCTTCATCGTTGGGGATGCGTGCTGCCCGCTGATTGATGCCGCGCATCTGCGCGACAAAAGCAGGATCATTGAGATCCAGCGATACAGGATCGAGCGCGGAACGAAATGCCTGCGATTTGGCCGCATTCAGGTTGGCAATGCCATCATTGCCGATCGCGCCGGGAAGTGCCCCGATAGGAGCCCCACCTTGATTGAAGGCGGCTGCATTATAGGACTCAAGCGCGTTTGCCCGCTGGCCCTGAATAGCATCGCCAATACCGGAGAATCCCGTCAGACGATCTTCGCGGCCCTTGATATAACGGCCCAGCCCACCGCTTTGGCCGACAATCTGCCCCAGCGTCATATTGTCTACACCTTGGCCGCGAAGATATTGAACATCGGCGTTCCTGACACCGCGCGCTGCACCACCCAGCGCACCAGCGACGCCACGGCCGAACATACCGCCGCCAAGCCCTGCACCTGCCCCCAAGGCAGCTCCGGTCCAGCGGTTACCTTCGTCAGAAGAACCTGCGCCATAGCCTGCGCCGTAAAGAGCATCCGCGACAGGCGCCGCAGCACGCCCAAGCCCGGCGGCGGTGCCAAGCGCTTCACCGCCCATGCCAGCCAAGACGCCGCCGCTGACCGTGCCAAGCGTCGATGCCACCGGGCTATTCTGCCTAGCATAATCCAGCCCCGCCCGCGCCATTGCAGGGTTGGCCGTCATATTGTCCAGCGTGCCCATAGTCAGCGTGTCAGCCGCATTCATGGCGTACGCGCCCGGCGCTGAACCAGCTGCCGCGTTTACCAAAGCCTGCGTCGTCGTGAGCGGGACTTCCCGGTTTTCAACCGAGATATTGTACATGTTCATCGGTACGTCTGGATGCTGACTGCGATACTGCACCGCAGCCGCAACATCCGCTGCACGCTGATCACCAAGCCCCGGCTGAACCTGGTTCATGTAATTCGTGATGGCTTCAGCGGATCTGCTATGCTCGATCATCTGCCGAATGCGCTCGTTCACACCGGAAAGGACTGGATTTGCTTCTGTGCGAGTGTCGCCAGCCTGCGTCATGGAGCCTCCGCCGGTAGGGCCTGAGCCGCCGTCGCCTGGTTTCACAGCATTGCTGTTCTCAGCAGTCACCAAGCCATATTTCTTGGCGACTTCAGGCTTGCTTGGATCTTCCCCACTCGTCAGAGCCTTGTACTTGCGGTAATGGGTTTCGATCTTGGCAAGGCTCTGCAGAAGCTTATCCGCACTCTGCGCCTGGTCGAGCGAAGCGATGGAATCACGAAGATACGCGCCCTCTTTTTCCGAAAGAGCGCCAAGGCCAGAAGCCCCGGTGGGCGACGCGGCCTTCATCTGCATCAGGCGATCGAGAACTTGGCGTGATCCAATCGTGGTCAAAGAGCCTTGAAGATCGCGCGCATTCGACCCGCCCAGCTTGGCAAGCAGGTTCCCAGTGAAGCCAGTCGAATACCCGGCGGATATTTCGTTGCGCGCATCCGCGATGGCTGACAGGAGTTCATCATCAGCCATGCCCTGCATAGCCTGCTGCTGAGGCGTCATCGGAACAGGCGTGCCACTAGCCTTAGCCGCCTCAAGCTGTGACTTCTGGGCTTCGGCGGCTTCCTTGCGCATTTGAATTTCACGCAAACGCGCTTCCTGCGCCGCGGCAGCCAACCGAGACTGTGCAAGCGGCGCCTCATATGCTTTGGCCGGATCTGGAGTACCCAGCACCATCGGCTGGCCCTGCGGAGCCTGCACATTGTCAAACTTGTCGAAGAAATTAGCTGCCATTACAAAGCCCCCGCCGCGCCACGCTTGCCGTAAAAAGGCACTCGGCCAAAACCAGGTAAAGTCACGTGTACATGGTCCCCTTCAGGCAAGATACGCGCTCGCGGCCCAAAATACTGCGCCAGCTGTGCCGGCGTCGCCCCGGTGTAGTCCGCGGCATCTCCTGTCAAGTGATGGCTATTGCGCACACCACCAACCGCCGCGTTCCCGGCAATGGTTCTACGACCACTGGTCAATATCCCAGGCGCGCTCATTGGGTCAGGGAAAGGTGCGCGGACCTGCGCCCGCACCTCCCAATACCCGTGAGGAAGAGCCCGCCCCATATTTGGCATCGAATTGGTCGGCCAAACCGGGGTTAGCCCTTAGCGCTTCGATCGCTTGAGGTGGCGGGCCGGCCGGAGGTGGCGTAGTTCCGCCACTGGCGAACTGAGGCCGTGGCATCAGAGTGATTGTGCCGTCAGGATTTTGAATCTGCAACGGAGGATTGGCCAAGGCATTAGCGCGCTGCCTAATTAGCCCGGTCGCCTGCTCTGGCGTGTATCCACCCTCATCCAGAAGTCGCGAGAACTCATCCTTGCCCTGCCCGCCGTTCAGGATGAACTTGCTATATTCGGGCGTGCCAGGCTGTAGCCCGCCCGCCAGAGCGTTTTGCATTATACTGGTCGGCTCAGGGTTCATCGCTTTAAACTGCGCCAATGCCAACTGACGCTGGAATTCAGCTTCTTGCTCCTGCCGCTGCTGAACCGCGGGGCCGTAGATTGGACGATTGCCGGATGCGCTAAGCAGCGCGTCGCCGACATAACCGGCGATGTTGCGGCCCACTCCGCCTTGCTTGAATGCGTTGCCGAACATCGACATTACGAAATCCTGCCTACATTGAGCTGGTTAACCGGAACGGTGGATCCGACTAAAGGCGCGCCAAAGTTTGCGCCCAATCCTGCCAATGCATTACCACCGGCACCGCCGAACAGAGACCCCAGCCCACCGAGACCTCCGCCAGCCCAAGCAGATAGTCCAGCACCCGCTAAGCCACCGAGCACTGAGCCAAGCGACTGGCTGCTCTTCGTGGTACTGTTGGTGGTGTTCGTTGCGTATGGCGCGGAGAGCCCGTTAATCAGGCTCGCATAAGCTCCTAGACCGGAATAAGGTATTGTGCTTGAAGAATTCAGCAGAGACAAGGCGGGGGCCACGCCAGCATACTGGGCATCCGTCAACTGGCCTGTGAGCCCAAGAGAGGCCAAAATCTGCTGCACCTGAGAGTTACGTGAAGCATCCGCAGCCGTCGCGGCACCCAGTTGGTTTTGCTGCTGCTGACTGAACTGGTTACCCAGAGCCGTCGCGGCTGCGGTCTGGTTCTGCTGGCCCTGCAGGAATTGCGACCCAAGGGCAGACGCCGCGCCCAACTGGTTCTGCTGGCCTGCGTTGAAGTTCGACCCGAGCGAGTTAGCGGCGCCAAGCGCGTTGGAAGCAAGCGAGTTCGCTGCAGCCAGCTTGTTCGCCTGCGACTGGTTGTAATTGCCCGAGATCAGCGAATTGCTATCCTGCATGCGGTTGCGCTCAGCACTGAACGCTGCGTCAGACTGTCCCGCAGCGGTGAGCTGGCGATTGGCGCTGTCATTGTAATTGTTGTAACGGAGCGTGTTTTCGTTCTTTGCCAAGTTATTCGACAGGACATCTGCCAACGCAGACGAAACACCCGCACCCTGCCCCGCCGCCGCAAAGCGTTGGTTGGTCGCCTTGGACACGTCGGCACCGGTCTGCGCCACGATCGCATCTATATACGGATTGCCCTTCAGATAATCCGCCGACATGATCGTCTTGTAGAGATCCGCCGATGGCTGCGCGTTGAGATATTTCCCGCCCGTCACCGCCTTCGAGTAAACATCGGCAGGGTTGTTATAACTGCCATTGGCGATGGCGCTTAGAACATCGCCGCCAGGGCCGCCGCCGTTGGCGAACTGCGTCAGGTACGAATTTGCAGGATTGACCGCACCGCCATTGGCAAGGGCCGCCAGTGCGGCGGCAGCTGGATTGGTTCCGGGACTGTTCGCAAGACCTGTCAGCGCACCAAGGGATGGGTTCTGTGCCCCTTGGATCTGGGCATAGGTCGATGCGCCGGGATTATTGCCGAGAAAGGCACCGCTGTTGATCGCCTGCGCAGCATTCTGAGCACTGGCGACATAGGGGCTGGTCCCAAACGCGGTAGGTGCAAGCTGCTGGAATGCATTTTGGGCCAAACCGGCGTTCGTTTGTAGGATCGGCTGGTTCTGCTGAAAGACATCCTGAGCGGCCTTGATGCCTGCGTCTATAGCAGGCTGCGCAGGCGCATACGGCGTTGCCGCCGATGTCGTCGTGGTCTTAGTCTTCTTAGAGGATAATCCCATTAGAAATCTTCCGTGGTTTCGCGCAATGGACCATCCCTTCCATGGTTTTCATGGAAACAAAGACGTGCCTCTTCCGCCTTTCTAGCGGCGACAGCATCTTCAAAATTATCATACCGACCAATATGCTTTTTGACATAATTGGACGTTATGCGAGCAACCCACTTGCCTGTGGTTCTGCACCAATGAACACCCGTTTGGCCGCTCGTATTAATAGAACTCCTTTGCGCGTTTCGCGCGTTTTCAGTTGTCGTCACCTTCCTGAGGTTGCAAATCCTGTTGTCGGATGCATCACCATTTATGTGATCTAATTTAGAATATGGCCAATCGCCATAATAATAGCACCAAGCGGCTTGGTGAGCCATAATCTGGCGGCCTTCGATATAGACCTTTCTATAGCCCTTTTCTGAGGCTTTAAAATCAGCGCGCTTACCGCCAAGGCGGGTGTTATATTGGTCTGCAGCCCTTTTCTTGTTTTGCACTGGAAATGACGATGGCGCCCTAAGGAGCCAGTTTATCTCTCCAGTTTCTGGGTCGTATCTAACCAATTGACGCACCACACTTGCAGGGGGTAATATATCGTAATCCATGCGAGAAGCTCCTCGTTTGGCCAGGGGCGAGGAGGCGTTTCAGGCGCTTTCCTTGCCCCGCAATGGTAATGAGACTTCCTATCGGAGCGACATCACACCATTGACATAGTGTCAGGTGATCTGCCGTAGCTCTACGACTGGGATCAAGCCCATTCTAACCAATGCATCTCAATTAGACAAGTGGCTTCCTTACCGAAGTTTGGAACTTCTCAAAGCCTTGCGATTTAAGGATTTTAGACCATCCGTCTCGGCTTTCTATAAGAAAGCCAGAGCATCCTAGGGCTCTTCCGTGAGCCTCTACCGCAGGGATCAACCATTCCACTATAGCAGATAAATCGCCGGCAGCAACTAGCCCATGAATGTCACGCGCTCCGCTGGGATATTGGCGTACCTCATAGAGCGCCGCGCAACGATCATCGCTGATGAAGAAGGCGCGACCACATGCGACGACGACATCCAGCCAAGGCAGCGGGTAAAGATCCTCGTCTATAGCCTTGGCGAATTCAGGCCGCCATTTCTGATATAAATCCCATGACTCCGGGTTCATACGACAGTCCCGCTGGCATCGCGCCAATCGTTGGACGGCGACCACCAGATGGGCTTTGCCAGGGTGATATCGTAGAAAGGCTGCCCGATAACTGGATTCTTCGGGCGCTCGGCCGAAACCCCCTGCCCCAGCGTGCGGCGAACAGTCAGATTGAGCAGATCGCGCACCTTACGCTTCCACTCAGCCTCGTTGCTCTCGGTTTCCTTGATGAGGGGCGGGAGGCTCATGCCCGACCGCCTTGCACCGCAACCAAGTCATAGCCTTGCATGAAGGAATATTGAGTTCCAGCCGGGATTTCGATCATGATCTGGGTGTAATTCCAATTCTCGCGGACCTTATACACCCCCGATGCCTGATGCGTCGAATATGAGGTTGGTGCCATGGACTGGCTCAGCGTATTCGATCCCAAAACCGTTACCGTAGCGGTTGGCGTGTCACCCAGCAGCCTGATTGTGCGAATCCGCGTCTTGATGCCTGGATTAAGCTCGCTCTGTCCGTCCACGAAGGTTGCTTTAACCGGAGGCCCGGACAAGGAACCTAGCTGATTGGACGCATCGAACAGCAAAAGCAGCGGATAACCGCCTCTGAAGCTGGGATCGTCCAGCGAGATAGGAATCGCCTCCAGGTAGGTGTAGATTGCGTCCAGATCTTCAAGTGTAACACCCTGCGACAGCGCCGAAAACAGCAGCTCTGCGGTGATTTGGGCCGTTGTCCACTTGTTGAGCGCATAGTTCAGCACATACGCCGTGGTTGGCGGTGCGGCCGAAGGCAGCATGACGATATAGAGTGAGTTCTTCGGGTCGATCACTGCGCTCATATTGGACAGGTAGGTGCGAGACAGCAGCGACAGGAAGGTGCGGTCGATCTTCTCGGCCCCAACAGGCGTCACGCTTGCGCCATCGGTCATCATAAAGCCGCGGTTCGACAGGAAATAGGTGATCCTGCCATGCGTCGCGATAGAGTTGGGCGCGATGCAGCCGATGTCGGACGCGATTTCGTCAAACTGCCAAATTGTGTCATCCGCTGTGTAGGACATGCGCAGGATGCGGCTTTCCTGGAACACCAAGCCGAATTCGCCGCCCACAACGCCAGTGATATCACCACCAGAAGGCTGGATATAGAACCCAGCCTCGCCCGTCCCCGGCGTCCACGTCGTGGGAACGCCGTTATCGGACCATGCTACCCGCAACGCATCGCCGGCAGCGTAGCCAATCACTAGAAACCCGCGCACAACCGCCATATAGCGCGCTGTGGGAGGTGTGCCGCCGAGATTGGTGAATGTGGTAGGGCTGCCAGGATCGAACTTCTTGATCGGATCGATCCCGTTCGTCGCCAGCATCAGGTTACTATATTGCTGAAACCGCAAACCGATTCCCTGCGCCGTGGACAGGCCGGAAATAAGGCTGGTGAAGCCGCCCGTCTGGTAGCGATAGATGTCGGTTGCAGTTCCAGCGAACAGATACACGGTAGACGCCACACGATAAGCGGACGCGCCGATCGCAGGACCAGCCAAGGTGCCGTTGCCAAGCGGGCTGAAGGCAGGCATGGGCGCGAAACCATTGGCAATGGCGTAAACGCCATCACACACGGTCAAACCCTGGTTTTGGAACGCTGGCTGATCCTGCAGAAGTTCGGAATAGATAACGCGCGGCATCAATACCTCCGCAAACGTGGCACATCCCGAACCGGCGGGCACGGCACAAGCGGGCCAGCGCCCCACTTCATCTTCTGACCCGCATCATTCACTTCCGCGATCAGCGTTTCGGCCTTGTTCGTGGCCCAATCCAGCCGCTCCGTCTCGAACCCGAAATCGACCGCAGTAAGCAACGCATGGGCCAAATAGAGATCCGGCCATTTCGACAGCAGCCAGTTGGTCGGGTTGTCGTCCGACAAGGCAGGCAGGAACTGCTTATAGGTCATGGTGATAGCGTAAGTCTGATCCGGCAGCGGACGTACGTTCATGTTGCCGCCGGACAGCGAGAACGCATAAGGGCGGCCAGTTTCGGTCGTGTTATAGCCGAAGTTGAAATCCTCCAACGTCTCCTGCTTCAGCTTCGACCGATAATTGTCATACTCGATATAGACGTTCCGGATTTCCATCAGGTCGGATGGAAGCACCGTTGCGCCATCCGTCAGGGCAAGCGTGGTCGATGCCTCCATCTCAGGGCTATTCAGCTTGCGCGACAGGCGGCGCTCGGACAGCGCGATAAGCTCCGGCACGCGCGCGATGAACGTGTCGCTGCTATCGTCCATCCAGGCGATGATGGATGCCTGTAGACCGGAATAGGTGGAGGGGTCAGCAGGCATAGATCATCCTGTCACGATCGGAAGGAAGATTTTGGAGGCAAGGTCGTTTCCGATGATGGTGTTAGCTTGGAAATTACCATGGCCGCCGTCGAGCATAAGGCCGGCCGCGTTCGCGGTCGCATAATTGACAAGGCTAGGGCTCGCGGTGCGTTCGTCATAATAACCGCAGCCATAGGCGAGAGCGAGTTGCTGGTACACCGCATCATATTGCGGGTGATAAGATGTAAGAGAGTCCGAAGCGTCAAGCTGGCGCATTAGGATAACCTTGGTGCGCGGACACGATTTCACTTGAGAAATGATCGTGCTCATATGGTTCGCGAACGCTTCGGGGCCAAAGTAGGTTTTCCCGTTCTGGCCCAAGCAGATGATGACGAGATCGAATTCCGCCAGCTGCCAGAAGCGACGCTGGGTTGCATCGTCTAGGCCGGCGACCTGATAGGCAGAGATGCCCCCATAGCCGAGTTGCGTGACCGTGACGCCCTTCTGGCCGTTATAATACTCGACTCCATGAACGATGATGTCACCGTTCATGTTGCCGATAGCAATGTTGTTGTTGTACCCGGTTACAGAATTATACACCGCCGTCTGAATTGTATCGAGCGCCAGAATTTCCGGGGACGATGCAGTCATCGCAACGCCGGAGGCCACGGTTGAGACTTGGCTGAGTTTGTAGTTGCCAGCCCCGCCAGCTGTGGTGTTCGTATCAGTCGAAATGGTCGCCAAGACCGAATTGGCGGTAACACCCGATCCACTGACAAGCGCGCCACCACGGGGAATGAGGCCGGTTACCGCGCTCGCCGTAAGCGTGGAACCGGAGATTGTGCCTGTGAAATCGGCTCCGGAGGAAATCACACGCGCGCGATAATCCGAACCGCCCAAATTGCTTGGCCGAATGATTAGGCCGGGACGCGGAGACGACGAGCGCAGGGTGTAAAACACACGCGCCACCGAAAGTGTGTCAACAACACCACGGCCATAGCTGTTATTGGCGCCAGGGCTGAATGTCATCTGGTTTGTGTCGGTTGCGCCGATGCCACCTGTCATGGTCGACGCAATACCAGCCGCCGCCATTGTGCGCCGGGGATCTGTCCAGCGACCATATTGCGGAATGTTGTTATCGAACGACATGCTTATAAGCACGGAGCCGCTGGTCGAAATGACCGGCACATACCCGGCCCCCGCGTCTCCATATTTGGCGCGAAGAGCGGCAGCCATCGCGTAGCCGAAAGACTTGGGATCGGTTGACCCCGTATCCGCCACGTAGCTGTCGCCAATGACAGCGATTTTGAAAGGTTGCACCGTCCCGGAAAGAGGCGCCGGCATCCCCCGTGACGCTGCGAAAACATCGAAGTCCAGATTCGCCATCGAGTTAAACCTTTGCGATCAAGCGGGTCGTGCCGCCATTGGTTGTGAGATAATCCTGCCCCCCGTTAGTGGTCAGGAAAGCGTAGCCCGCCGGCAGTCCGCCGCTGATGATCTGGCCCGTTTCGTCCAACGTCCACGCCACCCGCCACCCCGACTGGTGGCCCATAACCAGTTCGTTGCCGGTGAATGTGGTGGGGATATTGGGGTCCGGATGTGCCGGCGCAGTCCCTGACCCAGCCGTAAACGTCGCCATGTCGGCGGCATTCATGGTGATTTTCGTGCCGTCCTGCCATGCGCTGAACGTTTCCGTGCCCAATAGCGTAGTGGGCGCTGTATAAGGGCGCGGCGGCGGATTAGCCTTAGCAGGAAGCGCTGTCAGCGCCACGAATTGCGGCCGATCAAGCCACACATCGACACCGCCCTGCAGAACGCGGATGCGCTCCCGGCCCGTGATCGGTCCTGCGTTGGGCGAGGCCATCTTTAAGGCTCCAGCGCCAAAAGATGGACCCACGTCACACCGGGCGATGCGGGCACGGACAGAACGGTAAGGCCCAAGAGAGACGCCACAGACTTCTGTACGCGGTTCACCAGAATGCTGGCTGATGTGTTGGTCGGCGTGCCGACGATCTGCACGTTGTAAACGTCAGTGTTTCCAGCGGACGTTTCCGCTACCGCGCAAATTCGTGGCACGACCCCCGAGCCGAACGCCGTAGAATATGTCCAAGTCAGGGTCCCATCCGCTGCCGTCTGCAACCGATCCTTCCGCGCCTTGCTTGGATGCGTGTGGTTCTCCATCGCAAAGCGCGGGGAATTGCCCAAGGCGCCCGAGTCAGAAACGGCGGGCGGAGCAACCGTGGCCGGCTGCGGAACATTGGCAGGCGGGTACGAAATGCCGTCCGGCATCAGTAATTCTCGATATAGGAAAGCGTGACAGCCGATGCGCCGATCGCATACACCGCCGCAGAGGTTGCCAGCGTGATGCTCGCTCCAGCGGAACCGGCTACATATAGGCCGTTCGAGGTAGTGACGCCGGAACCCCCGAGATAGAACACAACCGCTGAAGTAGAACTGATCGTGATGCTTTGGCGCCCAGCGCGTGCAGGAACAACCTGCGTGGCTGAGGTGGTAACTGCCACTTGGTTGGTAGCGATGGTCGAGCCAGGCCCCGAAAGCCCAGCCGCCCCAATCGGAAGATCTGTGTTGGCGTCGTAGAGGTACGCCTTTTCGCCGTTGACGTAGGTTGGCATCTACGCGCTCCCTAAACCTATGAAAGACGGGGGCCGAAGCCCCCGCCTTCAGTTACAGACGTGGCTCGACAGCTGCCTTGATGGCAGTGATAAGCTCATCCTTCTTCATGCCCTTCGGATTGACGTGCTTCTCAACCGCAATCGCCTTGAGTGCCGCTTCATCCAAATCTTCGTAAACGGGATCGTTGGGAACGGGATTGACCGAAACCTCGATCGCGTGCGCTTCCTTGGGGGTAATATCCTCCCAATGATCCGCAGGCTTGTCGTCGGTCACGAATGGCTGGCCAGCCTTGAAATACTGGCCCTCCACATAAACGTCCTGCGAGGAAACGTAGGACTTCGGGTTCTTTGCCTTCGTCATGATGCTTCCTTCCTCAGTAGACGGTGTTGGTCTGGTCGCCCATCGTGATACCGGCCGTGATCTGACCCAGCGTCGGCGCGGTGCCGGTGACAGTGTACAGAAGACGGTGGAACCGCAGATTGGCGCCGGCAGGCACGCTATCCGGCTGCACAACGGTCGTGCCGCTGTTGAGCTGGGCCAGCGTGTAGGCCGGGGATTCAATCACCGTAACGGGCGTGGTGAACGCCGCGTCCGTCGCCATCTGATACGAGATTTTCAGCGACGTGAGGTTGTTGAAGTTCTGAACCACGCGGATTGCGAGGGGAACAGGCGTCCCCTTGCCAAGGTCGCGAGCCAGTGCGGCAGCAGCAGCGTAGACGGTGCCGGTCGCGCCGGTATCGATCACATTGGTCGATGCCGCCGTGGCCGTAACCGCCTGAGCGTTGCTGAACATTTCGGAACGATCGAGAATCATGTTCTTTCTCCTAGCAGCGGGCCTTACGAGACCAGGGCTTCCGCGTTGATGATGGAGTCGGTCTCCCTGATGGGAATACCCTTGTAGGTCATGACCTCGCGGCCCTGGATTTCATCGGGCGTCAGGCGCACGAAGTTATCCGAGGAACCCTTGTTGACCGAAAGAGCTTCCAGCGCCTCAAGCACGGTGCGGTTGGCGTAGATGACCGTCTTGCCGGCCGAAACCATACCACCGTTGCCAATCTTGCTGTTCCGGCGGACCTGCAGCTTGTAATAAGCCGCCCGCATAAACTTGTAGAGATCGACCGTGCCCGCTTGCAGATCCGACACATCGATGTTGGCGATACGGGCATTGAAACGCCAGTCGCCGACACGGACGCCGACATGCTGCCGGAACAACTCTTCCTTGGCGTAGTAGGGGTTGTTCACGTCGTCATAGGCGCGCTGTTCGCCCTTGTCCTGGCGGCTGATGCCCGCAGTCGTGCCTTCCGGATAGATGAGGCCGGTTTGGTTGGCGCCCCACGTCACGAACCATACCGAGGTATTGTCCGAACCAACACCGCCAGCGTTGACGATCTGGTTGCCCGCACCGTCGCCGCCCAGCGCACCGTAGCGTGCCGCGAGACCCTTGAAGCGCTCCGGAGTGGTGCGCGTGTCGCTGTAGAAGAAGTTGGTCGTGACTTCCTGGCTCATCGCTTCGAGGAAGCTCTCCGCTTCAGACATGCGAAGAGCGGCCGGGTCCTTGGCAATCTCCAGCAGGCGCGTATCGACAGTGGACAAGCCCTCAACGAAGCCGGTCGTGTCTTCGACCTGCTGCTTGATGGACTTGCTCTGCGGAATGCCCTGGTAGAGCTTGCCCCAAGTGACCGAAGGCAGGCCCGTGCGGATCGCCGAAAGGTGCTTGGTGCCGTTGTTCGCCTCGATCATGTACGCATCCTCCATGAGAGGATTGACGATGTTCAGGGCTTCGATGACGGGAATGATATCCCGGTTCTGGTTGGTCGACTTATAATAATCGGCAATGCCGATAAAGCTGCTTCCGATAGTTGCCATGAAGGCTGCTCCCACCTAGGCGGCGGGAGCGCACTCCATCACCGCCTTACATCATTCGGGTAGAGAGTTTCAGCGACGCTTTTGGGCTGATTGCCCGCCTGTGCCCCGGAAACCCCCGGCTGCGTAACTCTGGGAGGAATTGACCTGCCCGCTCGAACGTCGGTCATCTTGGCCTTCTGCAACTTGTCCCACTTCTCGGCTTTTTCTTTCCAAGAATGGGCCTTGCGCAGTGCAAGGATGTCCGTGGCGTTGGCTTGCGCCATCAATTCCTTAGTATACCCGAGTTCTCCGCCGATGGGTTCCAGATCAGTAAGGAACTTCTGCCGCTTCGATGGCTCAGACCATGTGTCGCCAAGCTCGGTTGCTAGAAGCTGCTCATCTTCGGCCCGCTGAGCCTGAACGTGCTGCTCTTCCAACGCCTGAGCGTGGCTCTGAATTTGGCCTAGGTAGGACTGCAGCTGTTGCTGCTGGGTCTCCCATGCCCGGACTTCAGCTTCCTGGGAGTAGAATAGCGCACGATGCTCTTCCTGTCCAGTCTGGAGAAGACGTGGGTCCGGACGCTGCGGCGGCTGCGATCCGGAGAGCAATGCCTGGACCTGCGTGGCGTAATTATTCTGGATTTTTAGAACGTCTACGCGGGCCCTTGCTTCTATCTGGCTTGTTTCCCTGCTCTTGTCCCAAACTTGTCGATCGCGTTGCGTTTCACGCCGAAGCACCACCGCTTGAGCCTCTGGATCAAGACGCGCGAAAATCGCCTTGTCTTCATCGTTCCATGAGTGCGGCGCGTTGATCGCAGGCTTTGCGGCCTCCTCCGCCTCAATCTGCTCCGCCAGTTCAGCGTCTGTCGGCCGAGGCTCTTCGCCTTCAGCGACCGGCGCGCCATCCTGCGGATACATCTCGTTGCCAAGTTGCTGTTGCGTCTGGATCGTCTCGTTTGCGGCGGTGGCTTCAGCCTCAGCGCCTTGTGCTTCCATCACGGGTTGCGATGCCACTTTTGTCATTCCTCGAAAGGGGTTGCGTCAACCGGGATGATTTGCTATTCCCGGCTCGTCACATCCTCCAAGGTGACAGGCGTAATGGAGCCCCTGGGGTTGAGCCAATCCCCCAGGGGCTTTATTTATGCGACCTTGCGTTCCGGCTGAGCAATGGCCCTTACAGCACGCATGAAAGCATCTTCGCCAGCTGTGGCGGCGATAGCTACGTTCCTCTGATCAACCGAGGAGCCCATATTCTTGAGCCGGTCTATCAGACCATTGAACTTCGCTTCAAGACCTTTGACTTCGTTCATCAAATCGATTTCGGCCTGCGATAGATCGCGATAGCCGGTGATTTTTTTGTGCTGATTTTCCATTTCTCTTCTCCTCTAGGGCTCACCCACCCCTCATCAAATCCAAAGTCATCACCTTCCGCGCATGATCGCGGAACACATGATATCCACCGACAGGCTTAGAACCGTCGCTGTCGATATAGCCCTTCGCCTGCTGCGCCAGATCGGCTTCAGCTGCAGCCCAATCATCGCCCACGACATCGACACACGCGCTCCACACGCCGTGTCCGGTGCCTTCGCCCAGATTTAGAGAGGCGAGGTTCATACGGCCCGCACCGGTCGGTTCCAGCGTTCGGGGTTTTCCGAGGCCTTGCAGAGCGTAGTATACCGCGTTAGCCAGCCAGGAACCGCCGCCACCTGCGGGAACCTCCGGGCCTGCGCACGCATCCGCCAAATCTTCTTATCGAGCTTGCTCATACCACCTTCTCCAATCTCCGACGTATCCGCGCGTCATCCGAACGCTTGTTCAGCGCGCGCTCAATCTCTTCCTTCTCATACTGGGGCATATGTTCCCAATGCCGTCTGGCCTCGAGGAGGCGGTTGTAGGCGTCTGTGGCGGCGTTCACAGGGCGTCTCCCAAACTTCGCCAGCGCGGGCGCTTATCCCATTCTCGCCATTGGCGCTCGACGCTTTCGCCGCGGAAGCGGCGTGCAATTCTGAGGCATAACGACTCATGTCCGCAAGGGACCCTAATCCCCAAGCTCATCCGAACGCCGCCATAAGCTGTGCGTGAAAGCTGCAGGTGCGTGTGTGGCGTGCCACATTGCGCGTGCCCGTGAAGGTGCGGCGCACGTAATGGCCGCGGTCTCCGGCCTCGATGGGACCTTCCCAAAAATCGGCTGACCACCGCACCAGCTTTTGCCCGAATGTCAAACTTTCCTCGTCGTCATCAATCCAGACGCGCTCGACCTTGTAAGGCTTTTTACTGCCTAAGCTCACAGCCCAATCCCCAAAATCTTCCGCTTCTCATGCGGGATATTCTCGATCTGCTTGCGATAACGGATATCCTGCGCCGCAACAGCGCCATCCGCGACCACAGCTTCGATCTGCTTTCGAACCTCCGCCGCGATCTTCAGCGCCACTGCCAGCTTGGCGATCTTGGCGGTTTCCCACGGCTCAGACGCCGCAATCTCTTGGAGACGCGCGGAATAGGTTGCAGCCACAACCTCGAACGCCGGGCCAAGCCAGCGCTTCATTGCGGCGTCTGCGGCTTCAGCGTCGGCGCGGCGATCGGAGGGAGTGGTCATTCTTCGTCCTCATTGTCCCAGCCCTTCGACAGGACGGTTGAAAGCAAGCCACCCTCGATGGCATCGGCCAGCTTGCGAAGACCATCCACCACGTCATCGCAGGGTTTGGGCTTATGGAGTTGGAGGACGGTCACTGCCATTCACCAGACAAGTATTGCTCCGCGGTAATCTCCATAACCGCAATCGGACGAAAAACGTAGGCGTACTGCTGCTTTGGATCGGTTTCGTCTTCTGTCATAGCGATGACGAACCAGTCGCCGGAAAGCCGAGACGCATAGCCCAGAACAGGCGCGCGCTCACCATCTGAACGGACGACTACATAAACCTTCTGGCCTGGTTGAAGTTCGCTATTATTTTCCGTATCAGCCTCATTCGGCATAGGACTTATCCTCCTGTGTCAGCCCCGGGGTGTTAACCGCACTGCCGGGGCACCTTCCCTAATGCGCCTTGTTATGGCGAAGGTCAACATCACTCACTCAGCGACCCCCCATCGCGATACCGCGTCAGGCCGTCATCACTCTGATCCGCCTGCTCATTCTTCCGGGCGGCCATTTCCTGATCGAAAAGAAACCTACGCTCAGCTAACGACATCTCAAAGGCCTGCTGCTGTTCGGCCAGGCGCGCCTCAAATTCCGCCTTCTGTCGCGCCAGCTCGATATCCAGGGCCGTCCGTTCGCGCTTGGCGGCCAGATCCTGCTCATTCGCCTGCGCCTTCAGGGCGTCCGAAGCCTGCTGCGCCTGCTGCTGCAACTGCAACCGCGCCATAGCCTGTTCATGCTCTGATTGAACCTTGGCCTGTGCTGCCTGGGCCTCGCCCTGTGCCTTGATCGTCTCCGGGTCGGGCTGTTGCTGCTGTTGTGCAGCAGGATCTTCCTCAGGCGGCTTCTTGATGAAGTCACCCGTGGCGCCGATGTCCATATCCGCGATCAGAGCCACCGAAGCATTATAAACCGTCTTCCAATCGGCCAGCGGCGACCCGTTCTGGATCGCTTCCACCTGCGACTCGATCAGCTGGGACAGATAGCCCATGCGACGTTCCTTGTTGCCCGTGCCCAGCCCGACACGAACCTTGATGTCGATGTCATCCGGCCACGTCGACGGATCGATGATACGATACTGCCCGTCGACCTGGATCTGCATTGGCTGGCCGTAGCGCCGCATCATGCGGTACAACTTCAGCATCAGCCGACGCAGGCCGTTCTCCACGAAGTTGCGCGCGATATATTCCTGGATCTGTTGCCCGGCATTCTGCAGCAGCGCCGTACCCGTCGCGGTCGTGTCGTTGAAGCTGTCCGCATCCAGCCCCTGGTTCATACGCGTGATGCCCGTGCGACTTTCCCGCTCGGCCGTCATCGCCTCCATCGCGCCGAATGCCTGCTCATGCACAGGCGCCGTCGTCCATGGCGTAGGCGGCGTTCCACCAGTCCAACGGATCAGCGCACCGGAACGAACCGTCAAAAGATCGTCAATTGTGGTCTCACCCAACGACTGTTCATGGATCAGCGTGCGCGGGTTGGTCGAAAGATAGAGGGAGTCCATCCCCTGCCGCAGCATGGTGGACCGCACAACCTGGATGTCCGAAGTCTTGTCGAACAGGCTCTCGCCTACACGACGCGCCGCCATCGGGAACGGACACCACTCCTCGAACGGCTGCTCGTCAACCTCTTCGATGTTCAGGATCGTACTGCCGACACGATGAACCCGAATGCGCTCCGCAATGCCGTCGCCGTTCAGGTCGTAAAAGGCATATTCCTCCATCAACCACACACGACGCATCACGCCACGGCGGGAGACATCGTAATCAGTCCGCGAGCGCTGGCTGTCCCGTGCATCGGCGATGATCTGGCTTTCCGGATTGCCGGAATATAGCTCATCATCATTGAACTCGTAGCCCATCTCCCGCAGCTGGCTGAGCGACTTGGGCACCATATGATAGATGTACGCCGCCGTCTCCAGGTCCCGCGCATCGGCACAGACGCCGAATTCCTCATTGGGTGTGAAGGCAACCTTGAACGCAGGCGGACGCGGCTTGCGCACCGTGGCGCGGTAAATGGGAGAAGCCGGCATGACATTGCCGAACTCATCCTGCTCCACTTCATCGGCGTTGACATGCTCGGCCGCTACGACCTCCATGCCATCCAGTGTCGGTGCGTCAGGATCGCCTTCCAGCGCCTCGCCCGGCACCTCCACGACCATATCGTCGTGGCCCATCTCGACCCATGCCTTGACGCCTGCAGTCTTCTCCAGCAGCCCAGCCTTCACCCAGTCGTGGGTCAGGGCATAGCCGTCGTTCTGGCGCATGTAGATGTAGTTGATACCGTCCGTGGCATCGTCAGCAGCCTGGATATGATCCTTGGATTTGGCCTCGAACTGGACCGGCTTGCCGCTGCTGAACACGATCTTCAGCAGGTTGGTGACGGAATAGTCCGTGACCTCTGCCACATCGCCCGTAACGAGCTGCGATCGCCCCTCCTGCTCCGTCCCGAACGGCTGCTTGAAATAGAAATCCAGCGCGGCTGCACGCTGTTCCGTCAACGCCGTGTCCTGCGCGTTGCTATACTCGCTGCGCAGGTAGGACAGTAGTTCGGGGTTTTGATCAGCCATTCTGTGCGGCATCCTTGCGCGGGCGACCGGGACGGCGTTTGGGCTGGAGAATGTCTCCTAGCGTGACTTGGCCCACCATGAGATCGCGGAAACTTTTGGCCTCATCGCCGCTCTCCATATACACCTTCTCACTCTCCCGCTCCACCAGCAGGATCAGCGCAATCTCCAGCGCTGTATCGGAGCCGGCCATACCACGGCGGATGCAGTGAGTGAGCCACCCAGACGGATCGCCTTTGTACCCGCGCTGAGACAACATGCGTAAAGCGTCGTCTTTTGTCATGCCTTGACCTACCATAACCTGAATTATCCGTCTAGCCGCCGGGGTTCGTGGTCCGGCTCTTCATGCCTGAACACTTCCATCAAATCCCGCATGTCGATCGCCTGGCCGCAGTCTGGGCAGAGGATGAAGTGGTCGGCTTCGTCCTGCACCGGAACAAGAGGAACTCCGGGCTTCAAGCCACCCTCCCCATCCTGCTATAATCGATCTGTTGGGCCTTGCGCGGTTCTTCATAGGCCACGCACATCAGCCCAAAGCTATCAGCACCATGAGACGACCAATCGTGGAGCGGCCCAAGACCAACACCGCGCTTGTCATCCTTGTTCTCATGATACCAGCCCAGCGCATCACGTCCAGCCTCGGTCGTGTCCTTGTCGAACCATATCTGCGGGAACAGGCGCCGGGCCATCTCAATGCGCGCCGCCGCGGCCCCCTTACCCTGGTTGGGGATCACTGTGACCTTGTACCCCGCATCCCGCAGGGCGGACTCATACGACACGTCATACACCTTGTCCTGTGTCGCGCCATCGTGAGGAAGCCAGAACTGCGCCCGATCAGGCGTGTAGCCTTTCGATCGCAGCCAGTTGAGGTGTGCGGCGAGCGGCTGACCGACAGTCTCGTAATAGTCCCTGACGCGGATCTCTCGCCCGATGAACTGCGCCGGCCAGATCGTGAAGGCATCAGCACGCGCACCAGTGCCGCCGATGTCGACAAACAGGCGGACTGTCATCAGTGGATCGAATGAGACGTTGGAGATGCGCCCATCTTCCTTCGCCTGCTGGATGTGCTTGGCGAAGTAGGCGCCTTCCAACGCGTTGGCAAAGTCGCCTTCCCAGATATGGCTATAGCTGTCCGGCCGCTCTTCCTTGTCGCGCAACCGCTGACGATCGAGGATGTCGGGAAACCACGGGTTGTCCCTCCAGCTCATCTCAACGATCTTGTACCGCGGGTCCTTTGACAGCCGGAACCGCTGATGCGTCGGGCTGCGCTTGCTCTCGGGGTTCCACGTGACCCAATTCTCGCTATCGTCCTCACGCAGCGTGGGGATAAGCTTGGACCAGGCCTCTTCGCTAACCTTCTCGGCTTCGTCGGTCCAATTAAGCAGGATGCGGGACTTCGACTTGATGCTGTCGATATTGCGATCCAGACCGGAGAAGGCATAGCTTACGCGCCCGCTCTTGGTCCTGACATACTTCTCGCCCAGCTCGAACTCAGCAGCGAGGAACGCATCCTCACGTATCGCAGCCTTGATCTCCTCCAGCGAGCTTTCCGCCAAACTGTTCATGAACTGGCGCGTGCAGAGGATGATGCCTTCACGCTTCTGCAGATCCCACCCAACAGCACGATAGGCGGTCATCTTGGCGAATGTCCGAGTCTTTCCGCTGCCCCTGCCTCCAAAGCTGCCGCGCGCGTCTGCCTCGCCCTCAAACACCGTCCTGAGTTTGGGCGGCATCTCGACGAAGCTATAGTCGCCTTGCTCCACCAAGGCCCGCCTAGCCGCAAGGACGTGAGCGGCGGTGATTGTCATGTTGCGAACGTAAAAAGGATGGCGCAGACATCAGTAGCAACGCCTAGCCCTATCAGGATAGCCCAAGCTTTGTTAAGCCCTATCGCCCATACGACGCTGCGGAATGCCAGAACTACGGCGCAACCTGACAGTAGGAAGCCTAACGAAAGGCTGAGTAAGATTATTGATGTGGTAGTCATTTTACCGTCTCCCCATCAATATGACCCGGAACATAGCCACCCGCAAAAGCGGTCAAGCAAACCTCCACAGGCCCTGTCACAGGCCGCTTGCCCATCTCCCACATGCGAACCGTGTGCCCTGGTTGCTCGCCGGAGAGCATCAGCCAGCGGCCAAGCTCGTTCTGGGTTAGGCCGAGCGACTTGCGGATGGATTTTACGGTGGCGGGGGTCAACGTCCCTGATCCTTAAACCGTGCGGCCGTGTCCAAAGCCCGTGCGATCCAAGCTTCTTTATTTTCATACGGACGACGGCGGCAGATGGAGATGGTCTTGCCTGTCACAGGATTGAAAACCTCAACGGCCTTTTCGGTCGTCCCGTCGCCGTTGTAGCTGCTTACGGTGATGATTTCGTAGTCCATCTTCATTCTCCCTCATCAGGTGGGGCGCTGCCCCGTGGTGTGATCTCTGTATATTGCGACCAGCGGCACGTGTCAACAGAAAAAGTAACTTGGCTACTTTTTTCCATCAACCGGGATAGACGCCAGCGCCTTCAGCTGCTCGGGGCTCAGCTTCGAGAGGTCCAGGGCGGCGGGTAGCGGGTTTTCCGGATCGCTGCCGATTAGCTGCTTGTCGCCGTAGCGTTTGGGGGCCAGCTTACTGAGATACCATTTACGCGCGTCAAGAGCGAGGCGCCCGAGCGCTGCATCACCTTCCCAAGTGAGCGCGTCCTCAAGACCTCGCTCCGCTTCAGTGTCGAAGCCTCGCGCGCGCGCCTGCGTGTATCGGTCGGCTAGTGCGGAGTCCGCATCAACAGCATCCAGAAACGTGCTCTTGGCTATACCAAGATCCCTGCACGCCTTGGTTAGATTACCATGCTCGGTAAGTGCGTCGAGAAGAGCGGAATAGTCACGCATTACGCCTCCACTCCCTCAACCTCAACAATCGGCAAATGCCACCTGGCGGCGATCATCTCGATATCCATACACCCTTCTTCCTCGGTATACAAACCCCTGAGCAACCGCCACTGGAACGCCGCCGCCTTGGCGTCATGCTCGGTGTGGTAGCCATATTCCATGATATTCATGTCATAATCAACCACCGTCATGATCCAGCCGTCTCCTTCCGAGAAATGGATGGCAGGCTCGCTCACTCGGTGGAACGGATGCTCAGCGGGGAAGCGGATGTAGCGGGTGGCCATGGCGTCTACCAGGCGCCAAATTGTGTGATAAATGGCACATCGTCATCCAGCTCATCAGAAACTGGCGCACGGAACCCTCCCGCGCCATTCCCCTGATCTACACGGCCTGTCGGCGTGGGCGCAGGTGATCGATCAAAGCCTTTCCCCTCCTGCTTACCGTCGAGCAGCACCAAAGTCGCGTTGAAGCCCTGCAGCACGATCTCGGTCGAATACCGATCAGCGCCAGACTGGTCCTGCCATTTACGGGTCTGCAGCGCGCCTTCCAGATAGACCTTGCTGCCCTTGCGCAGATAGCGTTCGGCGACATTGGTGAGGCCTTCGCTGAAAATCGCCACCTGATGCCATTCCGTCTTTTCCTTACGCTCCCCGGTCGACTTGTCTTTCCAGCTTTCCGAGGTGGCGATTCGCAGGTTAACGACCTTGCCGCCATTGCTGAAGCTTCGGCTCTCAGGGTCTGCGCCGAGATTGCCGATCAGGATTACCTTGTTCACTGAGCCAGCCATTTTTTAATCCTTTCGTTTACCCGCGAAACGCGGATGTTTTTTGCTTACGTTTTTACCGGCCACACGATGCTCCGAGCACCTGCGGGTGAACGCCATGGGCGTACGACGGGTAGAGCTGGTGACAAACGCGGTTCCGCATTCCGGGCAATTGGTTTCCCAATCTACCAGCAACGTCATGGACCCGTCGATTTTTTGATGTTGGTGTGTGCCGCGATAATCGTACCGCTGGCCATCTAGGTATACCGCAACGACCGTCTTACCGAGGTCGTCAAATTCGATTTCAGTCTTCATTTCTGCCTCACCTTGAGAAGGTCCCTTCGACCTGCCGAACCGGATGGTAGACCCTTGCCGCACCCCACCTGATCGCCAAGAAGCGATATCAGGTGGTGCGGCAAATGTCAACCTGGTGTCGCGCTTATTTTTTTGCCGCACCTGCCGCACGTTGCCGCACCTCGAAAATATCAGGTGCGGCATCACTCATTTACCCACCTTCCAACCACAATAAATTCCTTCTCCATGCGCTTTTCGTCGAGGTCTAGAACGACTTCCAAAACGCCTTCGCTGACCCACTTGTCGATGATCCGGCGCATCCTGGCTTTGTCAGCTTTGTTCTTAGGGTCAGCTTCCAGGATAGGAGCGAGCGCGATGCCGGCCCAGGCCTTCGCTTGGGTATCCTTACGCCATTTGCCTTCGCCGATAGCGCGCTGGAATTGCTTGAGATGATTGAGGGTAACGCCATCGAAGGCGTCGGGCGGGGTCCATGAGCATGCGACACCGACACTGTCTCCGTTCTCCAGATCCTCGTTATTCATGCGGTACCAGTCGCCGCGTTCGGCTGGAGCGAGGTTGGATTTGTCGTTGTCGACGCGAAAATAGAAGAAGCGCTCCTGCTCCTGAACGCCTAGAGCTGCGGCTTCGGCTTGGCTCATGCGGTTGTAGACAACGACGGAGCGGGCCTTACCAATGAGCGCGGAGGCGCCGCGAGCGCTGTCTGCAGTGGCCTCCGTGCCATTTTGCTTTCGGACGTGATGGACGAGATTGATCGCCGCGCCTGTGCGCTCGGCTATAACGTTCCACTCCCGCGCAACCAGGTCGATCGCGTTGTTATCGTTTTCCGAAACAGCGTGCGAGCTAATGAATGGGTCGACGGTTAGGACATCGATTTTACGATCGATCATCTCGGCTATGAGCGCATCGACAACTGGTCGGGCGATAACAGCGCCGTCTGGGCCTTCAGAGGCTATGATGAGGGGTTGATCGCGGCCGCTGTCGACGTAAAGGCGCCCGTCCACCTCCGATGGGTTGATGCGGAATCTTTGTGCGGTGGCATGGAGCCGTCGCTCAATCTCTTCGACCGGATCTTCCAGGTTCCATAGCCAAACGGTCAGCGCACCTTCGGGTAGACCCTTGTCGTACAGGTCTCGGCCCGTTGCCATGGCCAGCGCCTCACCGATCTTTAGGGATGATTTGCCCACGCCACCGGCAGCGACATCGACGCTGACGAATTTGCGCAGCAGGTGGCGTCCATAGAGCCATTTCCGCTTAGGTATCGAGGCCGTCGCGCGCCATTCGAAAGCTGTTGCCTTAACCAATTTATCAGGTGCGGCAGGTGCGGCAGAGAACACTGCGGCAACGTCCGCAAGCCCATATTCGCGGGCCATATCGTTGAAATCGTCGCCGCCGTCCGTGATTAGACCGGCCATATCAGGAAAAACGGCACGGCCTGGCAGCATCTTGGCCATCTGTAGCGCGGCATCCTTGCCTACGTTGCGCTTGACCTGGGGATTGTCGACGAGATGCCAATCATCATCACCGGCAACGATCATGTCGCGGCCAGCCCACTTGTGGCCGGCCCAGCGGGCGACATGGACCATGTTCCCGCTGGTGATGCACATCACGACCGGCAGCTTGGTAGCCTCATGGATGGTGGCGGCGGTCGAAAAGCCTTCGCAGAAGACGATAGGGCTTTTCCCATCGTCTTTGCCGAGCATGAAATGCGCGCCCTCTTGAGTGCTGCCCGGCCAGAAACGACGTTCTGAATCATCACGGATAGCCTGAAGCGACATAGGGGCGCCGTCTGCGCTGGAAAGCGGTATGATGACACACGGTGCATCACCTAGCCCGAATGGCTTACCCGAGCCCTGTCGAGTACCGTATTGGGATGAAATGCCCTTGGCTTCCAGATATGGGTGCAGCCCATCATTAAGGGCTCCGCATCTCTTCCAGTAGTTAGCCGCATCTGCCGCGGCATCTTCAAAGCCGCGCAGTTGGTCGAGCTGACGCGCAGACCGGCGCCGCGCAATCTCCTCGCGGTCTAGTGTTTCGCATGGTCCGTCTGACTTCCATTTATGCCGCGTGTTACCATCGCGCCAATCCATGAATATGCCGTTAGGGCGGCCGTCGAGGTGCAGCAGGTAGCGCCCAGGCTTACTGCCTTTATGGCGCGTGTCGGCGATACGGAATCGATGCCACCGCCCGTCAGCTACGATATGCCCTGGATCTGTGTCGCAGATCTTGATGATGAACTGGCGGAACTGCTCTGTCAGATCCTCGGAACGGTTGGAAGCCATGCTCATAGGGCCTCACCGGAGAGTTGCGCCAATCCACTTGATGCACTAAAACCATTCATGTGCAATGCCTCCCTCATAGGCGTTGTACAGGGCGGGTTGATCGCTTCTCGCCAGTAGCGACCCCCGCCCGCCTTTAATCCGCTTTAAGAAACGGTGTGCCAATGATTTGACTGCGGATGTCATAGCCCGCGCCGATCGACAAAAGGCGCGCCGATACTGCGCAGAAAGCTCAGCGCATGATCTTCGTGCCGGGACACCACACAGGCAAACCCGGATGTTTGCAGCCAGCTAAGCCATTCGCTCTGATCGTCACTCACGCAGCCGGTTTTACCCGCCTTGAACTCGATCATGGCAGTTTGCGGCACGATGTTTCCGGTAAGCTGGCCATGCGACCAGAAACAAACCACGTCAGGAAAGCCGGCGCTGCGGCCCTCCTGGTTAGCTTTTCGCCTTCCAGCTTGGCTAGCGATATGCGTACCATTGGGGACAGCTACTATTCTGACGCGTGGACAGATAAGCCGAGCTTTTTTCCTGAAAGCGAGTTGGATGGCCAGCTCTGTTCGGTCGGTCCTATCGCCGAGGATTGGCCATTTTTTAGGCGCCTGCTTTTCCTCAAGAAGCCCAGAGAAAAACGACATTATCACAGGAACGCCAACTGCATGCCGAGCGCATTGGCATAGGTTTCCAGAAGCGCAGCAGCTTCGTCACGCTGATGCTTCTCCATTTTGCGAAGGGCCACAATGCGGCGCATGGTTTTTACGTCATAGCCATTGCTCTTGGCCTCGGCGTAGACATCGCGGATGTCGTCCGCCATGCCCTTCTTCTCCTCCTCAAGGCGCTCAACGCGTTCGATAAACAGCCGCAGCTTGTCGGACTGTACGATATCACTCACCTGATTTTCTCCGCTATTATGACCGATCATTGCGCGTTGCTCCGGATGAGCTTTTGACGCAGAATTTCGCTATTCACGTCCCGCACGTCCAGACCGTAAGAATTAGCGATTGATGTCGCGTCGGCCGTTTCAAGTGCACGGTCTGTGCAGCAATTGAGCCACATGCGGAATGCGTGCGCGTTTTGCTTCTTCGTCATTTGCTTGGGTGCAAATCGATTGGCGGCCATTGTCCGATACCTCGACCGATGATTAAAGGGAGATGCCGTATCGCTTGAGCGATTCAGCCTGCCAAATCGCGAAGGGAACTTGGCCGCCGCTCTTGTCATCGATCAGCCGCGCCATAACAGACCCAGGCCATCTTCGACCGGCTATGTATCGGCTTAGCGTCGCCTGCCTTATACCGAGCTTCTCAGCTGCTGCGGTCTGGCCTCCAGACAATTCCACATGACGCGCGAGCGCTGATTGGTAGCTGTTCATGCTTCGGGCATACCATATTGGAATTATGTGTTGCAAGTGTTATCCCGGCGCGGTATTTGAAGAGAATGACAGCAAAATACCACCCCCACGTCCATCAGGGCAGCGAAGAATGGCTGGCCGCTCGCTGCGGCCTGTTAACCGCTTCGGAGATGAAGCTGATCGTAACGCCGACTCTCAAGATCGCTTCGAACGATAAGGAACGCGCGCACCTCTACGAGCTTATGGCGCAGCGGATCAGCAAATATGTCGAGCCGCACTACATCTCGGACGACATGCTTCGCGGCATTGAAGACGAGATCAAGGCGCGCGCGATGTACGCCGATCATTTTGCGCCGGTAGAGGATGGCGGTTTCGTCACCAACGACAAGTGGGGCTTCACGATCGGCTATTCGCCTGACGGTTTGGTCGGAGCGGAGGGCCTGATCGAAGCCAAGTCGCGCCGGCAGAAATTCCAGGTGCAGACGATGATCGAGAACGTGCTGACCGGCACGATCCCAGCCGATTACGTCATGCAGCATCAAACCGGCTTGCTGGTAGCCGATGACCGCGAGTGGATCGACTTCATTTCGTACAGCGGCGGCTTCCCCATGGTCGTCGTTCGCGTCTGGCCAGACACCGAAGTTCAGAGCGCCATCATCGAGGCGGCAGAGGCTTTCGAGCATCGCTTGGCCGCGAAGATGGCTGATTATCACGCTGGCCTGGCCGCGCTTCCCAAGCTCATCCCGACCGAACGCACGGTCGAAATGGAGATGTATGTCTAGGCGCGGCAAATGGCAGCGCCCCAGCCTTGAGGAGCGCTTTGCGACCCGCTTCTCTATCAATGAGGCGACGGGGTGCTGGGAGTGGTCGGGGAAGCGCGATCACTACGGATATGGCGTGCTGCAAAAGAATGGTGGCGGCTACGTGAAAGCTCACCGTGTTTCGGTGGTCGTGTCGGGGCGCGACTTGGGGGCGGGCGATGTCGTCTGCCATCGGTGCGATAACCCAGGCTGCGTCAATCCGCAGCACCTGTTTGTGGGCACGCACGCTGACAACAGCAGAGATATGTCGCGTAAAGGGCGAAGCACACGCGGCGAGCGTAGCGCGCAAGCAAAGCTAACCGCCTCCCAGGTTTCCGCAATTAAAGCAGATCGGCAAACGCCGGCCACCCAATTGGCGGCTGAATACGGCGTCTGCCCTGGCACGATCCGCAATTATCGCGCGGGTCGCACATGGAGCGATTTATGAACGACATGACTAGCGTGATCGTACCGAAGAGCGATCAGTGGAATGCAGACGACTTCATCGCCGGACCGCGCACTTTCACCATTGCCGAAGTTCATATTCGGGGAGGGCAAGAGCAACCCGTAAGTATAGCCCTGGAGGGCACGGATAAGTTTTTTCGCCCGTGCAAATCCATGTCCCGCGTGCTGGTGGCGATCTGGGGTGCCGACGCGCGCCAGTACATCGGCCGCTCTCTGACGCTCTACCGCGACCCGACCGTCAAGTGGGGTGGCATGGAGGTCGGCGGCATCCGCATCTCGCATATGTCGGATATGGAGAAGCCGCACACGATGGCTCTGACTGCGACGAAGGGCAGCCGGAAGCCGTACACTGTTAGGCCGCTCACGACCATGCAGGCCGACACCCTGACAATTGAGCAGGCGCGTGCGGACATGGATGAGGCTGGTGACCTTGATGCGCTAAAAGCGGTTTGGTCGCGCAAAATCATGGCGCCGCACCGCGAGGCACTGCAGGGGCACTTGGAGAAGCGTAAGGAGGGTCTTGCGCCCGCTGGGGCTACCGAAACAAACGGCGTAGACCCGAGTGAATAACACCCAATGAGCGCCAAGCGCTCCCATGAGTGGATCGACGATATAATGGCGGGGCGCCTGGATCTGCAGGACGCCCCGTCAAGCATTCAGAGTTTTGCGCGGTATTTTATCTATGAAGCGGCGGTTGCCGTGTGCAAACTTGAGAGTAGAGAGGCGCGCGTTTCGGCGCTGGATGTGCTACCCGCAAAAATAAGGCCCCATGTAGAGGCCGAGGTGAAACGATTATGGCCTATACGCCGCGACCTATAAAGCCTTATCCGCCGCATAACACCAATCAAACCGATCGTCCCTGGCGCACAAGGCTTCTACGTCGCGAACGACGCGATCCGGCACCCATGATTGCAGAACGAACATCCCTTCATTGTCGGGCTCTAGGCCGTCGCATTTGAGGGACAGGAGATGGCGGATTGAGCCGTAGGTTTCAGCGGTTGGCATTGTGAGGTCCTTCCTGTTTAGTACGCCTGCTTGCGTTGCTTCTCTGCTTTATCCTTCATTTGCTGAAGGACGGCGTTGACCTGGCGCCGGGCCATCGCGGCAAGATATTCCCTCATCATTCGCCGTGCCTCGGGTGCGCCACAGGAAAAACGCATCTTTCGATACATGCCGCGCAGATCATCCGGTATCCAGCCGATACCGTGTTTTCTTCGTGTGGCAGCGCCGCGACGGAAGTTGTCGATTGCCATGGCTGAATGCCTGGCGCGATAGGCTGGATCTGAGAAGTTGGCCTTGATGGTGGCTGCTTGGCGCTCGACCACCTCTGGCCGTTTCATGATGCCTCGCGCCGTGCAGGCTTTCCCGCAGAATTTGCGGGCCGCCCATGCTTTACGATCAACTTGGCGGTGTGCCGATGGAGAGAAGGTTTCTCCGCAGTGCTGGCAAACCTTGGTCTGCTTGCGGTGTTCGGCGCTTGCCGCAGCTCGGGGATCGTTGATCCGGCTCACTTCCCCACCTCCATCCGAAGCTTCTGCGTCGTCGCCCGGCGCCGTGCGTCCTGTTGCTCGATCTGGATAGACCGCGCGTGCTTCCCTCGCCTGGACGCTTCCGCATCCTTCTGCAGCGCCTTGAAGTGCCAGTAGGCTCGGCTGTCGGCCATGGCTTTGTATTTGGCGTAGAGGCGCAGGCGCTGGGTTTCGATCCTGATCGCTAAAAGCGATACGCCGATGAAACCGAAGACCAGGAGATCGACATAAATATCAGGCGTTGTCATGATGGGTCTCCCCACCCCAATCCGCGCCATCATCCCCATCGGGGAGAGTTTCGCGGTATTGGGCTTGATCTGGAATGAGGCATGTGAGGGCCAAGCAGGCGATCGCGATGATTGCGAGTTGACCCAGTGTCATGATGCCCGCGATCCGGCCGCGGTAACGGTCCACATCACGCAAAACGCGACGAAACTGACGATGGCATACACGATGCCTATCTTTGCAAGCAGTAGCATCTCACTCTCCTTTAATATCCAGTTCTGGCGTAGCTACGCCGTGGATCATGCCGAGCAGGGCGATGGTGCGATGGTGCATCTTGGGGATGCCGTGTTTGCACCAGTAATCCATAGCCTGGCGGCTGATGTTGAAATGATCCTTGATCTTGGGCCGCCCGAGGCGGTCGACCAAGGCGGCGTGGGGGTGTTTTGTGTCCATGCGCAAAGAGTATGCCGGAAAAATATTTGCGTCAAGCGTTGACATGCAAATTTATTGCGAGCATATCCGGAGCAACGGCAGCGTTGGGCTGCTGAGATGGAGAACGTCAATGCTTCACCAGTCAGTCGTAGGCCAGCCCACACCCGCACCGGCGGACGTGCGCACCTACACCCTCGAACATAAGCCACAGCCTGATTGGTCGCTTCGCCGCGGCATGGACTGGGCTGTGCGCATTTATGGCAAGGGCCACTGGTGCGTCGGTGAAGGCCATCGCTCGTTTCACGCTTCGGAAGCCGCCGCGATCGGTCATGGCACGCGGTGGGTTGAGACGGGGAGGGGACTGTGAGCGTCACCCTTACTTTTCCGGGGCGCCCTCTGGAGCGCTACCGCGAGTTTGACATCTACCCCGGCCAATTCGGACGTCACTGGCAGGCCCTGCACAAAGACGCCGACGACGCGGACGACTACCGAGTGATGTGGGCAAAGAACCGCGAAGAGCTGCTCGCGGAGGTTGATCGCTGGCATTGGGAGCGAACGGCCGAACCTCTGGTCAATATACTGGAAGACATCATGCGACCGTACGGGATGTACGATGTCGCGGTCAGCGGAAACTGTCACCGCGAAAGCGTCGACGAATTTCTCGCGTTTGGAAGGAAGATAAAGGCCGCCATCGCAAACGCGCGAGGTGAGGCATGACCGCCCACACCCAAATCCGCCCCCTGCGCGACATAGCGCTGGATCTGACCCTGCACGCGGAAACGGTAGCAGAAACGCCGCTGATCCCATGGCCGAACCTGCGGGATCGGCTGGATCGCGAGGCCGATGCGATGCGCGATAGGTGGGCGGGTAACGCTGCGGTTTATTTTGCAAATCGGGAGGCTATGTGATGGAAAACCCTGGACGCCTTTTCGGTCAGATTGCGGCTGAGGCTGGCATCACCGAGGCTAAGGCGAAGGTTGCCCTGTATCTGATGGGCTTGGCCGAACAGGGCCGATCTCTGGACTACGCGGCCGGCGCACTTCAGAAGAAGCCCTCAACGGTTAGAACCTATGCCCGCGATTTCCTGATCGATTTCGCCGATTTCAGGCCATTCGCCAAGCAACGCGACAAGGGCGAGGTTATCGAGCCCCGCGCTCGCTTGAACGTGGGCGCAGCATGATCGAGCAGCACCGCTTCCACACCATGTCCGATCGCCGCATCAGGTTGGCGCATTGCGCGCCGATGGATGTCCTCGCCCAGTCGCCCAGGTTTTTTGGGTGGCGCGGGGCGGTGAATTCCGTCGCGTATTTCAGCACTCTGGAGTCACGTGCATGACCAACATCGCCACCGGCTTCCTAGCCGCTCTCTTCATACTTTTCGTGGCAGCCATGTCATGAAAGAGACCCACACCATCCTGGCGGCTTTGACGCATCGACGCTACGTCGATCCGATCATCTTCGCCAAGCGCAAAACGCCGTTTATTATCGAACGTCCATGCAAAAAGTTTGTTGACACTGCCGATAAGCAAGAGCAATAAGCTTGCCTCAAGCTTTGGAGGAACAATCGTGACGCGCAACTATCATCCGACACATTATGATGTCATATTATGCACAGCCACGCGCGACCGGGGTGGTTATAAAACCGCTTGCCAGCACGTCGCGGACAATGGCTGTGAGATGGATGGCAAGCCGATGTGCATGGATCATTATGTGGCGGCCTCTGTGGCGGCGGCGAAGCGGGAGATGGTACGTGGCTGAACCGAACCTTGAGGCGCGGGCCAGGGAGTTGCGCGTGGGTATTCAGCGCGCCTTACTTTCAGAGCTTGGCGATACCTACGACTGCACTCGGGTTTGGGGGGCGTGGTCTGTGGGGACAATGGATCAGGACGATTTTGTACCCGTCCTCGATCGGCTTGATGAGTTGATAGCCGCCATTCTTTTTGAAGTTGAGGATTCGCTCTCCATCGCCGCCCTCCAATTCCCAACCCCTACCGAGGCGGCGAGCTCCGCAGCGTTTCAGCAAAGGCGAGGTCGGCTCCCCGACCTGATCGAAGGTGCGATCGAAATCTACGATGGCTTCATGAAAGACGACGATTACGACACCCAGCGCTGTCTTGATCGCGTTATCGCCAAGCTCAAAAGCGCTCGCGATTGGTACGACGCCACACCAACCCCTACCAATGTAGAACCGGGCGGGCGTCGAGAGGCTCTTTGTCGCATGGCCGCTTTGGATGAGGAGATGGGCCTCCCTGACTGCACACCAGAGGAGGCAGTTGAAGCGGTAGCCGCTGTTCGCACCAATGTAAAACCGGAGCTGGTGGAGGCGTTGGAGGCCATGAAGCCGTTCGCCGATTGCGCCAGCGAATACATCGCCGCCGACGAAGATGACGAAGAATGGGCCAAATTCCGCCTGATCGTGAAGGATTGGCGCCGGCTTGAGGCTGCTTATTCGGCCCTCTCCGCACATCGCCCCTCCAAGGGAGAAGGGGCGTGAAGCGCGTCGTAGCCCTCGCCCGTTCGCGCCACGGGAGAGCGAAAGATACGGAGGCCGAGCCTGAGACTTGGTCGGCCGAGCTTGCGAGGTTCCCTGAAAAGGTGCGGCACGAGGCCGCAAACCTCGCGGCGCATAGCTGGGATGTCACGCTCGTTGATAATCGGCTGCTGATTTCCTGTTCATGGTACGAGCCGAAGCACATTTTTTGGCACGATCTAGAAGGTCGGAAAACGCCGCTTACCCAAGAGGAGTTCGATGCGCTTTACCCGCATGTGGAGCGCAACAAGTGGGGCGTGCCCGGCCCATCGAACACCATCACGCTGGAGCCCCACCCATGACCAATAAGGAACAGCCCGTATCGCGGGAGGCTCTTCTCAAGAAGCGTTTCCCCTATGTTGACCAGCAGCACATCAACCGGCCCGTCACGGTGCATTGGTTTGATGTGCTCGCGGCCATTGAGGAAGCCTCCCTCCCATCCCATGCCGCTAAGCCGGATCGGGGGGAGATTGCGCGATGCATCATAGGGCCGCGTAATGCGGTGCCAGACAGCAGCAAATTTACGCTGGAGGAATTGCGCGACGTGCGGTGGAAACAGGCGTCAGAAGCTGAACGCAAAGACGCTTTGTGGGCCGCCGACGCCATCATATCCCACCATCTAGCCCAGGTCGAAGATGCTGTGCGGGTCGAGCGCGAAGCCCTTGAGGCTATCTGCCAAGCTGCGCCACAGCGCGACCCGAAATGGGCCGGCATGACGGCGCGTGACATCGCCCTGTTCGCCATCCAAGGTGCCGCATGACATCGCTGCTGGAATTGGCGGAGCGAGCCGAGAAGGTGACGGGTCCGGATCGCGAGTTGGATATTGCGATTTGGCGTCTCGTCGATCCCAAGGCGATCGAAGTTGAAGCACAAGGCAGGCGGCCTCTCCCATGGCTTCATCGCTACACCGCCTCCCTCGACGCCGCGATGACGCTTTATGTTGAAGTCCCGGAGCGCGTTCCGCCAAACCCAAGATTGGCGACCGCTGAAGCGCTCCGCCAGCGGGCAGGAGACCTATGACTCAAGAAATTTGGAAAGTCGTCGCTGGTACGCAGCGTAGATACGAGGTCTCCAATCTCGGTAGGGTGCGAAAGTATGACGGAACGGTGCTGAGCGCATCCGTGCCACGAAATTCTCGTGAGTACCCAGCTGTCATGCTGCGGTATGCAGGAACGAGGAAGCGCGTTGCCGTCCACCGCCTGGTGGCACTCAATTTCCTCGATCTTCCCCCGTTTGAGGGGGGCGAAGTCCGCCATCTTGACGGAAATCACCTAAACCCACGCTGGGATAATCTCGCGTGGGGCACAGCCAAACAGAACGCCGAGGACAGAGAGCGCCACGGGCGCACTGCACGCGGGCGGCGTATTGGCCGCAGTTCATTTGGCCCTGCAAACGGTAACTATAGGGTTACTCCGGAAATGAAAGCCGAAGCCTGTCGGCTTGTGGCCAGTGGGTACTCGCAACGCATGGCCGCTGCCGAAGTGGGCATCACACAGAAATCAGTGTGGCAGGCCCTCCGCTCCCTCGCATCCCAAGGAGATCAGGCGTGACCCGCGCGATAGATCTTCGTCCGATCACGCGGGACGAGGCGCGAGCGTTCGTGCGGGAGCATCATCGCCACCATGGATGGCCCACCGGGTTTCTGTGGCTGCATGGCCTGCATGATGAGGCCGGCGAAACTGTCGGCATCGCCGTCTGCGGCCGCCCGGTGGCGCGCGGGCTTGACGACGGCCTGACAACCGAAGTCACGCGCTGTTGCACCGACACCAGCCCGAACGCCCCCTCTATGCTGTATGCGGCGACGGAGAAGGCTGCGAGGGCGAAGGGCTATCGGCGCGGACTGACATATCTCCTAGCGAGCGAGTGGTATCGCTTCCGCGATTTCGATGGTGTTTCGGTGATTACGTGCCGGAGCCGCGAGGAAGCCGAACCCTATATCGCGGCAGGTTGCCAACAAGTCGGCGGCGCTTCCGTGCGAGCCTGTGGCTGGCGCTTTCTGTGGGACGTGAAGGGGCGCAGCTGGGACACCCCCGGTCGCCCTCGCACCGACAAGCATCCGACCGAAGACAAGGTTGCTGTGGGCTGGGGAGCTTGGCGGCCGGCTGAAACGAAAGGACACAACGCATGACCCCTGCACTTGAAGCGGCGGAGATCGAGCGGCTTAAGGGGCTGCTGGAGAAGGCGACGCCTGGCGAATGGTCGGCGCGGCACAATCTCGATTGGGGAATCAGCGGCATCCTGAGTGGTAATCATCGCCGCCCGATTATCGCTGACATTCCACGGTCTACGTTGGCGCACTGCGATGCCACGCTGATCGTCGCAGCCGTCAACGCATTGCCAGCCCTCCTCGCCACAGCCGAAAGGGTTAAGGCGCTGGAGGCTGAGAATGCGCGGCTACGGGCCGACCTGAAGCATTCCGAGGACGCTGTCGTCGGCAACTGCGAGGGCTGCCTAGCGCCGCTTTTTGATGGTGACGATTTCGTTTCAGACCCGGACGGCGTAAGCGGATGTTGGTCCGCCATGACGGATTTGCCGAGCAAGCGGGAACGCCCCTGTTTTGCCTACAGAGTCGGCAAATTCCCGACCCGCGCCCTCACCACTATCGCTGAAGGATCGGAAGGATGAGCAAAGCGCCTCCTAAGTTCCACTGTCACTATGGCATGCTGGATGTCGAAAAAGGACGGAAAGCCCTGTCGCGTCACCTCAAGAAGCATGGCCACGTGCCCGTCACGATCCACGCCGTGCTGACCGAGCCATTCGGATCAGACGACGGCGTATCGATCGAGTTCATGATGGATGTCCGCGAAGTGAAAGTCGGAGATACCCGTCTGTTGGCGGGCGCTCCGGGGAAGGGGGAGTGATGGGCAACGTCGCATGTCCGCATTGCGCACAAGAAATCTCAGTCGAGGCCGCCGGCATGGTGGGTGCTGATCAACGCTTCATCTGGGAAATTACCCCGGTCGAAGGCGAATGGATGCAGGTCCAGGCTATCGGCGGTCAGCTTGTCGCCCTCGACAAGATGATGCGGGCGGTCG